>PLCO01000065.1 GCA_003134815.1 Acidobacteriaceae bacterium | reverse complement strand
TTATCTAGGACAGCCCCAAAAAATATTTCAGTTCGGGGGAGTCCGGGTTTTTCCTGCAATGTATAAGAATTCGTTGAGGACCTCGGTGAGCGCCTGATCGAAGGTCTTGTCATGGGCCTTCTGCGAGCCGGCAGCCTCGATTGACTCCGTTACCGTCCACAGTATGTAGTGGGTTTTGCGGTCATAGACTGTGAGCCGGAACCTGGGCAGCGGGTCGGCCGCGCCGTTTATTTTGTTCGGGTTAGTGGGGCCATTGGGTGCGAATAATTGCAATTCCAGCACCAGGTCGGCCTGCAACGGATCATCTGCCAGTTGGTAGTCGCCTGTGGCCTTGAGCTCCGCGTAGAACTCCGTATAGGCGCGGTCCGGATCGCCCGTAAAGGGCGAAGGAAACAGCCCGCTGTCGGAACCGGCATTTGAAACGAAGATGGACTTTGCGGCCAAAATCGCCGGCGGCACCGGGCCAACTCGATCGTGGGCCGAATTCTGAGCGACAGCGTTGGCCGAAGTGACGCATCCAACAGCTACAACGAGGCAAAGGCAGGCGCGGGCAAATTTCATCGGTAACTCCTTTTATTTCTGTACTCTATCCTCCCGATGCGCACACGGAGTGCCAAGTTGCCTATTTGCGCCCTATTTTGCACGGAAATCGTGTCCCAAAATAGGACAAATCGCGCCATTTCCGGCACAATTTGTAACCTAAACAGGATGAATACCTTATCGGAAGCGGCGGGCCTTTCGGCATTTTTTCAACAAAAACCCTCTTGTCGATCTTGACAACATGCGAGGCAAGCCAGTGGCGATCTAGTAAAATTGGCAAATGGTTATGAAAAGGAAAACACGCAACTTAAGACGCAAGGCACCGCTATGGATCTGTTTCCTGGCCGGTGTCTCCGCCGTTGCAATGGTGGCGCTGGTAGTCCTGTTTTCGGCGCGCACAGTGCAAGCGGATGCGGGTCTTCCCAGACCAGTCTCCATCGCGCCTGCGGCTCCCCCTGCAGCGAGCGCGTCGCCGGCTTCGCTCGCAACCCCGGCTTCGCTCGCTGACAAGGAACCCCAGATCCCCCAGAGCGCCCCAACCGCAGCCGCAAAGAGCTGGAACGACCGGATCCATGGAGTCGCCTCCTGGTATGGCGGCGTCTTCAACGGACGCAAGACGGCCAGCGGCGAGACCTACGATATGTACGCCATGACGGCCTGCCACCCCTCGCTCCCCTTTGGCTCGATTGTGCGGGTGGTGAACGTTCACAACCACCGGTCGGTTGTGGTCCGAATTACCGATCGCGGCGACTTGGTCGACGAGGGCCGGATTATCGACCTCTCTTATGGCGCGGCGCTGAAACTGGGAATGACCTGGAACGGCCTGGCCCACGTGGACCTGCAGGTTCTCTCGTTGGGAAAACAGCCGAGACTGCTTTTAGCCAGCAACCAATAGCCAATAGCCAGTAGCCAATAATAGCTAGCCCACACTCAGCGTTCAGGATCCGGGCCTCAGGGCCCGGATTTTTTGGGGGGGCGAATGAGGCGCCTGAGGGGCGCGGGTTCGTCCGTTTCCCGGCCTGCTTCGGAATTGTCCTCGCCGAGCTCCGAATAGCCGTCTACGATAACCCTCTACGCGGCCTTTTCTGCCAGGCGGACCTCGGCAGTGGTTCCCTCTACTTTTTGGAGATAGGCGACCAGCTCCAGAAGGTTTCGCGCCTGCGGGTTGCCTGTGGCGCTGAGCATGCGCATCAGGCTCTTTGGAGAGCGGCGAAGCGCCTTCCCCGCCTTGATAAATCCGACGGTCCCGTTGATGTACTCGCGAAGAACCATCTTTGCCGAGTCCAGATCGCCGGCCAGCATATCGTTGATGGCTTCGCCGAGAAACGCACGGCGATAGTCCTTTTCGCGCAGTTCCTCCATTACAGATTCCCGAAAACTTCGTGTGAGCGCCATCATTCCTCCAGCTTCTTGCGCCTCTTGTATTCAGTCCAAAGGCGTCGTGCCAGCTGAATATCTTCCTGCTGCCGCCTTTTGCTTCCGCCAGCCAGCAGAATCACGAGCTGTTTGCCATCGTTCGCGAAGTAGACCCGGTAACCTGGACCAAAATCAAGCCGCAACGCCGAAACTCCCTCGCCTTCCGGCTTCACAGCAGAGAAGTTTCCTTCGCCGAGCCGGAACACCGCCTTGTCAACTCTTACTCTCGCAACCGGGTCCAGCTTTAAGGTCCACTGGCGGTAATGATTGCGGCCCCGCGCGTCCACGTATTCGCGGACATCGATCATCGTATAATGGTAACCCGTGCGTTACCGTATTGTCGAGCTGGTGTGTGGACACGTCACAACGGGAAGGCAACACTTATTAGCGTGCGGCCTTGGCCTTGTTCAACGCCACGGCTGCGCGAATAAGCGCTTTCAAAGCCTTCTCGTTAATTTTTTCGCCTTCCCGGAAGTCGATGGCGCGCCGGACTCTGCCTTCGAGACTCGAATTGAAAAGGCCCGCGGGATCGTCAAGAAACGCGCCTTTTGCGAAGGTCATTTTGACGACCTTCTTGTAGGTCTCGCCGGTCGAGATGATCCCGTCGTGCGACCACACGGGGATCCCCCACTTCCACTCCTCGACGACTTCCGGGTCGGCTTGCTTGATCAATGCGCGCAAGCGGGAGAGCATCTCTCCGCGCCAGTCGCTAAGCTCACGGATTCTCGCGTCGATCAGGCTCGATGCCGACGTGCTCGATGCGGACTTGCTTGAGGCAGGCTGGCGAGAACCTGAATCGACTTTCCCCGAAGCGCTCTTTTTCACCAAAATTGCCGTCTTTCCCCCTTGAAGTTCCATTCCCCGCTTCGGTCAATTGCTAATGGGCCTGGGCCAGCATCCTCGGCTACAGCAGAATCCGAGTAGATGTACCCGGATGCACCTCGCCTGAGTGGCTTTTTCAACAAGAAAAAGCCACCCTGCACGGTTCCAGAGAGGGCACTGTTACTCGGATTCTGCTCTAGTGCGAGCAAACGCCGTCGGGCTGGGCGAAGGGCTTTTGCAGGTACTGGCGAGCTTCGTTCACCGCTCCCTGGGTGTTGTCGTTGGTCTGGACGGCGAGGCGGTACTCGCCGACGGCGCGGTCGCGCTGGCCGGTAATGTCAAAGATTTTGCCGACGGCGATGTGGGCCCAGACCTCAGTCCACGGCGGCTCGTCATCGCCGCGCAGGGAATCGCGGAAGGCGTTGACGCTGGCCTGGTAGTTGCACTGGGTAAAGAGCACCTCGCCGATGCGATAGTTGGCCAGAGAGCTTTGCGAGTTCGCCTGGAGGGCTTTTTTATATTCAGCGACGGCGCCCAGAAGATCGCTCTGCGCGACTAGTTGCTGGCCCTTGAGGATGGAGATGCGGACCTGAAGGTCGGGCGAGGCCTTGAGCACCCAGTCATTGGGATCGACGCTGATGCGGCGGGGACGCCCGAAGGTGTCAACGACGTATTGCGTGTCAGTACCGACGACTTCGATCCTCTTGTTTTCGGTTTTGCCGTCGGTCTCAATGCGCAGATCCACGGGCATGCGAAACAGGTCAAGATCCTGGTTGATTTCGCCGATAGTGCGGAAGCCCTTGTTGTTGCCGAGGCGATAGACGGAGTACTTGTTGGCGAAGGTGGGCGCGCCGGTGCCGTCGATCCATTGCGAAAAGAAGGGCACCAGCTCCTGCTGGGTCTCGGCTTCGGCTACCTTCTCGAGGTCGCCGGTGCGGATGGAGCCGCCGGCATACTGGCTCAGCGTGCTTTTGAGAATGTCGAGGAAGGGCTTGTCACCCACCTCCCAGCGCAGCATATGGAAGATCATGGCACCCTTCTCCAAAGTCATCGACTGAAACTGGGGCGAGAAAGGGTCCATGCGGCCGACACTTGTGAGGGGGGTGGTGTCATAGGCGAGAGCGCCGGCGGCCACGTCTGACATAGCGGCTTTCATGGCGCTCGCGCCGCTCTGGTCCTCGACGTACATCAGCTCGCCGTAGCGCGACATGCCGTTGGTGATCCAGGCGTCGTCGAGGGTTTTGGGGCTGACTTCGAGTCCCCACCACTGGTGGGCGATGGTGTTGGCCAGCAGGCGAATGCCGGATTTGTCGCCGATGCGGGAGCCCATGATGGCCGCGATCTCTGGCGCGTAGACGGCGGGCAGGGTGTCGTCGGGTAGCTCCACGATGTTGATGCGGGGCGTGGGCGGCAGGCCAAATTCGTCGGTAAAGAAGTTGTACTCGCTGGTGGCGGCCTGCGCCAGCTGGTTGGCCGAGGCCTGATGAGTGATGGTGACGTAGACCTTCACGTTGCCTGCGCCGACTGAGACGGGTGGCAGAAAGCGACCTGCGATCACGGTTCCGGGAAAGCCGGGCTTGGCCCAGCTGAAGTCATACTCATCGCCGGACTTGCCGCTTGAGAGGGTCACGGGCTTCGAGGCGCCGCTTGATCCGCCTGTCCCGCTCGCGAAGGCGCGCATCCCCTGCGGAACGCGGATGTGCATTTCGGCAGTGAAGCGGTCCGTCATAAAGCCGGTGGAGGGGAACCAGCGCGCGGCGTAAAGCAGGTAGCTGATGGGCTCCTGTATAGCGGCGAGCTTGAGTCCTTCAACGGGACCGTCTTCGTTGCCGGTGATAACGCCGTCGTAGACGAAGGTCCAGTGGGCTGGCTGGGCGTCAACGAAGGGCGTGTTCGCGGTGACTCGAATGGAGCCGTCGGCGGTGCGCTCGGCCTCAAGCACCTTGCCGGCGTCGTCGGTAATTTTGGTGACTTTGAGCGCGGGATGAAAGCCGAACGTGACCACGTCAAGGTTCGATGGCGCGGTGAAGGTCACCTGGGCGGTGGCGGTCAGGTGATGCGACGCGGTGTCGAGCTCGGCGTCAATCACGTAGCCGGTGATGTTGAGAGCCGGGCGCGCGATTTGCGCGGATGCGGAGGGGGCGGCGACTGAGAAGAGGGCTGCGGCCACGACCACAGACATGAGCGCAGAGACGAGGGCATATGCGGCGCGGCCAAATGTACCGCGAATTGCGCCGCGTTGGCTTGGGCTCTGGGATACTGGCTCGAAACTGGGCTGCAAACTTTGCTTCAAATTTCTCTCGTTCTCGTTCATTCGATCGCTCATTGTGCTGCCGCCGATTCAGCGCTCGTTCTTGAGCAGATTTCGGCGGGTTGGGGAAAACTCCGAATAGCTTCAGGGCCAGTATTCTTGCGCTGCCGCCTCTTGCGCCGACTCCGGATAAGCTGCTTCGACCTCTCTAACTACGATAGCCGCTACCCTTTCGATGGCGGTTTGCGCGACCCCTCTTTGCGAAGTCACGCCTTGCGCCGCCCCGGTTTGCGAGACTTGACCGGCCGGACCTACCTGCAACGCCTCCCGAACGGCTGCCAACTCCATCATCATGGACTCCCGAGCCGGGCCGTCGGGTAGCAGGGGGCTGAGTTGTTGGGCGATATTTGTCGCCGTGAAGTCGTGCTGGATGAGCTCCGGAACCACGCGTTTGCCTGCGATTAGGTTGGCCATGGCCACATGGGGAACTTTAACCATGCGCCTCGCAATCGCAAACGTGAGCGCCGAGACGCGGTAGACGACGACAAAGGGGTTGCCGATGAGGGCGGCTTCAACGGTTGCGGTGCCGCTGGCGACGATGGAAGCGCGGGCGTGGAAGAGGGCGGCGCGGGCATCGTTGACGAATCGCACTGACGAGTCGCGCCCGCTAGCCTGGGCCAGCTTGAACACCGAATTTCGCTGGGAGGCATCGAGCGTGGGCGCCAGAGGAATGAGAAATTCGTAATCCGGCGGCGTAGAAGCCGGATTTGCGGCAGGCGTATTTCGCGTTGGGTGTGGCGCGATAGCGCGAGCAGCTTCCAGTATCGTCGGCAGGTGGTCTTCGATTTCGCGGAGACGGCTGCCCGGAAGCAGACCAATCCAAATCTTTGCGGGGTCGAGGCCGTTTTCGGCGGCAAATTGCTCGCGTGTGATCGTCGGTTGGGGCAGATCGGCCAACGGGTGGCCGACGAACTCGGCATCCACGCCGCGATCGCGGTAGTACTGCTCTTCAAACGGGAATATCACCAGCATGCGGCGGACGTATTCGCGGACAAGCTTAATGCGGTGCTGCTTCCAGGCCCACAGCTGCGGGCTCACAAAGTAGATGACGGGAATTCCGAGGCGGTGAAACTCGCGGGCGAGGCGGAAGTGTATCTCAGGAAAGTCGATCAGGACCGCGAGACTCGGCCGGCGGGTGCGAATGGCGCGTTTAAGCTTGCGGAACTCGCCGTAGATGCGGGGCAGATGCAGGACCACTTCACTGAAGCCCATGACTGCCATGTCCTCGGCGCGGACGATGCAGTCGACCCCGGCGGCTGCCATACGCGGGCCGCCCATTCCGATCAGCACCGCTCTCTCGCCCTTCAGAGCAAATCGTTGCTGGATCGAGTCAGCCAGGAGAGCGCCGTAGTGCTCGCCGCTGGCTTCGCCTGCCGAGATGAAGATGGTGGGGGTCATCGATCCGCGCGCTGGGTGGGTGCGTGCTGATCCAATGATAGCGGCCTCGATCGCATGAGCGGGGCGGGAGTTCCGCGTGTGGTGGTACCCTTCCCGGTGGAGCGGAAATGGGAGCGACGATGCGAGTGTTCTGGCGTTGGTTAGCGATTGCGGTTGTGGCAGTGGGATGCGCGGGCGCGACGAAGTCGAACGCGCAGGGTGGGGCGGCTCAAACAGGGGCGAGGCATCTGGCTGTTTCGGCGCTGCCAGATGATCCAGTGGCCGATCCGAAAGCGGTGGTCACTGTGGGCCACGCGCGATTCACGGTGCTGACGCCGCAATTGATTCGCATGGAGTGGTCGGCGAACGGGAAATTCGAAGATCACGCTTCGTTTGTGTTTATCAATCGAAGGCTGCCGGTGCCGAAGTTTTTCTCGAGGATTGAGTATGCCGGCAAGATCGGGACCTTCGAGATCAAGACCGACGTGCTTGACTTTATGTACACCGTTGACGGAGCTCCGGACGCGAAAGGGCCTTTCACCGCGAACAATCTCTCCACCACCCTCACTGTTGACGGCAAGCAGGTCGTCTGGCACCCTGGCGACAGCGATCCCGCTAACCTGATGGGCACAACGCGCACGCTCGACACCGCGCGCGGGTCCAAGACAGAAGAACCGATCGAGCAGGGGCTTGTGTCGCGGTCGGGATGGGCGCTGGTGGACGATTCCACGCGACCGCTCTTCGACTCAGCTGACTTTCGTTTTCTCAATGGCGAAAAAAGCGAGTGGCCGTGGGTGATGGAGCGGCCGGCAAACGAGCATCCAGGCGCGTATACCGACTGGTATTTCTTCGGCTACGGCCACGACTACCGCAAGGCGCTGGGCGATTTCGTGCGCGTGGCCGGGCGTATTCCGCTGCCGCCGCGATTTGCATTCGGAGTGTGGTGGTCGCGCTACTGGGCGTACACCGACGCGGAGCTAGACGACCTGGTACGGAACTTCAAGCAAAACGATACGCCGCTCGACGTGCTGGTGATCGACATGGATTGGCACATCAGCGACGAGCAGTTGCGAGCCATGGGTGATAAAGATCAGTCGGGCGGGCTGCTCGGGTGGACTGGATACACATGGAACAAGGTGCTGTTTCCCGATCCCGATGCGTTCTTGAAAAAGCTGCACGAGGATGGGCTGAAGACGACGATGAATCTGCATCCGGCGTCGGGCATCCAGCCGTGGGAGCAGGCGTATCCGGCGATGGCGCGCGCGATGGGCATCGACCCCGCGACAAAAAAATATCTGCCGTTCGACCCGACTGACAAGAAGTGGGCGACAAATTATCTGAACCTGGTGCTGCATCCGCTGGAGAAACAGGGCGTCGATTTCTGGTGGCTCGACTGGCAGCAGCAGTCAACCACTGACCTGCCGGGCGTGAACCCGACGTGGTGGCTGAACTATGTTCATTTCACTGACCAGCAGCGCGAGGGCAAGCGGCCGCTCTTGTTTCATCGCTGGGGCGGGTTGGGAAATCATCGCTATCAGATTGGATTTTCCGGCGACACGATTTCGGTGTGGGACTCGCTCGCGTTTCAGCCCTGGTTTACGGCGACGGCGGCCAACGTGGGCTACGCCTTCTGGAGCCACGACATCGGCGGCCACATGCCGGGCGCGGTCGATCCGGAGCTGTACACGCGATGGATTCAATTCGGCATATTCAGCCCGATTCTGCGCACGCACACCACGAAGAATCCGGATTCGGAGCGGCGAATCTGGGCGTATCCCGAGCCGTATTCGGCGGTGATGCGGTCGGCCTATCAGTTGCGCGAAGCGATGCAGCCCTACCTCTACACCGAGGCGCGGCGCACCTACGACACCGGCATCGCGTTTTTCCGCCCGCTTTATTACGACTGGCCGGAAGACGACGCGGCCTATACAAGCAAAAACGAATATCTGTTCGGCGACCAGTTGATCGTGAGCCCTGTAACTGCTCCCGCGGATAAAATTTCAGGGCTGGCGACGGAGCAGGTTTGGCTGCCCAAATCCGATTCGCAAGGGGGCGACTGGATCGAATGGCCAACAGGAAAACATTTTGCGGGACCGGTGAGTGTCGATCGCAGTTTCACGATCGATCAGATTCCCGTTTATGTTCGCGCTGGCACGATCCTCCCCATGCAGCCGGCGATGCTGCACACTGGCGAAAAGCCTGTCGATCCGCTGATTGCAAACGTGTGGCCGCTCGCGCCGGGTGCGAGCTCGAACTATTCGGTCTACGAGGATTCGGGCGTGTCGGTTGAGTATCAACGCGGCGTGTTCGCGCGGACACCGATCAAAGCAACTGAGGACGGCGATACGCTGCGAGTCGAGATTGGACCCGTGGAGGGCAGCTATCCCGGAATGCTGAAGACGCGCGGATACGAAGTGCGGCTGCCGAGCGACTGGCCTCCAGTCAGCGTGACGGTCAACGGCAAGTCAGTAGGATTTGCTAAGCCCGGCGAAACTGGAGGTTGGACCTTCGAAGGCAACACGCTGACCACTGTGATTCCTGTGCCGAGCGGGAGCGTCGCTGCCAAGGTGGTCGTCGAGGTTCGCAGACCACTCGACCTCCTCATCCGCCGCGCCGAGCTTGACGGGTTTCCTGGCGCGATGACGCGACTGCGCGGCGTCGACGATGCGCTGCAGCAGACCGGGCCGGTTGCGGGGCCCTCTAATGCTCTTGTTGACGCGATGCAGACGGGCGACCGGTTGAGTTACTATCCCGGGCGCATTGACGCGGAGCTTGCGCACTTTCACGAGGTGCTGGCGCGAGCGCAAGCCGACTTGGCCGGACTGGACAAGGGATTCGAGCAGCGGCTGAGCGATACATCGCGGCGCATCGGCGGGTCGACGTGGGCGCCTGCAGACATCGAAAGCGAGAAACAGAAACGCCGCGACGCGCTGCACCGCGCTGAGGCACTGCTCGGCGAAGTGGCAAAGTAGCGGGCATCGTTCCGAAATTCGTTCATGGACTGTTCGGGGCGGACTCGATGGCGAATTTCTGCCGATGCTCAAGCCTTACAGCGGAACCAGTGTAGGTATATCCCGGAAGCGCCGAATTCAAGTCGACGCGACCATCAGGGAGCGGCGACCCTGCACCAGAACCCGAAAGGACGCGGTTACTCTGGTTCCGCTCTAAGCGACAGGCCATCCAGCTCGAGAATCTTCTGAGTAGCATCGAGCAGCGATTGCGCAACAAAGTCCGGAGCGGCTGCGGCGGAATTGTCGATTCTGCCGATAAGAACGGTCCTGCATCCCGCGCTTTTGCCGGCGGCAACATCAGCCGCCGAATCGCCAATCATCCATGAAGCATGGAGATCGATTTGATGATCCTTTGCTGCGGTCAGCAGCATGCCCGGCGCCGGCTTGCGGCAACTGCATGGCGGCGATTCGTGCCCTGATCCGTGCCCCGCTTCATGCGGACAGAAATACACAGCATCAATAACGGCGCCCTGGTCGGCTAGCTCGCGGCAGATTTTTTTATGGAGCGCTTCCACTTCCTCGGTCGTCACGAGCCCTTTCGCAACGCAGCGCTGATTGCTGACCACGATCACGCGAAACCCGGCCCGATTCAGCATAGAAATCGCGCTGGCCACTCCGGGCAGAAATTCAACCTCTTCCCAGCGAGTGACGTACTGCCCCTCAGGGGCCTTGCGGTTAATGACTCCGTCGCGATCGAGAAACGCTGCCTTGTTCATGAAGGAAGGCTTACTCCACTGCTGCCATGCTAAACGGACAGGCAAGCTCGCGGAGCGAACGGTTGCATTTGCTGGGGAAATGCACGAGATCCGGCAGACCGAGACTGCGAAGTCACGCGGACTTTGTCTTGGCCTTGAAGTACTTCTTCATAGGCTCGAAGTAGTGCGTGCCCCAGCCGGTGCGGTAGCCAGTATGGCCGTCAGGGACGTTCGTGTGGCACAGTGTGAGCTTCGTGCCGCGTGGCGCCTTTTCGAGCAGGATTTCGATCTGCGAATCGGGATCGGCAGCCGTAAATTCTGTAGTCCGCCACGACTGGACGATCTGCTTCCCCGGCTTGATCTTCAGGTTCTTGCCGGAAATGTAGCCGTCCCACGCAGAGAACGCGCCGCCAACGCGGGCCGAGGCTTTGGCCGCGGAGCCGGTCATTTGCGTGTGGCCCTTGCTCGAAAGCCACGCTTCATAAACTTGAATGGGCGCGGCAGGGATGGTTGCGGACCGTGTGAATCGGATGGACATTACGCCTCCCAACAAAGGGCGCAGCGCCCGCGCTGGACGCTACGCCCTTTGTTCATTCGGCTATTGCATGAACGGCGGCTGCTCATCGGCGCTGGGGCCCCAGCTTGCAGGGACGGCGACGTTCAAGATGCGCAGATAGACGCTGAACTGGCCGCGATGCTGATACCAGTGGCTGAGCATCACGTCGCGAAGGAACTCGCCGCGTGGCTGGGCGAACAATTCCTTGTCGCCGGCTAACATGCGCCAGCTTTCCTTCATGGCCGCGTCGTCGAATTTCGGCAACAGGCTGCGGACCGTCACGACGTTCTCGTCGAACGCCTTGAGAATTTCCGCGCGGCTTGCGGGTTGCGGAAATTCAAAGGACTTTGGCGCCTGCGCGGGATTGCTCTGCACAAACTGAACAATGCCGCCGGGAACGGTCGCAAGATGAAAGGCCAGCTGGCCGGCGGTCATGGATTTTTCATGAGGCTTCCATGTGAGCTTGTCTTCAGGCAGCCGCTCGAGGAACTTGCGCGTGATGGGGGCCTGCGATTCAAACTCGGCAAGCATGGCCTGCGCAAGAGACGGAGTGGCAACTGCTTCTGTTACGGGCATGTGAATTCTCCTTTAGGAACTGGGTTAGGTTCGGGCGCGGCTGAAACCGTGCCCCGATCAAGAGTTAGTGACAAGGACGCGTGAATCAGGCTTCAGAAAATGTCGCACGAACTCGTGGCTTACGATTTGCGCTTTTCCGCGCGCTTGCGAACATTTTCGTGAATGTGATTCCAGCCGCCAACAACACCTTTGCGGTGATCTTCCAGAATGGGACCGAAGGCGGAGTGGCAGAACTTAATCACAGTCTCATCGCCATCCTGGCTGAGCCTGTAGATCACGTTGTTTGAGACGGGCTGCGACATGAAGAGCGGCCCGCAGAACTCGAGCAGCGAGGGGCGCTTGATTGACTGCACGGTGGCCCAGTAGTGCCCGTTGCCATCACCCAGGTCGCGGTACCAGCGGCCGCCGGGCACGGGTTCGATCTTCATATCCATTGGGGTTCCATCGGGCCTCATGCCCGCTGAGCCCAGCTCTTCCAGCAGGGCAGCAAAAGTTACGTCGATTGGAGCCTTGACGCGGGTCTCCTGCTCGATCTTGAGGGTCAGGGATTCGATATCGGGAGCGGTCATCGTTGTCATACATCCTCCTTGGGGAATTTTTTGGGGCTTGCGGGCCCGGTTATTTCGCTAGGGGCTTGGGATTTGCCTGCGCTTCAGCGCGCTCCTTTACCCGGTTGAGCTGGTGCCGCCAGTATTGCTCGAAAGTCTCAGTCCACTCGTGCAGTGGACGGATAGCGGCGGCGTTGGTGCGGTAGAGCCTGTGGCGGCCGTTGCGCCGCACGCGCACCAGATTCACGCTGCGCAGCACGCCCAGGTGCTTTGAAACCGATGGCTGGTCGAGGCCGATGGCCGTAACAATCTCGCCCACCTGGCGCTCATCGTGTGCCAGATAGAGCAGAATCTGGCGGCGACGGGGTTCGGCGACGGCGTTAAAGGCATCGGAAGTGGTTGCAGCCCTGGCCATGGAGAGGACAATACATTCTCATATGGGAATATGTCAAGCGATAGTTTTCCACCGCAAACTTTTTCCCTGGCGCCGCGCATTTTGCCCATGGGGGCCGCGCAATTTACCATCCGTCGCATGAGCTTCGACCGCAGGATGTTTTTGAACGCATGCACAAAAGCGGGGATCGCATCGCCGCTGCTGCCGGGAATCCTTTACACACTTGCCGCGCAAGCGCATGAGGCTGCGCCCGCGGCGAATCCCGCTTCCAGCGCAGCCGCGAATCCCATCGCCAATCCCGCGACAAGCCCCACAGCGGCCAACGACACCAAAGCTCCAACGCTGCCGAAGATTACTCCGGAAATGATTGACCGGGCGACTGAACTGGCGGGCGTGGGTCCATTTACTGACGAGCAGAAGAAGATGATGCTCGGCGGGCTGAACGACCAGCGCGATGCTTACGCGCAGATTCGCGCGTTGAAACTCGAAAATTCCATCCCTCCGGCCTACATATTTCATCCAGGACCGCCGGCGAAACCCGCGGAGAGCCGCGTCGCATTCGAGGGCGCGACTCCGCAACTCGTTTTTAACGACGCCGAATCCAGCGGCGAGCCGCGAGCACCCGCGAACCTTGAGGACCTTGCGTTTGCCACGGTACTCGAGCTGGCCGGCCTGATCTGGAATCGCAAGATAACATCCGTCGCGCTTACTCAGATGTACATCGATCGCTTGAAGCGCTACGACTCCAAACTCCATTTCGTGATCACGCTGCTGGAGGACCGTGCGATCGCTCAGGCCAGGGCAGCCGATGAGGATCTGGAGAATGGGCTTTATCGCGGGCCGCTGCATGGGATTCCGTGGGGCGCGAAGGATCTGCTTTCGGTGAAAGGCTATCCGACGACCTGGGGCGCGGGCGGATTCGAGCAGCAGACCTTCAATGAAGACGCGACTGTGGTGCAGAGGCTCGATGCGGCGGGCGCGGTGCTGGTGGCGAAGTTTTCGCTCGGCGCTCTTGCCATGGGCGACAAATGGTTTGGCGGGCGCACGCGCAACCCGTGGAATCCCGCGCTGGGATCGAGCGGCTCGTCGGCTGGCTCGGCGAGCGCAGTGGCCGCGGGCTGCGTGGGGTTTGCCATCGGGTCGGAGACGCTGGGCTCGATCTCCTCGCCCTCGACGCGATGCGGCTGTTCCGGGCTGCGGCCCAGCTTCGGCATCGTTCCGCGCACCGGCGCCATGGCGCTGAGCTGGACGATGGACAAGCTGGGTCCGATTTGCCGGTCCGTGGAAGATTGCGCGCTGGTGCTCGACGTGATCCACGGTCCCGACGGCAAGGATCTGTCTGCCGCGGCCAGTGTTGATTTCAACTGGAATCCGGAATTCGAATGGCGCGATCTCCGCATCGGCTACTTCAAGAGCGACTTCGATCCGCTGCCGCCGTTGCAACTGAAGGACGCCGCGCCCAACGAAACACCCGACGAAACCAAGAAGCGCGAAGACGCGAATGCCGCCGCGCAGGATGACTACACGCGGCGCACGTACGACAAGAAATACGAGCAGGCCGCGCTGGACAAACTGACCAAGATGGGCGTCGCTCTTATTCCGGTCGAGCTGCCCAAGCTGCCATGGGACGCGATGGTTCCCCTGCTGACGGCTGAGGCCGCGGCCGCATTCGACGACCTGACCATGAGCGGGCGCGACAAACTGCTCACCGAACAGGGGCCCGAAGACTGGCCCAACGACTTCCGCATCGCGCGCTTCTATCCGGCGGTCGAGTACATCCAGGCCAATCGCGCGCGAACGCTCGGCGTGCGCCAGTTTGCCAAGCTGTTTGAAAAAGTCGACATCATCGTCACGCCTTCAACCGACGAGCAGTTGATCGCAACCAACCTCACCGGCAACCCAGCCGTGATTGTGCCCAACGGGCTGCGCGGCGCGGATGCTCCACCGCCGCCCGCAGTTGACGACGGCAACCACGACAACATTGGCGGCCCAGGCACGCCCGTGTCGATTACTTTCCTTGGCGCGCTTTACCAGGACTCGAAGCTGGCGGCTTTTTCGCACGCTTACCAGCGGGCGACGGGTTTTGAGAAGCTGCACCCGAAGCTCGACTAAGGCGCGCGTGTAGCATCGATTCATGGCGTTGGTCATGCCGCTCGTCGAGGTGACCCGCTCGGCTCGGAAGAAAATCCTTCAGCGTTTTTTCGCCGGGTGCTCGCCCCCCTGATGCAGCACCAGCGAAGTCACTTGACCCCTCGCGTCAGTCACAAACTCAAGCTCCGCATCGAACTGCGGCACATAGAAACGCGCGTGACCGTCGACGACCCCCTGGTACATCAGGGCCATGGGTTTGGGCTGATTGGTGCCCTGCGCCGTCAGCGAGTCCTCGCCCACAGCAATCGTGATTGCGAATCCCGGCCCCACGTCATACACTCCCGCAAATCTGTTCAACTCGCTTTTTGCAATGGGAACAGGTTTTCGTTCGCTCGCCAGCACCACCCGCTTGCCCAGCGCAACGTCCAGCAATTGCTCTCCCATTGCCGATGCGGCCGGCCCATACACGTTGCTCAACACGGCCACCAGAATCTTCCGCTCCGGCACATAAGTAAGCTGAGCGCTGAATCCGGGCATTCCTCCACCGTGCTTGATCACCGTCAACCCGTCCGTCTCCGCCACTTCCACTCCCAGGCCAAAGCCGCCCTTGCCCGCCGTGGTCATCGTCTTCAGCGATGATTCACTCAGCAGTTTGCCGCCAAAAAGTCCCTGCTCCCAGCGCAGCAAATCTCCTGTCGTCGCGTACATCGATCCCGCGGCCCACGGCACACTCATGGACATTGCGGGCCGTGCCGGCGCCAGGCCATTCCTCGTCATGTTGTAGCCCTGCGCCCGTTTGGGCAGAATCAAATCGTCCGCGTCCAGACCCGAGTGCTGCATGCCGAGCGGAATCAGAATCCGCCGCCGCAATATGTCGCCGTACTTCTCTCCGCTGGCCTTTTCGATCACCATACCCAGCACAACGTAATTCGAGTTGCTGTATTCGAACTGGCTGCCCGGTTCAAAGTCGAGCGGCTTGTCGCCGATCAGGGCGAGCTGTTCGCTCGGGCTGTGCGCAGTCACGCTCCAGGTTCCGAAATCTTTATCGTTGATGATGTCCGGAATTCCCGACGTATGTCCCAGCAGCTCCGCCAGCGTGATCTTTTCCCAGCTTTTTGGGGCGTCAGGCAGATATTTGCCTACAGGGTCGCCAATGTTCAGCTTGCCATCCTCTTCGAGAAGAAGAACCAACGCGGCCGTGAATTGCTTGGTCACGGAGCAGAGCGGGTACTCAACCTCTGGGCCGTTGGGAATGTTCCACTCGAGGTCCGCCATTCCATAACCCTTCTCGAGCAGCGTTTGGTCGCCGTCCACCACGAGCACGGTGCCCATAAAGGCATTGCCTCTTGCATATGAGCTCGCGACTGTATCCAGCCGCTGCTTTTGAAATGCGGTATCGACTGGGCCTGCATTCGGCCCCTGCGCTGGACTCGCAAAACAGGCAAATAGGCATACGTTCGCTACGCTGAAAATAAGTGCTTTCATGCGATCTCTCCTCAAAGTTCTTGGTGGGTTTGTGAAATTCCGTGACGAGCTTTATTTACAGCTCCGTCAGCTCTGGCGCCTCGACCGCTTGTTCGGCATCCGTCCTCCCTGCCGTCTTTTCAAATGACAGCAGGTCTCCTGGTTGGCATTCCAGCGCCTCGCACAACAGCTCCAGGGTGCTGAAGCGGATGGCCTTCGCCCGGCCGGCCTTCAGCACCGAGAGATTCGGCGGCGTGATTCCGATTCGTTCGGCCAGCGTATTTAGTCGCATCTTCCGCCGGGCGAGCATCACATCGAGGTTCACGACAATTGGCATGATTCTTCTCCCCCCAGTCCTCTCCGCGTCAGACGGTTAATTCGTTCTCTTCTTGTATCTCGACAGCCATCTCCATGAACCACGAGATGATTACGATCATCAGTCCAACCAGCACCAGGTCCGGGTTAAATGCGAACGACTTCGGCCTGTTCGACAAAAGGGCAAGCGGCAAAAAGCACCAAACCACGTTCATGGCGCCCCACAGCACACAGGTCACTCCCAGCTTGCGAATCTGCACTGTAGACTGCGCGGTAAATATTTGCCCCTCGGAATAATTGCCGAGAAGCTCGTTGAGATGGAAGAAGCACTTGAAGATGATTCCAAGCGTCAGCGCGTTCACACCCAGCAGGATGAATCGCGACGCGCGAGTCAACTGGCCGATGGCGAATCCGCCGCTCGCGTAGCTAATGGTGCCTCCCCGATTGATGAGCAGAGCAACGGTGCTGGCGAGGAAGATAAGCGTGACGAGCACCATGATTGTCTTGCAGGCTATCTGCAGAATCCTGCTGGTCTTCTTGATCCTGGCAAGCCGGTTCTGGTTTTCGGGTCTCATTGAAAACTCCTTTCAGACCGTCGATGAACCGTATCCTCGCACGCATTTTTGTACTTGTCAATAGTTATTTATCGTTTATCGATACTTTATTTCCTTGTACCATTATTTCATTGGGGCTGTCCTAGATAACTAGCGAAGAGCTAGATTTTCTAGGATGGCGAAGATGCACAAGAGCCGCCTGCTCTGGAGCCAACAGTTACGGCTGATGGAGCACTTTGTTGCGGGTACGACAGCCCGCACGGCGGGCGTTCTGGTGGGGGTCAACAAGACGACCGCGGCGTATTATTTCCATCGTCTGCGGCAGCTCATCTGCAAGGCCAGCGAGGATGCCA
>PLCO01000014.1 GCA_003134815.1 Acidobacteriaceae bacterium | reverse complement strand
CGCCGCCGATCATGCGAAAGCTAGGCTTGGAATGGCTCTGGCGGATCAAGGAAGAGCCTTATCTCTGGCGCCGCTACGCCCATGATGCGCTCGTCTTACTCCGTCTCTTGTCGACGCGGATTATGCCGCTGGTCTTGGAGAACCTTTGGCAAGAAGTGAAGCTAGGCCTCGGGTTCGAGGAGGGTGGCCTACTTGTTGCGGAACCCCCAAGCGATGAATTTGCGCTGATTAGGCTCTCCGGTGTCGCTTCGGCGAGAGACATCGAAAAGGCGATAACCGCCTTCGATACTGCCGTAAGGGGTGGCAAACCCATAGTTCTCGACATGGAGAAGTTGCGTTTCGTGGACAATCGCTTCCTTGGGCTTTTGCTCATGCTACGCAAGCAAGGGAGGTCCCAGGGGGTAAACTTACGCATCGTGAGGCTATCAGGGCGTGTCGCGAGGATATTTCGATTGAACGGCCTCACCTCGCAACTCGGCCTCTTAGTCAGGGCCGGCGACCAGCCAGATGTAAAACCTGCTGGCGCTGAGGCGGTTCTGACCCTAGGTTCCGAGGTCAGTCGACGCCGCATTTGAGCCGCGAATCCTCCAGCTAGATATTCTAATGTCTGCAGAGTCCGTCAAGGCATCGAGCGGGAAGGCTTCTTTCGCTTGGCTCCTCATTATTGTTGCGGTGGCTTTGGCGCTCGCGGCTTTCTCGGGCGCGATCTCCGAGCTTGTTCGACGCTGGATCCAGCAGGAGGAATACAGCCACGGGTTCTTCATTCCCATTATCGCAGCCTGGCTCCTCTGGAATCGCCGCGAAGCGATAGCGCAAAGCATCGGTCCTCCCAGCTGGACAGGTCCTGCGCTCATCCTTCTGGCCGGTGGTATGCTTATCATCGGCGAACTCAGCGCCCTCTTTATGTTGGCGCAGCTCGGCTTCATTGTCGCTCTCCTCGGAATAGCCCTGGCTGTCGGCGGCTCCGCCCTCCTTCGGGTGGTACTCGTACCGATCTTGATGCTGATTTTCGCAATCCCGCTTCCATACTTTATCGATTCGACCCTGTCTTGGCGGCTCCAAATTATTTCCTCTCAACTCGGTGTGGGGTTCATCAAGCTGCTCCACATCCCTGTTTACCTTGAGGGTAACGTCATCGATCTCGGTGACTACAAACTGCAGGTGCTCGAAGCCTGCAGCGGACTGCGCTATTTGTATCCCCTCATGAGCCTCGGCTTCTTGGCGGCTTATCTGTTCAAGGCCCCACTGTGGAAACGCGTCGTCGTCTTTCTATCCACCATCCCCATCACCATCGGGATGAATAGCCTGCGGATTGGTATCGTGGGCGCTACAGTAAGTTGGTGGGGCATCCAAATGGCGGAGGGTGTCCTGCATTTCTTTGAGGGGTGGATTATCTTTCTGGCTTGTGCCGGACTGCTCATCCTCGAGATGTACGCCTTGGCGCGCATCGCACCAAAAGGACGGTTCTCTGACACTTTGCACGTACCAAAGTTGCGAGGGCGTTCTTCTCAGTCCCCAACGCGGGTGGGAACGAGCTTTCCCCTTCTCGCCTGTCTCGCCCTCCTGGGCGCGGCAGGCGTCGTGACTCACCAGGTCTCGCAAAGGCAGGAAATCATCCCGGAGCGACCGCGGTTCGCCAGCTTCCCGATGGGGCTTGGAGACTGGAAAGGAGTCCGGGGCGAGCTAGAGCCAGATGTAGAGAGTTATCTGGGCGTCGACGACTATCTACTCTCCGACTATGCGAAAGGGGATAGCAAGCCGGTCAATCTTTACGTCGCGTATTACAGCTCTCAGCGCAAAGGCGTTTCCCCGCATTCCCCACAGGTTTGTATTCCTGGCGGAGGATGGCAAATAACCCAGTTCGCAAGGACCACTTACGCGAACCAAGCATCTGGTCTAGAGCTACCCTATAATCGGGTAGTGATCGAACGCGGCTCGGATAAGCAGATTGTTTACTACTGGTTCGATCAGCGTGGCCGCAACATTGCGAATGAGTACGTTTCGAAATGGTACCTGCTCAATGATGCCATTTTTAAGAACAGGACGGATGGAGCCTTGGTGCGGTTGACAACGGCGGTCGGTAACAGTGAATCGGAGCGGGACGCGGACGAACGATTGCAGGCTTTTCTCGGTGACGTTGAGCCCTCCCTGCGCGCGTTCCTACCAGCATCGGGCAAGCCAGGCCAAACGGCATGTTCCGGCTCCTGCTAATTCTTGGAGGATCAGTGATGTTCCGCGTTTGTCGCCTCGCCTCGGTTAGACGCCTAGCGGCTGCCCTCATAATCTTTGGCAGCCTGGCGGGTGCCGCGTGTAGCTCCCCCGAGGAGCGAGCTCAAAGCCATTATGAGCGCGGCGTGGAAATGCTGAAAAAGCAGGACTACGCGCACGCCGGCGTAGAGTTCAAAAGCGCCCTGCAACTAAAGAGCAATATGGTGCCGGCGTGGTTGGGCCTAGCGCAGGTTGGCGAGCACGATCAGAACTGGGCGGACGTTGGCAAAATTCTTCGGAAAGTCGCGGAGCTTGATCCGAAGAATGTTGATGTGAGAGTGCGTTTTGCTCGACTCATGCTTCTCGGCGGCGACTTTGAGCAAGCGCTCAAGGTCGCCAATGAGGCTGAGCAAATCGAGGACCGAAACGCGGCAGTTCGAGCCTTGAAGGGAATCATCCTTTTCAAGCTCGGCGAAACCGGAACCGCCGTCACCGAGGCCCAGACGGCGCTTGATATCGATCCCCAGAATTCGGAAGCGCTGATAGTGCTAGCGGCGTACAGGTTGGCCCATGGAGATCCCGACGGCGCTCTATTGCTGCTCGACCGCGATCCGGACAAGCATGCCAAGGATCTTGGAGTTCAACTTTTCAAATTGAAGGTCTTCGACACGACCGGAGACGTCGCCAAGAGCGAGCAATTGCTCAAGAAACTCATCGAGGATTTTCCGCAAGAGCCTGCTTTCAGGAAGCAGTTGGCCCAGTTGTACCTCCGACAGCACCGAGTGGATGATGCCGAAAAGACCATTCGCGCAATTGCGGAGACCAACCCCACCAATGTTGATGCCAAACTGGATGTCGTTCGTTTCCTCTACAC
>PLCO01000009.1 GCA_003134815.1 Acidobacteriaceae bacterium | reverse complement strand
TCTCAGTTTAGGGGGTCACTCCAATGGAACCAGGAGGCCCGCGAGAAGGAAACCGCGAGTAGGGTTGATCGGTTCGCACTGGCAATATCGCATGTGGCTGACAAACGTCTCACTTACGCCGAAGTCACCGGCAAGGTGGGAGAAACGGGCTTCTAATCCTTTCCAGTTGATGCGCGGTCCGAAGCCGAAATAGAGTTGGGTTTTCTTCCGCGTTTATGTTCGCCCTTTGCTTCGCGCTCAGCGGTATGGGCTTTGATTGCCGCATCTACGGCGGCTTTGACGGAACTAGGGTCTGCACGAAGAATTGTTTCTATCGCCTGATCGAAATTTTGAAATTCTCTGATCTCTCCCTTTCTTGCTGCTCGACGTAGCGCTTTCTTGACTTGGAATAATGCCGTCACCTTCAGAGATGCTTCTTCGAGTTGCTCTTTAGTAAGGTGACCGTGTTCGAGAATTTCTAGCTCGAACAACACCCCCATCCAGGGTTTGTCATAGCTGCTACAAATGTGGCTCACGAAATCCGCGGTATGAAGCTCAATAAACTCACTCTTTTTGGCGCTGGCGACAGATCCGACGCACCATTCTTCAGGTTCTCTCATCATCATTGCTTCCACGACGTTCTTGACGGCTCCGATATTTGGCTGGCCGGCTTCCAATACAAAAGCTGTTTTCTTAGCTAGTTTGCTGCAAATGTGCCCCACGCAAAGAAGGGCGCAGCAGGAATATGCATTGCCAGCAGCTGTCTGAAGATGAGCGGTGGCGAAGCTCTTATAAGTGTCTTTTCCCACCGACAACAACACTGCTTTAATTCCAGATGTTTTCATCGCTCCCACGAGTTGCGGGAATCGGGAGGAACAATCTTTCGCGTGAAAACCCTTCGAGAAAGAAGCCCAGTATCCCCGAAACTCACGCCATTGCTCCTCTTCCCCATAGCATCCAGCAACCGCCAAAACTGGAGTTTCAGGATGAGTTCCGCTCTCATCTAGGAATGCCTGCATCACAGCTACACCCCGACGGCCCCCACCATCGAACAGCCGCAAGAGGGGCTCTCCCTCCGATGGTGGTGATTTGTCGAGTATATTATTGCCATAATTTGAGTGCGCTCAGGACGACTACGTATTGAATAGCAAATGCAGGTCCTTCGACTCCGCAGGCCGCAAAATTCGCGACCTGCTCCGCTCAGGATGACTGCATCTATGAGGCGCTCTGAATGCGCTCGCCCAACTGGTTGATCACGCGATAAGCCGAGAGCGCCGCGCCTTCCTGCCAGCCCACAAGCCGGCTGGTGTGGTCGCCGGCGAAGTAGACGCGGCGATCGGGCGATTGCAGCGTCGCCAGCGCCTTCTCGTCGTTCCATTCCATGTTGATCCACGAGCCGAGGTTGTGGGGGATGTGTCCCCAACTTACGTAGACCGGGTTCGCCAGCTCCTTCCCGTGGCCGGGATGCAGCAGCTCAATTGAGCGCCGCGAGGCGTCGAGCTTGGCCTGCATCGAGGGCAGATGGCCGAAGGTGTAGCCGTTCTCTCTAGCAGTGCGATACGAAAGTTCAGTCTTGCCCAGCAGTGCGGGCAGCGAGCCGGCGGCCGGTCCAAGCTCGACCGAATAGCCGCCGATAACAATGCCGCTCGGTGAAAAGAAACGCGCGCTCGGGTACCAGACCAAGTCGACCGTTTGTTGTAAATACGAAATGCCGCCGAAGATATTCGCTTCCTTCTCCCAGAAACGCGGCGCCTCCCACGCAATTTTGTACGCCGAATCGTACTGGACCTTGTCGAGGATCGCGCGAATGGGCGCGCCGAAATCGGCATCGAGCGTGCGCGCGATGGTAAGCGGCATTGCGCAGATGCAATAGTCGGCGTTAATCGTCTGGTCTGCGCCCGAGCCATCGCTGTACGTCACGGAGACGCCAGAGTCAGACTGGCGAATGCGACTGACCATCGCACCGTAGCGAATGACCGAGTCAAGCCGCGACGCGAACGCGTATGGAATGCGGTCCATGCCTCCGACGGGCTGGAACATCGTGGGCTGCCACTCGATCACTTCTTCCACGAGCATTCCTGTCCACAAATTGGCGTCGAGCAACTCGTGCATCGCGAGCGGCTCGTTGAGAATCGGCGTCTGCTTCGTAGCGCCAGGAGGAACTTTGTACCCCGACCGATCTGTCGCGCGAAAAAGCAAGTCGGGATTGAGATCGCCGTACTGGCGCAGGAACTCAATCATGCGCTCGCGGTCGTCGACGCCAATCTCCTGGTCGAGCGCGCCCTTCTTGATGCACTTGGCCAGCAACTCGCTCACATGGCCACGCGTGTCGTTCACCACGCGACGCTCGGGCACAGCCACGCCGCCGTTCAGCTTGTCGCTCTGCATCAGCGCGCTGCGCGAAGAGTTGACCTCAACCTCAAGCGCCACGCCGAGCTCACGGCAGTAGCCGAGCATGGTGTGATGCGTGGAGGGTAGGCGCGCCGGGCCTGCATTAAAGTAGTGGCCCTCTTCGAAGGCGCAAGTCTGGCGCGTGCCGTCGTTGAAATCGACTTGCGTCCCGTTGCGGATGCTCCAGTTGCGGCCGCCAGGCCGCTGGCGCGCCTCGAGAATCGTGCACGACCACCCCGCTTTGCCCAGCTCATAGGCCGAGACCAGGCCTGAAATACCCCCGCCAAGAATCACCACTCGTGTGCCTTTACCGTCCACAAGACGCAGCGGACCGGTTTCGCCAACCGCTTCAGGGATGGCCAGCAGCCCGAGTGACTGCATCAGCACGAAGGCAGCGCCGTACCCGCCGGCTTGGCCGGCTCGCATCAGAAACTCGCGTCGTGTGATGCTCATCTTGTTTGCCTTTCTGGAGATAGACGTCTCGGAACCGGGAACAGGATAGCTATTTATACCGCCGGTTGGCCACCCAATTTATCGCAGAGGAGACCTAATCCGAAAAAATCCGGAAAAAGTACTTGACACCACACACTGTTTGTCATACAGTGTGTTCTGTACAGTGTATGGAGTACAGCATGACATTAAGAGAGCACCTCTTCGAAAATCTTCGCCTGGAGCTGCGGCGGGGCTGCCTCACCCTGGCGGTTCTGGCGCAACTCAAGCAGGAGCACTACGGATACACGCTGCGCAAGGCGCTGGCCAGCCGCGGCATGGAGATCGACGAAAGCACCCTCTATCCGTTGCTGCGGCGCCTTGAGGCGCAGGGACTGCTCACCAGCGAGTGGCGCGAGGAAGAAAAGCGCAACAAGCGGTTCTACCGGCTCTCAAGCGACGGAGAGCAGATCTTCGCCCGCCTGCTTGAGGAGTGGAACCAGATCAACACGTCAATAACGAACCTTTTGTAGCACCAACCTTTTGTAAAGGACCAATGGAATCTCGAAAGAACTGAGGAATGACATGGAACTTCTCGACCGTTACCTTCAAGCTGTAAAAAAACACCTGCCCTGGCGGCGCCAGGACGACATCATCGCCGAGCTGCGCGCGAATCTCGAGGCGCAGCTTGAAGACAAAGAGGCAGAGCTCGGGCGTCCGCTTACGCAAGTGGAGGGAGAAGACTGGCTCAAGCAGATCGGCTCTCCCATTCAGGTGGCCGCGCGCTACCAGCGCCAGCAATATCTGATCGGGCCTGCACTCTTCCCGACGTACTCCTACATCCTGAAGCTGGTGCTGACGTGGGCAACGGTAATTTATTTGATCGCCGGCGTAGTAACGATTGGGGCACAGGGGATGGGCGTGGAGGCGTTGGCGGCCCTTTCGGTGTTGCGCGTTGCGCTGCGCCTGCCGTGGATTTGGCTCATCAACGCCGCGATCGTAACGCTGATCTTCGTGGTCATCGAGCGGATGAGCGCGCGTTTCCCGGAAAAGTTCGGAGCGTTCGGGCCTTTGGCCGCGCACATGTCCGGACCGATGACGGCTCCATGGTCGCCAATAGATCTTCCGCCGGTCGGCACGGGCGATCCCGATTGGGCCAAGCCGCGGAGTTTTACGCGGGCCCTGCTGGGTGTGCTTTCAGGCTGTTTTTTTCTGGCCTATGTTTTGCTCGTTCCCCACTATCCGTTTCTGCTCTTTGGTCCGGGCGCGTGGTATCTCCATTCTTTGCCGTACCAACTGGCGCCTGTGTGGTGGACGTTTTATTGGTGGATGGTCGCGATCAACGTCTTCGAGCTGGCGTGGAAGATAGTTGACCTCGCGCGCGGCGCATGGCAACAGCCGCCGAACCGCGGGCGGCACCTGGCGATGCATGCTTTTTCGCTCATTCCGTTCGGCATTCTGCTCGCCGCTCCGGAGCACAAGCTGTTCCTGCTCAAAAACCCGGCAGATGCGGCGAAGCTTGGCGGCGCGTTGGCGGCGGCGAACAACGGAGTCCTGCTTGCTTTTAAAATCGTCGTTGCGATCGTGATCCTGCAACTCGTGTGGATGGGTATCAAGATGGGGTTGGATGCATATCGCAAGCGCGTGGCCGCGTAATAGCCGTCATGCGTCACACCTGCATCACGTCGGCTTCCTTCTTCTGCGAGAGCTCTTCCATGCGGCGAATCTCGCCGTCCGTCATCTTCTGCACTTCTTCAAGCGCGCGCTTCTCGTCGTCCTCGCTGATCTTTTTGTCCTTGGCGAGCTTTTTCAAGGCATCGTTGCCGTCGCGGCGGACGTTGCGAACCGCAGTACGGTGATCCTCGAGCACCTTGTTCAGATGCTTGCACACATCGCGGCGGCGCTCCTCGGTCATGGGTGGGATGGGAACGCGAATGACCTTTCCGTCAGAGATGGGATTGAAGCCGAGCGAGGCGGTCTGGATGGCCTTTTCTACTTCTTTGAGGACGGTCGGGTCCCACGGCGAGATTACGATCAGCTGCGGCTCCGGCGCCGAAAGCTGCGCCATCTGATTGAGCGGGGTCGGCGTGCCGTAGTAGTCCACCTTTACCTGGTCGAGCATGTGCACGCTGGCGCGGCCGGTCCGCGTTGCGGCCAAATTGGCCTGGAAGTCGGCCACCGACTGATCCATGCGCCGTTTCAAGTCGCTGTAGAGACCCTTAAGTGCCGGACTGCCTTCCATGAATGATGCCATTAGAATTTTTCCTCACTACTCGAAATCGTCAACGGCTTATTCTACAACTCCTGCGGTGAGTCGCCGCCATTTGCAGTGCGCTACGCAACGACCGCCAGCCCAGTCGCCGCCTGCTCGTGCGCGTGATAGCTTGACCGCACCAGCGGCCCGGACTCAACGTGCCGAAAACCCATGCGGAGAGCTTCAGTCTTCAGCTCGACAAACTCGCGAGGAGTATACAGGCGCGCCATCGGCAGGTGGTCGCGCGAAGGGCGCAGGTACTGGCCGATGGTCAGAATGTCGCAGCCCACGTCGGCCAGGTCGCGGAAAACTTCGAGCAGTTCGTGCGTTTCTTCGCCCAGGCCCACCATCACTCCCGATTTCGTAATGCTGGCGGGCCGCAGCTCCTTCGCGTAGCGCAGCAATTCCAAAGTCCGCTCGTAGCGCGCGCCAGAACGCACCACGCGATAAAGCCGGGGTACGCTCTCCGTATTGTGGTTGAGCACTTCCGGGTTAGCCTCGACCACAGTCTTGATCGATTCTCGATCTCCCTGAAAGTCGGGAATCAAAACTTCAACGCGGCAGCCGGGGGCCTGACGGCGAATCTCCGCGATCACCAGGGCGAAGGCGCGCGCGCCACCCAAGTTGTCGTCGTCGCGATTCACGCTTGTAATGACGGCGTGTTCCAGGCCGAGCGTAGCAATCGCCTCAGCCACGCGGCGTGGCTCGTCGAAGTCGATCGGTTCAGGCCTCCCTTTGGGCACGGCACAGAATCCGCACCGGCGTGTGCATAGGTTGCCCAGCATCATGAAAGTCGCGGTCTTGTGGTGCCAGCACTCGCCGATGTTGGGGCAATGCGCGCTTTCGCACACCGTGTGCAGTCCCAGCGACCGCGCCAGCCGCTTGAGGCTGTGGTAGTTCTCGCCCACCGGCGCGCGGGCCTTCAGCCACTCCGGCTTGGGCGCGGGCACGCGGCGCGCGGGTTCAATCTGCACCAGTTCCATCCTGCTTATTGTAGCCAGTTGCGCGGCTTCGCGGCGTGCTACTCTAGAGCGGTTCCAGAGTTCATATGCCCCATTGGCGTCGTTCAAGGTGGCTCTTTCTTAAGAAAGAGCCACTTTGCCTCTATGGCTTCTGAGTACAGCAACTCTGGGACCGCTCGGGCCTAATTGCCGGAGCAGCAGCGCCAGGAATCATGCAATCAATCTCAGTCGCCATCGTCGCATGCAATGAGGCAGAAAGCATTGGCCGCACGCTAGCGAGCGTCTCCTGGGCCAGCGAAATCAATCTTGTCGATTCGGGTTCCACCGACAAGACGGTGGAGATTGCGAAGAGTTACGGTGCGCGGATTTTCTACGAAAGCTGGAAGGGCTACGGACCGCAGGTCAACTCCGCTCTCGATAAGTGCACCTGCGACTGGATTCTGAATCTCGATGCGGATGAGTGGCTGTCGCCGGAGTTGGCCCAGGAAATTCAAGCTCTGCTGAGTGGCCAGCCGCGCTATGCGGCCTACATGATTCCCCGGCTCAATTTGATTTTCGGCCGCTGGATGCGCCACGGCGGCCTTTACCCCGATCACAAATTGCGGCTCTTTCGCCGAGGCATCGCTCGCCTGCGCGAGGATACCGAGCCGCACGCCACGCCCAAAACGCAGGAGCCGACCGGCAAGCTAAAAAAACCCATGCTCCACCGCCAGTATCCGACGTTCGAGTACTACATCGAACACATGCAGCGCTACAGCACCGCGACCATTCCGCTCTTCCTGCGCAAAGGCAGGACGAGCGACTCGATCTTCGCTTTCGTCGCAAACACGGTCCTCAACCCCGTGCTCACATTTATTAAGAACTACATTTTTCGCGGCGGCTTTCTTGACGGCAGGGAAGGCTTGATCTTCCACTTGAATCACTCCGCCTACGTCAACTGGAAGTTCACGAAAGCATGGGAAGCGCATCGCGCGACCATCGCGGAAAGCGTTCAATCCGTCGCGCCCAACGCTCCGGTCGGCGAATCCGGCGCGCCATCGTCTCCTGAATGAGCTCGCAGCTCCAGCCCGCAGGGCCCACCTATCTGCTGGTGATGACGGCTACCATCGCGCCGCCGGCCGACGCACAGGTGAAGCGATCCTCATCGCAAGTCCGTCTTGAGGACTACAAACGCGCACTGCGATTCTGGCTCCGCTATCCTCACGCATCGGCGGAGCGAATTCTGTTTCTCGAAAACTCCGGCGCGGACCTGGGCGAATTGCGCGCGATTGCTGAAACCGAGAATCCGCAGCGCCGCGAAGTCGAGTTTCTTTCCCTGCCGATTCAGAAGATTCCCGCAGGCACAAACTACGGTTACGCCGAGATGCAATCGCTCGACGAAGGCCTGTCCCTAAGCAAACTCCGCCAAGCAACCACGCACATGATCAAAGTGACGGGCCGGCTGACCTTTCCCGCGCTGGGCAAGGCGCTCGATCGCATTGCGATTACGAACTCCGCTCCGCTTGAGCTGATGATCGATTGCCGCAGGCTCGGGCTCTTCCGTCGCGGCTATGATGCGCGGGTTCAGCTTTTCGTCTGTTCGCACTCCTTCTACGATCGGGTGCTGCGCGGCTCGAATCGCGAGATGAATTCAACGGATGTGCGATTGCTCGAGCACCTGATCTACCGCAAAGTAATTCCCTTCAAAGGCCAGCCTGGCTGCTATCTGCGCTTTCCGTGCAACATTGACCCCGTAGGCCACTTCGGATTCAAGGACCGGCGTTACGACTCACCGCGCACCGCAATTGCAAGATGCACGCGCGCCCTCTTGCGCGTCATTGCGCCGGACTATTGGTTCTAGGACTGGTCCTGGGGGCTGACCGGAAGACTGGCGCCTACTTCAGTTTTTCCCGAACGTCTGTGCGGACCAGATAAAGGAAGAAGAAAAGATTCAGCAGGCCCTGTACGAGCGACGAAGAAATGTGCTGGGTCGTGTAAGTGTAAAGGAACGATCCAGCCAGAAGCGCAACCGCGGCGAGCGTGAGCGCCCATGCCCAGCGCAACAGCAGCAGCAGGCCCAGCGCGCCGGCGATGAAAAAAACCGAGAACACCAGATAGAGCGGGCCGGCGCGGTGCTCGACGACGGACACAACAGTGACGCCGGAGAGCAGTAGCATATAAAGGCTGATCGCGATCAGTCCCGGGAGCTTAAGCAGCGACGGCTTCTGCGACTTTCCCCTCGCATGCAGCGGCGCCGTGTCGTGTTCCGCGGTG
The DNA here is from genome assembly GCA_003134815.1 of Acidobacteriaceae bacterium. Classification (GTDB taxonomy): domain Bacteria; phylum Acidobacteriota; class Terriglobia; order Terriglobales; family Acidobacteriaceae; genus Telmatobacter. The sequence continues at coordinate 324,508 of PLCO01000009.1, read as the reverse complement.
CCCGGGTTGGCGTTAGTACTCATAGTGTGTGCAAGTAGGTGAGCAAGTCAGCGAGCTGCTCGTCGCTCAATGGTGTCGCGGGCATCATCCCTCGCCCGTCGAGAATCACGGCCGTCAGCCGTTCATCGGTGGGCGGCGCGCCGGAGGGCATGGCCTTCACCTTGGTAATCGCCTGCAAGCCGGGCCCATGCAGGGGCGCTGTCGTAGTCGGATAGTGGCAGCGCGCGCACTTGGCGTTGAACACCGCCGCGCCGCTAGCCTCCTGCGGCGTCCACTCAGACGAGGGCATGGACGGCGGCAGCTTGCGGCAGCCGGCCAAACCGAAGGCGAATGTCGTCAATGCAGAGGCCATAAGCAGATTCCACGTGCGCATTGCCTTCCATGATACTGCCGCTCATGCCGCGTTTCATACGCGCAATGAAGGAGTGTTACCCCCTTTGCTACTCCAATCCTGAACCACTCCATTGCTGAGAGGGATCGGCGGCGCCAGACGAGCAGTTTCCGCTGCTCCGGCCTCTCACTCCGCCGCGGCAATCGCTTCGGCGATGCGGTCAATGGCCTGATCTTCATCGCTGCTGCCGGGATAGTGGTTGTTGACGAGAATGGAGAAAGCCACCGTACGGCCGCTTGCGGCGCTCACGTAACCGGAAAGCGTGTTCACTTCGTCGAGCGTTCCCGTCTTCGCCCACATCCGCCCCTTTAGTGGCGACTTTGCAAAGCGGTGGTCAAGTGTGCCATCGACGCCTGCCACTGGCAGCGTATCGCGCCATTCCTCGCCCCATGATTGCCTTGACGCGTAGGCCAAGAGCCGCGTGAACGCGCGCGGAGTAATTTTGTCGTTAGTGCTCAATCCGCAGCCGTCATAGAAAAAGAAATCGCCATCGTCAACTCCCGCATTCACCATGAACTGGCGAACCACGCGCGCCCCCTCTTCAAAGCTGCCGTCGGTTCCGTAGAGCTTGCCCAGCAGGCGAAGCAGCAGCTCTGCGTGCAGATTCTGGCTGGTCTTATTCGTAATTTTGATGTCTTCCGCGATGGGCACGGACATGTGCGCGCCCAGAATCCGCCGGCCCTCCGCCGGCCCGGCAATTGAAGTGAAATTCCCCGGCGTCAGTTTCAGCGGCTCCTTGCGTTCAGCGGCGAAGTCGCCTGTGCCAGTCTGGACTTTGTGGCGGGACTCGGCTTGGCCCGTTACCTTGATGCCGCGCAACATAAGCGCTTGCTTGAACGCGGCCGCGGTGAACTCCGCTGGATCTTCGACCGCCATTGAAACGTGTACTCCGCGCGCGGGAGCCGTTCCCCATGCGCGCACCAGCAACGATCCGGGACGCCGCTCGAAACCGGGGTAAGCCTCTTGCCCCGGGTCCACGGGAGTCATGCGGTTGTCGGTCGTGTAGTAGTCCACATCCGGTGTCCACTCGGCTTGCGTTGCGCCGGCTATGCTGGGGTCGGCAGTGATCGAGAGCTCATCGACGTTGTCGTTGAAGGTAAGCGCGGAGACCGGCGCGCCGTAGCCCCATTGCAGCGCGTCCCAGCTCCAGCCCAGGGCATAGGGCTCGCTCACAAAGAACGTATCGTCGCCGATCACGTCGCCATCCACCGTGCGCACGCCGGTTTGCTCAATCTGTTCGGCAAGCAGACCGAGAACGTCCATCGCCGTTTTCGGAGCCGAGGTGGGCAAGCTTTCCTGGGCCGCTGGCGCTGTGGTTCCGGGCTCGACATACGGGTAGTGCCGCCCACTGATCGTTGGATCGCCCACGCCGAGCAGCACCAGATTGCCGTGCAAGGTTCCGCTCGCGTCGATATCACCGTCAGCGGCCACAAACGTGGTCCAGGTCAGAGTGTCCACTGGCAGCAGAGCAAAGGCCGCAGCAGTAGTCGCGAGCTTGGCATCTGAACCCGGCGTAAACAGGCGCGCGTCGTTCAGGCCATAGAGCGCCTGCCCGTCGAGAGTGGTCACGCTGATGCCGAAGTCCGCATGACTCAACGCGGGATCGGCGAGAATCGCCTGGATGCGGTCAGCGAGTGGGCCTGTCGTGGGCACGCGTGGCGCAGTGTGATGAGCATTACCACTGGCTTGGGCGGGAGCCTGCATGGGAGCCTGCATTTGCAGGCCGAAACTGCAAACCAAAAGGCCGCTCCATGCAAGGGTTCGCGGAAGTAAAACCATGCCCGGAGTTTAGCAAAAAGCCACGACTCTGCGGCGTACCATCGGAAATGAGGACGCATGAGGGGCACAGCAGATTGGCGGTTGCGGACGCGGACCCTGGAGCTGGGCCGGCGCACGCTCGTCATGGGAGTGCTGAATATTACTCCCGACTCGTTCAGCGACGGCGGGCTGTTTTTCTCGGCCGAAGCAGCCGTAGCGCACGGGCTCAAGCTCATCGAAGAAGGCGCGGATATTCTCGACCTGGGCGCGGAGAGCACGCGGCCTGGCTCGCGCTCGGGCGGCCCCGACACGGCTGTAAGTGCAGACGAAGAGCAGGCGCGGCTGCTGCCGGTGCTTAAGGAGATTCTGCGAGCCCGGCCCGACGCAGTGCTTTCTGTCGACACCTACAAAGCCGCAACAGCGCACGCGGCGCTTGCCGCAGGCGCCGAGATCGTGAACGACGTGAGCGGATTTTCGTGGGATCCCTCAATTGCCCAAGTCTGTGCCGAATTTCGTGCCGGGGTTGTGCTCTCGCACACCCGTGGCCGTCCCGAAGACTGGCGCTCGCAACCGCTGCTTGAGTCCGATGCGCTGCTGTCCACGGTGCGCAAAGGGCTGGCCGCAAGTCTCGCCAATGCGGAGCGAGCAGGAGTTCCGAAAGACTCCATCGTTCTCGACCCTGGCTACGGTTTCGGTAAACGCTTTGGCGAGAACTACACCCTGCTCGCGCGACAAGCGGAGCTGCTCTCTCTCGGCCGTCCGCTGCTCGCCGGGCTCAGCCGCAAATCATTCCTCGGTCACACGCTGGCGCCGCTCTTCGGCGGCGAGGCCGCATCCGTGACCGAGCGCGAAAACGCAAGCCTTGCCGCGATGACTGCCGCGATTCTCAACGGCGCGTCGATTGTCCGCATGCACGCGGTGCGGCCTGCAGTCGAGGCCGCGCGCATCGCCGACGCTGTTCTCGAACAGGTAGGTCTCCAGAAGGTTGCGTTACGCAATTCTGCGTAACGCAACCTTGCGTAATCGAAAACACGGCGATTGCGGGAATCCCAGACGATCCCCTACACGCTGATACCGACCTTGTGCCGCGGCCATAGCGGGCGCAAGGCGCTGTGGTCGGTTGCCGGTTCGCCGTCGCACTCCACCTCGATCACCGTAGCGGGCTGGTCAGGCGCAACCAGTGGCAGTCCCGTCAATCTCAAGCTGAATTCATCCTGGGTGAACTCAACCTTTTGGCCGGTCTTGACGAGCCGCGCCGAGAGTGCCTTCGGCTTGAGCCCGGCGAAGGCCACCACAACCTCGGGCTTGTAGAAGTCCAGCCACTCCGCCGCCGGAGTGTGTCCCGGCCAGAAATTTACATGCACATACAACGTGTTGCCGCGCCGCGTAAAGTTCAGGTTTGTGGTCCACTCGGCCTCAATGCGCTCGGCTCCGTAGATCGCCTTGCCGTTCGTGTCGAGCCATCTGCCCACCTTCTCCAGAATCTCCACCGAGTTCGGCGGCACCGAGCCGTCCGGCTCCGGCCCGATATTCAGCAGATAATTCCCGCCGCCGCGTGCGCAGGTAATCAGGTTGTCGACAATGGTCTTCGGCGTCTTCCACGCGTCGTCGCCGCGGTTGAAGCCCCAACTGTCGTTCAGCGTCATGCAGGTTTCCCAGGCGCGTCCCGCGTCGGCGGCCTGGATGTGCTGTTCCGGCGTAGTGAAATCGCCCGGAAGCAAATTGCGGTTGTTCACAAGGATGTCGGGCTGCAGCGAGAAAACCATCTCGTTCATCCGCTCTGACTCCCACTGCTCGGCGGTCAACGGCCACGCCACGTCGTACCAGAGAATGTCGATCTTGCCGTAGTTAGTCATCAGCTCGCGGATCAGCCCGTGCGTGTAGTCGACAAACCGCCGCCGCGCTGCCTCATCGGTTTTACAAATAGCGCCGTCGGGATGGTGCCAATCCATCAGCGAGTAGTAGAACCCCACGCGCAGCCCCTCGGCGCGGGCCGCATCAACAAACTCGCGCACCAGGTCGCGTCCCGGCCCCTGGTCCATCGCGTTGTAGTCGGTCAGTTGCGTGTCCCAGTTGCAAAAGCCTTCGTGATGTTTCGTCGTCATCACCATGTACTTTTGCCCGGCGCGCTTGGCCAGCCGCGCCCACTCTCGCGCGGCGTTGGGCTTGGGATGAAAGTGCTTGGCCAGCAGCTCGTACTGCAGCAAAGGAACGCCCTCATTCTCCTTGGCCCACTCGTGCTGCCCGATCAGGCTGTAGAGGCCCCAATGGATGAACATGCCGAACCGGGCCTCGTGCCACCACGCCATGCGGGCGTCGCGAGTGGCGGCTTGCTTTAGATCGGCAGGAGTGGACGCGGGCTGCGTGCTCGCGGCCTGGGCCAATCCCAACCCGTCAGCGTTCGCCACCGCCAATGCCGCCGCCCCTGCCGCGCCAAACTGCTTCAGGAACGACCGTCTCGTCCTCTCGCTCAATTCCATCAATGTCTCCTTGTCGCCATCGCAACTTCCACGGCGCGCATCCATCTTCGCATAGGGAAATAGAACAGGATAGCGCAGCGCAAGTCAGATGCATGAGATGTGCCGTGATCGCAAGAGTGACGGAGCGCGGAACCATCACTCACGCTCGCCGGGTTTAGAATCGAAGAGGCTGCGGAGAACCACACCGCATCCAAATCTGTTGTCCGCGCGCAGTGGCTCTCAAAATGAACGCTGCGGCGGCTATTCGTGTGAAGTCAGGACGGCGATGCGAGCGAAGACGGCTGTGGTGCTTGGCGCCCAGTGGGGCGACGAGGGCAAGGGAAAAATCGTAGACGTGCTTAGCGAGCGGTTTTCCGCCGTAGCGCGGTACGCCGGCGGTCACAACGCCGGGCACACGGTCATCATTGGTGAGCACAAATTTGTGTTGCAGCTTATTCCCTGCGGCGTGCTCCGGCCCGGCTGCAAGGGCGTCATTGGCAACGGGGTCGTGCTCGATCCAATCGCGTTCCTCAGTGAGGTCGGCCGCATTCGCGAGCTGGGAGTCCAAGTCGACGGGAACCTCTTCGTCTCCAATCGCGCGCAGGTCATCCTGCCCTACCACCGCATGATCGAGCTGGCGGCAGAGAGCGCGCCGGGACGCAAAAAGATCGGCACCACAAGCCGCGGCATCGGCCCGGCCTACGAGGACAAGATGGCCCGCAGCGGCCTTCGCGTCGTCGATCTGCTGCACACCGCGCTGCTCAAGACGCACATTGAGGCGGCCTGTGCCGAGAAGAATGCCATCGCCCACGCGCTCTTCGGCACTGACCCGCTTGACCCCGAAAAAATGTATGAAGAGTACGCGGCAGCCGCCGAGCAGGTGCGGCCTTTTGTCGCCGATACCGGCCGGATGCTCAACGGCATTCTGGCCAAAGGCGGCAGCGTGATGTTTGAGGGCGCGCAGGGTACGATGCTCGACATCGACCACGGAACCTACCCGTTTGTCACCTCATCCTCAGCCACGGCGGGCGGCGCATCCACGGGAACCGGCGTGGGGCCCACGGCCATCGGGACCGTCATCTCCGTCACCAAGGCTTACGTCACGCGCGTCGGCGGCGGACCGTTCCCCACCGAGATTCACGACGCAGCCGGCGATCTGTTGCGCGAGCGCGGCCACGAGTACGGCGCCGTCACCGGGCGACCGCGGCGCTGCGGCTGGCTCGACATTCCGCTGCTCCGCTATTCCAACCAGGTCAACGGCGCGGAGTGGCTGGTGGTCACCAAGCTCGACGTTCTGGACGAGCTCGAAGAGATTCCCATCTGCGTTGGTTACGAGCTTGACGGTAAAGTCACCGATGAAATCCCCGCGGATGTTCACGGACTTGAGGCGATCAAGCCGCGCTATACCACGTTCAAGGGCTGGCGTCAGTCGACCGAGGGCATCACCAAATTCGACAAGCTGCCCAAGGCCGCCCAGGAGTACCTTGCATTCCAGGAGCGCGAGAGCGGCGCAAAGATCGGCATGGTCTCCACAGGCCCCGATCGCGGCCAGACCATCGTGCTGCCGGAGTTTGCCAAGGCGCTCAACGCGATCACGTCCTAGCCCGGCTTTCGTCCGTCCAGTCCTGGATCCGGTTTCTCATGTCCAATTGAAGAGTGAGCATTGCACCAAACCGGACAGGGCGCACCAAGCCGGAACTCAGTCGGCAGTCCAACGGTCATTATGAGAAATCCATTTGACCGGCGCACCGTCTTCGGACTACCGTGTACGCGTATGCCGGGAACTGTAAACGTCTCCCTGATTCGAGTTCTGATGCCCGCCTGTCGCCGATCGCGTGCCCCATGGGCCATATGCGCGGCGCTGGCCTTGGCCGTGTTTGCCATTCCTTTTGCCAGCGCCATGCCCATGGGGCAAAGGCACGAGAGCCGCCACGATATCGATCAGCTTGAGGATGAATGGCGCGATGCACTCCTCAGTTCAAACACCAAGGTAATGGACTCGCTGCTGGCCGTTGACTACATGGGCATCACGGCATCCGGCACGCTGCAATCCCGCGATGAAACACTGCAGAGCCTGAGCTCAGGAAACCTGCATTTCACTCTCCTCGACGTTTCCGATCGCAAGGTACGTTTCTACGGCGCCACTGCCGTAGTAACGTCGCTCGCGAACATTCAGGCCACAACCCCTGACGGAAAGGTCATAGGCAATTACCGCTACACGCACGTCTACGTGCGCAATGCCGAGGGAGATTGGAAGATTGTCAGCTTTGAGGCCAGCCGGGTTCGCGAGCCGGGGCCGCACAAGCGAACCGAACTCCACTAAGGCGAATCCAGCGGCGCTGCTCGAAATCAAGCGACGTATCCCAAATAGAATCAGTCATTAATGGCATCTATTGCCGCCGGGTTCGCTTGGCTTTGCACACCGGTTGCGGATACCTCTTCCCGCCCTTGAAAACAGCACGCTCCCGGGGTACACTAAACCTTATATAGGACTAAACAAGTCCTATATTGCGGGATGGCAAATCGAGCACGCCCGCGCGGTCCGTGGGGACACATTCCGGAACCAAGCCCCTGCCCAATCCTGTGCCCAGTCTTTTGCCCAGTCCTTTGGAGGACGAATGAGTTCAACTGTCGAAACAATTCGCGGTCTTGCCGAACAGGACTACAAGTGGGGCTTTGTCACCGACATCGCCGAAGACCGCGCCCCCAAGGGTCTAAGTGAGGATATCGTTCGCCTCATCTCGGCGCGCAAGGGCGAGCCAGAGTTCATGCTGGAATGGCGGCTCAACGCGCTGCGCCACTGGTTCCGCATGGCGAAAGAAGAAGGAGCGCCCACGTGGGCCAATCTGACCATCGCTCCTATCGACTACCAGAACATCTCCTACTACTCGGCGCCGAAGAAGAAGCCGCAGCTCGAAAGCCTCGACCAGGTCGATCCCGAGCTTCTGCGCACCTACGAGAAGCTCGGCATTCCGTTGAACGAGCAAAAAATGTTCTCGGGTGTGGCCGTCGACGCGGTCTTTGACTCGGTCTCAGTGGCCACCACCTTCAAGGGCAAGCTCGCCGAGATGGGCGTCATCTTCTGCTCATTCTCTGAGGCTGTGCAAAAGCATCCCGAACTGATCAAGAAGTACCTCGGCACAGTGGTTCCGCATACCGACAATTTCTACGCGGCGCTAAACGCAGCCGTGTTCACTGACGGATCGTTTGTATACGTGCCCAAGGGCGTGCGCTGCCCCATGGAGCTGTCCACCTACTTCCGCATCAACGCCGCGGAGACTGGCCAGTTTGAGCGCACCCTGATCATCGCTGATGAGGGCGCTTACGTGAGCTATCTCGAGGGTTGCACCGCGCCTATCCGCGACGAAAACCAGTTGCACGCCGCGGTTGTTGAGCTCATCGCGCTCGACAATGCGCAGATCAAATACTCCACCGTGCAGAACTGGTATCCCGGCGACAAGGAAGGCCGCGGCGGCATCTATAACTTCGTGACCAAGCGTGGCAAATGTCTTGGCGTCAACTCAAAGATCTCCTGGACGCAAGTGGAAACGGGATCGGCAATCACCTGGAAGTATCCGAGCTGCATTCTGCAAGGCGATAACTCCGTGGGCGAGTTCTATTCCGTTGCGCTCACCAACAATCGCCAGCAGGCCGACACCGGCACCAAAATGATTCACATCGGCAAGAACACGCGCTCCACCATCGTTTCCAAAGGCATCTCCGCCGGCTACGGGCAGAACACGTACCGCGGCCAGGTCAAGATCCTCAAAAGCGCCACGGGCGCGCGCAACTACACGCAGTGTGACTCGCTGTTGATAGGCGACCGCTGCGGCGCGCACACCTTCCCCTACATCGAAGTGCGCAACGCGTCGGCGCGCATGGAGCACGAGGCATCAACTTCGAAGATCGGCGAGAATCAGCTTTTTTACCTGCGCCAGCGCGGGCTCACGGCGGAAAATGCGGTCTCGATGATCGTGAACGGATTCTGCAAGACCGTCTTCAAGGAGCTGCCCATGGAGTTCGCGGTCGAAGCGCAAAAGCTGCTGGGCGTGAGCCTTGAAGGCAGCGTCGGATAACGGTAGCAAGTCACAGAGAACTGGAGAAAAAAGTCGGATGGCATTGTTAGAAATTCAAGATTTGCACGCCCGAGTCGAAGGCCACGAGATTCTGAAGGGCCTGAACTTGACGATCAACGCGGGCGAAGTGCATTCCATCATGGGCCCCAACGGCTCCGGCAAAAGCACGCTGGCGGCGGTACTGGCGCGGCGCGAGACCTATGAGGTCACGCGCGGCAGAGTTTTGTTCAACGGCAAGGATCTGCTCGAGATGAAGCCGGAGGACGCGGCCTGCGAGGGCGTGTTTCTGGCTTTCCAGTATCCGGTTGAGATCCCCGGCATCGGCAACGCGTACTTTGTGCGCTCGGCCATGAATGCGATTCGCAAGTTCCACGGGCAGGACGAGCTCGATGCGATGGATTTTCTGCCCCTCTACAAAGAGCGGATGAAGATTCTTGAGATGGATGACAAGCTCGTCAACCGCTCCGTCAATGAAGGCTTCTCCGGCGGCGAAAAAAAGCGCAACGAGATTCTGCAGATGGCCATGCTTGAGCCTAAGCTCGCGATCCTTGACGAAACCGACTCCGGCCTCGACATCGACGCGCTGCGCATCGTGGCCAAGGGCGTGAACGCAATGCGCGGCCCCGATCGCGCCTTCCTCGTCATCACGCACTATCAAAGGCTGCTCGATTACATTACTCCGGACTTCGTTCACGTCCTTGTTGACGGCAAGATCGTTCGCTCCGGCGGCCCGGAACTGGCGCTGGAACTGGAAGACAAGGGATACGGCCCGTCTGAAGCAGATGTGCCGCAGGCGTTGCCCGCATGAGCACAACGGCCAACAACACGGAAAACGAGAACGCGACGGCGACTGGAAAGCTCGGCACGTATCTTGAAGCGTATGGCGAGCTGATCGCCGAGCGGCAGGAGCGCGACCCGGTGTGGCTGCGCCAACTGCGCGAAGATGCATGGCGGCGCTTCTACGCCAACGGATTCCCCACCACGCACGACGAAGACTGGCGCTTCACCAATCTCGCCGCGCTGGCCAAGACTTCGTTTCAGCGCGCGGTGAAGGGAAGCGGTACCGTCACCGCCGAGCAGATCGAAGGCTTTCGCGTCCTCGGCGCAGGCTGCCGGCTCGTCTTCGTCAACGGCCACTTTGCGCCGGAGCTCTCTGACGTCTGCGACCTGCCCAACACACTCGAGATTTGCTCGCTCGAGCGCGGCATCGCCAAGGCCATGGAAGGCAGCGCGTCCAACGGCAGTGCGCCTGTCGGCTGCGCTCCCGAGGGCATCGAGCAACACCTCGGCCGCTACGCCGACCTGCGTCGCGATGTCTTTACCGCGCTGAACACTGCGCTTTGGGACGATGGCGCGTACCTTCGCATCCATCGCGGAGCCGTCATCGAGCGGCCCATTCATCTTCTCTACGTCTCCGCTGGCGCCGGCGCGGCAATCATGACGCATCCGCGCACGCTCATTGTCGCCGAGCCAACCAGCCACTCCGCCGTGATCGAAGACTACGTTTCCATCGGCGACGAGACCGCATTCTCCAACGCCGTCACCGAGCTTGTAGCCGGGCAAGACGCCGTCGTTTCGCACTTCCTCGTTGAGCGCGAAAATCTCGCGGCCTTCAATGTCTCCACGCTGCGCCTTGAGCTGGCGCGCGGCACAAACGTTTCATCGCACTCCATTCTCTTGGGCGGTGGTCTTGTCCGTAACAACGTGCACCCCGTCCTCAACGGCGAAGGCGCGGAGTGCCTCATCAACGGCCTTTTCGTCGGCGCGGGTCGCCAGCACCTCGACAACTACATGCTGGTGGAGCACGCGCAGCCGCTGTGCTCGAGCCGCCAGTTTTACAACGGCATTCTTGATGACCGCGCGCGCGGTGTCTTCCATGGCCGCATCGTAGTCCACAAGGACGCGCAAAAGACTGACGCCAAGCAGACCAACCGCAACCTGCTTCTCTCTGACGATGCGCGTATTGACACCAAGCCGCAGCTTGAAATTTACGCCGACGACGTGAAATGTACGCACGGCGCTACCATTGGCCAGATCGAGGAAGAGCAGCTCTTCTACCTGCGCTCCCGCGGAATCGAGGAGACCTCGGCGCGCAACCTGCTGCTCTACGCCTTCGCGGCCGAATGCCTCGACCGTATGCCCGAATCACCGGCACGCGAGTTTGTCGCGGAACTCATTCGTGTCCGGCTGACAGACCTTGCGCAGAACCACCAAGTTGCCGTGTTGGCCGCGCCCGTAGAAGAAGAGACCCAGCACTGGGAGGAAGTGCGATGACGGCAATCGCCCAATCCGTAGTCGCCCAACCTGAAACTCGCGAGCCGCAGCCGCACGAAATTTTGCCGCAATCTGCACCGGGTCTCGATCTCGCCAGGATTCGCGCCGACTTCCCCATTCTCGCCGAGCGTATCAACGGCAAGCCGCTGATCTACCTCGACAACGGAGCCACTTCGCAAAAGCCGCAGGTTGTGCTCGACGCCATCGCCAACTACTACAAGCACATGAACGCCAACATTCATCGCGGCGTGCACACGCTCAGTGTGCGCGCAACCGAGGCGCACGACGCGGCTCGCCAAACGGTGCGGAAATTCCTGAACGCCGCCGACACGCGCGAAATTATCTTTGTCCGTGGCGCCACCGAGGCCATCAACCTCGTCGCGCAGACCTACGGCCGCGTCCACGTCGGCGCCGGCGATGAAGTCCTCATCACGGCGATGGAGCACCACTCGAACATCGTCCCATGGCAGATTCTCTGCGAAGAGAAAGGCGCGCACCTGAGGGTCGCGCCCATCAACGATCGCGGCGAGTTGCAGCTCGATGAATTTGCCAAGCTCGTCGGCCCGCGCACCAAAATCGTTGCCGTCACGCACGTTTCAAACGCGCTGGGCACCGTTGTTCCCCTGCGACCGATCATCGACATTGCGCACCGGCACGGCGTGCCCGTCCTCATCGACGGAGCGCAGGCCGTTCCGCACTTCGCCGTTGACGTGCAGGCGCTCGACTGCGACTTCTACGCCTTCAGCGGCCACAAGGTTTACGGGCCTACAGGTATTGGCGTGCTTTACGGCAAGCGCGCGCTTCTTAATGCCATGCCTCCCTACCAGGGCGGTGGAGACATGATCAGCTCCGTCACCTTCGCCAAGACCACTTACAACGATCTGCCGTTCAAGTTCGAAGCCGGAACGCCCGACATCGCCGGAGCCATCGCGCTCGGCGCGGCGCTTAACTATATCGGCAACCTGGGCATGGACAAAATTGCCGCGCACGAAAGCGAGCTGCTCAACTACGCAACTGAAACGGTCGGCGCAATTCCCGGGGTTCGCCTGATCGGCACCGCTTCTGAACGCGCCGGTGTGCTCTCGTTCTTGCTCGACCATGTGCATCCCCACGATTTGGGAACGATTCTCGACCGCGAAGGCATCGCTATCCGTACCGGGCACCACTGCGCGCAGCCGGTCATGGAGCGCTTCGGCATTTCCGCCACGGCGCGCGCGTCTTTCGCCGTCTACAACACGAAAGAAGAAATCGACGCGCTGGTCGCGGGAATTCGCACGGCGCGTGAGGTGTTTGCATGAGCGCGGGAAACGGCGAACTCAGCGATCTGTATCAGGAAGTCATTCTGGAGCACAGCAAAGCTCCGCGCAATTTTCGCAAGCCGGCGGAGGCCAATCAGCACGCCGAGGGATACAATCCTCTCTGCGGTGACCGCTGCACCGTTTACATCAACATGGATGGCGACGCCATTCGCGACATCGCGTTCCAGGGCAACGGCTGCGCCATCTCGCGCGCCTCCGCGTCCATAATGACGCAGATCCTCAAGGGCAAAACCAAGGCCGAAGCCGTAAAGCTTTTTGATGAATTTCACGGCCTGGTCACCGGCAAAGAAGCCCCGGCGGAAACACCGGATCTCGGCAAGTTGAAGGTCTTCTCCGGCGTCTCCAAGTTTCCCGCGCGCGTCAAATGCGCCACGCTTGCCTGGCACACATTGCAATCGGCCCTCGAAAATAAGGACACACCTGTTTCCACCGAGTAGCGCACTTAGATGACAACTCCGATCCCAACCAATTCAAGCGCAGCACCCGTCGCTGGCCCGTTCCGCGAAGAAATGGTCATGCAGCAGTTGAAGACGGTGCGCGACCCGGAGATTCCAGTCGACATCGTCAACCTCGGTCTCGTCTATGCGGCCACGGCCGCGCCGCTCGAATCCGGCGGCTATCGCATTGACGTTCGCATGTCGCTCACCGCTCCGGGCTGCAGCATGTCCGACGTCATCAAGGCTGAAGTGGAACAGAAACTTGCCGCGCTGCCCGATGTGCGCGAGGTCCATGTCGAAATCGTCTTCGATCCGCCCTGGAATCCCGGCATGATGTCGGAAGGCGCCAGGCTTCACCTCGGCTTCGACTCCGACTACGGCGCCCCGCCCGCAAGTCCCGGGCCGCCGAACTCCGGTCCATTGAACACTGGCCCCTTCAAGGTTGTTCGCTGACGGTCAGCCGTCCTCTTCCGGTGACAGATCTTCCCCGCGGATATCTAAATTGTCCTGCTCGCTGCCCAGCCTCTCCAACTGCCTGCGCCAGTCGAGCGAATCGATGAATCCCTGCGAATCGCGCCAGCCCGGCTCGACGATCACGCGCAGCTCGAGATAGACCTGCGTGCCCAACAGCGACTCGATCTTCCTCCGCGCTCCAGTGCCGATGGCCTTCAGCTTCGCTCCGCCCTTGCCGATCAGGATCGCTTTCTGCCCGTCGCGCTCGCAGTAAATGGCCGCCGCAATTCCGGTCAGCGGCCTCTTGCCGGGTCTCGCCTGCCCCTCCGGCTCCTCGAAGCGCTCAATCACCACAGCAGCCGCATACGGCACTTCTTCGCCGGTCTCAATCAGAATGCTCTCGCGAATCAACTCTGCAACCATGAACCGAATAGGCTGGTCGGTGTATTGGTCTTTAGGGTAGTAGCGCTCGCCCTTGGGCAGCACATCGACAATCTTCCGCACCAGCACATCCAGGCCGTCGCGTTTCCGCGCGCTCACCGGGATCACCTCGGCAAAGTTGTACTGGCGCGTCAGTGACTCGATCAGCGGCAGAAGTTGGTCCTTGCGCACCAGGTCGATCTTGGTCAGCACAAGAAATACCGGGCAGTCGAGCTTGCGCACCAGCGAGAACAGGAATTCATCCTCGCTCGCCCAATTGGTTTTGCGTTTCTCAATTTTGTTGGGTGCCCCAGGCCCCTCCGCCGCGGCGGATGAGGCTTTGGAGGGATCCGAATCAACGCGTATTCTCCGCGTCGCATCCACCAGCACCAGCACCAAGTCGCGTGACTCAAGCGCCTCGTGAACCTCCTGCAGCATGCGCCGGTCGAGCTGCGATCCGGGCTTATGTACGCCAGGCGTGTCCACAAATACGATCTGCGCGGCAGGGTGAACGCGCTTCTGCGCGGCTACCTCCACCACGCCAATGATCCGGTTGCGCGTCGTCTGCGGCTTGGCCGTAACAATGGCAACCTTCTCGCCCGTAAGCGCGTTCAGCAGCGTGCTCTTGCCCACGTTTGGCCGACCGAGAATGGCAACGAATCCTGATTTCACGCGCGATGCACTCCTGACTCAGTGTAGGCCATCTCGTGTTGAGCGGGTGCCCCACCCTCGCCGCGCTTTTGCCCTTGCGGCTAGGGTGGGCTTGGATGTCGGCGCAGGCTCTGCATTATCTCAGTGCTTCACCCGGCCGTGCATTCCCGCTTCAAAGCTGCGCCGGTCGAGCCGCGGCAGCGCGCGCGCCACTTTGTCCGGAACCAGCGCGTAGTGTCGCGCCGCAATCAACAGCTCCGGCACGCACCATACGTCTTCCTCGTCGGTCATCCAGTTCTGGCTGTCTAATCGAGCCAGGTTGACCGGTCTCGAGTAGGCGCGCAAGGTGCGTTCGCCGCGCAGATTGTAGTAGTGCTCAAAGTAGCTCAGCGCCAGCTCGCGAAGCGTTCGGTAAATCGGCGCGCGAAAGCGCAGTCCGGCAAAGTTCGACTTCGCAATGCCTCCCCATAAACCGCGTTCGCGGTAGAGGGCCACCACGTGATCGTCGTCGCGCACCGCCTCCAGATCCATCAGCAGCGGCGGATGGCCGTTCACGCGCAGTGCCGCAGCGGCCACAAGCGCTCCTTCCAGGCAGTGCCCTTTGCGGTCTCTTAGCACGCGCGCAGGCGGCCACGCCGTGTCGGCGTACTGATATTCAAGCGCGTCGACGAATTTCTGAATGCTCGCCGGCGTCTTCAGCGCGCGCAACGTGCGCAAATCTGCCGCCGACAATCCAAAGCCTTCGCGCCCACCTCGGCGCATTCCAACTTTCCGCGCTCCCTTACCCGTCAAAGCCGCATCTCCACGGTCAAATCGCAAACTCGATACAAAGGTGAATTCTATCG
The DNA here is from genome assembly GCA_003134815.1 of Acidobacteriaceae bacterium. GTDB lineage: Bacteria > Acidobacteriota > Terriglobia > Terriglobales > Acidobacteriaceae > Telmatobacter. The sequence continues at coordinate 309,425 of PLCO01000009.1, read as the reverse complement.
CCCATTGCGCATGCGCGCAGCCGCCACTTGCTCCGCGCTCTCAGCCTTCTTCCAATTGCCGCTTGACCTGTCTATAACTATAGGGTTGATCCTTGGAGTAGACCATGTGGACAGTATGCAAACTCGCCCGGCGCGCCGGCCTCAGCCGGACCGCGCTTCTGTACTACGAATCCATCGGCCTGATGCGCGCGCCCGAACGTAGCAACGGGAACTACCGTTGCTACGGCGAGCGCGACCTCGAGCGCCTGCTTCAGATTCGCGCCTATCGCGACGCAGGCCTCGGGCTGGCTGACATTCATGCCATCCTCGATCGCCCGGCCGGCGATGCGGCAAGCGTGCTGCAACGGCGGCTCATGGAATTGGACGGCGAGGTCAGGACTCTCCGCGAACATCAGGCGGCGATCCTCAAGCTGCTGAGCCACGGAAGTCTAAGGAGAGGAAAAATGATTACGAAGCAGAAATGGGTTTCCATCATGAAGGCCTGCGGGCTCAGCGATGAGCAAATGCACCGCTGGCACACGGAGTTCGAACGCTCGGCGCCGGAGGAACATGAGGAGTTTCTTGAGTTTCTCCACATTCCGGCGGCAGAGATCAAAACCATTCGCGATCAGAGCCGAAAGGGGTTCTGATTTCAACATCAGTGCGGTCACGGTGATTGTCTGCGTAAGCGGGGTGGGAACCAACGGTCCCCGCACCGCTTTCGCGGGACTTCTTCTCACCAATTGATGGCTGGTATCATCGGCGCATGGTTCCTGCGGGCGAAACAAAACGGCTGATCCTCTGCCCGCTCGCACTGGCCGACGCGCCGCAGATTCAGGATTTGTTCCCCCACTGGGAAATTGTGCGCTTCCTGCTCAACGCCGTTCCATGGCCGTATCCTCCCGATGGCGCGGTGCATTTCATCCGTGACGTGGCGCTGCCCGCGATGGAGCACGGCGACCAGTGGGCATGGACGCTGCGTCTGAAGTCCGCGCCGGACCAGATCATCGGGTTGCTCGATTTGCGGCGCGACGAAGAAGACAATCGCGGCTTCTGGCTCGGTCTCGCGTGGCAGCGCCAGGGGCTGATAAGCGAGGCCTGCGTGTGGGCCAACGACTTCTGGTTCGATCAGCTCGGCTTCCACGTGTTGCGTGCGGCCAAAGCCGTCGCAAACACAGCCTCGCGCCGCATTTCAGAAAATCAGGGCATGCGTCGCATCGGCGTCATCGAAAAAGACTACGTCTCCGGCCGCCTGCCCGCAGAAATCTGGGAGATTACGGTAGAAGAGTGGCGGGAGTGGCGAGCCTCAAACCCCGATCATTGAGCTTCGCTTCAAAAATGCCCGGGCATCGGCGCCGGTCCCTGATACACGAGGCTCAATCCCCAATCTGCATCGCTAGGGAAATCGGGTAGCTCGATCTCGCCGATCGTATTCGCCGCAATGACTCCGTTGCCAACGTCCAGCCACGTTCCCTCGCGCGGATCGAACCACTGCGCGCGGTAGAGGCTCATCATGCGAGCGCCGCGCACAACGCTCTTCGGGCATCCCTTCTCGAAGTAGACCAGGAAAATGTTCTGGTCGGCAGTGCGCGCCGCGTAGGCCCAGCCTTCGTAGCCCTTGAGAATCGGCGTCGCGTTCGGGGCCACGTAACCCACATCCGGTACAAGCTCCTGGTAGTGCTTGTCGATGGAGAACGCAAACGTGCGCAGGTGCTTCATCTGCCCGCCGGAGTTCCACTGAAACGCATCCCACATTTTTGTGGGAGCGGAAGGCTCAATGTCCGCGCCCCAGATGCCTTCAGCGCCGTACACATGGCCTGCCAAGCCGCCCGAAAGAAAGTTGCCATACATGGCCGAGCGCACGAACTGGTCGTCCTGCTCGGTGCCGCCCTTGGCGCCGTATTTGTAGCCGCCGTTCAGGCCGCGCGCGTCGAAGTAACCCGCATAATAGGGCTCGCCGTTCAGCGCGGGGCGCGGATGCGCATCACGGAAAATGTCGGTCATGTACCAGTAATATTCGTGCTCGCGCTTGTTGCCCACCTGGTGCAGGGTCACCCACGAATTCTCGCCCCAGTTCACCAGCGTCGACGGGTTCGCGTTCGCCGAAAGCAGCGTGCCGAAAGGCGGCGGGCCGTAGCGCTCGAATACGAGATCGATGGCCCTCATGAAATCCGGAACCGTGATGCTTTCCTGGACAATGTCCAGATGGATCGGACTGAGCACCGTGTTGTTGGCCTGGTAGCGCGCCCACACATATTGAATGAAGCGCGCGTACGATTCCGGCCATGAGTAGTACTTCTTCCACAACTCGCTCGCATCGCGGCGCGACACCTCGATAAAAGGAATGAAGCCATTGGCGTTCAGGTAGTCGATCTTGCGGTCGATGGCCTTGAAGTACTCGGGATTCACGCGGTCCACATCGGGGAACACATTCTCGTAGCCGGGCACCCTTCCTGGGAACAGAAACGGCCGGCCGCCTTCGTTATCCATGTTCTTGGCGCTGCCGGTGCCGAATTCGAGCCACGCCGAGCGCACTGTCGTCTTCTCCGCATCGTTCATCACGATGTGATAAGGCAATCCGTCGGTCTCCCAGTTGGGAAACGCCGCGATCACGTTGACCCAGTTGTAGCCTTGTGCTTTGCGGAAGCGAACGTAGTCTTTGAAGCCGGCCGTTGGCCCGATGGGCCGCTCCTCATCGTCGTCGAACCAGCGAAATCGGTTGGTGCCCGTTGCGTACCACGTATCGCCCAGCACGAAGAACGGCGTACCGTCGGCGGATTCGAGCGCGTGGTTGTTCTTGGTCGCCTGCAGAAATCCCCGTCGCAGCGGGTTCTCTTGCTTTTCGCCTTCAGTCCACTCGACCGCCTCGAACGCGCCGCTTTTTCCGGCAAGTCCCGCGACAGCCGGCTGCGACCCGCTGCGCCAGCGCCACGTTCCCGGCGCGGTTGCCGCCACGCGCACGCAGAATTCATTCCCGCCGTTCCAGAAACCGTAGACGCGCTTGTTAAAGCCCGGCCCGCTCAGCTCGATCCAGACTGTCACGTCCGTGTAGGGATTCGGAAATGTGTGTTCCGACGTGAGCACAATCTCCTGCTTCTCCCACACGTGAGCGCGCCGAGCCGTCGTCTCTGCCGCGCCCGCCAGTATCGCGCCCGGGGCCACGCCAACTGCAGCGGCTCCGGCAGTTGTTCGCACAAACTCACGACGTGTAAGAAAACTGTTGGCCAAACGCACCTCCGCCGCTCCGGTCCCGCTTGGATTCAGAACCGGCGATGATCATACATGATCGCGCGCGAGATTCAATCCAGGAGGATCGAGCTCACAGCCATTTCGGAAACGGCAATAACTCCATCGCCCGGAAAAGCCGCACCCTCCCCACCGTCCCCCGTCGGCGCGGCGAAATCCACGCGTAGCTCTCAAGGATCGAAGCAGAACAATTCCCCTTGGGGGCCGCATGGTTTAATTGCTTTTAGCCGTCCGGAGATTCTGGTACGGATGAGCATGAAGCGACTGTGTCCCGCGTTAAACGAGCTGCGTGGACAAAAGCGAGGATCGATTGAGCCTGTGGTCCGAGTTTGTCAATAACAAGCAGCGAACCATTCACAAATGGAAGCACTATTTTCCTGTGTATGAAGCCCACTTCAGCCGCTTTGTGAATCGCCCCACGCTCTTTCTCGAGATCGGATGCGGACGGGGCGGCTCGGCGCAGATGTGGAAGCGCTACCTTGGCCCCAATGCGCAGATCGTCGGAATCGACGTGAACACCGAGTGCAAGTCCTTTGAGGAAGACCAAATCGCAATACGGATCGGCAGCCAGTCTGACACCGGCTTTCTCAGCGGGGTGCTCGCAGAATTCGGCGCGCCCGATGTTGTCCTCGACGACGGCAGCCACCAGATGAGCGACGTGGTGGAAACTTTTCGGTTTCTTTACCCGCGTACCTCTCCCAACGGCGTGTACCTGGTGGAAGATCTGCACACAGCCTATTGGGATGAATATGGAGGCGGCCTGAAGCGTGAGGGCACGTTCATCGAAGTCTGCAAAGGGCTCATCGACGAATTGAACGCTGAGTGGACTCGCGATGCGTTGCCGGCCACTGAGTTCACCCGCTCCACCTTATCGATGCACGTCTATGACAGCATGGCCGTCTTCGAACGAGGCCGGCGCCTGCCCCATAGCGACGTGCGAATTAGCGGACGGGCGGCAATCCTCAAAGGCCTTACCCGCTAGCCGGCTTACGATTCTTTCGGAAATGGCAGCTTTCCCGTCGGTGGAAACAGCCGCACGCTCTCCACCCGTCTACTTGTCGACGCAACGACTTCAACGCGCAGGTCGAGCGGCTCAAGCATCACCATCTCGCCCGCCTTCGGAATCCGCCCCGCAATTTCGCTCACCAGCCCGCCCAGCGTCGACGCTTCGTAGTTCTGGCCCATCTCCACCGGCTCGCCAATCACATCGCCCAGTTGATCGGCAGGAAAGCTGCCCGGAATCAGCCACGCGCCCGAAGGCTCTCGCTGCGGCTCTTCGATCTGCGTATCCGTCTCGTGCTCGTCGCGAATATTGCCGACAATCTGCTCCAGCAAATCCTCGATCGTCACCAGTCCCGCAACCGAGCCATATTCGTCGATCACAATGCGCATGTGCTGCTTCTCGCGCTGCATCTCTCGCAGCAGCTCATAGCCGCGCTTCGTCTCGGGCACAAAGGCCGCAGGGTGCAGAATCGTTGCGACGGTACGCGTGCCTGCTTCTACATCGGTGATCTGCAAAAGGTCGTGAGCGAACGCCAGCCCCTTGATGTGGTCGAGCGAGCCGGAATAAACCGGCACGCGAGAGTAATTTTGCTCCCTCAGCATCTCAAGGAATCGCTCGATCGTCGTCGTTTCGGGCACGGCGAAAACCTCCGGCCGCGGCGTCATTAATTCGCGCACCAGCATATCGCCGAACTCCACCGCCGAGCGAACCAGCTCGAAGTCGCTCTGCTCCAGAATTCCCTCTTCCTCGCCGGCCTCAATCAGCTCTTCAACGCCCGGCGCCTGAGCCTCCTCCTCGGGACCAGCCGGCGCCTCGCCCAGCGCGGCGATCGAAAAGAAGAATCGGATGAACACCGTAACGGGCGTAACCACCCACAGCAGCAGTCGAATCAGCCACATCAGGCGCGATACCCACAACCCACGCGTGCGGTTGAACAGCAGCGAGGGGATGAGCTGGTACGCGAAGACCACCACCAGCACCACGCCGAGAATGGCCTGCGCAATTTCAAGAGTCGTCGGCGGGCCCGGGTGCGTCGGCCGGATGAAAAGCAGCGCGCCGAATCCGAGAGCAATGACGCCGAGCGCAAGCTGTTTGAGTACAGATGCGCAAAGCGCCGCATGTTCGCGACTGAGGCCGAGATGCGGCTCAATGCGCACCTCCCACGCGTCAAGATTCTCCTGAACCTCGCGACTCAGAATTTTGCCGAACTCCGAATACACGCGCTGGATGTAGGAGGCCAGCATAGCCACCCCAATCAGCGCAACGAGAGCGACGATCTCGAGCGGAGTCATGGCTTGCGCCTCCGCGTCTTCGCGGATTTGGTACTCATCCGCTCTATTAGCCCCTGCGGCAGGCCAAGCTTCGTACGCAGTTGCCGCTCGCGCCGCTGCATCCGGCCTTCGTCGCTGTCGTGGTCGTAGCCGGCCAGGTGCAGTAGCCCGTGAAGCATCAGGACTCGCAGCTCGATCGCGAGCGAGTGCCCCTGTTCGGCAGCCTGTTTCCGCGCCGTCTCCACGCTGATCGCTACATCGCCGGCAATTTTCTCAGCATCAGGCACCGGATTCGTCGAAAGAAATGAAAGCACGTCGGTCGCCTCATCTTTTCCGCGAAAGCGTTGATTCAAGTCGCGCAACGCAGCATCGGTCGTCAGCAGCACCGTCACCTGCCTGCTGAGACCGACGGCAACCTGCGCCTCTTTGAGAAACCCGCTTAGCGCGCGCGTAGAGGGAGCACTGGGATTCTTTGGAGTTCCAGGCGCAGCTGTTTGCCTCGCTGCGGCGGAGGTCAGCCGCGGGTCAGGCTCCAAATCTGGGTCCAGAAGAATCATCGTGCGCGAAGCGCAGCTTGCGCGGCTCCGGATGAACTCGATGATACGCGACGCGGCGATTTACTGCGGCTTCGCCGTCTGCTTCGCCTGTCCCTCGGTGCGCTCTTCGCTCTCCTGAACGCTTGCCTGCATCGCGTCGCCCATCGTGAGCGGTAGCTCCCCCTGCCGCGGCTTGGCGCTCTCATATGCGCGCACCACGCGCTGCACCAGCGGATGGCGCACCACGTCGCCGTCGTCGAAGTGGCAGAATGCGATGCCCTCCACGCCGTTCAGCACATTGATCGCGTCCAGTAAACCCGATTTGCGCGGATTCGGCAAGTCAATCTGCGTAATATCGCCGGTAATCACGGCTTTCGAGTTGTTGCCCATGCGCGTCAGGAACATCTTCATCTGCTCAATGGTCGTATTCTGCGCCTCATCCATGATGATGAAAGCGTCACTGAGCGTGCGCCCGCGCATAAACGCCAGCGGCGCAACCTCAATAATGTTCTTCTCCAGCATCTTGTCCACGCGTTCGGGGTCGAGCAGGTCATAGAGCGCGTCGTAGAGCGGACGCAGGTAGGGGTCCACCTTTTCCTGCAACGTGCCGGGCAAAAAGCCCAGCCGCTCGCCGGCTTCCACAGCTGGCCTTACCAGCACAATGCGCCCAATGCGCTTGGCATTGAACGCAGCCACCGCCATCGCCACGGCGAGATAAGTCTTCCCCGTTCCGGCGGGTCCCACGCTGAACACCATGTCGTTCTGCTCGATCGCCTCGACGTAGCGCCGCTGGTTAATCGAGCGCGGCTGCACGGTCCGCTTAATCCCCACCGACCGCTGCTTGCCGGCCTCGGCCACCGCGCGCAGCGTCGCCGCGGGATCGGCCACTACCAATCGCAGCATCCCGTTCAGCTCACCGTTGTGCGGGTTAATGCTCTGTCGCCGAAGCGTCTCAAAGTCCTCAAAGATACGTTGCACGCGGGCCACGCCGGCTTCCGGGCCCTCCATGTGCACGGCGTCGGAGCGCAGATCGATGCGCACGCCGAGCGAGTCTTCCATCAGCCTTAGGTTTTCATCGCGTGTCCCGAACAGGGGCTCAAGATTGGGCGTAATCTCCAGGGCGATCTTCAAAGGGTTTAATGTCCTCCGCAACGACTTGTGTAATCAGGACCGCTCCTGTAACCAGGAGCGGCTGTGTATTTTGTCCGGCAGCGATCCCGAAGGCCTGCGGCCGGAAGTTTTTCGAGGGCTCCATCGGCCCTCCTAAAGTTGCTATTGGATTTAGATGCGGCCAATGACAGTTGTGACGCGGTCCGCAGTGCGCGCCAGCGCTCATGCCGGCAGGGCGCTTCAAGGCAAACGGTAGTTTGTGTGGGGAGTCTGACGACGCGAGGCAAACCCCAGCTCAGCGTCCTGTCCAGCTTCCTGGCTGCCTTGCGCACCCGCGAGTTGGAGTCGCGTACCAATTCCGGTACTGCGAGATTAGCTCTACTCGCGCGGCGCGTCAACCAGCGCATCATTACTTTTGATGCAGCGGTTGTCTTGGGAGATACCTCTAAGGTCACAGCGTCAGTTTGAAGGGCACCAGATTCACAATGAACTGCACATGCCGCTGTGGTGGGAGACCGGCTGTCGTGCGGGACTCCAGTCCCGCGCTGCGTCACCGCCGCGCCATCCGGTACACTTCTCTCTATCTCTGGCCGCCCCAGAAAGGCCCACCCGAGAAAGTCGCCCCAAAAAGCCGGAAGAGAATGACCGCCCCCCGAAGAGAGCCAATCAAGAGAGTCAGTCGAGAAAACCAGTCGAGAAAGCCAGCCGAGAAACCCGCGAATGTCCGCACTCTATATCGTCGTTCTCGTTTCCATCGCCGCCGCCCTGCTGGCTGTGGCCGTCTTTCGCGCAATCGGCGTCAAAACCAAGGCCGACTATCTGGTTGCCGGCCGCTCGCTCCCGGCATTTGTTCTCGTCCTCACGCTGCTCACTTCGTGGATCGGCGCTGGCTCGCTCTTTGCCGGCGCTGAGAACGCATACAAAAACGGCTTTGCCGCTCTGTGGCAGCCGGCCGGCGGCTGGCTGGGCCTCTTGCTCATCTACTTTATCGCGCCGCGCGCGCGCAAGTTCGCCCAGTTCACGCTGCCCGACCTGCTCGAAGCGCGCTACAACCAGGCTGCGCGCGTCCTCGGCACCATCGCCATCCTCGTCGCTTACGTGGCCATTGCGAGCTATCAGTTCCGTGGCGGAGGTGACGTGCTTCACCTCATCTTTCCCGATGCGGTGACTTCAGAACAGGGCACCTACATCATCGCGGCATTCGTCGTGCTCACTACGGCCCTGGCCGGCATGTCGTCCGTCGCCTATATGGATGTGGCCATCGGCTCCATGGTCACCATCATCTGCATCGTCGCCACGCCCATGCTTTTTTTCAAGGCAGGCGGCTGGGCCGGCCTGCACGCCGCGCTGCCGCAGACGCACTTCGAGCCTCTGGGCAACCTCACGCTCGTGCGTGCTCTCGAATTCCTCGTGCCCACGCTGCTGCTCATGCTGGGCAATCAGGTCATGTACCAGAAATTCTTCTCGGCAAAATCGGAGCGCGACGCGCGCGTCTCCGTCATCGGCTGGATTCTGGGCACTCTGTTGCTCGAAACGCTGATCGTCGCCATCGCCGTCTTCGGCTCGGCTCTCTATCCCACCGGAGAAGCCGCGCTGCACCCGCGCGAGATCATCCCGTACACGGCACGGCACGGGCTGCCCGCGCTCATGGGCGCTCTGCTGCTCGGCGCAGTCTTTGCAAAAGTGATCTCTACGGCCTCAAATTACCTTTTCTCGCCGGCCACCAACCTCGTCGAAGACGTTTTCCTCCGCTACATCGCGCCTCGCGCCTCGAACAAAGTTGTCCTCATCGTCTCTCGCCTCGCCGTTGTCCTGCTCGGCTGCTGGGCGCTCTATCAGGCGGTCTACGCCGAAAGCATCCTTGAGAAAATGCTCTACGCCTACACCATTTACTCGGCCGCGGTCACTCCCGTAGTCCTCGCCGCTTTTTATTCAAAGCGCGCGACGCCGTGGGGCGCGGTCGCCGCCATCGCGTCAGGGACCGTAGTCACTCTCGTCTGGGACGCGCCCGGCGTCCGGAATTTCTTCCCGCCCATCCTCGCCCAGCGCGATGCCATCTTTCCCGCGCTCTTTGCCGCCGTTGCCGCGCTGGTTGTCGTCAGCGCGTTCACGCCAAAGCCCTCCGCCGAGCAGTTGGCGAAGTTCGCGGAGTAAGGGCCAGCCGGTACTTTCCGGACTGACGGTGATATGACCAGAACTCGAAAATCCGAGAACCTGTCCCCCGAAAAAGCTCGATGAGTGCATCGGCGATTTACCGCGAAGTGAGGGTCCCTCTTGGCGACATGGGCGTTCACGGGCATTCAAGTCGTTGGTCAATCTGATTTTGTTGTCCGTTTTCGAACCCCAACAATTATTGAACGATTTCGCGACTACTCTCGTATTAGCTTCCAGACTCGGGCAGGGTGTGTATGTTCGGGATGGAGGAACAATGATCCAACCGAACACTCTGGCAGCAATAGTCCTCTTGCTCGGATACTCGTCCGCGCCAGCGCAGCAACCCTCGGCTCCGACAGCCATTTTGCGCCCTGACGGCATTAGTCTGACGTCCACAGAAATCGACGCGACGGTGGCACGACTCATGAAGGATGCCAACGTCACCGGCGTAGGCATCGCGGTCTTTCACAATGGCAAAATCTCCTACCTCAAAGCCTATGGCCAGAGCGATACAGAGAAAGGATTGACGCTTACGCCGGACTCAGTAATGCCCGCTGCATCGATGAGCAAGGCTGCCTTTGCGACTGTGGTCATGCGTCTGGTGCAGAATGGCGTCCTCGATCTCGATCTGCCCATCCAGCGATACCTACCAAAGCCCCTTCCCGAGTATGAGAAATATACGGACCTCAGTGGCGACAACCGGTACAAGAAACTTACCCTGCGAATTCTGCTGAGCCATACCAGCGGCTTTCCCAATTGGCGGTGGCTCGAGGACGACCACAAGTTCAAGATTCACTTCGAACCGGGCACACGCTACGCTTATAGCGGTGAGGGAATCCAGCTTGCGCAACTCGTCGTCGAGACAGTGACCGGAAAATCGCTGACTGCACTGATGGAAGAAGATCTATTCAGTCCTTTGGGGATGACTCGCACCAGCATGGTTTGGGAGCTGCGGTTCGAGAGCGACTTTGCCAACGGATATGACGAACACGGGCATTCACTCGGCCCGCAAAAGCAGTCCAAACCGGGCGCCGCCGGCTCCATGCAGACAACGCTGCACGATTACGCAACCTTTTTGAGCGCGGTCATGCGATCCCAGATCCTGGACCCGAAAACTTCAGCAGAAATGTTTAAGCCTCAAGTGAAAATCCACTCCATGCATCAGTTTCCGTCGCTTGCTTCCGAGACCACCACCGCACACGACGCGATTCAATTGAGTGCCGGTTTGGGCTGGGGACTCTACTCCTCTCCCTATGGAAATGCCTTCTTCAAAGGCGGATATGATGACGGATGGCGGCATCTGGGCCTATGCTTCAGCAATGGTGACGGCCTCCTCATCATGACAAACAGCTCCAACGGCGATGGAATCTTCAAGCCCGTTTTCGATTCGCTCTTGGGGAAAACGTCGTTCCCCTTCGATTGGTAGAGCTAGATGCGTTCGACCCTGCTGCCAGCTGCGGGTCTCGATCAACGACAACAGCCCAAAGCATTCATTGAACTGCTCCAGTGTTTCAAGCCGAGTTCCGGTCGTACCGTCGCCTAACCGCCAGGCACTTTTTCATCTGCCTGCTCTGATCGCCGCCCCCGCCAAGAAAAAACTTGTTCCGCCCGCCCACAACCGCCTTACACTGTCCGTGTTCAATCCTTACCCATATGCCAGTGGCGCAACTCACCCTCGAAATTCGCATCGAGCACGCCCAGTCGCTCAAGGACAGGCGGCAGGTCATCCGCTCCCTCAAGGACCAGTTGCGGCAGGGCTTCAACGTGTCCGTAGCCGAACTCGACGAAGCCGTCGTGTGGCAGTCGGCGACGCTGGCCATCGCGGCCGTCTCCCGCTCGCGCGACTACCTCCAGGGCCTGATGGAAGAAGTGGAGCGCGCCGCCCGCCGCATGACCAACGATCTCGGCGCCGATCTCGCCGACTCCTTCTGGGAGTACATCGAGAGCTGAGCCGGCCGCATTCGCATTCCGTTCAGAAACATCGTGCTAACCTGAACCTTCGTGCCTTGCTGTCGCGCGCGTGAATTGTGCGTACGTGCCTCAGGCTCTGGAGCGACCGTTTGCAGCCCTCCGCCCTCGTCGTTGCGGTCTTCGAGTTCGTTCTGCTCATCTTCTCGCTCAGCGTGCATGAGTGCGCGCACGCCTGGATGGCGTCGCGCCTCGGCGATCAGACGGCCCGGCTGCAGGGGCGCATCACGCTTAACCCCATCTACCACATCGATCCCATCGGCACGCTGCTTTTTCCCGCTCTCATGATCTTCGGCCCGCTTATCAGCGGGGGCATGCTCGGCGGCTATCTGGTCGGCTGGGCCAAGCCCACGCCCGTCATCACGCGCAACTTCAAAAACATCGTCCGCGATGACAATCTGGTCACGCTCGCAGGTCCCGTCTCCAACCTCTTCCTCGCGCTCTGCGGCTTCCTCGGTCTCGTCACAATCATCCTCTTCACGCGCAACGTCGCGTTAAACCAGGAAACACTGAATAGCAGCATCGACGCCCTGGCCACGCTTTGTCAGTTGGCCATCGTCGTCAATCTCGCTCTCTTCTTCTTCAACCTGCTGCCCATTCCTCCGCTCGACGGCAGCCGTATCCTGCGCAATATGCTTCCCTACGGCGCTACGAACTTCCTCGATCGCATGGGCATCCTCAGCTATGTGCTGATGATCTTCATCGGAGGCCCCATCGTGCGCTTCTTCCTCAAGCCGACCATGGCCTTTGTCTTTCTCGCGCTCAACCGCATTCAGGGCACGTAGAACCCCGTTTTCCAAGGCCCTTCGCCGAACCCCCGACCAAGGGAAAGTTAATTGCAGGCTCTACAATGGAATGAGGATTTTTATCGCCCTTTTTGAGTAAGTGCGGCCACCCTTTCCGGTCGCTGCAAGGATTTCACCGCCCCATGCCCGAACCCGCCACTCCGTCCCCCTGTCCGCGCGTCGTCAGCGGCATGCGCCCCACGGGAAAGCTTCATCTGGGCAACTACATGGGCGCGCTGGCCAACTGGGTCAAGCTGCAAGACCGCTACGACTGCTACTTCTTCATCGCCGACTGGCACGCCCTCACCACCGACTACGCCGACCCGAGCCAGATCGCGCCCAACACTGTCGAAGTGATGCTCGACTATCTCGCCGCCGGCCTCGACCCCGACCGCAGCGTGCTCTTTTTGCAGAGCCGAGTGAAACAGCACAGCGAGCTCTTCCTGGATCTCGCGATGATCTCGCCGCTCGGCTGGCTTGAGCGCGTCCCCAGCTACAAGGAGATGCAGGAAAACCTCGCGCACAAAGACCTTACCACCTACGGATTCCTCGGCTACCCGGTGCTGATGGCTGCCGACATTCTGCTTTACCAGCCCGACTTTGTGCCTGTCGGTCAGGATCAGCAGGCGCACGTCGAGCTGACGCGGGAGATTGCGCGGCGGTTCAACTTTTTCTTTCCAAGTGGCGGGCGAAAGCCTAGGGACGCTGGAAAACATCCCGACATTCGCCCAGTAGCAATAGCGATGTGGGAGGCGGACCAAGTCCTCCCCGAGCCGAAAGTGCTTCTGACGCCTTCGCCCAAACTGCCCGGCACCGATGGCCGCAAGATGTCGAAGAGCTACGGCAACACGATTCTCTTGAGCGACCCCGAGCCTGTCGTCCGCCAAAAATTGAAGACGATGGTCACTGACCCTGCGCGCGTTCGCCGCACCGATCCTGGCGATCCCGACAAATGTCCGGTCGGTGATCTGCACAAAGTCTTCTCGACTCCCGAAACAATGGCCAAAGTCTACGATGGCTGCCGATCCGCAGGCATCGGCTGCATCGAATGTAAAAGCTGGGCCGCCGACTCACTCGTGAAAATACTCGAGCCAATCCAGCAGCGACGCGCCAGCTTCACAGAAGACCATGCAAAAGAAATCCTCAAAGCTGGTTCGCTCCGCGCTGCGGCTCGCGCCGAGCAAACCATGATCGAGGTACGTAACGCCATGCAGATGACGTTGACGACCGTGAGCGGTATCTGATGCTGAAGCTCAATCGGAACGACACGAAACACCGGAAGAAGAGATTGCCAAAGAAGAGATCAAGTTGACGAATACTTCTCCACAATCCGACGAGAGCGCAGCGAAGCCCGCGCAAGAAGCAGCGCCCGCCTCCGCGCCCCAAATTTCCCGGCAAGCCGAAGCTCCCCACGCATCCGACCCAACCCCCGCGCTGCCCTTCGACCCGCCCGCCTTCGATCCGCCGACGGCCGGCCCAACCACCGCCGAGAAAGTCGCCGCGGCCCTCAAAGCCCGCGGTGTTGACGCCGAGCAGTCGCCCTTCTCGGTCTTCGTCGGCCAGGTGTACGACGGCCCGCTCGACCTGCTGCTCGACCTTATTCGCAAGCAGGACATCGACATCTACGACATTCCTATCGCCAAAATCACTGCGCAATTCCTCGCCTACGTTGACCACTTGCGCGCCAGTGACATGGACGTGGCCGGCGAGTTCATCTATGCGGCCGCGCTGCTCATCCACATCAAGAGCAAAATGCTGCTTCCTCGCGCCCCCATCGGTCCGGAAGAGTCAGCCGAAGATCCGCGCCGCGAGCTCGTCGATCGCCTGCTCGAACATGAACGCTTCCGCAATGCAGCGCAGATGCTGCACGACAAGCAGATGCTCGAGGCCGCCACCTGGACCAATCCAGGCGTGCGCGAGTTTCGCGAAGACGTGAGCGCGGAGCCGGAGATCGCTGCTGACACCACTGACCTCGTCCGCATCTTCCGCGACATTATCGACCGCGCGCGCAATCGCCCCATCATCAATGTGGAAGAAGATTCGGTGACCGTCGGCCAGATGATCCAGTTCCTCACCCGCCGCCTCACCATGGAAGACAAGCCCGTGGCGCTGCGCCGCCTGCTCAGTCACACGCATTCCGAGCGCGCGCTCATCGCCATGTTTCTCGCGCTGCTTGAGCTGGTGCGCCTCCAGGCCATCCTGCTCCGCCAGGACCGCGAGTTTAGCGAGATCTTCGTCAAGAAAAATGCGGGATTCGATGCCGTGATGAATGAAGGCCTGGCCAACGCCCGCGACGACTGGCGATGACGCTGCCTGCCGACTTGGAACCCGCCGCCTTGTAAACTGAGCGAGATGAATTTGTTCCCCGGCAAACTGCGTCTGATTGCACTCTGCGCCGCATTGGTTGCGTTCATTGCGATCGTTAGCCGCGCGCCACTACTCGCACAAAACGTAGCGTCCACTACACCCGCATCCGAATTTGCCCAGGTTCCGCTGCCCGAGCCTCCGGCGAGCGCGCTTCCATTGCCGGAAGACCGCGGCGCTGCCGATCTGGAGCAAACCCTCAAGCGCCTCGGCACTACGGCCAGCGTGCTTTTCATCGTGGCGCATCCTGACGATGAAGACGGCGCGCTGATGACCTATTTGTCGCGCGGATTGGGCGCGCGGGTTACGCTGCTCACGCTAACGCGGGGCGAGGGCGGCCAGAATGCGCTGGGCGCCGAGAGCTACGATGCGCTTGGGCTTATTCGCACCAGCGAACTGCTCAAGGCCGACGAATACTACGGCGCGCGCCAGCTTTGGGGCACTGAGGCTGACTTCGGTTTCTCCAAGACGCAGGAAGAGTCGTTTCAGAAGTGGGGCCACGATCGCGTTCTCTATGACGCAGTCCTCGCCGTCCGCATGGTCCGCCCACAGATCATCATGTCCACTTTCGTCGGCGGACTCACCGATGGCCACGGCCAGCATCAGGTCTCCGGCGAAATCGCGCAGGAAGCCTTCAAGGCCGCCGCCGATCCAAAAATCTTTCCCGAGCAATTGAAGAATGGCTTGCAGCCTTGGCAGCCGCTTGCGGTTTACTCGCGCACGCCGTTTGCGCCCATCACTAACGGTCAGATGCTCGATTACGCGACGGGCAAGTGGGCGCCGGCACGGTTTCACAATTACGTCACCGGCGAGTGGATCGAAGGTGCGCCCAAAGCCGACGTGGCGATCCCAGTCGGCACATGGGATGCGGCGCTCGGCCGTACCTACGTTCAAATCGCGCGCGAAGGCTGGGGCGAGCAGAAGTCGCAGTATGGCGGCGCCAATCCGGCGCTCAGCGGCCCGGATTCTTCGAGCTACCACCTGTGGGCTGCTGCGCCGGGGGCGGCTAACCCCACAACCAATGGCAGGTGGTTCGAGAACGACCTCTTCGGGAATTCGAAGGTTTACATCGATACCAGCATCGCAGGCCTCGCGCGGCTGGCAGGCAACGCGCCACCGCAGTGGCTTGTTGATGACCTCGGCAAAATTCAGGGCAGCCTGAACGCATTCACGAGCGATTGCAAAAACCAGAGCGGCGTTGATGCTGCGCGCAAACTTGTGCCCATCTACCGCGAGACGCTTGACCTCTTTGCGCGCGTCAAGTCGAGCGACCTTGATGCCGAGGCGAAGGAGGACCTCGAGTTCGAGCTGGGCGAAAAGATCGAACAGTTTCAAGTTGCCTTCAAAGACCTGCTCGGCCTCGACCTTGTTGCCTTTAGAACCGGCGGCGACGGCCGCGGGCAGGGTTTCGGAGGACGCGGCGTTTCTGCCGACGAGACCGCCCGCAGCGTTTTCCCCGACCAGGAGTTCAACGTCCGCGTGCATCTTGCGCAAGGCCTGGATGCGGCTCACCTCAGCCGCGTCTGGCTCGAAAGCAACGACGGCTCACCCTGGAAGATCGACGACACCGGCGGACCGCCCAATCCGAATCAAGCTGACGCGCAACAAGCCGGCACGCCCGTCGGCGACTTTACTTTCCGCGTTCACGTTCCCGCCGATGCCGCGCCCACCCAGCCCTACTTCACGCGCCCCACCACCGAGCAGCCCTATTACGACATCGCCTATCAAGCCTGGCGATTGCGTTCCTTCGCGCCCTACCCTCTCGCCGCGTGGGCGGAGTTCTCCTTCGATGGCGTGCCTATTCGCCTTGGCCAGGTGGTGCAGACGCTGGCGCGCGTTTCAGGCGTCGGCGGCGTGTATCAGCCGCTCGTGGTCACGCCGGCAGTCGACGTGCGCGTGCAACCTGAGGCGCGCATTCTTCCCCTCGATGGTTCACCGCTGCCGGTCAAGGTTACCGTGCACGCCGAGCACGCTGCCGACGGAGTCGTCGATCTGAAGCTGCCGGAGGGCTGGCGCGCCGATCCGACGCAGCGCGAATTTCATTTGGGCAGCGCAGGCGATTCTGAGCCGCTCGTCTTCTCGGTTTCTCCGGCCGGCGACGTTGCCGCGCGTGCCTACGCGATCAAAGCTGTCGCGCATGTCGGCGATCAAAGCTACGATGTCGGTTGGCAAAGCATCGGCGATCCCGGTCTGCTTCCGTACAACCAGTACAAGGCCGCCGAGCTCCACACGCGCAAAGTCGATCTGAAGGTCGCGCGCGGCCTGCGCGTCGGCTACGTTATGGGAACAGGCGATCATGTTCCCGAGGCGATCGAAGCGCTGGGCATTACGCCGCATCTCCTTACCGACGACGAGCTTGCCAACGCTGACTTGTCGCAGTGGAATGTTTTGGTCATCGGCATTCGTGCCTACTCCAAGCGGCCCGAGCTTACCGCCGCCGAGCCGCGCCTCGAAAAATTCGTCGAGCAAGGCGGAACGCTCATTGTGCAGTATCAGGACGCGTCATTTCCCGCGCCGCTGCCGCTCGCAATGAAGGGCATGCCCGAGCGCGTGGTCGACGAGCAGGCTCCGGTCAAGCTGCTCGATCCAGCCAACCCGCTCCTCGCCTGGCCCAACCAAATTACATCTGCTGACTTCGACGGGTGGTTTGAAGAACGCGGCCACGGATTCCTCGATCATTGGGACCCCGCATACACGGCGCTCACTGAGACCGCCGATCCCGGTCAGGATCCGCAACGCGGCGGCCTGCTCATCGCGAATCGCGCAAAGGGATCTTATATATATGTTGCGTTCGCTCTCTATCGTCAGTTCCCTGAGCTCGTGCCGGGTGCGTATCGATTACTCGCGAATCTCCTCAGCGCAGGTGCCGCAAGCGCATCCGCTGCATCCGCTGCTCCGCGTCCGTAGCACAGTTTCGCAAGTTTCCACCTGAATCTCCCTCAAAATCGCGACGAAAAAGCGAAGCGCGTGTAAATGGAAGTTGAATTTTTCGCCATCTTCTTTCCCTCGGCAATTGCGCCTTCTATTCACTGTGAATTCTGCGTGAATTCGTCAAATCTTAATCTTGCTCTGCGAGTCTTGGATGCGGAACAACAGGACGAGTTTTGCCGGTGCGAGGCTCAGTCCTTTTTCACTCCCCTAATCTTCGCGCCGATGGGAATACCGCAGATTTTTCAATTCGCAGATTTTCCATTTATCGACGCGTCCGGGATGCGGAAGGGTTCTGCATCAGCTGTGCTCGAGGGCGCTGCCACTTCAAACACGACTCCATGAGGAAAAGAGAGGCCCAAATGAAATTGACAGTGAAAGCGGCTGCCGTTGCGTTTCTTGCAGCCGGTTTGGTTGTTTCCTACGCACAAACCAGCGGCAACACGCCGCCGGCCAAAAAGCATGTTGCTAAAAAGCCCGCTGCTCCGGCCGGCCCCACGGTGCAACAACAGATCGACGATATGAAACAGCAATTCCAGGGCGAGATAGACGGTCTCAAGGCCGACCTTGCTACCAAGGATGACCAGTTGAAGCAGGCGCAGCAGGCCGCGGCCGATGCGCAGGCGGCAGCAGCCAAGGCTGAAGCCGACGCCACCGCGCAACAGCAAGCGTTCACTGACAATGCAGCGGCCGTTTCCACTCTGCAAAGCACGGTCAGCGATCTAAAGACTAATGCGGTTTCGCTCGCCACCACGGTCTCCGATGAGACCACGAGTATCAAGAAGGCGATCAACAGTCCCGACGTCCTTCACTTCAAGGGCATCACGCTTTCGCCGACAGGCTCCTTCATCGCGGCGGAAACTGCGTGGCGTCAGGGAGCCACGGGCGGCGACATCAACACTCCCTTTACTGGCGTCCCGTTGGCCAACTCCGACGCGTCGCAGTTAAGCGAGTTCTTCGGTTCGGGCCGTCAGTCGCGTTTGGCCCTCAAAGCCGTCGGCAAGCTGCCCACCTTCACACTCACCGGTTACTACGAGATGGACTGGCTCAGCGCCGGCGTTACCTCGAACAATAACCAGTCGAACAGCTACACTCTCCGCCAGCGCCAACTATGGGCCGACGCCAAGACAGCCAGCGGCTGGGACTTCTCCGGCGGACAGGGATGGTCTCTGGTAACCGAGACTACTCAGGGCCTCACGCGCGGCTCCGAGGTTCTTCCCTCTACCATCGACGCACAGTACGAAGCCGGCTTTGTATGGGGGCGCCAATACAGCTTCCGCGTCTCCAAGGACCTCGGCAAGACCATGTTCCTGGGCGCTTCCATTGAAAACGCCGAGATGCTGAACCCAGCGGGCCAGGGCCTCCCGGCCAACGAACTGTTCGGTTCCATCGGAACCGGCGGCGGCCTCTACAACCTCAACGCCAACTACTCGTTCAACTACACTCCGGACTTCGTCGTGAAGATGGCCTTCGAGCCCGGCTGGGGTCACTGGGAATTGTTCGGCATCGAGCGCAACTTCCGCGACCGCATCTATCCGACTTTGAGCGGCCCGTATAACGCTACCGCCATCGGCGCAGGCCTTGGCGGGGGCTTCCGCGCACCGCTCGCCAGCAAGAAGATCACGATCGGCCTCAAGGGCCTCTGGGGCCAGGGCGTCGGCCGTTACGGCTCTTCCACCATCGCCGATGTCACTCTGCGCCCGAATGCAACCATCTCTCCCATCCACGGATTCTCCGCGCTCAGCACAATCGAGCTGAACCCCACACCGAATTTCAATATGTACTTCAACTATGGCGGCGACTACCTCGACCGCGACTATGCGCTCAACGGGACAGCGCAGGTTGGTTACGGCACTCGCAGCACGAACATGTCGGGTTGCTTGATCGAGACGTTCAACGGCACCGCAGCCGCCGGCGGCGCGGCCGCAATCGCCCCAGCGAACTGCGGCGGCAGCAACAAGGACGTGCAGGAGTTCACCGCCGGCTACTGGTGGAACATCCATAACAGCGCCAAGGGTCGTTTGCGCCAGGGCATCCAGTACAGCCTCTTCCGCCGCGACCTCTGGTCCGGTGCGGGCGGCATTTCCAATTCCGGCAACGGCGCGCACGGCGACGACAGCATGATCTTCACCTCGCTCCGGTACTACCTGCCGTAAGCAAACCGTATTTAACCCAAAGCAAAAGGGGCAGTCCGCAATGGACTGCCCCTTCTCTTTGCATTGAATTCTGATTTCGTGAGCGTTGCGGCAAACCCTGTGCGGCTACTCCGCCGCTTCCACAGGCTTGGTCTGTGCCACGGTCCAGTCAGGCGCGCCCACCTTGAAGCGCGCAAACCGCCGCACTGTAATGTTCTCTCCCAGCTTGCCCACCTTCTGCGCAATCAGCTCTTTCACGCTGATCGCCTGGTCCTTGATAAAAGGCTGCTCCAGCAGGCAAACCTCTTCGTAGAACTTGGCCATCTTGCCGTCCACAATCTTCTCGATCACCGGGGCCGGCTTGCCCGTTGCGGCGGCCTGCGCGCGATAGATCTCCTTCTCGCGCTCCAGATCCTCTGTGGTTACGTCCTCCGGCTTCACATAGCGCGGATCGCTCGCCGCGATGTGCATGGCCACGTCCTTCAGCAGCTCCTGAAAGTCCTCGGTCCTCGCCACAAAATCGCTCTCGCAGTTCAGCTCCACCAGCACGGCAATCTTGCCGCCGGCGTGGATATAGCTGCCCACCGCGCCTTCGTTGGTCACGCGCGCGGACTTCTTCTGCGCCGAGGCCATGCCGCGCTTGCGCAGCACCACGAATGCCTCTTCCATGTCGCCTTTTGATTCCTGCAATGCCTTGAGGCAGTCGCCCATCGGCGCGCCAGACTTTTCCCGCAGCTCTTTCACCAGCTTCGCATCAATTTTTTCGCTCACCGTAGTCATCTCTCTTTTTCCCTGGCCGCGGACGGCCATTCTCATCCATACCAGTTAAGAATTCTCAATCGTGTTGCGCGCCGAAGAATTTCCGGCATAAGAAAAGCGTGGCCCCAAATTCGAGCGGCCACGCTCTTCCGAATCCTGCGTGCTTCCGCGCACCTTGAGACTACTTGGCGCCTTCCACCACTTCGGCCTCTTCCAGCAGCGCCGCCACAGCCGCCGGCGCCTTGCGAATGCCACCGCCCAGCGCAGCTTCCAGGTCCACTTCCTCGCTCGGTTCGGACTCCGCTGAAATGTCCACGCCATCTGCAGCGCCTTCGCTCGCGCCCGCATCCGCGGCCACCGGAACCTCTTCCGTGAACGCCTTGTCGCTTAGCAGGTTCACGCCCTCGGCCGCCGAGTCGGCAACCTTCGACGTAAACAGCCGGATCGCGCGCAAAGCATCGTCATTGCCCGGAATCACGTAATCCACCACCGTCGGGTCGCAGTTCGTGTCCACCACGGCAACCACTGGAATCCCCAGCTTGCGCGCTTCCTTCACCGCGATCTGCTCGTTATTCGAGTCCACGATGAACAGCGCGTCAGGCAGCCGCTTCATATTCTTGATGCCGGCCAGGTTGGCCTGCAAATGCTTGCGCTCGCGTTCGAGCTTGATGACTTCCTTCTTCGTCAACAGGTCATAGCGGCCGTCCGTGGCCATCTCATCCAGTTCCTGCAGGCGCTTCACTGACTTCTGCACCGTCACCCAGTTGGTCAAAAGGCCGCCCAGCCAGCGCTGGTTGATGTAGGGCATGCCCGCCCGCGTGGCCTCTTCGGCAACTGCATCCTGCGCCTGGCGCTTGGTCCCGACGAACAAAATCGTCTTCCCGCTCGCGCACAGCTCCGTCACAAACTTTGACGCCTCTTTGAACAGCTTCAGCGTCTTCTGCAGGTCGATGATGTAAATTCCGTTGCGCTCCCCAAAAATGTATTCCTTCATCTTGGGATTCCAGCGCTTGGTCTGATGCCCGAAGTGAACACCCGCTTCGAGCAGTTCCTTCATGGTGATAGTTGCCAATTGTCCTCCTTCGTGGACTGCATCCGGGCTGGTGATTCTGTTGCCCGGATTTATCCCCTTGCGGGGAGATTTGGTGTTGCGAGTTGTCAGTTATCAGTGATCAGTAGTCAGTACCACGAACACAGGAGACTGAAAACTGAGAATTGACAACTGAAAATTATCTTTTCGAGAACTGGAACCGCTTTCTCGCGCCCTTCTGCCCGTACTTCTTGCGTTCCTTCTGGCGAGCATCGCGCGTCATCAGCCCTTCGGCCTTCAGCAGCTTGCGCAACTCCGGGTTGAACTCAACCAATGCGCGGGCAATGCCCAACTTCACCGCATCGGCCTGCGCGGAAACTCCGCCGCCCCTCACCGTGGTCAGCACGTTGAAGCTCGCACCGAGTTCAGCCACCACCAGCGTGCGCTTGGCGCTCACCCGTTGCTGTTCGGTCACAAAGTGCTCTTCGAACTTCTTGCCGTTCACTTTCCACTCGCCCGTGCCGGGACGCAGAAAAACTCGCGCGATCGCCGACTTCCGCCGCCCCGTGCCGTAATACTGAACCAGATCCTCTGCCATTCGTTTCCTCTTAGCTCTCAGCCGTCAGTCTTGTCTTAGTCCCTAAGTCCCTAGTCCGTAGCCCCTACGTCCCTGCTTTACAACGCCACCGGCTTCTGCGCCGTGTGCGGATGCTTGTCGCCGCGATACACCTTCAGCTTGGTGCCCATCTGGCGCCCCAGCTTCGACTTCGGCAGCATGCCCTTGATCGCCTCTTCCAGAACCTTCTCCGGCCGGCGCTTGATCAGCCGCGTAAACGACTCCTCGCGCAGCCCACCCGGAAAGCCCGTATAGCGCCGGTATAGCTTTGTCTGCTCCTTCAAACCCGTCAGCCGCACCTTCTCGGCATTAATAACGATCACGTGATCGCCCATGTCGATGTACGGCACATATTTCGGATTCGTCTTGCCGCACAACACCATCGCGGCCTTGCTCGCCAGGCGCCCCAGGGTCTGCCCGCTCGCGTCCACCACATACCATTTGCGGCTGATATCCTTGCCGCTCGGAACAAAGGTCGACATCTCTCTCCTGCCCTCGAAAAAACTTGTTCAGCGCCTCGAAAAATACCGCGCTTCGAAAACCTGCTGGGTGCCCCATCCTAAACGCGCATTTTGCGTTTAGGGTGGGATCGCCCATACCTGCGCAAACTAATCAGCGCAAACCGCATCCGCCCATGCAAAACGCACGGGCCTTGAAATCTACCCACTGCCAAACAAATCTGTTCGGGTGAGAAGCTGCGAGAGTCGGTTCCCATCGGAACCCTAGCTGTGCCGGACCACGTTCGACCTGTTCCCGAACCCTGGCCCCGCAGCCGGTGGCCTGTTCCACTGGAGCCCGCCAGTACCTCTATCAGACAAGGTCCGGGCGAGCACACCTGGACCCCAGGCACAACACCGCGCAAGACCCCTAGAATACCCAAAAATCGGCCCCAAGTCAACGAAAAGGCCGCCCACTGGCCCTGTGGATCGAGGGGAATCTGGTGCGCCCGGAGAGATTCGAACTCCCGACCTAACGCTCCGGAGGCGTTCGCTCTATCCAGCTGAGCTACGGGCGCGCTCCATCAGAATACCGCATTTCCTAGTTAACCCGTCCGCATGGCAGCGAATCGCGGGTGATAGCTGCTGCTCTTCAGCAAGCCATTCCTGTAAAATTCGCTCTTCATGAGTGCGCAGCATCACTATGTCTCGAAATTTCACCGACTGCGATTCCTGGACATCGATTCGCGCGGAAGCAGAGATCCGCGGCTCTGGCAGGGTCGGGTCTCTGAAAAACCACAGCCGCGGCTTCAACCCAAAGGAGATCCCACATGAAACGAGCAGCCGGGTTAGCTGCGATTTGTTTTCTGTTACTTGGAGTCTCATTACAGGCGCAGACCCCGCAAGGGCCGCCGAAACCGGGCCCGGAAGTGAAGCGGCTCGCGTATTTTGTGGGCGACTGGAAAGAAGTTGGCAAATCTACCGCGCACGGCATGGAAGGACCGGTGTCGTCAACTCAAAGGTGGGAATGGGTGTCCGGAGGATTTTTTCTTGAGGGCCGCTCGGACAACAAATCGCCTGCGGGTAACTTCAAGATCACGGCCATACTGGGATATGACCCGGAAACAAAGATGTACACCTACAACGCATTCGACAGTTGGGGCGAACAGATCGTGGCCAAAGGAAATGTCAACGGCGACACTTGGACGTGGACAACCGAGACGGTGATGAAAGGTATGACAATGATGACGCGCCTGACCGAAAAGGAAGTCTCCAAAACGCAATACACACTCAAATACGAATCGTCCACAGATAATGGCAACACATGGAAATCCGATTTGGAATCAACGTTTACGAAGGTGGTGGCGGCGCCGCATGCGAAGTAGAGCTTGAGGATGTCGAAGGATTGGTGGACGCGGAAGGAATCGAACCTTCAACCTGTCGGTTAAGAGCCGAATGCTCTGCCAGTTGAGCTACGCGTCCAGAGGGGTTCAAAAAGCCACGCCAGCGACGTTCCTGCGCGACTTCAGGCGGAGGTGATAATCGCTTCCGCACCTCAAAAAATATACCACAGTAGCAGCGCGCTCCCCAACCGCGGAAATGTGAATCCATCGCGCCAAGATCAGCTCTTCGCCGCCACGCGAATGTGCAGCTCTTTCAACTGCTGCTCGCTCACGGGCGTCGGCGCTTCCGCCATCAGGTCGATAGCCTTTGCCGTCTTCGGGAAGGCAATCACCTCGCGCAGATTGCTCGCGCCGGCCAGCAGCATCGCAATGCGATCGAGCCCCAGCGCGATGCCGCCGTGCGGTGGGGTCCCATATTCCAGCGCGTCCAAAAAGAACCCAAACCGCGCGCGAGCCTCTTCGTCGCTGATGCCGAGCGATGCAAAGATCTGCTGCTGCACATCCTTGCGGTGAATTCGAATCGATCCCGATCCGAGTTCGAGCCCGTTCATCGCCAGGTCGTAGCAGTTCGCCCGCACGCTCGCCGGATCGCTCTTGAGGTTCGCCATGTCGGCTTCGATGGGAGCCGTGAACGGATGATGCGCGGGCATCCACTTCGCCGCAGCCAGGTCGAACTCGAACATCGGAAAGTCGATGAGCCACATCGGATTAAAGGCCTTGCTGCCATCGATCGGTTCACTCGCCCCGTTTCGTTCAGAAATGCCTCGCGCCGCCGCGTTCTGGACCACCTCGTCGGTGACCTTGAATGCTCCGTGCCGGTCCGCATACTTCTTCGCCAGCTCGGCGCGGAAATTGCCGGCAGCTGCATAAACATTGATCTCGCGCTCCGAAAGCCTGCCTGGAAACTTGGTGTCGCTGGCCTTGATGTGGTGCGCCGGATCTCCTGCCACCACGATCACAAAGTCCGCATCCGCCGCGCCCGCAAGCTCGCGCACCCTCGCCGCAGCTTCAGGAAAGCCCTTCGCCAGCCGTTTGAAATCGTCAATAAATTTCGCGCCCTTCTTCTGGTCGAAGAGTGGATGGTTGTCCTCGCGTTCCTTGCGGCTCAACTCGCCCACGCCGGGAATGCGCAGAGCCACCACAGGCAGCGCCGGATCGATCTGCAGCGTCGCCAGCGTATCATCAGTGAACGCCGGCCGCGCGTCGATGAGCCCCGGCAGCCGCAGGTCCGGCTTGTCGGTTCCGAACTGCCGCATGGATTCGTCATACGTAATTCGCGGAAACGGAATCGGCAGATCGATCCCGGCCGCCGCAAACCCCGCCTTCATAAACTGCTCCACAACGCCGAACACCGTCTCCTGCTTCGGGAAACTCATCTCGAGATCCACCTGCGTGAACTCCAGTTGCCGGTCGGCGCGCAAGTCCTCATCGCGGAAGCAGCGAGCAATTTGAAAATACCGGTCAAAGCCCGAGATCATCAGGATTTGTTTAAAGATCTGCGGCGATTGCGGCAGAGCGTAGAACTCGCCCGAATGTACGCGGCTCGGCACTAGAAAATCGCGCGCGCCCTCAGGCGTGGACTTGGTCAGAATCGGCGTTTCAATCTCGAGAAAGCCCTGCTTGCTCAGGCTCTCGCGAATCGCCAGCGTAATGTCATGCCGCAGCTTGAAGCTGCGCTGCATCTCCGGCCTGCGCAGATCGATGTATCGATACTTGAGCCGCACTTCCTCGTTCTGGATCGCCTCTTCCGACGGCGAAAACGGCGCCAGCCGCGCATCGTTCAGCACGCGCAGTTCCGTAGCCTCAATCTCGATCTCGCCCGTAGGCATTTTGGGGTTGATAGCGTCCTTATCGCGCAGCCGCACCTTGCCTACGGCGGCGACAACATATTCCGGCCGCACCTGCTCGCCTTTTGCGTGCCCGTCCGGGATCAGGTCGTGGTCCAGCACCACCTGCGCAATTCCTGTGCGGTCGCGCAGGTCTAGGAAGATCAGGTTGCCGTGGTCGCGGCGCCGGTTCACCCAGCCCATCAGCACCACTTGCTTGCCCGAGTCGGCGGCGCGCAACTCGCCGCACATGTTCGTCCGCTCAAGATTGCCTAAAAAGTCGAGCACTTCCAGAGTCCTTCTACTCGCCAGCGGGCCGGGCCAAATGCGCTGCCAGCTCCGCGCGAGGAACCTTTGTTTGTGTGCCTGTAGTGAAGTCCTTCACCGTCAGGATACCGGATTGATGCTCGTCCTCGCCCAGGATCACGATGCGTCGCGCGATCTTGTCGGCAGCTTCAAACGACTTCTTCAATCGGAAGCTGCCGTCGCCAAGCTCCACGCTCAACCCTGCTCGCCGCAAATCCCGAGCCAGAATCAGCGCGGCCGCGTTGAGGCTCTCGCCAATCGGCGCAACATACGCGTCAGCCTTCGCTGCCGGCGCTGCGCCCACAACTGCCTCCTGCGCCTGCAGCGTAAGCACCAGCCGGTCGAGACCCATGGCGAAGCCGATGCCCGGCGCCTTCGGTCCGCCGATCGCTTCGCTCAATCCGTCATACCGCCCGCCGCCGAGTAGTGCGTTCTGCGCACCGAGTCCGCCATGCGTGAACTCAAATGTCGTCCGCGTGTAGTAGTCCAGGCCGCGCACCAGCCTCTGATTCAGCGTGTAAGGCACGCCGGCAGCATCAAGTGCGGCAGTCACCTGCGCGAAGTGCTGCTTCGAATCATCGCCAAGCGAGTCGCCGATCTTCGGCAGCCCATCGATAATCGGCTGGTCCTCCGGCACCTTGCAGTCGAGCACGCGCAGCGGATTGGTCACCGCGCGCCGCTGGCAGTCGCCGCACATCTTCGGCGCAACATCGACCAGCGCCGCACGCAGCACGTCGTTGTAACCCGCACGGTCCGCCGCCGATCCGACAGAATTGAGTTCGAGCGCCCAGCCTCCAATTCCCAACTCGTCGAGCAGCGTCGCCAGCATCTCCAGTACTTCCGCGTCACGCAACGCCGATTCGCTTCCAGCCGACGGTGGCCCGATCACTTCCGCGCCGATCTGCCAGAACTGCCGGTAGCGGCCCTTCTGCGGCCGCTCTCTGCGGAACTGTGGGCCAATGTAGTAGAGCTTCTGCAACTGCCCGCTCTCGCCGAGGCCATGCTCGATGTAGGCACGCACCACGCCGGCCGTGTTCTCCGGCCGCAGCGTCAGCGACTGGGAAGACTTGAAAAAGTTGCCGTGGAACGCCTCAAGCAAGACACCTTCTGGGGTGGTCTCCTCAGGTACGCCGGGAACAGGCGATGCAAAGACATGTCGCCCCGTTACTTCTTTGTCAGACTGCAGCTGAGTCAGCAAAGCGCGCTTGTCGGAAACCGCCGAAGCAAGAACGTCTACGGACCTCTTGCTTGGCTTTGCTCCGAAGAGAACAAGCTCGAAATTGCCGTCGAGGTCTTCGCACTCCAGGTCTATTGGCCCGGCTCCGGACGGGCTGTTGTCTTCCACAGTCCCGAATCTCTCTCGATTGGCCAGACTCCACCGACTAATTAGCAAGCTCTTTTCGAAGCGCTCACCGTCGTCCCACGTGTACATCTCCTTCTCGACAATGTCGGTCTCTTCGCCCACGCTGCGTGCAAACAGCCCCGTGTCTTCGAAGATGGGAGTGCGAATCTCGCCGAAGTTGTAGCGGGCAAACACCTGGCGCGCAGTCGCCTCGATGCGGTTCCACAGCTCCGTCTCCGGCGGCAACAGATCGCGCGTCCCGCGCACAGCTTTCACGGTGGCCATAACCTATCTAGTCTAAATGGCAGCAACACGCCGCCGATCGGCTGAAATCCGGCGTTTTCCTTGTGCTATCCGAGGATCCCGTCTGCGATCCTCAGCCACCAGGCTGACCCGCTCGTCAATGTGTGAACGACAAACATCTGGCACAGGATCAACACCGGCAGCGCGATGAGATAGATCCTGTGCACGCGCCGGTTCACCAGCAAATCGCGTACCACGCCGAGAAGAATCACCGAGTCCACACCTGCATAGAAAAGGTTGTGGACCGATAGGTATTGGAATCGCCCGAATGCTGCAGCCAGCAGCCCGCACGTGGCGATAAAGATGAACCGCCGATGCAGTTCGGGTCTCTTGCGCCACCAGACGGCCAATCCAAACAACGTCGCGAAGGCAAGCATGTCATAGAACGGAACGATGAGAAACGCGTCAGAGCCGGGCTCGTGTTTCACATAGGTGTCAAAGCGGCCCATGATGATTGAAGTCGTAATGCCAAGAGGAACCATCGCCGTGCCCAGCCCCGCGCCAAACCAGCCGAAGAACCGGTGCCACTTCACGTTGTGAGTGCGCACCAGCCCCGACTGAAAAATGAAGAATGCCACCCACGCGGAAAACACGCCGCCGTGAAACCAGAGAATCAGTGGCCGCGGCACTGCGGCGTGGAACAGATTCTGGTCAACCGTGTGGCTGAATCCCGAAACGACGATCGCCGCCGCGAACAGCCCCATCGTGAAATAGAAATACTTGTCCACGAGCCCATTGCGCCCGGTGATCTGAAGGCCGGGGCGCACCACTGCGCTTTGCGACACAGAAGCCATAGGAAGAACCTCGATTCGCGTTTCAAGTGTGCTGCAGGAATGCGCCGGCTATGCCAGCGGGGAAGTAGCGCAAGGCTATCACAGCGAAGTTTTGAAGCTCAACGGAAAGCCGTCAGCCTGGCGCTCACCGCCTTGAACGCCGTCACCTCTAATCGATTCTCGCGAAAACCCAACTTAGCTCGGTAACGCGCAACAGCGCGCAACCGCTGCCGGTATATGTATGAAAGTGCGCGGCTGGCAGCTTAAATTCCCATGAATAGTACAAAAGTAACTCGAAACATGGAACCAAAGATGTAATTGCGACTATGGTTGTATTACCTTCACCTTTTCAATTTTGCGCAAAGGTAATTGTGAGACGATGAGTCGCCGCCCCCGAATTGGGCCAGGAAGCTGCACCTAAACTGTTGCTTCCGGGGGCCACAAGTTGGCAGCGCCCCATCGCCGGTCAAGTTCGTTCCGACCCCCTTTTGGTGCGCCGGGTTCAGCAATCCGCAATCCGGTCGAGCGAATTTCGCACCGAAAGTTCCACTTTGAGGCCGTGAACGGAGCCGTATATGCAACGCCAGACTAAACCGAATGTCCGCACTCTTTCTTTTCGAGCGCCCACCGCTGTCAATCCCATTACCGATCCGCCTACCGAACCGCGGACTCGCGCTCTTCCCCGCAAAGAATCACTTTCCAGTGTGACGTTGAGGCGCGTTCTCAGCCCGTTAGGTGGCCTCGCCCTGTTGCTGTTTGCAACCAATGCGTATGCGCAATTCGGCTCGCAGCCTGTGGGGACCACCACAGGAAATCAGGGAGTTACGGTTACGGCGTCGGTAGCTGGCACGGTCACGAGCGTTGAAATCCTCACGCTCGGCTCGTCCTCAGGGGATTTTGCCGCGGGCACGGGCACATCGAACTGCGCATCGGCCACACTCGCGCTCAGTGCCACCTGCACGCAATCGATCGTATTCACGGCCGCCAAACCCGGCCTCCGGCTGGGCGCGGTAGTACTGGTCGGCACGCCTTCCGGCGGCTCGGGCCAGTCCGTTCTTGGCACCGCCTATCTTTCCGGCACTGGAGTCGGCGGCCTCGGCGTGCTGGTCGACGGCAATCTGTTACCCGTCGCCGGGCAGATCGGTCTCTTCACTTCCGTGGGTGACAATCAGCCGGCCACGCAGGCCGAGCTTTACCTGCCAGGCGGCATCGCTCTCGACGGAGCAGGCAACCTCTATATCGCCGACAGTCTTCACAACCGCATCCGCATGGTGTGTGCCAGCGCAACCAGCGCAACCATTCAAGGCACCAGTTGCGCGGGCGCGGGAATCATCTCAACCATCGCCGGCAACGGCAATCCCTCCTACACGGGCGACAACGGCCCGGCGGCAGGCGCCACCCTGAACGATCCCGGCAACGTTGCCGTCGATGGCGCTGGAAATCTCTACATCGCCGACAGCGGCAACAACGTGATCCGCATGATTACGGCTGCAACCGGCGTCATCACCACCATCGCCGGCAACATCGGCGGCACGGTCTGCGGCTCCAGCAGCGATGCTGTCGGCGACGGCTGCCCGGCCACGCAGGCAACGCTCAATCTGCCCGAGGGCGTCACCCTCGACGCCAATGCGAACGTATACATCGCTGACACAAACAACCACCGAATTCGCGAGGTAAACGCGGCCACAGGCGCGATTTCGACCATCGCCGGCAACGGCTTTACCAACCCCAACGGTACCGGCGGCTACAACGGCGACGGAATCGCAGCCACCAGCGCCAAGCTCGACTTTCCTTACACTGTGGCCTTCGACGCCGCGGGCGATATGTATATTCCCGACTCCGCCAATCAACGAGTTCGCAAAGTGATGGCGGTTGGCGGCGTCATTGCGCCGTCCAGCAATATCCTTACCCTCGCAGGCACCGGAAACGCGGGCGCCACGCCCTGCACCGCCGCGCCTGTCGCCGCTAATCAAGCGGACGTCTGGTCACCCTCGGGCGTTGCGGTCGACGCGGCGGGCAATGTCTACATTGCCGAGTCGCAGAACGCCGCCATTCGCAAGGTTAGCGCGGCCACGGGACTGATCTCCACGCTGGCGGAAAACGGCTGCGGCGAATTTTATGCCGGCGGCAAGTTTCAAGCTGTCCAGCTTTACGGTCCGGTTGGCCTCTATCTCGACGGCAGCGGCGACCTCTACATCGCTGACACTCTCGATATGGTGGTACGCGAACTGCAGGGCAACTTCGCCGCTCTCGACTACGCCGCGCCCATTCGACAAGGCAGCACATCGGCAACCCAGGACGAGCCCATCGAAAACGATGGAAATGCCGCGCTCGACCTGACCGCAATCACCCCTGCAACCAATGCCGCGGTCGATGCAACCGTCCCCAACTCCTGTAGTGATGGACAATCGCTGGCCATCGATGCGGATTGCACCATCGGCGCGGTCTTTGCGCCCGCCGCCACTCCCACACTGCTCAACAATCAAGCCGAGACGCCAAACATCGACGTGACTGAAGACGCGCAGCCCAGCGTTGCCGCCGCCAACTCGCCTCTCGACATTGAGCTTATCGGGACCGCCGAGCCGGTCAACTCCACCACTACCACGCTTGCCTCCAATCCCGACCCATCTGGATTTGGCCAGAACGTCACATTCACCGTCACAGTGGTTACCGGAGCCGGAACCGGAAATCTCACCGGAACCGTCAGCATCGCCGACACATTTGGCGGCACAACCACCACCATCGCCACGGGCCTTGCGCTAAGCGGATCTGGCGTCGCCACTTTTTCCACCACAACTCTTGCCGTCGGCGTGCACAACATCGTCGCCACCTATGGCGGTGATACCGTTCACTTCACCAGCTCATCCGCCCCGGCGCTTATCCAAACCGTTCTTGAAGGCACGTCGACTGCCCTGACCTCAAGCCTGAATCCATCCGCGATTGGCCAGAACGTCACCTTCACTGCAACCGTGTCCATCGCCGCGGGCGGCGGTGTTACGCCGGACGGCACAGTCAGTTTCATGGATGGAAACACTCTCCTGAGCACGCAGACCATCAGCGCCGGCGGCGTGGCAACATACGCAACCGCCGCGCTGACAGCCGGCGTCCACCAGATCACCGCGGTATACAACGGCGATGCGGCCAAACAGATTCAGGGCAGCACCTCGGCGGTTCTCAATCAGGACGTGCAGGCGCCAACCACTTCCACGTTAACTTCAAGTCTCAACCCGTCGAACTACGGCAACTCCGTCACCTTCACCGCAACCGTTCCTCCCAGCGGCTTGTCGGCTCCTACCGGCACGGTGAGTTTCCTTGATGGCGCCACGCAAATCGGCACGGGAACGCTTGCAGGCAATCCGGGCTTCGCGACTTTCACTACGTCTGCGCTCAACGTCGGCACGCACCCAATCACGGCAAACTACGCGGGCGATTCAAAGAACGGGCCCAGCTCCTCGTTGCCCGTAAGCCAGGTGGTCAATCAGGCCGCGACTGCAACCACAGTCACCGCCGCACCCAGCCCCGGAATCGCCGGCGGACTAGAGACAATCACGGCCACAGTGAAGGTGGGCTCCGGCACGGGAACGCCAACCGGCACCGTCACATTCACTTCCGGAACCACGCAACTGGGCAGCGCGCCCGTCAACAATGCCGGAACGGCAACCATCACCCCGGCGCTGGCGCAAGGCAGCTACCAGATCGTCGCCACCTACAGCGGCGACGCAAATGATTTGGGCAGCGCCTCGGCGCCTCTCCCGCTCACCGTCGCGCAGGCAATCTCGCTCACTGCGCTCAACATCACGCCGAACCCTGCGTTGGTGCTGGTTCCCATCACCTTCACCGCCAACGTTGCCGGCAACGGCGGAACGCCAACGGGCAACGTCAACTTCCTCGCCAACGGAAACGTCATCGGCGCCGGAACCTTGAATGCCTCGGGAGTTACGACGTTCACCACCTCATCTCTGGCTGCAGGTACTTATTCGATCACCGCCGTCTACGCCGGTGACACGAACGATGCCGGCAGTACGTCGGCGGCAGTGTCACTCACCGTCTCGCTCGCCACTACGGCCACCGCAATCACCGTCCTGCCCGATCCCGCGCTCGTTGGTACGGCCATCACCATCACCGCAAAGGTCACCGGCAACGGCGGAACGCCGACCGGCAGCGTGAACTTCATCGCCAATGGAACCACCCTCAACACCGCTACGCTCGTTGGCGGCACGGCCAGCTTCACCACCTCCACGCTGGCTCCCGGAACCTACGCCATCTCGGTGAGCTACCTGGGCGATGCAGCTGATTCGCCCAGTACCTCAACCTCGGTCAGCGAAACCGTCGGCCTCATTCCCACCACCACAAGCCTCGGCTCCTCGGTCACGTCCGCTACGCCTCCGCAAGTTGTGCTTGTGGCCACAGTCCTGAACAACGGCACGGGAGTGCCGCCCACCGGCACAGTAACCTTCATGAGCGGCGCCACTGTGGTCGGCACGGCCACAGTGGATGCGAGCGGCGTGGCCATACTTACTCCGAACCTCACTGCCGGCGTCAACTACAACATCGTTGCTACTTATGGCGGAGACGCGGATCATAGCCCCTCCACTTCGCCAACCATCCCCGTTTCCGGCACGCCGACCTTGTTCAGCCTTGGCGTAAAGCCATCCAGCGTGACCATGGCCACGTCGCAGAATGCCACTGTGACCGTGAACCTCACCTCGAACGGGAGCTTTGCAGACACCATCGGGCTTGGCTGCGCTTCGCTGCCGGCGGGAGTCTTCTGCCATTTCTCGAGTCCCAGCGTAAAGCTAACGGCCGGCAGCTCCGCGAGTGTTCAGCTCACCATTGACACCAACAATCCGTTGAGCGGAGGCTCCTCGGCCATGAACCGCCCAGCCATTAGCCGTCCGGCAGCGACCTCGAAGGTTGCTCTCGCCGGACTGTTCCTGCCCTTCAGTCTCTTCTCCGGACTTGTTTTCTGGCAGTTGCGCCGGCGCAATGCAAAATTCCTCACCATTGCCGCGGCTCTGGTGCTCTCCGCCGCTACGTTGCTCGCCAACGGCTGCAGCAGCTTCAGCGTGAACACTGCCGCGCCCGGCAACTACGTCATCCAGGTTACCGGCACCGGCGCAAACACCAACGCGGAGCAGTTCCAAAACGTTTCGCTCACCATCACCAAGTAGTTTTGAGAGCGGCGAGACCGCCAGCGAAGCACGGGAGAAAGATGAAACATTTGCAGGTCTTGAGTTTTCGGCGAAAGGACAAGCTGGTTTCGCTAGCCGCTGCGGTCGCGCTCGCCATCTCCATCTTCTGTACCGGGCCAAGCTTGTCGCGCGCGCAGGTTTCCGCTCCCGGCGACCAGGGCGGGCTCAAGTTGTCGGCAGGCGCCACAGGCTCCGGATACTACCTCCAATACGGCCAGCGGAAGATGATCGGCATCACCGGTTTCGTCGACGCCGACACCAAACGCCGTCTCGGCATCGAAGCCGAAGGTCGCTGGGTGGAGTACCTCCAGACCGCGAACGTCCACGTCGAGACTTATTCGATCGGTGGTCGCTACCATTTTGATGTTGGCCGGTTCCAGCCCTACGCCAAGGGCCTTGTCGGCTTCGGCGATTTCAACTTCCCCTACAACTACGCCTATGGCCGCTACCTCGTGGTCACCACGGGTGGCGGAGTGGATTTCCATTGGAAGGGCAGAGTCTACCTCCGTGCCGCCGACGTCGAATATCAGGACTGGCCCAACTTCACCTTCGGTAACATGAATTCCTTTAGCGTGAGCTCCGGCCTTCGCGTCCGCATCTTCTGAGGCATCTTTGCAGGCCGATCCGCGGGCTTGCCTCCTCGCCCAGCTAGTTCTGCGCTGGCTTCTGCACCAATGGTTTTGTTGCCGCTGCAGCTTGCGGCGTCATCAGCGTCACTGGAAGTGTGAGCGTCTCCTGCCCGGCCGGATCGTCGCGCAACTTCAAATAAAGGACGCCTTTCGCCGGATGCGGAACCACGAGTTCCGTTCCGGTAAACTCCGCGGGCACATTCACGGGATTATCGAACGTTGCCGTCGAGGAAAACGATGCGGCCAGAAATAGATCGGTCCCGCTCAGCAGGCATGGTTTGATCGTTGAGCGCGGGCAGCGCAGCTCCTTGAACCCTGGGACGCGCACTAGCGTTCCCAACGGAACCCAGTCGCCGGCCGCGCCGTCAGCGGAGATAGCGCGCACGCGCACCGGCCCAAAGGCCGAAGATCCAAAGCGCACGAGCGGCTCCAGATTAGCCTCTGCCGTATGCGCGTCCTCCAGCATCAGGCTGCCGTCACTCAATGATAGTGTCGTTTGAAAGCTGGAGTCAGCCGCCGCCACCTCCACTTTCTCGTCGCGCGGAAACTCGGCCGGAACATCGGACTTGAGAAAGAAAACGAGTCGTCCATCCACCGGCAGGTCGTCCGGCTTGCTCATCTCGACAGGTCCGAGCTCGGCTGCGTTTCCCTGTACGGCTTCGCTCAGCAGTGTCACCTGAGGGCGCGGCAGTTCAACCGTGACCGGCGCTTTCAGTGTCCGCCCATCCTTCAGGTCCACCAGCGCAATGTACGGCTTGCCCGCCTCCAGGCTAAGCGTCGATCCAGAGGCGTTCATCTGCAGCTGATCCAGATTCTCCACGCGGCCCAGCGTCGAAGGCGTGAATGTGACGCTGCCGACCTTTGCCGTTGCCACGTCATCCAACCGCGTGCCCATCAGCACAGCCGTACGGTCTCCGGAGTTCATCGTCAATCCATTCAGCGACGCGGCAGCAGCGTAGGCCACCATTTTTACGCGATCCGGCTTGGCCAGCCCAAACTCGTGCACCTCCACGTTCACCGGCCCAGGCCCCGCCTCCTTCAATGGCACCGTCACTTCCAGCTCGCCCGGACTCGGCGACTTCCATCCGATGTCGACGGAGCGGTTTTCATCGATCTCAGCGGACACATACTCAACGCAATCGCAAGTTAGGCCATCAAGTTCGATGGTGTCGTCGCGGCCCACCACCAGGGCGGACCGATCGGCCGCATTCACGCTCCA
Source organism: Acidobacteriaceae bacterium (assembly GCA_003134815.1). GTDB lineage: Bacteria > Acidobacteriota > Terriglobia > Terriglobales > Acidobacteriaceae > Telmatobacter. The sequence continues at coordinate 274,111 of PLCO01000009.1, read as the reverse complement.
TTTGTCGGCCTGCGCGGTTACCAGTCGGTATTGCGGTCCCTCCCAATCGTCGAATCCCCATTTGCCTTGGACCTCGGCTCTGAGCTCGCCTTCAGGCAATGGCGGAATTTTTTCGCGGGGAATCAGTCCTCCCCTTTCCGCGTCGACGTTCAGCGGAAAGTCCACTGCCCGGCTCCTCGCATCGGACTTGTCCCTCGCGTCAACCTTTGCATCAACTGGCTCAACATGCAGAACCAGATCGTGAGTCAGCCCCGTTGCGAATACCAGAGGCGCTCCCACCGCCGGCAACACTAACCCCGGCTTCAGCGCGCAGAAGATCTCCTCGGGGTTCACCGAGTGCAGCGGCTCCGGTCTCGGCGTGCCCACGGGCGGCAGCGCCACCACCACCACCGACATCGGATTGCGAAACGAGGGCGGCATGTTCAGCCGCAGGTTCAGGCTGTCGTCCCTGGGCAGGGCCAGCGCCGGAATGTACTGGAAGTGCGCGGTGTGCAGCGACGCTAAAATTCGGGCTGTATCCACAATCGCGCCCACGTAGGGGCTATAAAGGCCGCCGCCCGCCAAGGATGTCGAGCTGATGGCGTTCATCAGATTCAGAGTGTCCCCGTTCACCAGTTGGCCCACCAGCGATTGCGCATTGGCATCGTCAAGCACCATCCCCTCAGAGTTCTGCGACAGGCACGACGGCTGCTCCTCAGCGGGTTTCTCAAAGCAACTCTCGTTGATTTTGATTCCCAAACTGCGCGCCGCCATCTCCGTGCGCGTCTTTAGCGCCTCGGGATCGAACTGGCTGCTCACTTTAACGTCAGCTAGATAGACCTCCAGGCGCATCCGCTCCCAACTGGCCGCCTGCAAGTCCTGTGCCGCGCGCACAAACGAGCCGGGCCGCCCGCGCACCGCGCTTCGTAACGTGTCAAAGTCGCCGCCCGTCTCCGGCGCAAGAAACAACAGCGCCTGCTGCGCCCCATCGGGAACGGTGACAAATACTCCCTCGTCGCGCGCATCGCGAGTCCACGTTTCCACGCGCGTAAACCACTCCGGGGGCGGTGGGTTGGTGGAACCCCGCAGGAAGGCAACCACCAGCACAAAATGGGTGGCCTGGCTCTCCGGCAGGTCGGGATGAATCCACAACCGGTCCCCCGGCAGCAGGTTGGGCACCTCTGAAATCGGAAGCGTGACCTCTCCCCGCTTCACATGGATATCCACCTTGGGGCCGGAGAGGTCGAAGGGCTGGCCGTTGGCATGCGCCAGGGGCAATGCAACGTAAAAGCAAAAAAGCAACTGCAGCCATCGGCGCATGTACTCTATTCTACGAATCCCGGCGCTTGAAATCCCGAACTCTGACGTGAGCAAAGCCTTCGCGCGATGCTTTTGCAGGCGTGTGAGTCTCGCCGGGCTCTTCTGGGTCTGTTCACGGGTAGGTTCCTTCCACAACTTTCACTTCAAATAATTGTTGTCAGGTCGAAACTCCATGCCTATGATGGTTCATTAATTGCAGCTTCAGGTTTTTCGTCGGCCTCTATCCCCCTATCGGCTGGAAAGGTGAAGGCAAAAATGTATCCAGTCCTGGCCAAACGAATATTGCAGTCTTATTGCTCTCAATAGAGGAATTGAAGTCCGCCTTCCTCCTACCAAAGAGCGCCTTGGGACTTACTTAATTCGAGTGCTGCTGTTCGATGCGTGCGGCGCAGCTCCGAGCCCGGAGACCGAACCGGCCGGTGACCTTGCTGGCTCCGTGAACGCAGGCGGCAGATAGGGAGTGACGAAATGAAGTCGACTAGAGCTGCGCAGAACTCTGCTGAAAATGGCCTCCTTACCATCCCTGAGGCTGAAGAGATTGTCGAAGAAGCATTAAATGAGCTGGCCTTTTCGCAGGATCCCGGCCTTGTGCGTGCACTGCGCTTTCTGGCGCCTCCCGGGTATCAGGCCATCGTCGAGCTATGCAGCGAAAGCGGCCGTAGCAAGCGCCGCAACGCCTCGGCCGACACCTGGTCCCCTGAAGACGACGAAGTGCGCATCTACTTTGAGCGAGTCGATGGCGACGAGTCGGCTCCGCGCCTTACTCGCGTGCCGCGTGCCGTCTCCAGTCGCGCGTCGGAAGAAGAGGACGAAGAGGAAGAGGCAACGCCCGCCGATTTCGATGTCCGCGTCAAGGAACTGTGCGCGGCGCTGGCCGAAGCCGAGCGCGGCGGCCACGCATTTATTGCGCTCAAGTGGTTCCGCGATTCCTTCCTGCCGCGCAAGGCGTTCCGCTGGAACCAGCACCCTGAAACGCGCCAGGCGGTGCTGGCTGAGGCTATTCAGCGCGGCGTCGTGGTTACCAGCAAAATCGCTAACCCCAAAACTCCGGCCTATCCCACCACCACCATCCGGCTTAATCGCGCCGAGGCCGGCATCCCTGAGGAAGCGCAGCGATTCCATCCCATTGAAGTGCACGGCGAGCCAGTGGCGGTCGCGATCGATGAGGATCGGGGGAGCGTGTGAGCTTCTATTTTCTTGAGGCCACGGCGTTCGCTCGGCTGTTTGTGCGCGAGCCCGGAACCGATGAACTCATCCGCCTCCTTGAAACCATAGAGGACAACCGAAAGCTGATCTCCGCCGCAACGCCCCTTGAGGTCTATGCGGCCATAAGGCGGCGCGAGCGGTCTGGCCAGGTCTCGCCGCAATCGGCTGCCGCCGCGCTTGAGCTGCTGCGGGTCGAGTCCGCGCGCATAGTCCAGCAGCCCTTGAATCCGGGCGTTCTTGAAACCGCGCGCCAGCTCCTTGACCGCACTTCGCTGCGTTGGCCCGAGGCACTGCAACTCGGCTCCGCTCTCACCGCTCGCGATATGTTTCCCGGCACCGCAATCAGCTTCGTCGCCGTCTCGCCGGCGTTGCTTGATGCGGCACAAGCCGAGGGCCTCGAGACCCTTGATCCCGTCAATTTGTCTATGGGTTTCTCTATCGCTCTGCCGTTCACCGGAGCCGAAACTGCGAAGCAGGCTGGAAACGACGTGAACTGACGCGAAGCTGCCCCGGCGAGTTAGAAGACCGTCCTCTCATGGGCCTTCAGGTGCTCTCGGGATTCATGCAGAACGGCGCTCACCAAAACGGCGGTGAATGGACCGGCGGGCAGGTCCTCGACCCCGAGACGGGCAAAATCTATCGCGCATCGATTTCGGTTGACGCCGGCGGCAAAATGCTTCGCCTGCACGGCTACTTCGTAGTCCCCGTGCTCGGCCGCACCAAATATTGGCAGCGCGTGGAGTAAAGCTGACGGCTGATAGCTGAAAGCTGAGAGCCGGAACCTGGCAGCTAGTGGCTAGAAGCTGGCAGCTATTATGATTTTCGCATAACGACTTCGCCTCAGAGGCCTCCATGACCATCCCCGCGCCCGATGCGCGCGATTCCAAACCGCAGTTGCGCAAGACCATGGGCTTCTGGGATGTGCTGCTCTTCGACATCGCCGCTGTCCTCGGGCCGCGCTGGATCGCCGCCGCCGGGCACAACGGCACTTCGTCCATCAGCTTGTGGGTGCTGGCTGCTTTCTTTTTCTTCGTCCCCGGCGCGCTGGTCATCAACGAGCTTTCGTCTCGCTTTCCCGAGGAAGGCGGCATTTACGCCTGGGCGCGCGACGCTTTTGGCCCGTTCCACGGATTCGTCGCCGGATGGACCTACTGGATCTACACCGTCTTCTACTTCCCCGGCCTGCTGCTCGCCAGCGCGTCCATGTCCGCCTACATTTCTTCCAGCCACGGCGCCGCCCTCGCGCAAAACCGCTCCTTTCTGCTCTGGGTTTCGCTTGCCCTGCTGCTGATTGCCGTGGTGCTGAACATCATCGGCCTCAACATCGGCAAATGGCTGCAGAATGCCGGTGGCGTGGGAACGTATGTGCCCTTGCTCATGCTGGTTGTCGTGGCCGTTGGCGTATGCGTGCGCCACGGCTCCGTTACGCATTTCACTCTGGCCAACATGATGCCCGCGTGGAACTGGGACACGGTAAACTTCTGGTCGCAGATCGCTTTTGCGTTCACCGGCCTCGAGCTCGTCTCGTGTATGGCAGAGGAAGTGCACAATCCGCGCCGCACTCTTCCGCGCGCTGTCTTCGGCGCCGGGGCGCTCATCGCCCTAATGTACATTGCGGGAACCTTTGCCGTGCTGGCCCTCGTTCCCGCCGACAGCATCGATCCCAAGAGCGGCGTCTTTCAGGCCATCGCAGTTGGCTCCGCTGCGTTTCGCATCGGATTCTTCGGAGTCATCGCAGCGATTCTCGTCACAGCAGGCAACGCGGGCGGAATCGGCAGCACCGTCGCGGGCGTCGCGCGCGTGCCTTTCCAGGTCGGCATCGATCGCTATCTGCCCGCCGTCTTCGGCAAAATCCATCCCCGGTGGAAGACACCCTACGTCTCGATCCTCGTGCAGGCCATCATCTCCGGTGCTGTACTGCTGTTGAGCCAGATCAACGAATCTACCCGCGGCGCCTATCAATCGTTGGTCGACGTCGCCATCATTCTCTACTTCATTCCCTTCCTGTACATGTTCGCGGCGGTCATTAAGCTGGCGACCCGCAAAGACCGCTGTGAAAACCCGCATGCCGTGCTCGTGCCCGGCGGAATCCTGGGCGTGTGGATCTGCGGCGGCCTAGGTTTCTTCGTGGTCCTTGTCGGCATTTTCGTCTCCCTCGTTCCTCCCGGCGACTCCGCCAACAAGCTCGCATTTGTGCTCAAGGTGGCCATTGTTACCGCCATCTCGATCCTCATCGGCTTGCTCCTCTACTGGCGCGGAGCAAAAGCGAAATTGCGCTAGATTGAATTTCAGTCAGCGCGGATCGACCAACTGTTCTCGCAGTCCCGATTTGAATCCTTTAATCCGCCCCTCAGCGCTTGGCCTTCTCCGGCGTATACGTCGGATCCAATTCCACGCGGTTGCGGCCATTCCGCTTTGCCGCGTAAAGAGCTTTGTCGGCGCGGCGAATCAAATCGTCGATCGTCGTCCGATCGATCCATGGCCGCGTAATCGTCACGCCAAAGCTGCAAGTCACGTTGATCTCCGATCCATTGCAATCGAAGGGCCGCGCGGCCAGCACGTCCACAAGGTCTTTGGTGCGCGCCGGGTTCTCTGCCGCATCGTAACCCGGCAACACGATGAGAAATTCTTCGCCGCCATACCTGCCTACCGCATCGTATCCACGCATCAATCCCACCAGGCGAAGGGCCGATTCGCGCAGCACGAAGTCGCCGCAAAGATGGCCGTGGGTGTCGTTGACGGCCTTGAAATGATCCAGGTCACCTACGATTACGCTGAGTACCGTGCGCTGCCGCGTGGCGCGCTCCAATTCGCGGGCCAATTGTTCGAGAATCGCGCCTCGGCTCCACAGTCCGGTGAGCGAATCGTGCGCCGCCTGGAATTGCAGGGCCTCGCGCGCTCTCATCAGCCCCTGTTTCTCGATCTCCAGTTGCGCAGTTCTCTCCACCACCAGGCGCTCCAGCTCGTCGCGCCGCCGCTTCAGATTGCGCGTGCGCATCTCCACAACCAGCCAGGCGAGAATGATCGCGGCAAGAACGTAGATGAGATAAGCAAGAACGCTTCTGTACCACGGCGGCACAACGGTAAGGCTCAACGGCTCGGCAGCGGCACTCCATTCGTTGCCGTTCCGGCTGGCCTCTATGAGAAAGCGATAACGGCCCGCCGGCAGGTTGGTGTAGTCGGCGGATCGGCGCACCGACGCCGTGCTCCAGTGGTCGTCGAAGCCTTCCAGCATCGAGCGGAACTGGATCTGTCCCGGCGCATCAAAGCTTGGTGCGGTGAATTGGATCTCCAGCCGGCTCGCCCGCGGACCCACGCGGACCGCCGAGGCTGATTCGGCGATCTTGCCGTTAATCAACACCTCTTCAATCAGTACGTGCAACCCTTGATCGCTGTCCACGGCGTGAGCCGGATCGACTACCGACAGGCCGCGCATCGTCGAGAACCAAAGTCTGCCGTCCGGTCCCTTCGATGCGGTCCCCGTGCCGCCCTGCATGGTTTCACGCGACCGCAACCCGTCCGTGGTGCCGTACACGACGCCGTGAATCGAGGAGATGCGCCGGTTGGCAAAGTCGTTCAGCTCACTCTTTGCGATGCGGAAGACGCCATTGTCTGACCCCAACCAGAGATTACCGAGATTGTCCTCGAGAATGTTTCCCACCGTTGAATCGAACAGCCCCTGATCCGGTGTGTAGGAAGTGATTTTCCCATCCTGGATCCGGTTTAGTCCGCCCGACGACGAACCGATCCAGAGCTCTCCCTGAGCGTCCATGTCGAGCGCCAGAATGTGATCGCTGAGCAGCCCTTTCGCCTTGGTAAAGTTGGTTTCAATTCCATCCTTGATCCGGATTACGCCTTCGCCGTCTGTGCCCAGCCACAAAGTTCCATCGGCGGCCTCCGCCATCGCTGGAACCTCGCCCGTCGCTCGAATCACTTCGAACTGCCCATTCTTGAATCGCGCCACGCCTGAGCCATACGTGCCCACAATCAAGCTGCCGTCGTGGTCCTCAAGTATCGAATTGATGGCGTTCTTGTTCGAGCGCTCGTCTTTGAAGGTCTCGAATCGCCCGTTCAGGAAACGCGTCAGTACGCCGTGCCGCTGCCCCAGCCAGATCGCTCCATCCCGCGTCTCAATCATCGAATGGATGGTCTCGCTCGAATTCCGCTCACCGTTTGTGTAGCTGCGGACGGCGCCATCCGGCAAAATCCGGTCCAATCCGCCCGTGCTCGTCGCCATCCAGATGCTTCCGTCCTTCGCCTGTAGCCCGCACCACCCGATATTCGACGAGAGGCCCTCCGCTTTTCCGAAGGTCGTAAACTTTCCGTCGCGCAGTTGCACCAGGCCGCTGTCGAACAACCCTACCCACAGGTTGTGCTCGCTGTCTTCAAAGAACGACTCGACCGTCTGGCCGGGCAAGCCGTTTGTCGCTCCGTAGAGGCTCAAGGCGCCATTATGCAGGCGCGCCAGCCCGCGGCTCTCGAATCCGATCCAGAGATTGCCATCGTGGTCGAAGAGTAGCGCGTTGATGTCGTCCCCGTTTGTGGAGTCGCTGATCACGGTCCTCGACTCGTTCTCCACTTGTCCCTGCACGAGCCGGGCGAGTTGCCCGTGCGCTGCCGCCATCCACACTGAGCCGTCGGGAGCGATAGTCAGCGCCGAAAGAACGTTGTTGGTCATGCCACCGAGCGCCGTGTACGCGGTAAAGCGCCTACCGTCAAATCGCCCCAGTCCGGCGTCCGTCGCAATCCACAAGATTCCCGCGGAATCGGCCTTCAGGTCGGTCACCGTCGTCCCGGGCAGCCCGTCGCGGCTCCCATAGACCTGAATGTTGCCGTTCTGCAGCCGGTCAAGCCCCCGCGCGGTACCCAACCAAAGGCTTCCATCGCTGCCTTCAAACAGTGCGTGAATGTCGTTGCTTGAGAGGCCGTCGCGGACCGTGTACGTCGTCCAGACTCCGTTTTTCTCGTGAACAAGTCCGCTGTCGGTGGCGATCCACAGGCTTCCATCGCGCGCGCCCAGCAATCGAGCAATGTAATCGGTGGGCAGGGCCTTGGTATTGCGCCGGTTATAGACCTTGAAACTGATGCCATCGAACCGCGCCAGCCCCGATTCGGTTCCAACCCACAAATAACCGTCGCTGGTCTGCGCAACGGTGTAAATCGACGTTTGCGGAAGCCCCGCATCCGTGGTCCACACCGTCTGAATGTATTGGGTGATGGCCTTCTGAGGATCGAGCGCACCTGCGGGCATCGCGGCCGCTAGGCCTGCACAGATCAACGCCAGCTTGACCACGCGCCAAATCCGGTCATACCCGTGCGTCATCATGATCCTGTGCGAGTGTATCGGCAAAAGAGTAGATGCGCCTATGGAACGAATGGGGTAGAGAAAGGGTGAGCTGGAGTGAACCGGCTCATTCGTCGTGACTTATCTATTCGTCTTTCGGTCGATTAAGGCTGCGCTGCTCGTTCTCGGCTGTTGGCCCTGGGCCGCCCGTCGCTTTCGCGTGCTCTGAGCTACTCCCGCCGGAACTTGTTGGCCCGTTCGAATTCATCACGCAACTCGGGTGTGCGCAGGTTCTCGCGGATCTGGGCCAGATGCTGCTCGAGCGCGAGCAACGCCCGCTCCACCGACTCAGTATTCGTATGCGCAATGTCGCGCCACATCGAGTAGGGGCTCGCGCCCAGGCGCGTCATCTCCCGCAGCGCGCGGCCGCCCACATCCTTCAGCTCCGGCGCGTCGCCCACTTCCTCTTCCAGCAGCGCGCTCAAAGCCGTCGCCGTGAACTGCGGCAGGTGGCTCACCCACGCAACAAGTTCGTCGTGCCGCACCGGGTCAAGGTCGAGCGTCTTTGCGCCCATCGCAGCGACTAACTCGCGCCAGCTCTTCACCAGCTCCGCCGATTTCGCCGAGCGCTTCGCCGCTGCATCGTCCGTGAACAGCCACACCGCCCCGCGAAAAAGGTTCGCGTCACCCAGCGCCGCGCCGCCGCGCTCCTTGCCCGCCATCGGATGTCCGGGTAGAAATGCCGCTCGCTCCGGAGTGTTATAGAGCCGCGCGGCCGTCTCTGAAATCACTCGCTTCGTGCTGCCCACGTCCGTGACGAGTTGCTCGGGCCCGAGCACCGGGGCAAGCTTCTCCATCCAATCGAGCGTGGCGAAAATCGGAACGGCTAGCACCGTCACCTGGCTCGCCCGCGCAGCTTCTGTCGCATCGCCGGCAAGCGAATCCACCGCGCCCATTTTTTTGGCAAGCTCTCCCTGCTCTACGCTCCGATTCCAGCCCGTGATCGAGCCGCGAAATCCCGCGCCGCGCAGCGCCAATCCAACTGACGTGCCCAGCAATCCCGTGCCCAGAATGGAGATGCGCTCGATCATGCGGAGCCTCTTTGCTCGGTTAGCTTACAACGTCCGCCCAACGGCCTGGGCAATCACTCGCAACTCCGCAACCAGCTTTTCGAACTGGTCGAGGTAGAGCGTCTGCACCGCGTCTGAAACCGCCTTGTCGGCATTAGGATGGATCTCGATGAGCACAGCATCGGCGCCAGCGGCTACGGCTGCTTTCGCCATCGCCGGAACCATGTCGCGCCGTCCGGTGCCGTGCGATGGGTCCGCAACCACCGGCAGATGCGACAGCTTCTTCACCACCGGAATCGCCGAAATGTCCATCGTGTTGCGTGTCGCCGTCTCGTACGTCCTTATGCCGCGTTCGCACAGGATCACATCGTAGTTGCCGCCCGCGAGAATGTACTCGCTTGAAAGCAGCAGCTCCTCCACCGTCGCCGCAATGCCGCGCTTCAGCAGGATCGGCTTCCGCACCTGCCCCAGTTCGCGCAGCAAATTGAAATTCTGCATGTTGCGCGCGCCTACCTGAAAGCAGTCCACCAGCGGCAGCATCGGCTCAATCTGCGCAATCTCCATCACCTCACTCACCACCAGCAGCCCATTAACCTCGGCTGCTTCGCGCATAAATTCCAGGCCCGGAATCCCCAGCCCCTGAAACGAGTAAGGCGAGCTGCGCGGCTTGAACGCTCCTCCACGCAGAAAGCCCGCGCCGGCAGCCTTCACGCATTTTGCGATGGTGAAGATCTGCCCGCGGCTCTCAATCGCGCACGGTCCGGCAATCACCGCGACTTTTTCCGCGCCGATCTTCGCGCCGTTCGCAAACTCCACCACCGTGCCCTCGGGCCGGAACGCGCGTCCCGCCAGTTTGTACGGCGCGCTGATCCGGTGCACGCGCAGCACACCCGGCAGCATTTCGAACTTAGTCAAATCGAGTCCGGCCGTTGGGCCCACTCCCGCCAGAATCGTCTGGAACTCTCCCGTCGTCCGATGCACGTTCACGCCCGCCTCTTCCATGGCGTTGATCACGGCATTCACTTGTTCTTCGGTGGCCTTCTCCTGCATTGCGACAATCATTGTTCGTTCCCTGTCTCGGGCGTCTGTGCACCCGCAGCCACGCCTGAACGCTCGCTCTCTGCTTGGGCAGCCTGGGCAGTTCGTTGGCTGGCCAGTTCGTTCCGCTGCAACGCCCGCATCACGTCGATAATGCGTTCGTAGATATGCGTCAGCTCGATGTCCGGCAGGGGGCCTTTATTTGCCGCGCGAACATTGGCGTAAATGATCTTCTCGCGCTCCGGCTCATACACCGGCAGCGAAGTCGCGGCCTTCAAATTGCCGATCGTCTGCGCCGCGCGCGCCCGCTCGCTCAGCAGCTCCACGAGCTGGCGGTCCAGCGCATCGATTCGGATTCGCAATTCTTCAATCGTCACAAATCAACCTCTAGCTTCTAGCCTCTAGCTTCTAGCCCATTCTTGCCGATTCGAGGTTACACTGCTCAGCCCGCCACTAAAAAGTTAGAGGCTGGTAGCTAAAAGCTGAAAGCTGTTTTTCTCACCGGGCCAGCGCCGCGTCACGCAAGCGAAGGCCCTTGATAAATCGCGCCACGGCCCCCGGCGCTGTCGCCGCTGTCGAGTTTTCAACCAACTCGACGATCGCGCTTCCAATCACCGCGGCATCCGCGAACTCCGCCACCTGGGCCACATGCTCCGCATTGCTGATGCCGAAACCCACAGCCACCGGCAATCGCGTGTATCGACGGATGCGCTCAACCAGCGCCTTGGCATCGGCGGTAATGCTCTTCTGCGTGCCGGTGATTCCCACGCGCGAAATGGCGTATACAAAACCCTTCGAGTATTTGGCGATCGCCTCAAGTCGCGCATCGGAACTCGTCGGTGCGGCCAGAAAAATCGGCGCAAGATTCACGCGGCTCATCTCCGCCAAATATTCGGCTGCCTCTTCCACGATCAAATCGATGGCCAGCACGCCGTCCGCGCCGGCCGCCGCGGCATCGTCGGTAAATTTGCGCAGCCCGTAGCGCAGCATCGGATTCAGATAGCTGAAGATCACCAGTCCGGCGGCGGGACGCGCAGCGCGAATCTCGCGCGCCAGTGCCAGCACATCGCGCAGCCGTGTTCCCCGCGCCAGCGCCCGCTCGCTGGCGCGCTGAATAATCGGCCCGTCGCCCAGCGGATCGCTGAAGGGAACGCCCAGCTCGATCACGTCCGCGCCGGCATCAATCGCCGCCACTGCAATCTCGCATGTCGCGTCCAGGCTGGGATCGCCGGCCGTCAGATAAACAACCAGGCCCGGCTTGTGATCGAAACGAATCGGCATCGGAAGTCTTCCAGCTTCTCTTAACAACCCCATCAATCAAGCGGGGCACGAAGTGTCAGGGCACGACTTTAGTCGTGCCGCAATCGAATCAAAATCAACCGGGCTTTAGCCCCTGATGAACGTGTGCACCGTCTAGAGTTTCAACTCGCGGGCCAGTATGCCCATATCCTTGTCGCCGCGTCCAGAGAGGTTCACCACCAGTATGTCACTCGCGGGCAGCGCAGGGGCGATACGAATGGCCTCGGCCACGGCGTGCGCGCTCTCGATCGCCGGAAGAATTCCTTCCGTCCGCGCCAGCCTCACCACCGCATCGAGCGCCGTCGCATCATCGCACGAAACGTACTCCGCGCGGCCCGAGTCGTGCAGCGCCGCGTGCTCCGGCCCAATCGACGCATAATCCAGCCCCGCCGAAACCGAGTGCGTCAGCGCAATCTGCCCATCGTCATCCTGCAGCACGTAGGAATACGTCCCCTGCAGCACGCCAGGCGCTCCGCCTTTGAACCGCGCCGCGTGCTCGCCCAGCGCGGGCCCGCGCCCGCCGGCCTCCACGCCGATCAGCCGGACTTGACGATCAGGAATGAATTCGTAGAACGCGCCAATCGCGTTTGACCCCCCGCCAACGCACGCGATAATCGCAGTCGGCAGTCGGCCTTCTTTTTCGAGAATCTGCTGCTTCAGCTCTTTGCTGATCACGCGATGAAAATCGCGCACCATCGTCGGATACGGGTGCGCCCCCAGCGCCGAACCCAGCAAATAGTAAGTTGTCCGCACATTCGTAACCCAGTCGCGCATCGCTTCGCTGATCGCGTCCTTCAGCGTCTTCGAGCCCGACGAAACCCCGCGCACCTCCGTGCCCAGCAGGCGCATGCGCTTCACGTTCAGCTCCTGGCGCTCCATGTCCACGTCGCCCATGTAGACCACGCATTCAAGGCCAAACAGCGCGCATGCCGAGGCTGTGGCCACGCCGTGCTGGCCCGCACCGGTCTCGGCAATCACGCGCTTCTTGCCCATCCGCTTCGCCAGCAGCCCTTGTCCCAGTGCGTTGTTGATCTTGTGCGCGCCGGTGTGCAGCAGGTCTTCGCGCTTCAAATAAATCTTCGCCCCGCCCAGTTGCTCCGTCAGCCGCTTGGCGAAATAAAGCGGCGTGGGCCGCCCGGCATAATCCTTGAGCAAATCAGCCAGCTCCGCCTGAAAAGCCGCATCCATCTTCGCTTCGTCATATGCATGCTCTAGTTCATCCAGCGCCGCCACCAGCGTCTCCGGCACGTACCGCCCGCCGTAAACGCCAAAGCGCCCCGCTCGTGCCTCGCTCGGATTTGCCGGAACAATAATCGACGCCATGATGAACTCCTGCCCGCTTTCCCAGGACGATTGGGGAACTCTTAGTGTACTAGGAACGCAAATCATCGGTTCAGCGCTTCAGTTTTGCCGCGCGCGCGTTGGCAATGAACGCGCGGACTTTCGCCGCATCTTTCCGCCCCGGCGCAGCCTCCACGCCACTCACCACATCCACGCCCCACGGTCGCAGCATGGCGATTGCCATGGCCACATTTTCAGGAGTCAGCCCGCCGGCCGCAATCAGTTTCATTTCCTTTGTCGCACCAAACACTGTGCGCCGCGCCGCGGCCCAGTCGTAAGTCTTTCCGGTACCGCCGATCGCCGTCGCCGTGCGCGAGTCGATCAGGATCGCATCGGCATTCGCATCCTGCGCCGCGGCCGTCGCGCGTTCCGGCGCACCGGCTTCAAAGTGCACCACGCGCAAAATCCGCAAGCCCGGTCCGAACCGCGCGCGCAGTTTCGCCGTCGCCTCGGCAGAAACCTCCGAGTGCAGTTGCACGCCGGTCAAGCCGGCAGCTTCCACCGTCGCGACGATTTCGTCTACCGCCGCATCCACAAAAACGCCGATCTTCTCGATCTTCGCCGGCAGCCGCGGCGCAATCACCGCAACTTGCTGCGCCGTCACGCGACGCGGGCTCGGCGCGAACACAAATCCCACCGCGTCCGCGCCGGCTTCAGCGGCAATCATCGCGTCTTCTAGCGAAGTGTTGGCACAGATTTTGATCCACAGGCTCATGGGCGTCTCAGGTCAAATCATAGGCTGTGCTGGGGCGGCTGTGCTGGGGGCGCATCGGCGAGAAACGGATTCATGATCCGGACGCCGGTTCCTGCAAAATGAGCCGTGTTTCGACTGACTACTGTCAGGTCGTAAATGATCGCGATCGCAGCAATCTGTTTGTCGATACTGTGTTGCTCATCTGCACCAATAAGCGTTCCCCAAACCTTGGCGCATTCCAGATCGAAGGCCAGAAAGTGTTCTGAAAATTCAGCGAGTACAGACCGGAACCACTCCTCCAGAACCTGCGCCTGCGGATGATCGCCACGGTGCCGCAGGCGTTCGATGCCGCCTTCAATCTCGCCAGCCACCTGCACCGGCACAAAAACTTCGTTCATTGTGCGGCGAAAGAACTCCGCTACTCCCACGTCAGCCCTGAGCCCTTTGCGTCGTTCACTCAGCACGTTCGTATCGATCAGAAACACGGCTAATTCCGGTCAAACTCAAAGTCGGAATCGCGACCGACATTTGGAATGGAGGCCAGCGCTTCGCTGATGGATCGTCTGCGCGGCCGAAGCAAGGCAGCCTTGAGAATCTCCCGATGCTCCGCCTCGGCGCTGCGGCCGTTACGTGCAGCCTGCTCTTTCAATGACTTAACGATCTCCGCCTCCACCTTCCTGACAATTAAGTTGGTCGCCATCGCTGCGTCCTTTCATGATTGCAATGATTGCATTCTATCTCCAAACTGCAATCATTGCAATCATTTGGGGTGAGCAGACGCCCCGCTCAGCAACTCCGCCAGCGCCGCTCCGGGATCCGGCTGCCGCATCAGGCTCTCACCGATCAGGAACGCATCAAATCCCGCCTTGCGCAGCTGCGCGATGTGGTCGCGCGTGGAAATACCGCTCTCCGTCACGCGCACCACGCTCGCCGGAATCCGCCCAACCAGCGCCATTGACGTCTCAGCGCTCACCTCAAACGTCTTCAGGTCGCGATTGTTCACCCCGATAGCGTCCGCGCCCGTCTCGCCCAGCGCATCGAGCACTCCGTCCAGCTCTTCAGCGGTGTGGACCTCAACCAGCACGTCGAGTGCGAGCGAGCGGGCGGCCGCAGCCAGTCTTCTCAACTCGGAATTGTCCAGCGCCGCGGCGATCAGCAGAATCGCGTCGGCGCGATGCGCTCGCGCCTCGACAATCTGGTACTCGTCAACGATGAAGTCCTTGCGCAGGCAGGCGAGCGGTGCGGCGCTCGATGCCATCTCCAGGTTGCGCAGGCTGCCCTGAAAGTACGGTTCGTCCGTCAGCACCGAAAGCGCCGCCGCTCCTCCTGCGCGATACCGCCGCGCCAGCCATGCGGGGTCAAAAGCGGCCCGAATCACTCCCCTTGACGGCGACGCCTTCTTGATCTCCGCAATAATTGCCGGCCCATTTTCAGCCTGGCTGCGCAACGCGGCAGCCCATCCGCGCGGGCGATGCTCAGCGGCCCGCCGCTCCAAATCTGCGACAGGAACATCCGCCTTCGCCGCCGCCAATGTAGCGCGCGTCGATGCCAGAATCGTCGTCAAAAAAGTGTCTGCGTTGGCGGACATATCTATGTAAAGTATACGGGCGTGCAATCCTGCTGCGCTACCGCACGCCGTCTCGAATCAGACCGTCGCCGTCGTCGTCTTTGCGCCCGCCGCCATCAGTTCCCGCGCCGCTTGCCGCCCCAGCCGGATGCAATCGGGAACGCCGATTCCGTCGTACGCATTTCCAACCAGCCGCAATCCCGGCAGCTCTGCAACCCTCGCCGCAATCCGCTGCATCCGCTCCTTGTGCCCTACGGCATATTGCGCCATCGCCCGCCGCCAGCGCGAAACCTGCGCATGTTCGGGGGCGACGTCCGCGCTGAGCGTCTCTCCCCCCAGAATCTCGCTCAACTCGCGCCGCACCGTCGCAACCAGAGACTCATCGCTCTCGGCCAGCAGCGCCTCGCCGTTCACTCCGCCCAGAAATGCGCGAAGCACGGCCTTCCCCGGCGGCGTCCGTCCCAGGAATTTGCGATGCACAAAAGTGCAGGCCAGCATCGCGCGGCCCTCCACCGCGGGAACCAGAAATCCGAATCCCTCAGGCAGCGCGCCGATCTTCGCCTCGTCGTAAACCAAATTCATTGTGATCGACGATGAATAAGGAATGCCGCCAAGCTCACTGCCGAGCGCAGCGTCGACCGGCCCCAACAAATCCCCCGCCGCCCACGCAGGCGCCGCCACAATCAGCGCGTCGTAACTCTCCGCAATCCCGCCGGCCTCTACGCTCCAACCGCCCACCGCCCTCCGAATCGCGCTCACCGGCGTTCCAGTGCGCAATCTCGCCGGATCAATTCGCGCCACCAGCGCATCCACCAACTGGCTCATGCCTCCGCGCAGCGCCGTAAAAATGCCGGCTCCGCCGCTTCGAGTTTTAGACGAGTTCTTCGCTGCGCCTTTCATCCGCTTATGCGCAGCCAGCATGCCGCGCGTCAGCGAGCCATATTTCGTCTCCATCTCCACCAACCGCGGCAGCACCGTTTGCGCGCTCAGTTGCTCGGCGTCGCCGCCATAAATGCCGCTCAGCAACGGATCGGCCAGCCGATCCACCGCCTCTTGCCCAAAGTGCCGTCGCACCAGCGCCGCAACGGACTCATCGCCGCCGCTCGGCCGCGCACCGTGCAGCAGCTCAAGCCCCATGCGCATTTTGGTCTGCAACCCGAACAGCCGCGTCAGCGCCGTGGGAATCAACTTCGTCGGCACAAGAAACATCAGCCCATCGGGCAGCGCCACCAGCCTGTTGCGCACCACAATATAGGTCTTCCGCTCTACGTCGTTTGAAGGCAACAATTCGCCGCCAAGCCCCAGCTCGCGACAAAGCTCGATCGCCGCGGGCTTTTCAGTCAGAAACGAATCCGGCCCGCGCTCCAGCACTGCGCCGTTCACAGTCTCCGACGCCAGCGATCCGCCCAAGCTTGCCCGCTCTTCGTAAAGCGTGTAGTCGACAGAAGCTCCCGCCGCGCGCGCCTTCTCGAGCTCATAGGCCGCTGCCAGCCCCGCAATCCCTCCGCCCACGATCGCAATCCGCATCCTCTGGCCTCACTCCATATTTACAGCAATTGGGTTTGCAGTGATTTGCGAATCTGCAGCATTTGCGACCGCATGCGCCGCCAGCGCGCTGGAGGGAAATCGCCGGCGGCAGAAGAATGGCCCTCTCAAATTCCAGAATCAAGCCACCTGCTGGCCACGAAATGTGATTAACGTCACTGCAAGGGGCTAGAATCGATTGCGAAACTGACCCATCATTCTTGCTCGCTATCTGAATGTTTTGCCTTCATTGATCACCCGATCCTGATTCCTGAACCCGGTTCCCGGATGCCTTCCCCGTCTGTCATCCGGCTGTTGTCCGCAGCAGGAGACCTTGCATGACCGCCGAAATCATCCACCGGCTGCACTTCGCTTTCACCATCACCTTCCATTATCTGTTTCCCCAGCTCACCATGGGCTTGGGCCTTCTCATCGTTGTACTCAAAACCGTCGCCCTGCGCACCGGCAGCGACACATGGGATCGCGCGGCACGCTTCTGGGGCCGCATCTTCGCCATCAACTTCGTCTTCGGCGTGGTCACCGGCATTCCCATGGAGTTCGAATTCGGCACCAACTGGGCGCGCTTCTCGCGGGTTTCCGGCGGCGTCATCGGCCAGCCCCTCGCCATGGAAGGCGTCTTCAGTTTCTTCCTCGAGTCGGCCTTTCTCGGCCTGTTTCTCTATGGCGAAAAGCGAATTTCGAAGCTGATGCACTGGTTCTCCGCCGTCATGGTTTGGCTCGGCTCCTGGATCTCAGGCTTCTTCATCATCGTCACCGACGCCTGGATGCAGCATCCCGTCTCCTACACGCGCATGCCCGACGGCCACTTTGAAGTGATCAGCTTCTGGCAACTGCTCATGAATCCCTGGGGCCTGCTCCAGTACATGCACAATATGACCGGCGCAGTCGTCACCGGCTCCTTCGTCATGGCCGCCGTCGGCGCTTTCTACCTTCTCGAAGGTCATCGCCAGGACTACGGCCGCATCTTCTTGAAGGTCGGCGTCATCGCCGGCGTCATTTCCTCCATCCTAATCATCTTTCCCACCGGCGACCTCGCCGGCAAATACGTCGCGAAGTATCAGCCCGCCGCTATCGCCGCAATGGAGGGCCTCTTCAAAACCGAGACCGGCGCGGGAATCGTGCTCATGGGCCAGCCCAACGAAGAAACCGGCCAGATCGACAATCCCATCGTGGTCAATGACGTCCTCAGCTTCCTCATCTACGGAACTACCAAAGCCGAAGTAAAAGGCCTCGATCAGTTCCCGCAGGACCAGTGGCCAACTGCGCTCCCGCTGCTTTTCTATGCCTACCACATCATGGCTGGCCTCGGAACCTGGTTCGTGCTGCTCATGGTGGTGGCAGCTCTCTTGCTGTGGCGCGGACGTCTCTTCACTGCGCGCTGGGCGTTATGGGCGCTGCTGCTCAGCTTTCCGCTGCCCTACATCGCCAACACCGCCGGCTGGATGACCGCCGAACTTGGCCGCCAGCCCTGGCTTATCTACGGACTGATGCGCACCAGCGAGGGCTTTTCAAGCACCGTCTCGGCCAGCAACGGCCTCTTCACGCTGATCGGCTTCATGGGACTCTACGCTCTCCTCGGCCTGCTGTTCACTGTGCTTATCTATCGCGAAATCAGCACCGGCCCGGAACTGAATAAGCCCGCCGCCAACACCGTCGCCGCAGATTGAGCAATTTCAATCGGCCTGTGCGAGCAGACAACTGTGAACTACGAACCGCGAACTGAAAACTGAGGCCTCCGTCATGATGGGTTTTCTCTGGTTCTGGCTCGTTGCCGTAATGATTGTCGGCTACGTGGTCCTCGACGGCTTCGATCTCGGCGTGGGCGTCCTGCATTTGTTTCTAGTGCGGACCGAGTCTGATCGCCGGGCCACGCTTGCCTCCATCGGCCCTGTCTGGGACGGCAACGAAGTCTGGCTCCTCGCCGGCGGCGGCACACTCTACTTCGCCTTTCCGCTGCTCTACGCCTCGGCCTTCAGCGGTTTCTATCTGCCCCTCATGATCGTCCTCTGGCTGCTCATCCTGCGCGGTGTCAGCCTTGAGCTGCGCAATCACATCGATGTCGGCGTCTGGCGCGCGCTTCTCGATGGCGTCTTCGGTTTCGCAAGCGCGCTGCTTACCATCTTCTACGGCGCGGCCCTCGCCAATGTCATTCGCGGCGTTCCGATCAATGCCGACGGCTACTTTTTCCTGCCGCTCTGGACCAACTGGCAGCCGGGCGTTCTGCCCGGCATTCTCGATTGGTACACCGTCATCGGCGGCCTCGTGGCTCTCGTCGCTCTCACCATGCACGGCGCCTTGTGGCTCTCGCTCAAAGTTTCCGGCGATCTTGAGCAGCGTGCCCGCAACGTGGTCTCGCCCCTCTGGTTCATTCTTATAGCCCTCACAATTGTCAGCCTCTTCGCCACCATCGCCGTCCGCCCCGCCAGCCTCGACAACTACTACCACTACCCGGTCACATTTTTCGTCCCCGTCGGCGTCATTGCTTCGCTCGCCGCGGTCCAACTCTGGAATCGCAAACGCCAGCCGCTGAAAGCCTTTCTCGCCTCATGCCTCTATCTGTTTTTCATGCTTGCTGGCGCGTGCTGGGGCCTCTATCCGGTTCTGCTTCCCGCTTCCACTGGCGCCGCCAACGACATCACGCTCACCCGCGCAATCTCCGGCCCGCACACGCTCGCCGTCGGCCTCGCCTGGTGGCTCGTCGGCATGGCTCTCGCCGTTGGCTACGTGGTCTTCGTCTACAGCCGCTTTAAGGGCAAAGCAGACGCCCACGCCGGCGGGCCCCACGCCAGCGGTCATTGATATACACTGCGCATCAGTTCAAAAAATTCTTCGCAAACAAGATGCGCCCAGTCATCCAGGTATCCGGTCTTCGCAAAAGCTACGGCAGGACGGTCGCTGTGGCAGACGCCACGTTTGAAGTGAACGAAGGTGAGATCTTCGGACTGATCGGTCCAAACGGCGCCGGAAAAACAACCACAATGGAGTGCATCGAGGGACTGCGCAAGCCCGATCGCGGCTCCATCGCGGTTCTGGCGCTCGACCCTTTCCGCGACGTCTATAAACTGCAGAACCGCATCGGCGTGCAGCTCCAGCAAGCCCAGTTGCAGAAGCGCATCAAGGTCTGGGAGGCGGTGGACCTGTGGGCCTCGCTCTATAAGAAGAAGAGCGTCGACGGCGATCGACTGCTCGATCAACTCGGCCTCACAGACAAGCGCAATGCCTGGTTCATGAATCTCTCCGGCGGCCAGAAGCAGCGGCTGTTCATTGCGCTGGCACTGATCAACGATCCGGAGGTAGTGTTCCTTGACGAGCTGACCACCGGCCTCGATCCGCAATCGCGCCACGCAATCTGGGATCTGGTGCGCGGAATTCGCGAACGCGGGAAGACGGTCTTTCTGACGACGCACTTGATGGAAGAGGCGGAAAGGCTGTGCGACCGCGTGGCCATCATGGAGCATGGGCGCATCATCGACATCGACACGCCCGCGAACCTGGTGCTCCGGCATTGTCCCGAACGTACAGTCGTGATTGAAGTTAGCGATCCAGCCGCCGCGGAACCCTTCAATTTGATTCCGCGCGTGGAAAGAGTGGAGCGCAATGGGAGTCAGTTTACGATTTACGGACGCGGCGATCTGGTGACTGAAGTGATTCACTTCCTTTCGGAGAATCGCGTGCGAGTCACCGATTTTCGCGCCATCCTTCCCAACCTTGAGGACGTTTTTCTCAAGCTGACCGGGCGCTCCATTCGCGAGTAGGGAGAATTACGATGCTGCGTGGGCTGGGTAAACTGACGTGGATTGAGATCAAGATCTTCATGCGCGAGCCGCTGGGGGCGATCGGGACGATTGTGGTGCCGGTGCTGGTGTTTGTGTTGGTTGGCCGGGCGATCACTTCAAAGGCACAGACACCTTCGATGAGCAATTTTGCGCGGGTGGGTCTTCCCGTTATGGCGTCGATTCTGATTGTCATCAGCGCAGTGCTTTCACTGGTGACCATCATTTCAATCTACCGCGAGGGCGGCATCCTCAAGAGGCTGCGGGCCACGCCACTGCGACCGCAAACCATTCTTAGTGCGCACGTCCTGGTCAAGCTGCTGCTGACCGCGGCGTCACTGCTGCTGATGTTTCTGGCGGGCAAGCGCTACATTCCGCCGGGCGTCCACCCTCCGATCGTCTCTTTCGCAGTCGCGCTGGTAATCAGCACCTGGAGCATACTATCGATCGGTTTTGTCATCGCCAGCATTGTTCCCACTGCGCGATTCGCACAACCGGTCGGAGCGGTGGTGTTGTACCCGATGGTCGGGCTTTCAGGACTGTTTGCGCCCATCGCATCATTCCCGCCCGCGTTTCGCATGCTGGCGCGCCTATCGCCGATGAACTACGCCGTAAGCTTGCTGCAAGGCATTTGGGTAGGCGACCCATGGTCAGCTCACCTTGCGGATGTGGCAATGCTGATCGTGTTCTTCCTGCTGTTTACGGCGCTCTCGGCTAAGATTTTCCGTTGGGAATAGAGGGCGACGGAGTGACGCACGCGGGTTTTGGGGATAGCCGGTTCAAAGGAATGGTCGAGGCGGGAGGGCGTTGCGGGGAAATGCTCACCAATTGAGATCCGTCAGGCCCAAATCCTGAAGAAGATTCGATCCTGCGGTGCTTCGAAGTTGTTTACAGCCTAACCAGCTCCCGCGCCGGCGTCGCATGCCGAAACGCCTCAGCCTGCCGATCCAACTCCGCGTCCCAGTTCTTCGGCTCATAGATGCAGCACGGCTCCTGAGCCAGCGGATCGCCCGTCACCGCGTAAGCCCGCGCTCGCGACCCTCCGCAAATCTCCTTGAACTCGCACGCGCCGCACTTGCCCTCGAGCCGCCCCGTGTCGCGCAGCGCTTTAAAGATCGGCGCGTTCCGGTAGATCTCTCCGAGAGGCATCTCGCGCACATTGCCCGCATGAATGGGCAAAAATCCGCTGGGATACACGTTGCCCATGTGCGAAATGAACACGAACCCTTTGCCGTCGTTCACGCGGCGCGTCGCCCAGCCCATATTGCGCGTTTTGGCGTCCGCCGTCGGCGTGCCCGGCTCGTATGCGGCCCCGCGCGCCAGCCCCGAATCATGCCCCGAACCGTGTCCGGCGCCGTGCCCCGCTCCATGCCCCATGCGCTTCTCTTCCAGATTGTGCTGCAGCAGGTAGCGCCGATAATGCATCGCTTCCGTCGTCTTGATCTGGAAGTTCGCCCGCCGCGAAAGTTCATAAATCTTGCCGAACACTTGCTCAAATTCTTCGCCGCTCAGCAAATCGGCCAGCTGGCCGCGGCCAACAGGAACCAGGAAGAACACATTCCACATCACGATCGCCAGCTTCTCAAACAAATCGCACAGATTGTCGAGGTCGTTTACGTTGTGCCGGCTCACGGTAGTGTGTACCTGGATCGGAACACCCGCCTCGTTGGCCCATTCAATCGCCTGGATCGTCCGCGCCCACGCTCCCGGTAGCCCGCGAAACGCATCGTGAATCTCCGGCGTCGAGCCGTCCAGCGAAATCCCCAGCCGCACCAGGCCGGCCTCTTTCATTTTGAAGATCGCCTCGCGAGTCAGCAGCGGCGTCGCGCTCGGAGTTACCGCAACCCGCAGGTCCTTGCTCGACGCGTAGCGAATTAGCTCAAAAAGATCCTTGCGCTTCAGCGGATCGCCGCCTGTGAACACAAAAATCGGAACGTGCATCTCGGCAATCTGGTCGATCAGCGCCTTGCCCTCCTCATGTGTCAGCTCGTCCGGATGAGGAATCGACTGCGCAGATGCGCGGCAATGCTTGCAGGCCAGATCGCAGGACTGCGTAATCTCCCAAATCGCCAGAAATGGCGATTCGTCATAGTCGATCCCGCCTCGCGCGGGAATATTGTGCATCAGCTCCGTCGTCATCCGGCCTCCTCTGCGCGAATGCGCAGATCGAATCGCGAAGGGTCGCGATTCCCGTCCATCGTGTCCATCAGATCAGTTATTGAGTGGGCCAATCTGTGATCGGGATCACGTCCTCAGCCTCATTTGGGTCCCTCTACCCTTGCTGGACAAACTCGTCGACTCACGCTGGACAAATCCGCGCAACGGGACCACAATTCTGTCAAAGGCAAGGGCGATTGTCAGTCCCGCTTGTTTACGTCCTGCGTCCATACCGTGACTTTGCAAGAGCCGGCCGGCAAGCGGAGCCGCCAGATCGCCGAAAGGTGAGTGGAATCACCTTCTCATGTGCGGCGTATCACCGCCAAAGCCGCAATGCCCCTGAGACTATTTGAGCGGCACCATTTGGACGCGCCATAAGGAGGTTCCCATGGCTGCTCTTTTGAACCCAGGCCTCTCGAATTCTGGTTGGACAAAACCCTCCACCATCCTCTTCGCCACCGAAGTACCGCCCAACGAGAAGGCGTTTTCGTTCGCGCTCGCGCAGGCACATGAATTCGGTTCCCAGCTCATTCTCTTTCACGCTTATGACACACTCGTCGTCACCGCATCGGATCCCTCGGGAATTCGTTATTACGATTCCGCTGCCGCCGCGCGCCTGGAAAAGGAGCATCTCGAGCCGCTCGCCACGCGCGTTCGCGAAATGGGCCTCAACTGTGAAGTTGTCGTCCGGTCGGGCCTGCCCGCCGACGAAATTCTCGCTTTTACGCGCGAACGCCACATCGACCGTATCGTCATGGGCACGCACTCGCCGGGACCCATCGGCAAGTTGCTGGTGGGCTCTGTCGCTGAGGCGGTCCTGCGCACCGCAACCGTGCCGGTCTTTATCATCGGTCCGGAAGTGGTCGACGGCGCCTATCGCAATTTTGTCACGCGCACCATTCTCTGTGCCGTCAGCCTGCACGAGGCCAGCACGGTAGTCGCGGCCTTCGCTGCCGAGCTCGCCGCGCAGCACAGCGCGCGCCTGATCCTCGAGCATGTCATCACGCCTCAGGACCGCGCGGGATTCGATCGTGCGGGATTCGACCGCGCCGGATTCGATCACGCCGATCTTCTCGCGGGCCGTCCGCTCGACGAGTTGGAAGGGGGTATGCTCGCGCTGGTTCCCCGCCAACTTCAGGGTCAAATCGACGTGCAAACCATCGTCGTGCCCGGCGACCCGACTGAAGAGCTGCTCTACCAAAGCCGTACGCAGCAGGCCGATCTAATCGTCATGGGCGCGCAGGGCGCTTCAGCGTTTGCCGCCATCACCCGGCACGGCGTGGTCTACAAGACTCTCGCCCACGCGCAGTGCCCGGTCATCACACTCTCGCCAGTGGTGCTCGAACAATGCGGCTCCAAAGCAGAACATCTGCAACCGGCGGAAGCCTACATGGCCGGAGTCTTCTAATTTTCTTTCTGCTTGCTCAAGTCGAGTCCCAAGTCGAGCCCAAATCGTGAATTCGCTCGAGCGTTCCCACCCCCTTCCGCGAATGGGAACGCTCTAGTCATCCCGCGCCGTGCCGCCCCCGCCCTAGACCACCTTTCAAATCACCTTCAGCAACAGCAAAATCAGCACAATCGTAAGGATCAGGCCGATGCCGCCCCCGCCATAGTAGCCCCATCCAGGCCCCACTCGATAGCCGCCATAACCGAATCCAAGAATCAGCACAATCAGAATGATCAGCAAGATCATGTCGTTCTCCTTTTGAGCAGCCGCAGCGCATAATGCGAGCTGGCATAAACCCTCTTCTGTGATGCCGGATCAACACTCGCGGCTGCCTCGCCAAATCCCTTAGCCGCAAAAGAGATTCACTTTCCCATCAAACGTTTCAAATGCAGCCCCCCCGTTACGGATCCCGATGCGTGCAATCGCGTCCCGGTTGCATCGTTTCTGCCGCATTGCATTTGCGGTTGGCGCACCTAACTCGAATATATTGCGCCGCGAACAACCCCCGCGCACACACACGCGTCAAAGCGGGAGTGGTTGAGGAAGAATCCTCAGGAGGTTAACAATGCTTTGGACAATCTTTGTCATTCTTCTCGTGCTCTGGTTGCTTGGCGTTGTTTCGTCATACACCCTCGGCGGATTCATTCACATCCTTCTCGTGATCGCGCTCGTAGTGCTTGTCATCCAACTCATCACGGGACGCAAGGCCGTTTAGGCGCGATCCCCCACCAGGCGCAGAACTCGATTGCGCCTGTCGCGCCCCAAGGGTCAGAAGAGGCATCAACGGGGCCCGCTAAATAAACGGAAGCCGATAAACCGAAGCCAATAAACCGAAGCAAAAAACCACGGAGGTGGAATCATGGATAAGGACCGCGTAAAAGGTGCAATCAACGATGCTGCAGGACGGGCGAAACGCCAGGTTGGTGAGTGGACCGGCAACACGAACGCTCAGGTGGAAGGTGCCGCGCAGCAGATCAAGGGCAAAACACAGAAGGTCGTGGGCACAGTAAAGGACGTGGCCCGCGATGCTGCCTCAAAAAACACCGACACAGAGCAGGAGCGTGAGCGTGAACGCGAAAGCGAGCGCGAGCGCGCACACCACGCGTAGCATCGGCCCCCCCCATTACTTACCGCCGGCGACTTCCTCGCATCTGAGCAAGCCGCCGGTTCATTTTGTGTCGCGCACGAATTTCCATCACCGCTCAGCCTGCCATTGACCTGCTCCTCATGGGCGCCTCAATCCCACGGCTCACTCCTCCGTCCATAGAACTCCAACTAAACTCTGCGCTATACTCTCCCCATCGGGCTGCATCGGTCCGGAATGGCCCGAAGCGAGGTGCGTCTTCCACACAGACTCCGCCATTCGCAGGTCCGAAGTTCCACTGGCCCAGACAACACGCTGGCGCGCCGTAGTTCGGGTGCTCCGAAGTCCAGTTCGCGTGCTCCGAAGTCCAATCGATAGTTTAAGTTGCGCCCTGCTCCCGTCCTCCTGTGCTCTTTGCGGCTCTGCCCTGCCGCAGCTTTCTTCTGTCCCCATTTGCCCCCTGTGCTGGTCCGACTGCTGGTCGCAGTTCCCCATCAAATCCGGCCCCGTCTGCTCCCGCTGCGGCGACGTCATCCCTGCGTATGCAAAGCCCGCGGATTCAATACTTTGCCGCCCTTGCCGCCTCGTACCGCCGGCCTTTGTCCGCGCCGTTTCGCATGGCGTATATCAGGGCCGCATGCGGCAAGCCATTCACGCGCTCAAATACGACCGCCTGCACCTTGCAGCCCGCGAACTGGGCCGCATGCTTGCCGGCGCAATCACGCGACTCGCCGGCGAAGCTCCCGCCGAGATGCTCGTGATCCCCATCCCGCTGCACCGCTCCAAATACGCGCAGCGCGGATTCAATCAATCGCGCTCGCTTGCCGTCGAAGCCATTCAATTTTTGCGCATCACCCATCCGCAGTGGCGGCTCTCGCTCGCTCCCAGCACGCTCATGCGTCTGCGCGCCACCGATAGCCAGGCCGGCCTCACGCCGCGTGGCCGCCGCATCAACGTTCGCGGTGCGTTCTCCGTCTCAGACTTGTCCAGGGTAAAGGCGCAGAACATTTTGCTCGTCGATGACATTCTCACCACCGGCGCAACCGCGCGAGCCGCGGCGCAAACTTTAATGAATGCCGGCGCTGCCTCGGTCTGGGTAGCCACGCTGGCGCGCGCGCAGCGATCAACTTTATTTGGCCGCGACTTCAACTCGGCCGACTACGAGAACGGCCACGAAAACATCGATGAGGAAACTTACGAGGACGGCGAAATCCTCACCGGCCCAGCCACGCACGCAGCCCCGTACGCATCATCGTCGGATTCAACGTCTAAGTGGAAACAGCCATCTTTTTAGCCCGGGGGGAAAGAGATGTCGTTGGGAAAAGCCATGATTCATGCGCGCAAGCAGAAAGCGATCGCCAAAGCCGTCGTGTTAGCCGCCGACCACGACCCCGCTCCGCACGCCCACACGCACATTCTGCAGATGCCGGTTCTCGTGCTCAATGCTTCTTATGAGCCGATTAACATCTGCGGCGCACGCCGCGCTCTCGTGCTGGTGCTCAAGGGCATCGCGCGCACTGAGGAGGAGCACGGCCTCTCGCTCCACGCCCAGCGCGCCATCATCGCCATGCCTTCAGTCATCCGTCTGCTGGAGTACCGCCGCATCCCCCACCAGACCCGCGCCCTCTCTCGCAAGAACATCCTCCTGCGCGACCGCAACACCTGCCAGTATTGCGCTGAGGCCATGCCGCCCAGCGAGCTCACCCTTGACCACGTTGTCCCGCGCTCGCGCGGCGGCAGCTCCACATGGGAGAATCTCGTCGCCTGCTGCCACGAGTGCAACCGCAAAAAAGGCAATCGCCTGCTCAGCGAAATCGACGACATGATCCTGCTCCGCGAGCCGCGCCCCTTCTCGCTCCACACCAGCCGCCAGATCATGCGCATGCTGGGCCGCAGCGACGACCGCTGGCGCAAATACCTGTTTTATTAATCATAATCAGCACTTGGCAAACTGCGGATTCTCAAATAATCGCGCGACGGCATCGATTTAGCGATACTATTTTGAGCATCGACAATGAAGAAGCTTATTTTGGTTGCCGCATTTTTCGTGTGCAGTTTTGAGCCGGCGTTAGGCAGCGAAGACCCCGCGCTGCAGCAGTTGTTGACCGCCGCCGAACAGCATGCGAATCTTTACTACGATCAGACCACCCCTTTCCAGCTCGATGTCGATTTCGTCGCACAGATCGAAGTCCCCCTCGAGGGTCACTTGACGTTTAAATGGGAGGCAAAGGACCGCTGGTGGCGCAAAGTGGTCATGGGGGATTTTCAGCAAATTGAAGTGAAGAATGGCGACTGGCACTATACTCTGCGCAACATAGATTTCACGCCCTTACGCGTCGGGAATCTCATCGGCCTGCTCGACCATGGCGCTGAGTCTTCGCAATTGGTTGCGAAGAAAGAGAAGCATCGGACCGAGCACGGTATCGAGATGAACTGCATCGAGGTTGAGCATAAGGGCTATGTTGAAAGCTCGCGGGACGTCTGCCTCAGCCCGGCATCCAATGAAATCCTGATCGATGAGTGGAAGGAACCCCCTGACGAACAGCACAGGGAGCAGTTCGCCGACTACTTCGACTTTGGAAAGCACCAATACCCGCGCACACTCGAATTGCTTGTGAATGGCAGTAAGGTCATCACAGCCCACGTGGTGAATATGACTTCCGCCCCGTTCGACGAGTCGCTGCTTACACCACCCGAGGGGGCGATCGCGCGACGCGAGTGCGCCGACTTACAGCATGCTGTCCCGGTAAGTACTCCGGACCCCGCTTACCCGAGAGATGCAAGCAACGACAAATTGATGGGCGACTCAACCGTCGCGATGACGGTGCTCACTGATGGATCGGTGACTGACCTACGACTCGTTGGCCGTGCCACTCATTCCATGAACGATGCCGCTTTGCAATCCCTGAAGAAATGGAAATTCAAACCGGCGATGTGCGGAACGGAACCAGTTGTCACCGATATCACCGTCGTTGTGAGTTTTAGGCTTGACTGAGCCTCTCGCCTGCGGCTTTTCCTCCTTCGACTTTTCCCCATCGTCTTTTCGTTGACTCCGCCTGTCGATTCCAGTATGTTCACCCTGCGTAGCCTCGCCTCGACGGCCGTCGAAATTGCGGGGTCAGACAACGCGCTCAAAATCCTCGAGCTTCCTGCCCGCGCCCCCCCAAAGCGGCTCGCTCGTCGGCTAAACTGAATTGCAACGCCGCCGCCCCGGCCCTCTTGGAGAAATGCAAATGAAGATTCGACAGGCAGCTCTGGCGCTGTCCTTGTATGCTCCCCTTCTCGCCGCGTCCGCGCTCCATCTCGCCGCGCAAAATCCATTCGCCGCGCTCGCAGAGGCAGCCAAAGAAAAACTCGCCGAGCAAGCCATCAGCACCCTACTCAACAATCAGCTCCCGCTCACGCTGAATGCCAGCGACGTCTATCCCACGGTCGCAACGCTTCCCGGCGGCCCTTTCAACCCTCAGCCGCTGCAACTCACGGCCGACGAACTCAATCAGCCGCTGCCTCCCGGCGACTACACCATCAACACGCTCGATTTCTGCTCCGAATATTCCGTGCACGAGCCGGGCGCAGGCGTTGCTTACGTGCTCGGTCCTTACGAGGGCAAAGCCGCCGGCGCAATCGGCGCGCTCATCTGGCGCGGGACGGTGCAATATCACATCAATCCGAATTCGCTGCAAGCCGTTTCCTGGACCATCCAGTCAGGCCTCACGTATGCGCAAATGCCAAAGACCTATCAGGCCATCGTCGACCAGGTAATTCCCGACTACAAAAGCGAAATCACCGCCGACTTTATCGCGAACCTCGAAATCACTTACAACAACGCCGCTAGAACCGCCAAGCTTCCGCCGCTCGACTCGATCCTTGTCAAACTCGGCAAGCCGGGCGAACTCGCGCTCACCGCCGAGCGCCAGCGAGCCATCCTCACTTCGCAGAACACCAACGATCAGCTCCGTGAGCAGACTCTCTTCCAGGGCCAGCAAAGCGGCCTCTACACGCCGGTCAAAGCCGAAACCGGCCCCTGGACCGAGCGCGTCAAGGGCCAGGTCTACATGAAGCTGCTCATCGCCGGCGGCAACATGGCCACCAACAACGTCATGCAGATTCGCATCATGCCGTCGCCCACTGCAAACGCGCGCAATGCCGGCCCATTTCCGAATCTCGCCCCGCAACTCGCCCCGTATCCCGCCCCGCATCTCGTTCGCGCCGCCTACGGCGAGCCGCAAACCGCTCCGGCCGGCGAAGGCTCCGGCACGAGCCTCATGAGCCTCATGGAAGGCATGATCGGCTACTCGCAGGGCCGTGGCGCGCAAGCCCTCGGCCAGGTGCCCGTGGTCGCGCCGAGTACGCCTGTGCAGGCGCCTCCTGCGCCGCCCGTAATCGCGCAGGAGCCTCCCGTACCACCCGCGCAGGCGCCGCCGGCGACTCCAGCGAGCACGAGTCAAAACCTGAACTGCCCCGTAGGCAAATTTCCGGCGGGCACACACCCGAATATTGCGTTTACAAGTTACACGAGCGAAGTTACGAACGAGCAGTTATACAACGATTTTCAGGGGCTCTACAATGCGGGCTTCAATCAAGCGGGGTTGATCCAGGGCAGCTTCGCGGATCGCATGAATCAGATCGCCGTAAGTGGCCAGCCCGTAGGTTTCTTTGTCGTCAATGGAGACGATGCCAGTTATCAGGTTTTTCAGGAGATGAGCGTAAAGGCCTACACCAAGGCGAAAGTGAGCGGCCCAAACCTCACCGTGCCCAGTGCGGATGAATTTGCGATGACCATTCCGAGACCGAAGTCGCTATGCGGTGGATATGAGGTCGTCATATCGCAGCAGTCGTTGATGCATGGTTCCTATCAATCGAAATCCGCAAAGACCAATCCGGTAACCGAGCCGATTCAAATTCCGATGGCTTACGAGCTTGGCACCAACGTGTATAACCAGGTGAAAGATCCCGGCTCCGCGGAGCAGATGACACAGCCCGACACGAACCGGTTCATTCTGGCGGAGTTCTCCTGGTTTCCGCCCAACTCGTCTCTGCAAACCGGATCGGCCACTTACGGCAGCCTGCACGGAGTGTTGGATCTGCTGGACCCCGCGGCCCGCGGGCCGCTTAATCCCGTCGACGTTGTTCCAACTTCATCGCTCTACACTGACCCGGCACAAGGAGCGAACACTCAGCAAGGGCAGATCTGGATACCTTCCAATTAATTGCCCTGTGTCAATACGCTAGCGCCACCACATCGGCCTGCACATGCAGCCGATTTCCCGCAAACCGCTGAATCCGCTATCCTTACCTCGACGTTCTTCCCTCCACCGGCACATAGCCGCTGCGACCCGCCAGGCTCAAGACACATCTAATCATTCAAGGCCGGGTTGAACGAATCGGGCGGACCATCTCGCCTGAAACCGGTTGCAAGGAGCAACCTATGCGCATCCGCAGATTTCAACTCGCAGCTTTCGTAGTAGCCGGATCATTGCTCGGGGCGATTCCCGCGCGTGCGGCAGATAGCAGCGATCAGCAGGGAAAGGCAGTCGTCACGTTTCTGTCCGGAAGCGAAATCCCCGGCGGCATTCCCCAGGACGCGTTGCACTTGAAGGTGAACGGAAAAGATTCGACCGTCACCGGGTGGACGCCCCTGCGCGGCCCGCAAAGCACAGTTGAAATGGTCGTGCTGATTGACGATGGCGCGCGCCAGAGCCTCGGATCGCAGATGAATGACGTGGCGAAGTTCATCCAGGGCCTGCCGCCGAATGTTAAGGTCGCGGTTGCATACATGGAGAACGGCCGTGCCGTGTTTGCCGGTCCCTTGAGCACCGATCGCGCCGCAGCCGCTCGCGAGCTGCATTTGCCTCTCGGCGGCGGGATGGCTGGTGCAAGCGCGAGCCCGTACTTTTGCCTCTCCGATCTGGCTAAGCATTGGCCTTCGACGGCCACCCATGCGCGGCGCGAGGTCGTCGCGGTGACAGACGGCGTCGACTATTACAACATGCGATACGATCCGGAAGATCCGTACGTGCAGGCGGCCATCGAAGATTCGGTGCGCGCGCATCTCATCGTCTACTCCATCTACTGGCGCAACTCGGGCCTCGCCGACCGTACGAACTACGCATCCTTTTCCGGCCAGAGCCTCATGGCGGAACTCACCGATGCGACAGGCGGCAACAGCTATTGGTTCGGAAACGGAAATCCGGTGAGCTTTGAACCCTATCTCGCTGACATTGGCCGGCGTCTCGAAAACCAGTACGAACTGGACTTCGTGACACCGATGGGAGGCAAGCCTCAGATGGCGGGCATGAAGCTGAAGCTGGCCTTACGGGTAAAATTCGACGCGCCGCAGCAAGTGTATGTGCACCCGGTCGCGCAGTAACTCCTGACGCTCGATGCGCATCTAGTACGCCAACGCCACTGCGTCGGCCCTCATCTCGCTGCCCGCCGCATACACGCGATCCGCTCCCTGCTTGCGTAGCTCGATGCACTCGTAGCGCCCGAATCCGCCGTCGCTTTCGCCCATCGGCCAGCCCAGGTCGGCAAGCGCCTTGCGAGTCGCGGCCGGAACTCCGGCTTCGAGGCGCAGCAGCCCGCGCGGTCCCATGCCCGGCCGGTCCTCGCCCATCGACTGCGACGATCCTTCGTGGTGCCAGCGCGGGCTGTCGGCAGCCGACTGCACATCCAGCCCGTAATCCACGCGATTCAGAACGATCTGCGTCTGCCCCTGCGGCTGCATGTCGCCGCCCATCACGCCAAACGAGAGCCACGGCACCCCATCCTTCGACGCAAATCCGGGAATAATCGTCTGGAACGGCCGCTTGCCCGGCGCGTAGATATTCGGATGACCATCCTGAAGCGAGAACAGTTGCCCGCGATCCTGAAACATGAAGCCCAGTCCATCCGCAACGAGCCCCGATCCCATGCCGCGAAAGTTCGATTGAATCATCGACACCATCATCCCGTCTTTGTCAGCCGTCGTAAAGTACGTCGTATCGCCTTGGCTCGGCGCTTGCCCCGGCGAAACATGATCGTTGATCGCGTTCAGCCGGATCAGCTTCGCCCGCTCCTTCGCGTACTCCTTTGAGTTGAGCCACGCTATGGGAATCTTCGCGAAGTGCGGATCGGCGTAGTAGCGTGCACGATCTTCGTAAGCCAGCCGCTTGGCCTCAATCTGCACCTGCAGCGATTGCGCCGATTGAAACCCGTAGCTGCGCATGTCGAATTGCTCGATGATGTTCAGCATTTGCAAAGTGGCCAGCCCCTGCGTGTTCGCGGGCATTCCGTAAACATCCACGCCGCGATACTTCGTCACCAGCGGCTCAACCCACTCCGCCCGGTGCTCGCGCAGGTCCTCCGCGGAGAGCCATCCGCCAATCCGCTTGAAATACGCGTCGATGGTCTGCGCAATCGGTCCCTCGTAAAAAGCGTCGCGGCCCCCTGCGGCAATCATCTGGTAAGTGCGCGCTAAATCGGGATTGCGCCGCACATCGTACTCTCCCGGCGCAGCGCCGCCCGGCAGCATGTATGTCTTCATCGCGTTGGCGGTCTCTTCAATCGCCGAACCGGCGTGCTCGAAGAACTCCATATTGCCCTTGATGTAATAGCCGATAATCTGCGGCGTTGGATCGCCAGCCTCGCACGCGGCGATCGCGGGCTCAAACAACTTCGCCCACTTCAGCTTTCCGTAACGCTGGTGCAGCGTCCACCAAGCGTCGAGCGCGCCCGGGGTCGAAACGCTGACAGCGCCCAATGCCGGAATGTGCCCATTCGCCGCGCGCGAACGCACCGTGGCGAGCGAAAGCGATCTTGGCGAGCGCCCGGAACTGGCCATGCCCAGCAGTTTTCCCGCTTCCGGATCCCATACGAACGCGAAGCAATCGCCGCCCAACCCGCTACTCGTGGGCTCAACGAACCCGAGCACAGCATTCGCGGC
This sequence comes from Acidobacteriaceae bacterium, assembly GCA_003134815.1. Taxonomy (GTDB): domain Bacteria; phylum Acidobacteriota; class Terriglobia; order Terriglobales; family Acidobacteriaceae; genus Telmatobacter. The sequence goes on along the minus strand of PLCO01000009.1, from coordinate 241,383 downwards.
CACCGCCGCATCCACGGCTGATCCTCCGCGCTTCAAAATTGCAATCGCGGTCTGCGTCGCCAACGGATGCGCTGTCCCCGCCGCCCCATTCATGCCCAGCGCGGGTGACCGCGTCGCAAAGCTCGCGCCCGAAGGCCTGTCGCCCGCGTGAACGTCGGGCCGAATGAATCGCTCCGCGCCCGCCAGCTGAAATTTTGACAGCTCCCCCGTCTCTCCCAGCCCCGTTCCTCCCGGCCCGCTCCGGCCTTGCTGGCTCTGGCTCAGCCCGGTTGCATTACTTTTGAGGGCAGCGGCCGATCCCGCGGCTGCCAGAGGTAGCGTCTGTATGAATGTTCTGCGGCGCATAGCGATGTCCTTCCTTCCGTAATATTCTTCCTCTCAATGTACATGCACGTTAGTCGTCTATGCCCATTCGTCTCGCGTGTCTGCCCGCCGCGTTCGGTTTCTTCCACCCTGCTTAATCCTTCCCCGCCTCTCCGCCAATTCCGTGCACCCTCTTGGCCCCCATGCGAATCTAGATAGAAGCACCATCTGCTGAACGTCGCACCTCCCCGGTCCTTAGATAAAACAAAGCTCCAGCCAACAGAGGAGAAAACTGTTGTCCGCGATCGACTCCACTTTGCCGGCTCTTCCCTCCGATCCCGCAGCCAGGAGCAATGCGACCGGAGCCGGATCGTCGGAGATGCAGAATCCCAATCTCGCGCAGCATGCGGCCTGGAAGCCGAGAGTAAATCCCTGGCTCATCGCGATGACCGTGGCCCTCGCCGCGTTCATGGAAGTGCTAGACACCTCCATCGCGAACGTCGCCCTGCCGCATATCGGCGGCTCGTTGGGCGCAAGCACTGACGAGGCCACATGGGTGCTCACCAGCTACCTCGTCTCGAACGCCATCGTGCTCCCGCTCGGCGGCTGGGCCTCTTCCGTCATGGGCCGCCGCAACTTCTTCGCCGTGTGCATTACCGGCTTCACTGCCGCGAGCTTTCTTTGCGGTGCCGCTCCCTCTCTGCCCATCCTGCTTCTTTGCCGTGTGCTCCAGGGCATGTTCGGCGGCGGAATGCAGCCCATGGCGCAGGCCATCATGGCAGACTCATTCGAGCCTCAAAAACGCGGGCAGGCCTTCGCCCTCTACGGACTTGTCGCCGTGCTCGCGCCTTCCATCGGCCCCACCCTCGGCGGCTGGATTACCGACAACTTCTCCTGGCGCTGGATATTCTTCATCAACATTCCCGTCGGCATTCTTGCCTTCATCCTCGTCACGCGCCTCGTCGAGGATCCCCCCTGGATCAAGGCCGATCGCTCGCGCCTGCGCAACATGGACTACGTCGGCCTCGGCTTTCTAACACTCGCCATGGGCGGCCTCCAGATCATGCTCGATAAAGGCGAAGAGAATGACTGGTTCTCCTCGCCCTTCATCTGCCTCTTCGCGGTCTTGTTCATCGTTGGCATCATCGGTCTCTTCCTTTGGGAGTGGAACAAGAAAGATCCGCTCATCAACCTGCGCCTCTTCCGCTACAGGAACTTCGCCATCTGTTGCTTCCTCATGATGCTGGTTGGCGGCGTGCTGAATGCCAACACCGTTCTCCAGCCTCAATTCACGCAGCAGTTGCTTGGCTACAATGCCACCACTGCCGGCCTCGCACTCACCTACGGAGGACTCACCCTCGTCTTCATGATGCCCCTGGCCGGAATCGCCACCGGAAAAATCTCCGCACGCTACCTTGCCGCCTTCGGCTTCATGATGCTCGTCATCACCTTTCGCTACGCGGCAAACGTGACCAATCTGCAAATGAGCTTTGCTGAGGCGTCGTGGTTGCGCGTCGTGCAAATGTTCCCTCTGCCCTTCTGCTTCATCTCCATCACCACTGCTGCGTATGTAGGCATGCCCAAGGAGCAAAGCAACCAGGTCGCCGGGCTCATCAACTTCGTCCGCAACATTGGCGGCTCCATCCTCATCGCCATCACCAATGCTCAGGTCACCAGCCGCGCCATGTGGCACGAGCAGCATCTGCAGCAGGCCATGCAACCCGGAACCATCGCCTTCGACCTCCATCAAAAGGCGCTCACCGGCGCCTACAACAATGCATTCGGCGTAGCCAACGGCAGCGCCCTCGCCATGGCCCAGATCTACAACCAGATGCTCGCTCAGGCGCGCATGCAGGGCTACCAGGACGTCTATATGGAGCTCTCCTATGCCTCGATCGTTCTTGTCTTCCTGGCCTTCATGCTCAGCAAGAACAAGCCCGGCGCAGGCGGCGGTGGCGGTGGCATGCACTAATGCCGCCCTGCGGCATCGCTACTGTTGCTGTGCCCGGTTCAGTATCCGATTGCATAGCCCTTTCCATCCATACGGCCTATAATTCCTCGCAGAATTCCGATCCAGCCGAGAAGATGCCGGATTGGTGGCATTTTCCGTGGGAGGCTTTCATGTTGAAGTCATTTCTGCTCTTTTTTGCAGGGGCCCTGTTGGTCGTAGCCTGCTTGCCGCTGCCAGGCCGCACTCAGCAGCAGCCTGCTCCCGCTCCTGCTCCTGCCCCCGCTCCCGCCCCTGCGCCCGCTCCTGCTCCCGCTCCCGCTCCTGCGCCCGCGCCCGCACTCATCCAGCCGCAAAACGCCGCGCCCCCACCCGCTGCGCCCGTCAGGAATCCCGTCAAGCCTACCGCGGAATCACAGGCCAGGGCGAAGGCCCTGTATCGAGTCGACTGCGCCATGTGCCACGGTGACAATGGCAACGGAAAGACCGATCTCGCCACAAGCATGGAGCTCACGCTCGACGATTGGACCGATCCCAAAACTCTCGCCGGCAGGGAAGACTGGGAGCTTTTCAACGTCGTCCGCGTCGGCAAGGGCAAGATGCCTTCCGAGGGCGACGGCCGCGCCAGCGACAATCAAGTCTGGAACCTCATCATCTACATTCGCTCGTTCTCCAAATCCCAACCGCCGTCCGCTCCAGCTCAATAGCCCCGGCGCATCGTCTATCCCGTCGCAACCTCTACCATCAGCGTCTGCCAGAATCCCCATCCTCTATCATCGAACGATGGCGACAACCTCGGACCTTCACGGCAAGTGGGCATTAATCACTGGGGCCAGCGCCGGAATCGGCGCCGCTCTCGCGCGTGAGCTCGCTGCGAACGGCGCAAAGCTCATCCTCACTGCGCGCCGTCTCGATCGCCTTCAAGCCCTCGCAGCTGAGTTCGCTGCCAAAGGAACCGAGACGCGCATCGTTGTCGCCGATCTTAACGATCCCTCGGCGCCGCAGCAAATCTTCGACGCGACCGAAGGCGCTGGCCTCGTCGTCGACATCCTCGTCAACAACGCCGGCCTCGGCCAGTACGGCGCTTTCGTCACCAATGACGCCGAGCAGGAATTGAGCCAGGTGCGCGTCAACTGCGAAGCCGTCGTCCGCCTCTCGCGTCTCTTTCTTCCCCGCATGGTCGAGCGCCGTCACGGCTGGATGCTGATCGTCTCCTCCACTGCCAGCTTTCAGCCGGTTCCGTACCTCTCTACCTATGCGGCCACAAAAGCATTCGCGCGCTTCTTCTCTCTCGGCGTCGCTGCTGAAGTCGCGCAATTCGGCGTCAAAGTCTCCGCGCTCTGTCCCGGAACCACCGAGAGTGAATTCTTTGAGGTCGCGGGCGCAGGGGTCTTCCGCACCCGCAATCTGCAACCGGCTGAAGTGGTCGCTCGCATCGCCATCGACGCGCTCGCGCGCGGCCGGCGCACCATCCACCCCAAGCTGAGCGGCAAACTCACGGCGTTTTTCGTCCGCTTCCTGCCCGTCACCCTCATCACGCGCGCCGTTGAAAAATACGCGCGGCCAAAAGACCGAGCATGAGACCCAGCGCCCCCTTCACCCCCTAAGAGCGCCCAGGTTAAGAGTGCCAGTTTAGGGGTGCCCAATTTACCCCTGTTGTTTCAAGAAGATTGCCCATTTTGGTCCCAAGAGGGTGCCAAGCAGCTAATACGCCCCTCATTTCCACAACCCCAGGGCTCTCTTCACAATTTGGGACTTGCAACTCTTTCTTAAATAGTGCATCTATGTATGTAATTAGCAGAGGCTTCCCCAAACGTCCCGCCAAAGCAAGGCTGTATTTCTCTCTTGAGGGTTCTTCGGAACCTCTTCCCAATTTCCCCCCCCTGATCTCCCTCCCAAAATTGCCTCTCGAGCGGGCCTACCGGAAGGTAGGCCCACATGCTCTCCCCCCGCCCGAGCATTTTCAGCCCATTCTCAGCCCATGCTCCGCCTGAAGAACGCGGCCCATCTAAAATCGCCTATCTAAAAATCCCATCTAAAATCAAGCCTGCATGAGTCCGGCTGCCCGCAAGAAACCCACGTCCGCTTCCTCTCTCAAGGCAACCGACCTCTGCCTGGCCGCAGCCGGACTTGCGCGCAGCGAGCACGGTAGGAAAACCAGGCCTGTCACCGGCGCGCGCCCCGTCCGCGACACGCGCCCCAACCGGGACTCCCGTTTCGAGCGCAATGTCCCCGACGAACTCCACACCCCCGCGCCCGTCCCTCTCCGCGCCGCCAATGGTGCTGAATGGCTACCCATACCCGGCTGGGACCTTCCCTGGCTTTGGGCTGGATTCTCAACTCGCAAGGGTGGTCTAAGCCGCGCTTACTGTCCTGAAGATGCCCCGGGCGAGCTGAACCTCGGCCTCACCTCCGCTGACGACCGCGAAACCGTCCTTCGCAACCGGCGACTCCTCGTCGAGGCCGTCACGTCCAATCCCGCAACGCCGCTCATCGTGCTCCGCCAATTTCATTCCAACCGCATCGTCCACACCGCCGCCCCCTCCACAGCATCTGACGCCTCTCGCGCGCAACCGCACAAAGCGGACGGGCAAATCACCGCGGAGCCGGGCTTGCTCCTCGCCATTCAAACCGCCGATTGCATTCCCGTCCTCGTCGCCGACAAAAAACAGCGCGTCGTCGCAGCGTTTCACGCCGGCTGGCGTGGAACCGTCAGGCGTATCGTCGAATCCGGCGTCGGCAGCATGCGGCTCGCCTTCTGCTCCCGCCCGCAGGACCTCATCGCCGCCATCGGCCCCGGCATCGGCCTCTGCTGTTATGCCGTCGGTGAAGAAGTTCTCTCGGAATTCGAATCGCAATTCTCATACGCACGCGACCTATTCCGCGAGGTCTACGACTCTGATCCGGTGCGCAAAAAATATCCCATGCTTTTTCTCACCCAGCGCGCGCCCGGCCATTCGCCAATCGGACCCAGCCTTCATGTCGATCTCATTGAAGCCAATCGCCGCCAGCTTCTCTCAGCCGGCCTCAGCCCGCAATCGATTCAAATCGTCGGCGGCTGTACGCAATGCCACACCGATCTCTTCTTCTCCCATCGCGCCTCGCACGGCCACGCCGGACGCATGATGGCAGTCATCGGCATTCGCGAGGCGCGCAAACAGCGCTACACTCGATGAGAAGGGAATTTGGATTGGAATTTGAAGCTGGCGCTACGACCGCTATGCCTTCGCCTCTCCCGGATTCACCAGGTCGCGCAGTTCCTTCGATGGCTTGAAGTAGGGAACCTTCTTGGCGGGAACGTCCACCCGCGCGCCGGTTTTGGGGTTGCGCCCGATGCGCGGCTTGCGCTGGCGGATGCGAAACGAGCCGAAGCCGCGAATCTCAATCTTGTCTCCGCTCTGCAAGGCGCCAATCACGGATCCGAAGATGGTTTCAACAATCACTTCGCCGTCGCGCCGGGTCAAATCGCCCAGGTTGGTCACCTTCTCCACCAAGTCCGCCTTTGTCATCGCCAACAAACCTCCGCAACCAGCATAAACGGATTGTGCCGAGGAAAGCACGAAAATGCAAGCCCCTTTTGCAAATTATCCTTTGCGCATCAGCAATTTGCCCCATGGCAGGTTCTCGCCATCCCAGGCCTTACCGTCTCCCTTGGCCCTTTCCGGCAGGGTCAAACCCTCCTCTCCAAGGCCCAGATTCACGGTCCGCCGACTGCATACGATACCCCATGCGATACCCCATACGATAAATTGATCGTTGGACTTCCAACACTGCATGGCCTACCCGCAATACAGCATCGTCATACCCGCCTATAACGAGGCCGCGCGCATCGTGGGCGCGCTTGAGGCGGTCGTGGCCTGCATTCGCCACCGCGGCTGGAACGCCGAAGTCGTTGTCGTCGACGACGGCTCGCGCGACCAGACCGCCGATCTGGTTCGCGCCTTCGCCGCTAACGCCCCTGAGGTACGCATGCTCCAGAATCCCGGCAATCGCGGCAAGGGCTATAGCGTCCGCAACGGCCTGCTCCACTCCTTCGGCGAAGTGGTCATGTTCACCGACGCCGATCTCTCCGCCCCCATTGAAGAAGCCGACGGCCTCCTTGCCGCCATCGCCGACGGCGCCGACATTGCCATCGGCTCGCGCTGGCTTGAGCGCACGCGCCAAACCATCCGCCAGCCGCTCTACCGCCAGTTCTTTGGCCGTTGCTTCAACGGAGTCACGCGCGCCGTCATGGGCCTGCCTTACGCTGACACGCAATGCGGATTCAAGGCCTTCACTCGCGCCGCCGCCCAAACCGTCTTCCAGCTCCAGACAATCGATCGCTGGGGCTTCGATCCCGAGATTCTCTTCATCGCTCGCAAGCGCGGATTCCGCGTGGACGAAGTGCCCGTAAGCTGGGCCCACGATGAGCGCACCCGCATCAGCTACCTCAAAGACGGCCTCCGCATGCTGCAGGACATCGCCATCGTCCGCTGGAACGCGCTCCTCGGCCGCTACAGCGGTACTCCAGTTGCGGTAAAGCGAAGCCTCGACAACTAAGTGGCTTTTTCCCTTAAGAAAAAGCCACATTGCACGTGGCCTGAGATGCCACGCCCAAACTGGAGAACCGCCTAACAAACCTATCGAGCGCATCCACCGCGCCGATCTGGTCAAGTAGCCCGCCGGTCCCCAGGGCCACTCCCCTTGCTCAATCCGTTTCCAGCTTGGAGGGCTGCAGCCTTCACCGACGTGTAACTCGCCGCATTGGCGACGATTTCCACAATCTGCGGTATACTGGATTTACGCTCAGTGATTTGGACGCGAGTAACGATTTGGCCCAGTTTGCGAACAGTAGCAGGGCCGGTCAACCTGGCACAGATTTCCCCCAAGCCCCTACAGCGTGTACCCATCGGTCTCCTTCCCGGCGACTACAGTTCGGAACCGTGTGACGGTTGGCGAACAGGCTCAGCGCTCGAGTCTCAACTAGCTCGAACATTCTTTCTCTCGGAATCTGAGAGTACAGGCGCGATGCCCCAGTCGATTGTGGAGTCGATTTTGGAGTGGGTAGCCTCTCGGCAGTGAGCCGGCAGGCGAAAAATAGCAGCGTGGGTCAGCTCCGGGTCGGCAAGCACCAAACGTGCATGTCAGCCAGTCTCAGGGACGAAATTGGTTCTCTCTTACGCATAATTTAGTGCAGGCGTGTGCGGGTGTATCTGCGCGTGCCTCCAGTCAGGTTCCGCTTGCAGGCCCTCGGGAAACAAGGGCTCCGGGACCGCAGGAAAAGACATATATTTTGACGACTCAATTCTCACAGTTTTCACTTTCGGTTGCGCTTATGGCGCGGCTCAATGCCAACAAGTTTGAAGTTCCCACGCCGGTGCAGGCGGCGGCAATTCCGCCGGCTCTCGAAGGTCGCGACGTGCTCGCCACCGCGCAGACGGGGACCGGCAAGACCCTCAGCTTCCTCATACCGATCATGGAAATGCTGCGGAAGACCGAAGGCCGCGGCGCGCAGGCGCTCATCCTGCTGCCCACGCGCGAGCTGGCCATGCAGGTGGAAGCCGCGTTTCGCGTGCTGCGCTCAAGCAACGGACCGACCGCAGCTGTCGTCGTCGGCGGATTGTCCGAGCACACGCAACTGGACGCGATCCGTCGCGGAGCGCGCCTGATCGTGGCCACTCCGGGGCGTTTGGAAGACTTTCTCAAGCGCAAGTTGGTGCGGCTCGACCAGGTCAAAATCCTGGTGCTGGACGAAGTTGATCGCATGCTCGATATGGGCTTTCAGCCGGCGATTGCGCGCATTGCGGGCGTGTTGCCCAAGGTACGGCAGACGCTCTGCTACTCTGCCACGCTCGAAGGCGCGGTCAGGGATGTGGCGCGCAATTATCTCAAGAACCCTGTGCGGATCGAAATCGGCTCCGTGCTCAAGCCGGCCGAAAACGTCGAGCTGCGCACCTTTGAAGTCGATCACGACAAGAAACAGGAACTCCTCGAACACCTGCTCGACGCCGAGCAGGGCAGCTTCCTCGTGTTTGTGCGCACCAAGCGTGGCGCCGATCGCGTTGCGCGCCGCCTCAGCAGTTCAGGCTGGTCGGCAACGCAGATTCATGGGGACCGTTCCCAGGCGCAGCGCAATCAGGCGCTCAAGAGCTTTTCCGAAGGCCGTCACCGTGTGCTGGTCGCCACCGATGTGGCGGCGCGTGGCATCGACGTTGCCAATGTGGCGCACGTCATCAACTTTGACATGCCCAAGCAGGCGGAAGATTTCGTTCACCGCGTGGGGCGCACTGGTCGAGCTTCCGCCAAAGGTGTGGCATCGACGTTTGCGATTCCGGCTGAGCGCGGGGACCTGCGCAAGATTGAACGGACATTGGCGATCTCGATGAAGCGGTTTCGAGTCAGGGCTGCGGATCTCAGGGCTGCCTAGCCCGGCTGTGCTGCTGGTCTGGTTATTTGGTCCGGCTGCCTTGCGGGGCAGCCGGGCAGCGGAAGCACCGAAAAACTGAGCCCTGCCCGAGTGACGACCAACACTGAAGTTACAGCAGAATCCGAGTAGATGCACCCCGGATGCATCTCGCCTGAGTGGCTTTTTCAACAAGAAAAAGCCACCCTGCACGGTTCCAGAGAGGGCACTGTTACTCGGATTCTGCTCTATCCCGCGGAGACGCGAGTCCTTTCCCCTGCATCTGATAATGAAGTTGAACAGGCCTGAAACTCTGGGAGGCAAGCAATGAAGGCAGTGGTGCTGCATGAGTACGGCGGTCCCGAAAATCTGAAATTTGAAGACAACGTTCCTTCGCCGCAAATCAGCGGAAATACGGTGCTCATCGCCGCAGCCGCCGCCAGCGTTAATCCGATCGACTGGAAAATGCGTTCCGGCGCGGTGCAGAAGAATTATCCGTTGTCGTTTCCGGCAATTCTGGGCCGGGATATCAGTGGCATCGTGCGGCAGGTGGGCGCAAACGTCAAGCACTTCAAGGCCGGCGACCGCGTTCTTGCGCTATCCAACAAGACCTACGCCGAGTTGGTTGCAGTGGACGATTCTGACGTGACCCATCTGCCGGACGGCGTTGACCTCGTCGACGCGGCCGCGATCCCGTTGATCTCGCTCACCGGCGACCAGCTCGTGCGTCTTGCGGCAAATGTGCAAAAGGGACAGGTCGTTCTCATAACCGGAGCGCTGGGCAGCGTTGGGCGCGCGGCCGTGCATACAGCGAAAAAAATCGGCGCGCAGGTGATCGCAGGTGTCCGCGGCAAAGAGCTGGAGGCCGCCCGCTCCCTCGGCGTCTCCGGACTCCTGGCAATTGACGACGACGAGGCAATCGCGAGCTTCCGCCTGGTGGATGCAATTGCGGACACCGTCGGCGGCGACGTTGCAGCCAAGTTAATCGCGAAGGTAAAGCCGAGCGGCGCCTTTGGCTACGCAACCATGTTGCCGGAAGGCGCGGCGGCCAAGAATCCCACAGTCAAGACTACGCGTGTAGGTGCTCGGGCTGATCCATCCAAGGTGCGCGAGTTCGCCGATGACGTGCGCGATGGCAAGTTCGTTCTGCCCATCGGCCGCCGCATGGCGTTGCAGGATGCGGCTGAAGCACATCTGTTGGGCGAGAAAGGCGGCATCGGCAAGATCATCCTGCTGGCGCCGGATTCTAAAGTGTGATTTCTTCACGGCTCGCTCGGCGGCGAGCCCCAGGTAACTTCATGATCGGAGCCCTGAAAAGGATCCTATAGAACGCCCTGCGCCCTTCTCGCTCCGGCCGTCAAGTGCCGATTTGCCTCACCGCATCGCAATTCACTGAAAACACTCACAAATTTCCTTCTGCCAAGTTTGCCGATTATTTCCCGCATTTGGCGCATCATCGAACCATGAGCATCACCTCAAGACACACCCCGGCACGTACCCGCATCTCCCGTTCGCCGAAGCTCGATTCGGAATTCGTTTGGTCATGGAACCCCGCGAACTCCCTCGCATCCGCTCCTGCCGGCTGCTCGCTTGAGGCCGAAAATGGCCAAGCAGTGATTTTATACACTTCCAAATGTGGTTTTTGTCTATAACTATCTTTAGAATCAGCACAAATGGCTCAAAACTCGTCTCGTTTTTTGCGATTTTTTGCGATTTTTCGAGAGATTTCACACGCAAAACGGCCCGATTCCACCCCAAAAACTACCCCACTTCGCCCGCCTGCGGGTCTCCAATCTTAGGCCTCAGGTGGGGGGCCAAACTCGCAAAAACAAATTTTGCTATCCCAAATTTGGTGCAAAATGCAGTTAACTCTTTTACAATCAACAGGTATTTCAGAAAATCGCGTCGAAAAAATGCGAAAAAATGGCCCGAATACGACCAAAATCGAGGTTTTTATTGCCAAATTGAGGGGTTTTCGGACCTCGCCGCGTCCTGTAACCAAAGCCGCCTGAACCTCCGCGAGCCAACTCACTCGGACTTCGGTATCATCAATACATGGCCGCCCTCACGCCGAAAATGTCGCTGAAAACCCGCGATCAATCCGCAATTCCGGCAGCCATTCCGGCCCACGCCTTTCGAACCTACGACCCGCATCTGGAGCCCATTGCCGCCAAGGTCATGGCCCAGCATCGCCTTAGCGCCAACGACGGCCTCGCCCTCTACGCCTCACATGACGTGCTGGCAGTGGGCTGGCTGGCCAACCATGTCCGCGAGCGGCTGCACGGCGACCTCACCTACTTCAACGTCAATCGCCACATCAACCCCACCAACGTCTGCGTGGCCGCCTGCAAGCTCTGCGCCTTCGGCCGCAAGAAGGGCGACCCCGCCGGCTACACCATGGCCCTCAGCGAAGCCTGGGAAACAGCCGCGTCGGGCTACTCAGAAGCAGTCACGGAGTTTCACATCGTCGGCGGACTCCACCCCGACCTGCCGCTCGAATTCTTCCTCGAACTCATCCGCGGTCTCAAAGAGCGCTTTCCCAAAGTCCACATCAAGGCATTCACCATGGTGGAGATCGCTTTCCTCGCTCGCCGCGCCAAGCTAACCGTCGAAGAAACATTGCTCAAGCTGCGCGATGCCGGCGTCGACTCCATGCCCGGCGGCGGCGCGGAAATCTTTGCCGCCCGCGTGCGCTCCATCATCTGCGACCACAAAATCGACGGCGAAGAGTGGCTTCAGACAGCGCGCAAAGCGCACAATCTTGGATTCAAGTCGAACGCAACCATGCTCTACGGCCACATCGAGAATGACGCCGACCGCGTCGATCATCTCCTCAAGCTGCGCGCCCTCCAGGACGAAACCGGCGGCTTCCAGACCTTCATCCCGCTCGCCTTTCATCCCGAGAACACACCGCTCGACCACCTCCCGGTAACAACCGGCCTCACCGACATTCGCCAGATCGCCGTCAGCCGCCTGCTCCTCGACAACTTCCCGCACATCAAGGCTTACTGGCAGATGATGACGCCCAAGATCGCGCAGATCGCGCTGCGCTTCGGCGCTGACGACCTCGACGGAACTGTGATCGAGGAGAAAATCTACCACGACGCCGGTGCCACCACTCCGCAGGGCATGACGCGTAAAGAGCTTTGCCGCCTCATCACCGAGGCCGGCCGCGTCCCCGTCGAGCGCGACACGCTCTACCGCTCCGTCACTCGCACTGAGGAAAGCTTCACCGTCGCGGTGTAGCATGGATTTGATTTAGGGAACTTCTCCCCCCGAAAGATAGCCAGTAAATCGACCGGCGTTGCGTGCCTTTCGCACGCTCCTCCGTCAATTCAGGAGCCTCATTGGGCATATGATGAACCCCTTACTTCGCTCCGGCCGCTGGATATTCTCTTTCTCCATCATCGCCCTCGGCGCGGAGAATATCGTCTGCGCCCGCGGTTCGTATTCGTCGCTCGGCGAGAACTCCCACTCCATGCCCGTTCTTCCTTTCTTGCCGTCGATTCCGTGGCTCGTCATTCTCTTCGGCGCTCTCTGGGTCGCCTGTGGCGTCGGCCTATTGACTCAGCGCTGGCGTCGCGCATCCGCCTATACGCTGGGCGTGACTTACATCTTCTGGACGCTGGTTCACGTCCTGCCTGTGTACATCGCTCATCCCGGAGACATGGGCCTTCGTACCGTGGTCTTTGAACCGCTCTCGCTCGCCTGCATCGCGCTTCTCTTGCCCGGCCCGTCAGCCTCGCCGAAGGGTCTCTCCATTGCCTGCCGCGCCGTCATCGGAATCGCGATGATCGTCTTCGGCGTCGACCATTTTCTCGGTCTCGTCTTCATCGGCTCGCTCATTCCCGGCTGGATCCCCCTGCACATTTTCTTGGTTGCGTTTTTTGGCGTCGTTTTCATTGCAGCCGGCGTCGGAATCGGTTTGGGAATTCTCGAGCGCTGGAGCTGGATTACGATCGGCCTCATGTTCGCGATCTGGGTGCTCACGCTGCACATCCCGCGCACGCTCGGCTTCTACCACATTCCTGGCGCCATCACCGATCCCGATGAGTGGTCGAGTCTCTTCATCGCCGTCGGCCTTTGGGGCGGGCCGTGGGCATTAGCAGGCGCCTTGGAGGACGAAACACACTCACAGTACAAAGAGACTAACTCCCCTTAGTACGCTCCGATCCCCGTCAGGTTCTGTCCCAGAATCAGCGTGTGAATATCGTGCGTGCCCTCATACGTCTTCACTGATTCCAGATTCATGCTGTGCCGCATGATCGGATAGTCGTCCGTAACGCCGTTCGCGCCGAGAATGTCGCGCGCCAGCCGGGCACACTCAAGCGCCATCCACACGTTGTTTCGTTTGGCCATTGAAATGTGCTCGTAGCCAACTTTGCCAGCGTCTTTGAGCCGGCCCACGTGCAGCGAGAGCAACTGTGCCTTTGAGATTTCGCTGGCCATCCACACCAGCTTCTCCTGCACAAGCTGGTGGCTCGCGATCGGCTGATCGTGGAATTGCTTTCTGGCTTTGGAGTAGTTGAGCGCCGTCGAATAACAGTCCATCGCCGCGCCAATCGCGCCCCAGCTGATTCCGTAGCGCGCCTGGTTCAGGCACATGAGGGCGGCTTTCAGGTTATCCGCTCCAGGCAACAGATTCGCCGCGGGCACTTTCACATCTTGCAGAGTCAGGCTGCTCGTTACCGACGCGCGCAATGACCATTTGCCGTGAATATCGTTCGCTGAAAATCCCGGGCGGTCGGTCTCGACAAGAAATCCGCGTACTTGATCGTCCTCTGCCTTGGCCCAGATAATTGCCACATCGGCGATCGATCCCGACGTGATCCACATCTTCTCGCCGTTCAAAATATATTCGTCGCCTGACTTGCGCGCGCGAGTAGTCATCCCCGCAGGGTTCGATCCGAAGCCCGGCTCTGTCAGCCCGAAGCAGCCGAGCATTTCGCCCGTGGCCAAGGCTGGCAGCCAGGTGCTCTTTTGTTCCTCTGACCCGAAAGTGAAGATTGGATACATCACCAGCGCCGATTGCACGCTGACAAAGCTTCGCAGGCCAGAGTCGCCGCGCTCCAATTCCTGCAACACCAGGCCATATTCCACATTTTGCATCCCGGCGCAGCCGTAGCCTTCAAGGTTGGCGCCATAAAATCCCAGCTTGCCCATCAGCGGAACCAGCTCGCGCGGAAATCGTCCCTCGCGAAAGCAGCCCTCGATAATCGGAGTCACGTTCGCGTCAACAAAATCGCGCGCTGTCCGCCGAACGAGGAGCTCCTCTTCCGTCAGGCTCGCATCGAGATGCAGAAAGTCGAAACCCTGAAACTTGAAGGCCATGCCGTGCCTGCCGTCCCGGCGGTTCACCGGGACAGATGAGAGTACCAGTCCATGACCTTCTTTTCAATGCTCCGGCTCGCTATTTCGTTGCGCGAGCGCTTTTGGAGAGCTTCCCACAACCGGTCTCCCGTGTTGAAATGGCAGAGTCACGGGAGCCTGCACCATGAGCAGTCGCAGAGAATTTGTAAAGGGATCGGCGCTTGCAGCAACAGGATGTCTTTTGCCGGCGATTACGGCGAAGGAAGTCTACGTGGCGGCTGGGACCGCGGAAGCGGCGGCCCCGGGCGAATCGGCCCCGACCGAAACAACCGGCTGGTACAACCGGCCCATGCGCTGGGCTCAGCTTGCGTTTGTCGAGGACGATCCCGGCAACTACGACCAGCAGTTTTGGCTCGATTATTTTCGCAGTGTCCATGCCGATGGCGCGTGCCTCAGCGCCGGCGGCGTCGTTGCGTTTTATCCTACTCAGATTCCATTGCAGCAGCGCAGCGCGTGGCTAGGCGATCGCGACGCCTTTGGCGACTTGCTGGCCGGCTGCCGCGCCATAGGCATGAACGTGATCGCTCGCACCGACGCGCACGCCTGCTGGCAGAAGGTTTACGACGCGCACCCTGACTGGATTCGCGTGGACGCAAGCGGCCAGCCCGTGCGCCATCCCTCCGATCCCCGCTATTGGGAGACCTGCGCTCTCGGTCCTTACAACTTCGAATTCATGACCACTGTGCATGAAGAGATTATGCGCATGTACAAACCCGATGGCATCTTCACCAACCGCTGGGCGGGCAGTGGCATGTGCTATTGCGAGCACTGCCGACAGAATTTCCATGAAGCTTCAGGACTCGACCTGCCGCGCACCAACGACCCGCAGGACCGGGCGCGCAAGCAATATATTGTCTGGCGCCAGAACCGGTTATTCGATCTCTGGCGTTTGTGGAACGAGAAAATCAGGGCCATCAATCCCGGCGCAAGCTACATTGCCAACGCCGGTGGTGGCGCGCTCAGCGATCTCGATATGAAGACGATCGCCGAACTTGCGCCGATGATGGTTGCCGATCGCCAGGGCCGTCGTGGGCTCATGGCTCCTTGGGCCAACGGAAAAAACGGCAAGGAATATCGCGCGACCATGGGACCGAGAGCCATCGCGGGCATGTTCAACGTCGGCGTCGAAGATGAGCATCGCTGGAAAGATTCGGTGCAGAGCGACGATGAAATTCGTCTTTGGGTTGCCGACGGTGTTGCGCAGGGACTCCGGCCGTGGTTCATCAAATTCAACGCCAAACCAATTGATAAGCGCTGGCTGCCGGTGGTCAAGGAAATATTTGACTGGCACTATGCCAACGAGCAATATCTGAGAAACATTCGCCCGCTTGCGCGAGTCGGTCTCGTTTATTCGCAGCAGAGCGCGTTGTTCTACGGCGGAGAACAGGCTCGCGAAAAGATCGACGAGCCGGCGTTGGGGTTCTATCAAGCGCTGGTCGAGGCGCGTGTTCCGTTTGAGATGGTCCACGACCGCTGCCTCGACGCAGAGCATCTTGCGCCGTTCCGCACGTTGATCCTTCCCAACATTGCCGCGCTGTCTGACGAGCAGTGCGCAAGCCTCTGCAAGTTTGTTCAGGCAGGCGGCGGCCTGGTTGCAACCTTCGAGACCTCTCTCTATGACGAGTGGGGCGTGCGGCGAAAGGACTTCGGCCTGGCCTCGCTTTTTGGAGCGTCCTACGCCGCCAAAGTCGAAAACAACATGCTCAATTCCTATTTGAGCCTGGAACAGGACCCATTGACCGACGCAATTCATCCATTGCTTCGCGGATTCGCGGACGCCGGCCGCATCATCAATGCAGCAAATCAGGTGAACGTAACACCCGCTGCTTTCGGTCAATTCACGCCGCTTAGAATCGTCCCGCCGTATCCTGATTTGCCCATGGAGTCGGTCTTCACGCGGCCCGGCGCCACGCATCAACCCGGGGTCTATTTGCAGACCATCGGAAGCGGCCGCGTGGTTTATTTCCCCGGCGACATCGATCGCACTTTTTGGCAGGTCCTAAGCACCGATCACGGCAAGCTGCTGCGCAACGCAGTCGACTGGGCAACCAACGAAGCACCTGCCGTGACGGTCGAGGGTAAAGGCGTCCTGGACCTGGCTGTGTGGGAGCAGACGAACTCGATAACCCTCCACCTCGTCAACCTCACGAATCCCATGATGATGAAAGGTCCGGTACGGGAAATCATTCCCATCACCGCGCAAAAAATCTCGTTGCGGATTCCGGAGGGCAAGCGCGTCAGGCGCGTTCACCTGCTTGTTGCCGCGAGAGATGTACCTTACCGCACCGAGCGCGACACGATTTTTCTCGAGACGCCGTCGATCGGGTTGCATGAAGTTGTTGCCGTGGACTTCTCAGCCTAGCCGCTCGTCCGCCCATCGCGGAGCTTTCAAGGCAACAGCTCAGCAGCCGGCCATCCAGCACACGCGTGCGAGTCTCGCCCGCAAGTTTCGTGCCCGAAATTTTCCTGTCTGTTATCCTGAGTGGTTTGAGCCAGCAAGCGGCCCACGGTCAGCTCTTCGCCCGTGGGAATCGAGGGGGGGCGCCATGCCGGAGCACAGAGCAAGGAAACATCATCAGAACCGGGTGGCGGAGACGCTGAAGGAAGAAATCGGCGCAATGATCGAAGGCGAGCTCTCCGATCCGCGCATCGACTTCTGCCACGTAAGCGAAGTGGCACTCAATCCTGGCGGAAAATCGGCTCGCGTTTACGTCGCCATTGATAGCACGGTAAAGGATATCGTCAAGTCCGAAGCGCAAACCATTGCCGGTCTCGAGGCGGCCAAGGGTTATATTCGCAGCGAATTGAAAGAGCGGATGGGCGTACGCCATGTGCCTGAACTCAGTTTCCTCGCCGACAGGTCGGGCCGCTTCCAGGCCCGCATTGAGGAACTGATGAGCCGGGGACGCAAATCCAGCCCTTCGGTTGGCGGTTCGCCCAAGGCTTCCGGGCGGCCTCAAAGCTCACCGAAAACGGGCCCCGCAGATGCAAATTCACCCGCCTGAATCTGTTAGCCTTAACCCTGCCGAGCCTGATAAGAATCTTCGCGCCGCTCGGAAGCGCGAAGGACGCGCAGGCCCGGCCGGGTTCCCCCATCCGCCCTGCAAGAAATGAAGGCTTTCGTCCTGCTCGGGGCAGGCTGTTCACGCTCCCCCCAAAGTATTGACGGAACTCGAATATTGCGGGAACTGGAGTATTGCCGGAGATGGAGAATTCCGTGGAACCGCCGGTTCCGGAAAAAGCCGCGCGCCGGCAGTGGTGCATGCCTCGCCGGTCCACCATCATTGAGGCGGCTGTCTTTCTTGCATCCAGCGTATTTTTCCTGGTCTATGGGGTTACGCCGTTCCTCGGTGGCGATGGCCTGGGGCTGGTGGGCGCGGATGAACCACGCTATGCGCAAATCGCACACGAAATGCTGGTGCGCTTCGACGCTGCGGGCACGCTCAAAGAGCGGCTCAGCGCCTGCGTAACGCCTTACCTATATGGACATCCGTGGCTGGAGAAGCCTGCGCTCTATTACTGGCGTGCGATGTTCGTCTTCCAGGACTTTGGCGTTCACGATTGGGCTGCACGCCTGCCGTCGTTTACCTTCGCCTTCATCATGGCCGCGCTCATTTATCTACACATGAAGCGATTCCGGCCCGGGGGCCATCTTGATGCGGCGCTCATCACGGTCTCCTGCGCCGGTATGATGGCCTTCGCGCGGGGAGCCTCTACCGATATGCAGATGGCCGCGCCGTTGGCCATCGGTCTGCTCGGCTGGTACGCATGGTATGAAACCAATTCCAAGTTCTGGCTCTACGATATTTATTTCTTTACGGGATTGGCGACACTCGCCAAAGGGCCGGTCGCGCCTCTCCTCGCGTTTCTCATCATCGCTGCATTTGCCTTTCTGCGCCGCGAGTGGAACATAATTCTGCGCTCGTTCTGGTGGCCGGGAGTGCTGCTCTACTTTGCCATGGTGCTGCCATGGTTCATTGCCGTTCAGCATCAGAATCCGACTTTCTTTCGCGAGTTCTTCCTCGAGCACAACCTGCAACGCTTCGCAACCGACCGCTACCAGCATAGCCAGCCGTTCTGGTATTACCTGGCGGTGATGGTGCTCGGCTTGATGCCGTGGACTGTGATAGCGGTGCGCGCCCTCGTCGACGGCATTCTTACTTCGGTGGCCGAGTGGCGGCTGCGCCATTCCCGGGCAGGAAAGCCTTTGCCCACGCGACCCGGCGACGCATTTCCTGAGTTCCTGGTGCTGTGGGCCTTCATTCCCGTGGTCTTCTTCTCCTTTTCGCAATCCAAGCTCCCCGGCTACATTCTTCCCGCTATCCCGCCCATCACCATTCTCACCGGAGACTACCTTTATCGCCGCAGGCAGCCCGGATTGAACCGCTGGATTCTTCTCGGCCATGCCGCGCTGTGTGGCGCGATGACGATAGTTGCGCTTCTTCTGCCATGGTTTGTCGTACATGGCGCAGCCGCGTCGCTGGCTCGCTCCGCAGCCATGCCGCCTGCCCACGCAATCGTTGCGGCCTCTTTGGCTGCCATTGGTGCGGCCCTTTTGATTCTGGTTGTCACAAAAGGCTTCGGCGTAGCCCGGCTCCGGACTGGTACGTGTGGCATCCTCTTCGTGCTCGTCCTTTTCGTTTACGGTGTTGGCCCGTTCTTTGGCATTCCGGGACTCGATTCAACCAAGCGCGTCATCCATCTTCTCGATCGCACTTATTCCGCGCGGCCGCTGGCTCAGCGAATCGGAGAACAGGTCTCTGCAAGCGAGACTGTTGCTGTTTTCCGAGTTCGTCGTGACGCTGAGTTCGGGCTCTCGTTCTATCGCAACCACGAGGTCGTGAACTACGACGACAGTGGCGTGCCCGATGGCCAGCACATCCTTGTTGCGCGAATCCAGGGGCGCCACGGCGTGGATCTTGACACACAGCTTGCGCTGAGCGAGCTTCTTGAGGGCCGCCAGTATCAGCAACTCTTCGCGTGGCCGGAACAGGGGTTGGAAGTTTACCTCGTAAGCAGCAAATAAATGTCCGTCAGCTTGCGGCGGCAAGCGATCTCGTGTCAAAGTTGCCGAAAGGGTCTTTCCGAGCGCGCCGCTCGCTCAGCGAGAATTTTTCCAGCCTCTTTTTTGATTCGAGTGGTCTCAGGAGCAACCAGCGCGTCCCACATGCGTATAGGCCATGAAGCAATGCAGCCAGGCGTTAGATTGAGAAGGAATGCAGACATCCGCAAACGCGTTCGAAATCCTTGACCTGCGGCACTTCGCGGCTCCCATCCTGCGGCCGGTGCTGGAGGCGGAAGGTGAGTTGTGGCAGCGCCGTCTCCATTGGGACTACCAGGCTTCGTCGCGCTTGCTCATGCAGTATCTTGACAATCACATGCTCCCCGGCTACGCAGCGCTTGCCTCCGGCCGCGTAATGGGCTACGTCTTCTGCGTGTATGAAGAGACCAAGGCCGTCATCGGTGATGTCTTCGCGCTGCCCAGCCAGTCGAACGGCGCCGGTGCAGCGCCCACCGCGTCTTCTCATGCCGCGGATTCTCCTTCCGCCCAGTCTTCCCCCATTGAACAAACACTGCTCCGCCATCTTCTGGAGTTGTTGCTCAACTCTCCGCACGTCGAGCGCATTGAAGCGCAATTGCTTCTTCATTCCTCGGGCGCCTACGGCACAATCTTCGGCGAAGCCGGGTTCGAGATCTTTCGCAGACTCTTTCTGGTGCAACAGTTGCGCGGTGATTCGAAGCCACCGCAGGTGATTCTTCCCGCCAATCTGGAATTTCGCCCGTGGCGCGAGGCAGATCTCGCCCCGGCTGCGCGGCTCATCTGTGAAGCCTACCGCGACCATCCTGACAGCTTGATCAACGACCAATATCGCTCGGTACACGGCTCTATGCGCTTCCTCAACAACATCGTCCACTATGCCGGCTGCGGCACTTTTTCTCAGCCGGCGTCATTCGTCGTCGTGGAACGAGCCAGCCGCGAACTAGCAGCCCTCGTGCTCGGCTCTCGGGTCAGCTCGCAGAGCGGGCACCTGACCCAGGTCTGCGTTCATCCCGCGTTCCGCCGTCGCGGTCTGGCCCGAATGCTTCTGGCCCAGGCCGCCCACAGCTTTACGCGTCTGGGAGCCTCGGAAATCTCTCTCACGGTCACTGAAGCCAATGCCGAGGCCATCGAGCTATACACAGACGAAGGCTACACCTGCGCGCACAGCTTCGACGCCGCCGTCTGGCTGCGGGACGCAATAGCCTGACCTTACTTGGCCAGCGGTCAATGGAAATGAGAACCGCAGCAGGCTTGAGCCAAGGAGACGAATCGTGATAGGTTACATGTAACCTATGGAGGTGAATGTGCCGATACGATCTCAAGCCCCGCCGTCTCGGGACAAGGTAAGGGCACACCGTCAACGGCTTCGCCGGCAGGGACTCAGGCCCATTCAGATCTGGGTGCCTGACGTTCGTCTCCCTGCGTTCGCAAAGGAAGCGCGCCGCCAGTCCCTTGCCGTGGCGAGAAGTCCGCGCGCAAAGGGCGACCAGGTGTTCATCGACGCCGTTTCCGATTGGGACAGCGCATGAAGCGCGGCGAAATCTGGACCGTTGCCGGCGGCAAGGACTACGCAGGAAAGCCCCGCCCGGCGGTGATTCTTCAAGACGACCGCTTTGACAGGACGGAATCGATCGCCATTTGCGCATTCACGACGGATGCAATCGATGCACCGTTGTTCCGGTTGGCAGTTGAGCCCAGCACGAGCAATGGACTTCGCGCCGTCTGCCGTTTGATGGTCGATAAGATCTCCACCGTTCCCAAGTCGAGGATTGGAGCCAGAGCCGGCCGCCTCAGCGATGAGGATATAGTGCGGCTGAACCGCGCCATCCTGGTTTTTCTGGGCCTTGCAGCTCCCGGCCGCAAGGACTGACCATGAAAACCCGATCAGCTGAGGACGCATGCCCTTACTGCCCCACAAGATGATATCCAACAGTGTTACCAGTGCTCGCCTCAACAAACTTCGTCAACTGATGTGTATCGAGGTTTAGGACTAGGCGGAATACAAGCTTGATTGCACCAAGGCTGGTCTTGCTGGTTTGGTCCCCATTCTTGTCTACATAAAGTTCCGTTACCGCACTGAGAGTATGGTCGTCCCAACTTGCAACAGGATAGGCATTCGTGGAAATAACGACAGAGTCTTTTGCGTCGGCTTGCGCTTCAGTCAGGAAACAGACCCCCCTGCTGTTACCTTCTATCACTGCCTTTTGAGTCGTCACGCGAGCACAGAACAGACTCACGCCCTCATTCGACTCTTTCCACTTACCAACAGCGGAGGCCAGGTCGCTATTTCCACTCACGGTCTGGGCATTCGCTGTTGGCAGCAAAGCGAACAGAAAAAACAAGCAAATTAAGCTGAATGCAAGTCTAACTCTCATTTGTGCTCCGTTCCGCATTTACTCAGGCCGTTCGTTTCTTCTTCTTGTCCTGCATCCATTTGAGCCGCCATCGCACTCGCGACATCGTCCGGATGCACCACCGAGCCACATACAGCTGGTACGGGCGACCCACGGCGTCAAAGGCTTCCCACAAAGCTATTCTTGAAAAATCCAAATCGCATGGAGGGATAATCGCCATCAAGCTCTTTCCCTCCGTCAGTTCATACGGCAGTTGCGGAGTACATTCTGGAATGACGATGTGCGTGTCTGGAAAGATGCGCTGAGCACCCACAGAGGTGATCGTCACAGGTCGGCGGCCACGATTGGACACGCGAATTATCGTCAATCCTTTTCGATGTATAGGGCCCCCAATAATTTCCATGTTTCGTTGAACTGTGAGTTTTATCCGGGCCCTGTCGCGAAAGAAATGCCACAGTTGCACACTGCCGGTTATCGTGGATACAACCGCAGCGTACAAAGCCACCATGCTGCCAGAAATCGTTATGTGAATGCTGGGCACGGGCCTTGCCCGGAGTGTAATCCGCCCTTCTACTCTGGGTCAACGGTAGTGCGCGCGGCCGGGTGAGGAGAAAGCGCGGAGAGTTTTTCCGGAGGGGCCAGGAAAAAATGGCCCGCTTCTCGTTGTGAAAAGCAGGCCGGTTGTCTCTTGAATTTCGACTCTAGCTACGCCTTTGCTGACGTCAGCGCGCCCAGGTCGGCGGCCAGCTTCTCCGTGCTAAACGCCTCCAGAATGTCGCCTACCTTCGCGTCTGTAAAGTTGGCGATGCCAATGCCGCACTCCATGCCGTTGGTCACTTCGCGCGCATCGTCCTTGAAGCGTTTGAGCGAGGCGATCTTGCCCTTGAATACCTGTGTCCCGTCGCGCATCACCTTGATCTCCGCGTCGCGGCGGATCACTCCATCCTGTACGCGACAGCCGGCGATGGTGCCCACTTTCGGGATGCGGAAAACATTGAGGACTTCCGCGCGGCCCACGTAGTTTTCCTTGTAGGCAGGCTCCAGTAATCCCAGCATGGCCAGGCGAATCTCGTCCTGCAACTCGTAAATAATGGAGTGCAGGCGAATCTGCACGTTCTCCTGCTGCGCCAGCTCCGCCGCCTTGCGCTCCGGCCGCACGTTGAAGCCGATGATGATGGCGTTCGAGGCAGTGGCCAGCAGCACGTCGCTTTCGGTAATCGATCCCACACCCGAGTGCAGTACCTTCACGCGAACCTTTTCGGTTGACATCAGCACCAGCGAGTCGGCCAGTACTTCCACCGAGCCGGTCACATCGCCCTTGATGATCAGCGGCAGATCCTTGATGCCCGATTGCCGAACCTGTTCCGCCAATCCTTCCAGTGACACGCGCGAGCTCTTGGCCAGTTGCGCATCGCGTTCCTTCATCTTCCGGTACTGGGCGATGCCCTTGGCCTTGTCGCGATCAGCCACCACCAGGAATGTGTCGCCGGAGTCGGGCATGCTTTCAAGACCCAGCACTTCAACAGGCGTCGAAGGTCCAGCTTCCTCGATCGGCCGGCCGCGATCGTCGAACATGGCGCGAACCTTACCGAACGTATTCCCGACAATATAGCTGTCATTCAGGTGCAGCGTTCCATCCTGCACCAGCACAGTGGCCACAGCACCGCGGCCGCGGTCGAGCTTGGCTTCGAGAACGCTGCCAAGCGCCTTGCGGCCAGGCGTCGCCTTCGGCGCCTTGATGTCGCTGACCAGGCAAATCATCTCCAACAGCAGATCGAGGTTCATATGCTTCTTCGCTGAGACCTCGACAAAAACCGTGCCTTGCTGGCCCGCGCCTGCCCACTCTTCGGGAATCAGTCCACGATCCGCAAGTTGCTTCTTCACGCGGTCGGGATTAGCCTCCGGCTTGTCGATCTTGTTCACCGCGACAATGATTGGAACCTCGGCCGCCTTGGCGTGATCGATCGCCTCAAGTGTCTGCGGCATCACTCCGTCGTCGGCGGCAACCACGATGACCACGATGTCAGTTACCTTTGCGCCGCGCGCGCGCATACGGGTAAACGCCTCGTGGCCCGGCGTATCCAGGAAGACGATCTCGCGGCCTGAGGCCGGCGAACCTTCCTTGGTAAATTTCACTTTGTAAGCGCCGATGTGCTGGGTAATTCCGCCTGCTTCGCCTGCCGCAACATGCGTCTCGCGAATGGCGTCGAGCAGCGAAGTCTTGCCGTGATCGACGTGGCCCATCACCGTCACTACGGGTGGACGCGGCACTTCCAGCTCGTCGGAGTTATCGGCCTCAAGCACTTCTTCGATGGCCTGGTTGGCGAGCTCTTCTTCGTAGCTGATGACTGTGGCCGCGGCGCCGAACTTGGCCGCTACGTCTTTCACCATCTCGGCGTCGAGAGACTGATTCACCGTTACGAAAACGCCACCCATCAGGAGCGTCGCGATCAGGTCTTTGGCGCGAACATCGAGCTTCTCCGCCAGGTCCTTGACGCTGATGCCCTCCGTCACCGTAATCTCGCGAGTGATGGGCATCGGCTCGGTGCTGTATTGTGCGCCGCCATAGCGCGGCGGCGGCACGAAGCCCTTCATCGGGCCTTCTTTGGTCTTCGGGTACTGTTGCTTGCCCCGTCCACGGCCGCGTGAACTCGCGCGTTGCGGGCGAGGCGCTGTTTCCGGCGTCGGTGCGCCGCCTGCGCCTGGACGCGCACCGAACCCTGGGCGCGCTCCAAAACCTGGCCGTGCGCCGAAACCGGGGCGTGCGCCGGGCGCAGAGGGGCCGCCGGGTCCCGCGAATCCGCCCGGTCCCGAGCGAGTGGGATGCTTTGGCCGAGGGCCTCCAGCGAATTGGCCTGGAGCGCCAGTTCCGCCTGTTCCGCCAGGAAAGCGCTGCCCCGCGCCCGGAGGTCCGGATGCCGGCCTGCGATCGAAGATTGGTTTGCCGCGCTGCAGCCCCGTTCCAGTTGCCGCCGCCGGAGGAGCCTGAGGAGCGATCGACGCTTTGTAAACAGGTCGCGGCCCGGTTTGCGGCATCACCATGCGGCGCGGTGCGGGCACAACAGCCTTGGCGCCGCTTGTGGATTCGGCGGCGATTGCGCCAACTGAGCCTGCCGCTCCAGCAGCGGGAGCGGCATGAACGCGCGGCGCTGCGGAAGCTTGCTCGGTCGCCGCTGCGGACGCTTTTGCCGCATCAGCAACCGGAGGAACACCTGCTGCGGGTGGTTTGACCGCGATCTTTTCATCGCGCGCAGCCGGAGCCGCGGGCGGTTTTGCGACGCCTGCCGGAGGAGGCGCCACAACAATAATCGGGCGTGTTGCCACGACGGTGCCGGCCGGAGCCTTGGCGACAACGGGCCCTACAGGTGGACGCGAAGCGATGGCTGGTGTGGCCGGCGGAGGTGCGACAATCGGAGGCGCCGAGCGCGGCAGCGGAACGATCTTGCGCGGTTCCGGCCGGGCTAAAATTGCAGCGGCGGGCTTCGCGGCAACAGGAGCTGCCGGCTGCGCGGCAGGCGTGTCAGGCTTGGCTGGCGCAACGACTGTCGCCTTCGCCGTGCCCCGCGGGTGGCGCGCCTCTTCTTCTTCTTCCTTCTTCTTTGCCAGCAGCGCCTTCATCACATCTCCGGGCTTGGAGATGTGCGATAGATCGATCTTGGGGACAATAGCTTCAGCGCCATGGCGGCCCGTTGCAGCGCCGGCATTCGTTGTGTGCCGCGATGCCCGCGCAAAGTGCGCACGAACCTTCTCCGCCTCGTCCAGCTCCAGCGAACTGGAGTGCGTCTTGCCTCCAGAAACGCCGACTTCCGGAAGAACGTCGAGAATCGCGCGAGACTTTACTTCCAGCTCTTTCGCGAGATCGTTGATTCGAACCTTACTCATCCGCCTCTTTTCAATGTGTGCCGCCAAATGGCCCTTAGGAATTCATCGCAGCCCCATGGCCCGTTTTCGCTTTCTTGTCCGCTGTCAAAATACTTGTTGTCGTGCGCCTGACCTGGGCCTGACCCGGGAAAATACGGCGCAACTCACTCGCCGCCCTCTTTGGCCGGCTTCTCTTCTTCAATTTCGATTTCATCGGCGTCAAGCTCTGGCACCTCTTCGGCGCCGATGGCTTCAATTTCATCTTGGTCGGCTTGCTCGGATTCTTCGTCGGCCATCGCGTCCCCGACGCTTGTAGCCTCTTCAATCACCTCGGCTGAGTTTTCTGCCTCGGCTTCTTCCGTAGCGTTTTCTTCTGTCTCTTTGCCTGCAACTGGCGGTTCAGCATCGTCCAACGATCCTTCCGCCAGCACCGCGCCCGCCAGAGCCGTTTCTTCCGCTTCCGTCCCGGCTGCGGCTTCCGCGTCGCCCGCCTCGGCCGCGAATGCTGCCTCGGCCGCTTGCGCAGCCTCAGCCTCTTCAAACCGGCTAAAGTAGTTACGCACGGCAATGCCGATCTTCTCCAGCGTCTTTTCGCCGATGCCCGGAATCTCTTCCAGCTGCTCGGGCGTCATGTCGGCAAGACCCTCGACCGTGGTGATTCCCGCAGTGATCAGCTTTTGAATAACGCTGTCACCCAGCTCGGTCACCTGTTCGATCGGCGTAGTAGGAGCGCCGGCCAGAGCCTGCATCTGCTGTTCCACCTCCTGGCGCTTCTCCTCTTCGCTCTTGATGTCGATCTTCCAGCCCAGCAGCTTTGCCGCCAAACGCACGTTCTGGCCCTTCTTGCCAATGGCCAGCGATAGCTGCGTGTCGTCGACGATCACTTCCAGTTGCTTTTCCGTCAGGTCGGTAATTGAGACGCGGCTCACCTTCGCCGGCTGCAGTGCCTTTTCCGCAAAGGTCGTAATTTCGTCGCTGAACTCGATAATGTCGATCTTCTCCCCGCGCAGTTCGCGGATAATCGACTGCACGCGCATGCCCTTCATGCCCACGCATGCGCCCACCGGGTCCACGTCCTTGTCGCGGGACTGAACCGCAATCTTCGTTCGCTCGCCGGCTTCGCGCGCAATGGCGCGGATGGTCACCGTATTGTCGTAGATTTCGGGAACCTCGGACTGGAACAGGTTCGACACCAGTTCCGGTGCAGCGCGGCTCACAATCACTTGCGGACCCTTGGCTGCGCGATCCACCTTGATCAGCACCACCCGCACGCGCTCGCCCACGCTGAACTGCTCCAGCCGCGACTGTTCGCGCTTCGGGCAACGTGCCTCCGCCTTACCCAGATCGAAGATCACGTCCTGGCCCTCGAGGCGCTTCACGGTCGCATTCAGCACTTCCTTTTCGCGGTGCGCATACTCCTGGAACACTGTGTCGCGCTCTGCCTCGCGCACCTTCTGGAAGATGATCTGCTTGGCCAGTTGCGCGGCAATGCGGCCCAGCGGGCTGGTGTCGCGATAGATGCGAATCTCGCTGCCCACCTCAACGCCGGGGGCCATTTCATTGGCCTCCGTGAGCGTGATCTGGTTCACCGGATCTTCGATCTGATCTTCGTCGGCCACCACCGTTTTAAAGATGTAGGCCGTAATCTCGCCGGTATCCTTGTTCAGTTCCCCGCGCATGTTTTCCTGGGTCTTGTAGAACTTGCGTGTGGCCAGGGCGATAGCTTCCTCAACCGCGCCAACAACGATAGCGGGATTAATGCCCTTCTCCTGGCTCAGGAGTTCGATACTTTGGTACAACGCGCTGGTGGCCATACTCGTTTTAAACTCTCTCGTCTTAAACTCTGACGTCTTAAATTAGGTCGTCTTAAACTTGCTCGTCTTACACTCTTTGATTCGTTTCGCGCCGCTCGGCCTTGCTTTTTTGCGTCGTGGCCGCGCTGTTGTTTTGCAGTTCTTGTGCGCGCAGCAGCTTTCAGCCCGCGCATTCACAAGCTGGTAGCTAGAAGCTAGCTTTTCAGATCTCCGGCACCAGATTCGCCTTCTCGACATTGCTCAGGGCGATCTCCACCGTGTTTACTCCCGCCTTGCGGCTCCTGCTATTCTGCTGCACCGCTGCCAAGTCAATCGTGATCGTTCCTTTGCCAGTCGCAGCCTGCGGCCCCGCCATCAATCGTCCCTGCCAGTGCCGGTTGTTTCGGATCGGCTCGAAGGTCTGTACCTTCACCAGGCAACCCGCAAACCGTTCGAAGTCTTCCGGCCTGGTCAGCTTTCGATCCAGGCCCGGTGAACTGGCTTCCAGCGTGTACTCTGCGCCGGGAACCAGGTCCTCTACGTCCAGCAAAACCCCAAAATCGCGGCTAAACCGCGCGCAATCCTCATGCGTCAAACCTGAAAGCTGCTCCACTGCGAGCGAACCTTGCAAAAGCTTCTCCGGCAATCCTTCCGCGCCGGCCCCGGCTTCTGCCTTCAATCGCGCTCTGCCCTCGGCGTTCTTTTCGAGCATCACGCGCAGGATGCGGTCTTTTTTTGAACCGGCGAACTCGATATCAACCAGGTCGAGCCCGTGTGAAGCGGCCACTCGCTCCGCCGCTTTCCGGATTTCATCCAAACTGACCGCCATCGATCCCCGCTGCCCATCGGCAGCCCTTTTTCTCTCGTATCACCCTGATTTCAGGTGATTTCCGTACCAAATTTGCCGCAAATAAAAAGTGGGCGATAAGCCCACTCCTCTCTCCGCCAGCCGGTGCGCACACGGATAAAACCCTGACGGACAAATTCGTCTGCACCGCCAGAATACCGCGATTTGCCTCGAAATTCAATGGGCATTGCGATTTGGGCCAAAGGTTGATTGTGGCCGGTATCTCCCTTCGGCCAACTCGCCTGCAGCCCGGTCATCCGGGGCGATCGCAAAGCGCGCTCTGTCAACTCTCCACGGGCATTCCGGATACTCAAGCCGCATCCTCATCCTTGCGCATCTGATTCCGTTCGCAGCTTCAAGCGGGAATCCTCGATTTTTTCGGCGTGCTTGGCGAAACAACGTTCAATCTTTCGGGCCATGCGTGGCATTCGTTTTTGCTTCGGCCACTTATTACTCCCGTTTGCCTGAAACAGGTTACGAGCGCTCGCCCGTTCGCGGCCAAAGTTGTACCAAACTCTCTGGATTTGCTTTGCGTGTCGGCGAGCCGAAGCGAGACAATAACGGAATGAAGTGGCTTCGTCTTTCCGCCCTTGCTCTGCTTGCTTCTTGCATTGTGCTGCCCCCGCTCCACGCACTTGATAAGCAGCCGTCCGAGGTGTTCCACAATCGGCGCGTAGCGCTCGCGGCCAGGCTCAATGGCGGAGTAGCGATACTCTTCGCGGCACAAGAAGCCCAGCTCGACTTCATGCCCTACCGCCAGGACTCGGACTTCTACTACCTCACTGGCTGGACCGAGCCCGGAGCCGCCCTGCTGATCGAGAGCGACGCCCCGAAGGCAGCTTCGCCGCGAGCCTACAGGGAGATTCTGTTTCTGCCCGCGCGCAACCTGCGCATGGAAAAATATACCGGCATCAAAATGGACTCGGTGACTCCCGGCGTGGAGCAGTCCGCCGGCGTGGACCACGTAGAGGCAATGGCAGAACTCCCCGCGGAGCTGAACCAGCTTGTCTCCGCGGACCACTCGCTCTTCGCCAATCTTTTTACGCAACCGGATTCAGATGCAGCCAAAGCGCTGCTGAGTTTTGCCGGCGTCGCGCTGGGAACATCGGCCGTTCCGCCCGCCCACGACGTCACCAGCCAGGTCATGCCGTTGCGCCAGATCAAGGACGAGGGCGAGATTGAGTTGATTAAGAAAGCGTCGGGCGCCTCGGTGCTTGCGCAGCGCGTGATGATGCAGTGGTGGGTCAAGCCGGGCATGACGGAGCGCGCCATCGCCGGAGCCATGACCGCCGTGTGGATGGAGAACGGTTGCGAGCGGCCAAGTTATTCGCCGATTGTCGGCTCGGGAATCAACTCGACCGTCCTGCACTATTCAGCCAACGATCGCACCATGCAGGATGGAGACATTCTTCTCGTCGACGCAGCCTGCGAGTATTCCATGTACGCTGCCGACATTACCCGCACCGTTCCCGTCAACGGGCACTTCACGGCGCGGCAGCGCGAGATTTATAACATCGTCCTCGGCGCGCAGCAGGCGGCCATAGATGCCTTTGTGGCCGGCAAATCCACCATCAACGACCGCGATCGGCAGGACCCAAGCTCGCTTGACACTGTGGCCTACAACTACATCAACACCCACGGAAAGGATATGCACGGCCAGCCGCTCGGCGAGTATTGGCTGCACGGCCTCGGCCACATGATGGGCATTGATGTGCATGATCCCGGCAACTACCCGGTGGTGCTCAAGCCGGGGATGGTCTTCACCATCGAGCCTGGCGTTTATATTCCTGAGGAAAAACTCGGTATCCGCATCGAATGCGATTTCCTGGTGGGCGCAGATGGCAAGTTGATCGACCTCGATGCCTCGTTGCCGCACACCGCCGACGAGATCGAAGCCGCCATGCACGCAAAATAAAGCGCGACGTGAGTGGAATGAGCTTCGATTCCGGCAAAGATGAACCGCGAGCCGCGAAAGATGAATCGCGAGAAGGAAAAATGAGTATCGACCCGCGCGACGCCATGCCTCCCGAGCAGCTTGAGACGCTCGGCCGCGCCTTTAGCGAACAACTACTGGCCTGTCTCGATGCATGCGCGCGTGGGCGCCGGGGGCTCTTCTCTGAGTTAATTGACGAAGAAGACGGCAAGTCTTGGCCTGAAGCTGCGCGGCTCCGTGAATTGGCAGTCGCGTTGCAAAGCATCCTCACTCAGCACGAGGAGCGGAACGCGCTCTGCGACGAGTTCCTTGACCTGTGCACGATTCATGGCGAGAGCCATCCCGGAGAGCGCAAGCTGGCGCGCGCGTTTCTTGAGCGAATCGAGCGTGGCGAAGTGGGCGCGCCGTCCGAAGAAGAACGAAAGCCCTGGTGAGTTGTCGTCGTTCGCCACAACACTCCTACCACTGCACACCCGGATACAAACTTGGCAGGCGATAGACATGGAACTGGTCGGCGCTCGGCGTCGTAGCCTGCCACACCACTTGCGATGCTTGGGGGTTCAATTCCTGCACGATGGCCCCTTTTCCCGCGGCGCAGAAGTTCACCTCGGTGTCGTCGTTGCCAAGCTTCTCAGCATTGCCGCCGAAAAAGCTGAAGTAAGTCGGCGGCGGAACGTAATGCACGATCATCGTGGCCGTCATGTTCGTTTCGTTCATCTCCAGCAGCGGCATGGTGGAGTAGCACTGCGCTGACGGCGGCTGATACGGCTTGCAAAATACTGACCCTGTTGGAAACATCCGGTCGTTCCCGTTGTCCATCATTCCCAGGCGAAAGACGCCGGTTGTATTGGGCGTAAAATAGCCCAGCCCGTGCTGCGCGTAGAACCAGTCTGTCGGATCGGTTGCATTCACCAGCTTGAAGTCGCCGCCCTCGCCAAGCCGCCACATCACTGCTCCTGAGCCGGCGCCATCGAGGAAATTGATTTTGATTATCCAATTCTGGTGCCGTATTGAAAGCAACAGGTTGTGATCGTCGCTCGAGTAGAGCATTCCGTTTGAGTGCGTCCAGTCAGGGAAATTCATCGGCCGCCGGGTAATGTCGAGGTGGTCGAACGTGTTCCATACCCAGTCGGGATTGAAGTTCTGGTCCACATCCACCAGAGCATCGCCAATCACCGTCGTCGGGCCCGTGGTTCTGGAGAGGTTGCTGAATTGCCGGATATACGTAGCCAGCACGACCAGATGTCCGTTCGGCAGCGGCAGTACCGCATGGTGAAAGCTGCCGAGTTGATAGACGTTGCCTTCCGCATCGCGAAAGTTTCCAGCACTCAGTTTCTGGTTCAGCGTGGCCACATTCAGGCTGTTCACAGTATTGCCGGCAAGATCGATTTCCCGCACCTCGCTGATCAGGCTGGGGCTCAGACCCGTAGTGATGGAAGAGAGGTAAGAGATCACCATCAGTAGATTTCCGCTGGGCAGCAACTGTATGCCCTGTATATAGTCGTTTGAACTATGGCTATAGCTGTAAGTCCAGATCACTTTGCCGTTCAGATCGGTGGCAAAAGCCTGGCTGTCGCTCGCTGGCTGAATCGTGTTCCACATCTCGATCCCGGGCTGTGGCGTGCTTCCGCCACTGTTGGTGACAGTCACGGGTGAAGTCGCCGGTGGAGTGCCCGTCTGGCATGTGTGGTCGGCATCGTTGTAAGTGGTGCCATTGTCCAGCGTCACCTGCGCCCGCATATGGTAGAGCGTTTGGCCCAGCATCCCGGCGACGTAAGTCTGAACTTGGCCGCCATTGGCCGAGGGAGTAGGCACCTGCCATGTGTTCAGTCCGTAATTCGTCGTCGTCCCAAACTGCACGCTCATCTTTCCCGGTGCGGGCAAATAAAGCGAGTATCGCGCTACCTGTGGATTCCCCAGGTCAAAAGGGCACACCACTTCGGCGGGCGCAATGATCGCCACCGCTGCCGTCGCGTAGTTCTGCTGCGCCGAACCTGCCAGCGCCACGGTCACGGTAACGTTCTCGCTTTGGGTAATGGAACTGGGCGCCGTGTAGCTCCCACTTCCGTTCACCGTGCCTGCGGCGGCGTTTCCACCCTGCACTCCGTCCACCGACCACTGAGTTTGGCCGCCGCCGGTCACCGTTGCTGTGAATTGGAGAGTCTGCCCAGGCGCCAGCGCCACATATTGAGGCGAGATCGTCACCGATCCCCCCTGGCCTGCGGTCGGCGGCGGACCGGCAGGGGGATTGGGGGCAGGCCCTGCGGGTTGCACTTCGGCCGTTTTGAATGTGGCATTGCACCCGGCCAGCAGCGTCACGGACGCAAGGCAAAGAAATGCCGCGAGGGGAAGATGTGCGCGCTCTTTCATGCTCTTTGCCGGGGAAGAACTCCCATCACCCGCTCTCACTGCGCGGGAGAATAAAAGCATCGCGTTGCGCTGCCGTCACGCGCTACCAGCGGATGCCGACCGAAACAGGAATCACCTTGGTGTCAGCGGCGATGGTGACCGGAGGTAGCCCGTTCGCGGATTTACCGACAATCGCGGGCGAAAGCACGTCGAGATAGCGAGCTTCAATAAAGATGGCTGCGCTGCTTGTGTCGCCGTATATGCTGCCAAATCTGTGCTGGTATCCGCCGCCCACGTTAAAGCCGCCTTGGTTGCTTGAAAAATGGCCCACCGTGCCGGGAACGTATCCAGTGCCACAGTAAAAGTAGTAGCAGAATTGCGTCGCCATCGGAAACGTGAAGGTTGTCACCTTGCGATAAAATCCCCCGCCCCCTGTGACATAGAAATCGTTGGAGGCCTTCGGAAAGAGATCGAAGACCGGATCGAGCGTAAAGGACCAGATATGCGCATGTCCGCCGTTTGCGGCGCCTTGTGTTTCGGAGATCAGTGCCCCAGGCAGCTTGTCGACGATGAACTGGTATTCGATGAGGGTCGAGAAATGTGGATTGAACTTCAGACCGCCGCCGACGGTAAAGTTTGCTCCATACGTCACGGAACTGGAGATCGGCGCGTTAGCGCCGCCGCCTGCCTCAAATGTCAGGCGATGAAGCAGTCCATGCTTCCCGCCCTGGTACCCTCCGCCTCCACCACCCTGGCCATATTGGCCACCACCTGACGCAGAGCCCTCAGGAGCCGGAGCGTCAGGCAGCTCAGAGAGGGCAAATTGCGAAAGCCCCGCCTGACTCGACGAGAATCCGGTTGTGCCTGTTTGGTCCTGTGATTGCGTGCTCTGGGCGATTGCAACACCGGTCGCGAGCAGGACTGCAGCCACCGTCATGGTGGCGCACCGCATCAATAAGCTGAACTTCATCGGAACAACCTCAAATACTGGATTTGCTTCAAATTCAGGAAATAGAAGATTCATCGCTTAGACCCAAATAGACCCCGAATACGACCGTAGGTTGCTCAACTCAGTTGAAAATTAACCATTAGGTGAGATGCGCTGACTTCAGGATAAGTAGCCTATGTTCAAAAGAAAGCACAAAAGTACATCTGTCCGGTCGCCTTGGAGGCTGTTGGCAGAAAGCAAAAGACCGGAGCGACCGCCCCGGCCCCTGCCAACGCCGCTAACTCTCCTCATCCCTGGATGTCGAACTGCTCCGGATGCAGGGTTGGATCGCTCTTCACCAGCACGTTCTTGCCCACCAACTCCTCGAAGTCGGTCAGCCAACTATTGCCATTCGCTTTCAGAACCTTCACCGTCTCCGGGTTCACGCGCAACATCACGTCGGCGTTTTCAAAGTGCTTCCGCATCTTGCGCATCTCGATGTAGATCTCGTTACACACAGTAGCCGAGCTCTTCACCATTCCCGTGGCCTGGCAGACGGGGCAGGGAACGCTCAGCGTCCGTTCGAGTGACTGCTTCACGCGCTTGCGCGTGATGGCCACCAGCCCGAAATCGTTAAACTGCAGCACCTTTGTCGGAGCGCGGTCGTTCTTCAGCGCTTCTTCAAGCGCCGCCAGTACCCTGAAGCGATTCTTGCGGTCGTCCATGTCGATAAAGTCGATCACGATGATCCCACCCAGGTCGCGCAGCCGAATCTGGCGCACAATCTCCGGCACAGCGTCGAGATTGGTCTTGACGATGGTGTCCTCGAGGCGCGCAGACTTGCCCACGTATTTCCCCGTGTTGATGTCGATGGCCACCAGCGCCTCAGTCTGGTTGATCACGATTGATCCGCCCGACTTCAGCCATACCTTCGAGCGCAGCGCCTTCGAAATCTCATCCTGAATGCCGAAGTGCTCAAAGAGCGGCGTTTCCTTGGTGTAAAGCTTCACACGCCGTACCAGCGACGGCGAGAAACGATTGAGGAAGCGCACAATGCGCTCGTAGTCAACCTCCGTGTCGACCCAGATGTTGGCAAAGTTCGCGCTCACCTGGTCGCGCAAAATGCGCTCGATCAGGGACAGGTCGTGATAAATCAGCGCCGGCGACTTGGAAGATTCGGAGCGCTGCTTGATGTCGTTCCACAGATTCATCAGGAAGCGAAGATCGGCGCGCAGCTCATCTTCCGAGGCGCCTTCCGCGGCAGTGCGCACAATAAAGCCGCCGGGAGCATCGCCGCGCTCGTTAACCAGAATCCGCTTCAGGCGATGGCGCTCTTCGTCCGAGTCGATCTTGCGGCTCACGCCAACGTGAGTCACGGTCGGCATAAAGACCAAAAAGCGGCCGGGCAGCGCGATGTGACTCGTGATGCGCGCGCCTTTCTTAGCGATCGGCTCCTTCGCAATCTGCACCAGGATTTCCTGGCCCGACTTCAGCAGGTCCGAGATGACCGGCAAATCGGACATCTGGGCCGAACGGCGCGATGGTCCGCCACGACGATTGCTCGGCGCACTGCGGCCACGCTGTCCGCGGCCTCCCCGGTCGCGGCCTCCGCGCCCGGGCGCGGACTGGGTTCCCGTCGTGGCCTCTTCTTCTTCCCCTCCGTCTTCTTCCACGCCCTTTTCGTCAAAGCTCTTCTGGATGCGGTGATCGAGGTGCGCCTCTTGAAACATTTCGCCCAGTTCACCGGTGCGTAGGTGGCTGGGCAGCGTCTGCTCTTCGTAGTCGTCCGTATCGTGTACATCCGGCTTGTGCCGGCGCGCGTGGGGCGCGGAATCGAACTCCTCGCCTTCGATCACTTCTTCCTCAACTACTCCCTTACCTGGCGCATACGTCGAAGCGGGGATCGCGGCCGAAGTTTTCGTGGCGCTGGAAGCTGGCTCGCTGTCCTTCTTCTTCTTGCCGAAACCAAAAAACTTGAACCCGGATGGAGCCGATGGATCGATTCGATGAGAAGCGTCCGCATCTTCCTCGGGCGCCGATGAAATCTCACCCAGCGTGGGAAGTTCTTCTTCGGTCTGTGATTCGAAAGCGTCTCGAGCGAGTTCATCCTCCTCAAATTCGACGATCGCTTCATCCGGAGATTTCAATTCGGAGTCATGAAACGCTGACGCCAAGGGTTCTTCGAATTCCTCATTGAATTCTTCGTTTACCGGTTCTGCATCAGGTGCCGGAGTCAAGTCTTCGGTCGCCGCATGGCTCGTCTCCAATTGTGGCTCCGCCCCACGACGCCGCACGGAAAGCGACTCGCCCGGAAGCAGGCCGCTGCCATCCCACTTCAGGGGAGCTTCCACAAGCGATGCAGGCTTGAATGTGCTTGCCGGGCGCGGCGGCGCAGCCGGTTCACGCGCCGATCTGGGAGCTTCAGCAGCAGGTCCAGCGCCGAGCCCAGCCCCGTATTTTGAAAGCGACTCACCCGGCATCACAAAGGTCTCAGGTGTACGCTGTCCGCGCGCAGGCGGCGCTTCGGATGCCTGAATCGCTGATGCATGCTCGAAGGATCTAGGTTCTTCAGGGGCTCTCCTTGGAGCCGGTTCGAACTCGCTCGGCGTTTCGCGCTGACCCCCCGGGCCACGGCCTCCACGGCGGCGGCGTCGGCCGCGAAAGCGTCCCGCGCCTGCTTCATCCGTTTCCTGCGCTGAATCAAATTGTCCTGCGGGATCCGGCACGGCCGGAGCTGATAACCCTGAACCCGATGTCCCGGCGAATCTCGTATGAGATTCTTCAGCTGGCCGAAGCTCCTGCCGCGGCTCTTGTTCCTGTCTCGGTCGGCCCTGTCCCTGCCGGTCTTGTCCCTGCCGGTCTTGACGCGGACCACGTTCGCCTTGACCTGCTCCGCCGCGCTCAATAATGCCGTTCGGGTGCTGCACTTCGCGTGGGGCCTGCCCGGCGCCGGTCGCCGCGGCCTTCTCCAGCTCGTCGGCGTCTTCCTGGTCTTCGAGCTCGATGAAGTCAGTTACGTAAAGAAACGCATCGCGCTCCAGGCCGAGGTCGACAAATGCCGACTGCATGCCCGGTAAAACGCGTGTTACGCGCCCGTTGTAAATGGATCCCGCGAGGGTGTACTCGTTTTCGCGTTCGTAGTAGATTTCCGCGAGTTGATCGTCTTCCAGAATCGCAAGCCGCGTCTCATGCGGCGTGCTGGAAATGCAAATTTCTTTTGCCATCGTACCTTTCCGTCCGGCAGCCTATGGCTGTCGGTACACGCGGCAAGGTCGAGTGGAAGCGCGCACGATCGGCGAAGGATTGGATGAACGGATAACCCGGCGATGCTCAAGGGTGGGCCTCTGTGTGGAGGTCTTCTTGAGGGGCGGCGAACCAATGCGGATGTCGATAAAAACAAGCCGAACGGGCTGCTGGTGGCCGTATTTCGATGGTTGATCCGTTGACAGAGAGTTTGTGGCCGTCCAATCTGGAGCTTTCGGGGCCGGAACTTCCGGCGGGGCCGTTCGACCAGCGGCTAATGCAGGAACTTCTCGCGCCGGCAAACAGAGCAACCTGTCTACCGAATCCGCGCGATCCTTGCAATCAGCGAGCCGCAAGGGTGCTTCCCGTCTCTGCGTACTCATAAACCCAATCCTGCCGGGCGCGATCCATCATGACCATGCCGGCGAAATGCTTGAAAATACCTCTCTTGCGGCCAGAAACAATCCCCGGAAAATCCGCGAATCGTCCGTTCCGGGCCTTACCAAGAGTCAAACCTTTGGGACGACACCTCGACCAAATCAATCGAGACGCGTCAGTTAACGAACCGGCGCATGCGGACATTCATCGCCACGCCCAGCGCCAGGAACGTAAACAACACCGAAGATCCACCGTAACTCATTAAAGGTAAAGGGATTCCGGTGACGGGCATCAGCCCGATGACCATGCCAACGTTGACCGCGATCTGAAAGGTCAACACAGCCACAATTCCCATGATAATGAGCGAACCGGGCAAGTCGGCGGCTGTTTGCGCGTTCTGAATCAAACGCATCAATATGAGGAAGTATAGCAGCAGGATGAAAAACGCGCCCACAAAGCCGTGCTCCTCGCTGAACGCGGCAAAGATAAAGTCCGTATATGGAATAGGAAGGAAATAGCCCTGGGTCTGGGTGCCCTTTTCGAGACCCTTGCCCCAAATTCCGCCCGAACCTACGGCGATCTCCGATTGCAGCACCTGGTAGCCCGCACCCCTCGGGTCGTTTTGCGGATTGACGAAGCTGGTCAGCCGAGCCTTCTGGTAGGGCTTAAGGAATTTGCCGCTGGTCCAGACCCCACCCACCAGAACCGCGCCTACTGTCAAAAGGATCAGGCTCTGGCGCAGATTGATTCCGCCCAGGAACAAGCCGGCGATCAGGATCGGCGTGTAGGTGAGCGTTGTTCCCAGGTCGGGCTGCTTCAGCACCAGCAACATTGGAACTCCAACCAGCGCGAACGCTTTCAGAATATCTCTCCACGTCACGCTACGCCCGCCCAGATTGGCAAAGTAACGGGCAACGGCAAGAATCAGAATCAGCTTGACGTACTCGGAAGGTTGCACCAGCATCGGGCCGAGTTTGATCCAGCGGCGTCCGCCCAGGGCCTTGTGCCCCAACGGCGACAGCACCGCGACCAGCGCCAGAAGTCCTGCGCCGTAAGCCCAGGGAGCCCAGTCGATCACGCGATGGTAGTCAATCTTGGCGAAGATGAACATCACCGCCACGCCGGCCGCCACCCAGAAGATCTGCCTCGTTCCAAAGCTTGCGAACTTCGTGTGCACCGTAGCCGAGTGAACTTCCAGAACCGACATCGAGCAGAGCAGCAGCACCAGCCCCAGCAGGGCCCAATCGAAATCGCGGAAGCTCAGAAAGCGGCGCAGTGGCATGGCGGCTACTGGTCCTTCTGCCGTGCTGGCTGCCGCGCCACCGCCAGTTCGGCCACTTGTGGCGAATGTTTCGCAGAATTAGCCGCCGGCGGAGTCGTGCGTCCAGTCCTTGGCTTCGGCGTCGCTTTTGCGGCATCGGCCTTTTGCGTCACAATCCCGTTGCCATCCACAAAGAAATGCCCGCTATGGATCTGTCCCGCCCCCAAATTCCTTTCGGCAATCGTTGAGTTCTTTTCTCTGGCGCTTGAATCGGCGCGAGAATCCGGCCCAGCGCCCGGTGTTGTCCACACCGCACCCACATCCACAGGAGCCGCGGCTTTCTCCGGAGGCAGGTTGTGCGCTTCACGGCGCTTCTTGTTCACAAAAGCCGCAATCACTTGGGCGCCGATGCGCGCAGGGTAGTAGCTGAACTCGCCGTTCTGCCAAAGAACCGCTACCACCAACTGGGGATTCCGCCGCGGCACCAACCCCACAAACCATACGTTGGGATTGGTGGCCCTGCCCTTGTTGGTTTTTTCCAGCGCCGCATGACTCATCTCCTGCGCGGTGCCGGTCTTGCCCGCAATGTCGATGCCCTCAAGATGCGCCGAGCCTGCGGTATGAAATTCGCCCGGCTCCGTCACCTCAGCCATGCCGTCGGTAATGATGTCCCAGTTCGCCGGATCCAAGGGAATGTACGCATCGCCCGTTCCCGGAAAGCTGTCCTCGATCGACTTATTAAAGTCGCTGGAAAGCTGGTTTGGAAACACCACATGCGGCCGAACCATGTGACCTCCCGATGCAATGCCGCCGATGATCCGCGCCAGTTGTAACGGCGTCGCTTCCACCGCGCCCTGGCCGATGGCCACGTCCAGCGTTTCGTCCGGATACCAGCGGGCGTGGTAGTTCTTCAGCTTCCACTCCGCCGACGGCATCAGTCCGGATTGCTCTCCGGGAAGATCGATCCCGGTCTTCTGCCCGTAGCCGAATTCGTTCGCGTACTTCGCGATCCGGTCGATGCCCAGCTTGTCGCCGAGCATGTAGTAAAACGTGTCGCACGAGTAGGGAATCGCGGTGTTGATATCGACTGGCCCGTGCTTGCGGTCGCAGTGGTGATAATAGCCATAAGGGCCCCAGCCGCCGGTGCAGACGATGTGCATGTTCTGCGCAATGCCTTCCTGAAGCCCTGCGACCGACATCAGAATCTTGAAGGTCGAGCCGGGCGCAAGCTGCGCTTGGATGGCCTTGTTCAGCAACGGATGATCGGGATCGGTGATGAGTTTGTTCCATTCGGCGCGGTCGATCTTGACAGCAAATTCGTTGGGGTCGAAGCTGGGGCGCGACACCAACGCCAGAATTTCGCCATTGCGCGGGTCCATGGCAACAATTGCGCCGTTGCGGTCACCCATCGCGAGTTCCGCCGCTCGTTGTAGATCGTTGTCGATCGTCAGCTTCAGGTCCTGGCCGGGCTCGGCGTGCTCGATGCCGAAGTAGCCCACTTCGCGCCCGCGGCTGTCGACAATCACCTCGCGCGAGCCGTCTTTACCACGAAGCAGCTCGTCGTAGGTTTCTTCCACGCCTGCCTTGCCCACCACGTCGCCCGGCTCATAGTAGGCAAAGCGCGGATTGTTCAAATCGTCCTCGCTCACCTCGCCCACGTACCCGATCAGGTGGGCCGCGAAACCGTCGCGCGGGTACAGTCTGCGCTCCTCGTCGATTGTTTCCAGTTCCGGCAGCTCGTTGCGATGGGCCGCGATAAACGCCTGCTCGTCTGGCGTTACGTCAAGTTTGATGGGGATGGGCTGGTAGCCCGGCTGCGAACGGAAGCGGTGCAGAGTCGCTCTTAATTGATCCAGATCGAGGTCCAGCCCCTGCGCGATCAGCGGCAAGTCCGCGTCGACATTCGTATTCTGCTCGCGCACCAGGAAGCAGGTGACCGACGGGTAGTTGTCCACCACCAGCCGATTCTCGCGGTCAAAGAGTTTGCCGCGCGGAGCCAGAATCGGCTCCTTGCGAATGCGGTTCTGCTCAGCCAACACCCGATAGCTATCCACGTCCAGCACTTGCAGCCGCCACAGGCCCGCGGCCAGGCCGAGCATCAGCAACAGGATGCCGTACTGAACAAACGCCAGCTTGATTGGAGAAAGCTTTTCGCCGCGGCTGCTGCCTAGAACCATGATTCCTACTCTTCAGAATACAGCGAATCCGTTTTTTCGCTTCTTCGCGCCAATCCGGATCGCGTCACGTTTCCTCTTAATCCCTAGTCCCTGACTTGCAGACGGTCGAGCAGCGGAAACAGTACCAGCGCGATCACCGCATTACCCACGGCCCGCAGTAACTCCGTCAGCCCGTTCCACTCCGCCGGCAGTCCGAGAAGAAAGCGGGCCACAAAAATGTAGATCGCGCTCGACACTAATGACAGCGCGAAGTTCAGCAGAACGCGGATCGTGTGATTGTCAACATCGATGCGAATGCCTACCGATCCTGCCAGAAAGCCGACAGTGGTCTTGGCAATGCCGTTAATGCCGATCGCGTTATGCGAAAGCGCGTCCTCAAACAAGCCCATCGCCGCGCCCATCAAACTGCCCTGCAAGGGATTGCGCCGTCCCAGCGCGAAGTAGACGATCACAACCAGCGGCAGATCGAACCAATCGTAGCGGCCCACAACGCGCGGCAGCCATGCCTGCAATACGAGCGCGCCCAGCAGAACCAGGGCGTAAACCAGCAGCGGATAGCGGTGGATTTCGTAGTCGCGCCGGGATTCGGCGCCGAGCACCCTCATGGCTAAGGATTCCTCTGCGGCGTCATTTGCGGTTTTTGCTTCGGCGAAGACTCAGGTTCCGGCGTCGTCCCTGAATCGTCATTTGCGGTCGGCGAAAACTCGTCGGGATGCAATGGCTGCGGCGGTGGCGGCGCGGGATTCGGGTTGCTGTTGTCGTTCAGCGGCTGTTTATCCGGAGGCAGATTGGGGTCCGTCAGCCCCGGCAGCTTCTCCGCCATAATCTCTGAAGCCTTCATCTGATCCTTGATCGCGGGTGGAACTGCGCCTTCATCTGCTTTGCTCGCTGCAAGATCTTGTTCGTCCTGTGGCGGGAAGCGCGGCTCGGTCGAAGTAATCACAAGCACCTCGTCAAGGCCATCCAGCGGCGCTGCCGGCGTAAGAATAATGTCAACCAGGCCGTCGCGATCGGGATCGCGGACCACCCTTTTCACCACGCCTACGGGGAGGCCACGCGGAAAAATCAGGTCGCCCCCGGCGGTGAGCACGTGCTCTCCCGGCTGAATGCGCTGATCGGCAGTCACGCCCACCACCTCGAGTTGCCCCGATGCATCGCCGCGAAGTACTCCGCGAATGCGCGTCGTCTCCAGAATCACGCCTGCGCCGCTGGTGGTATCGTTCACGGCCAGCACCTGCGCGGTATGCGGAAACACATCCCGCACTTTGCCTACAATGCCCGCCGCGGTAATTACGGCCATATCCGGCTTCAAACCGTCGCGCCTGCCCTTGTCGATAAAGAAATCGCGCGAACGGTCGCTGCCGCTCGAACCGTAAACCTGCGCGGCAATCGTGGAATAGATGTATTTTTGTTGGAAGCCGAGAATCGCCTGCAGCCGCTCGCCCTGGCGCGCGTCCTCCAGCAGTGCGGCTTGCTCCAGCCGCAACCGGTCGACGGCGCTTTCCAAATCCTTGTTTTGCTGCCGGACGTGAACGAGGTCGATATAGTTGGACCAGGTTGCCGAAATTCCGATCTTGCTCGAGTGAACCAGCCGCTCCGGCGGAGAAATCAGCGCATTAGCCCAAAGCCGGATCAGTCGCACGCCACTTGGGTCCGAGCTGTCGAGCATGCTCGTGCCGCCGGGAGTCCGGCGCACCTGTAGGGCAAGCCCGAAGAGCTGCACCGTCAGCAGTGCCAGCAGCACCACCAGGTTCCGATAGCGAACGAAAAGCGATTCCATAAACCAGTTCCCAGTCGTCAGTTTTCAGTTGTCAGTAACGGGTGCGGAAAGATCAGGCTTTCTGATTCGCCTGAGCAAGCTCTGTTCTTGGGATTCGTGAGTCGCGACGGGCTTTCGGGAGGCCCCGTCAGCGCTCCAGCAACTGAAAACTGGCAACTGATTACTGACAACTGTCTTAATCGATCTTGATCTTGCGCAGCAGCCGGAAATCCGAAAGCATCTTGCCTGTGCCGAGTACGACTGAGGCCAGCGGATCGTCGGCCACCGACACGGGCAGCCCGGTCTCCTCGCGAATGCGCTTGTCAAGATTTTTGATAAGCGCCCCGCCGCCTGTCAGCACAATGCCGCGATCGCTGATGTCGGCAGAAAGCTCCGGTGGTGTGCGCTCCAGCGCCACGCGAATTGCATTCATGATTACCGCGATGCACTCGCCCAGCGCCTCGCGAATCTCGCTGTCGTCCACGGTAATCGTCTTCGGCACGCCTTCAATCAGGTTGCGCCCTTTGATCTCCATGGTCAGCGGCTTATCCAGCGGGAACGCCGAACCAATGTCGATCTTGATTTGCTCGGCGGTGCGCTCGCCGATCAAAAGGTTATATTTCCTCTTCAGGTAGTTGATGATGGCCTCATCCATCTGATTGCCGGCCATGCGTACCGAGCGCGAGTAAACAATGCCACTCAGAGAAATCACCGCGATATCGGTTGTTCCACCGCCAATGTCCACTACCATGTTGCCCGAAGGCTCGGTGATCGGTAGTCCCGCGCCAATCGCGGCGACCATCGCCTGCTCCACCAGGTACACTTCGCTTGCCTTGGCGCGATAGGCGGAATCCTCGACGGCGCGCTTCTCCACTTGCGTAATCTCAGACGGCACCCCGATCACGATGCGCGGATGCACCAGCATCTTCCGGTTGTGCGCTTTCTGAATAAAATAATTCAGCATCTTCTCAGTAACTTTGAAGTCGGCAATCACGCCGTCCTTCATCGGCTTGATGGCCACGATGTTGCCGGGCGTCCGCCCCAGCATCTCCTTGGCCTCTTTGCCCACTGCCTCCACTTCGCCGGTGGTCTTGTTAATGGCGACGATAGACGGCTCGTTGACGACGATGCCCTTGCCTGCCGCGTACACGAGCGTATTAGCTGTACCCAGATCAATGGCCAGGTCGCTCGAAAACATGCTGAAGAGCGAGCGGAACCCATGGGACCGCGAAGAACGGGAGTGGTATCCATTCGAAGACATGGAAAAGTTGAGTTAACCTCAAGGCTATTGTACGGCTACTTGCCCTTGATCGCGGCAATTGGCCCATGGCACAAACGAGGTACCGACCGTTTGGCGTGCCGCTTTGGTAAACGGCAGACCGCTAAAGCTTCCTCGGCTGGCCTCAAGCGGCTCAGCGGGCGTACGCTGATGGTCGGCTTCAGTTACCGTCGAGGAAGAGGCTGGCGCCGCCCGTTCCGCCGTCCGACCCCGCCCTGCTGTCGACTGAGACCTGAGACCTGAGAACTGCCAATATGACCT
This sequence comes from Acidobacteriaceae bacterium, assembly GCA_003134815.1. Taxonomy (GTDB): domain Bacteria; phylum Acidobacteriota; class Terriglobia; order Terriglobales; family Acidobacteriaceae; genus Telmatobacter. Next base: position 197,916 of record PLCO01000009.1, on the reverse strand, counting down.
ATCCCACCTACCACAACCTCATCGGCGGCCAGTGGATTCCGGCCGTCAGCGGCAAAACCATCCTCAATCTCAACCCTGCTGACCACTCCGATGTCATCGGCGCGTTTCCCTCCTCGCATGCCGAAGACGTGGCCATGGCCGTAGCCGCCGCAAAGAAGGCCTTCGCCACATGGCGGCTCGTGCCCGCTCCCAGGCGAGCTGAGATCCTCCTCCGTGCCGGCAACAACCTCGTCCAAAACAAGGAAAAATATGCGCGCGACATGACCCGCGAAATGGGCAAGGTGCTGGCCGAAACCCGCGGCGACGTGCAGGAAGCCATCGATGAGGCGTTTTACGTTGCGGGTGAGGGTCGGCGGCTGTTCGGCGTCACCACTCCCTCGGAGCTTCAGAACAAGTTCGCCATGTCCGTCCGCATGCCGGTCGGGGTGGTCGGCCTCATCACGCCGTGGAACTTCCCCATGGCCATCCCCAGTTGGAAGCTCTTTCCCGCGCTCGTCGCCGGCAACGCCTGCATCATCAAGCCTGCTACTGATACGCCGCTCTCCACCTATAACCTCGTCCAGGCGCTCGTCGATGCCGGTCTGCCGCCGGGCGTCGTCAATATCGTCTGCGGCACCGGTTCTACCGCGGGCGCGGCGCTGGTCGAGCATCCCGATGTCCGCGCCATCAGCTTTACCGGTTCCAGCGCCGTCGGCTCGCTCATCGCCCAGCGCGCAGCCGCCACCTTCAAGCAGGTCTCGCTCGAAATGGGCGGCAAGAACGCTCAGATCGTTCTCAACGACGCCAACCTCGACCTCGCTCTCGACGGCGCGCTATGGGGAGCATTCGGCACTACCGGCCAGCGCTGCACGGCCACCAGCCGCATCCTTCTCCACAAGGGAATCGCCGCCGAATTCACTGAAAAGTTCGTCGCCCGCGCCAAGAAACTCAAAATCGGCAACGGCCTCGACGAGTCTGTCGAAATCGGCCCGCAGGTCAACGCTGCCCAGATCGAAACATCGGCCCGCTATGTGGACTTGGCAATCAAGGAAGGTGCCCAGCTCCTCTGCGGCGGCCACGCGCTCACCGAGGGTCCCTACGCCCACGGCACTTTCTTTGAGCCGACTGTCTTCGCCGGCGTAACGCCGTCCATGCGCATCGCCCGCGAAGAAGTATTCGGCCCCGTGGTCGCGCTCATCGAATTTTCAACCTTCGACGAAGCCGTCGAAATCGCCAACTCCGTTGACTACGGCCTCTCCACGTCGCTCTACACTCGAGACGTGAACCGCGCCTTCACCGCCATGCGCGACCTCGAAGCCGGCATCACCTACATCAACGCGCCCACCATCGGCGCGGAGGTCCATCTGCCCTTCGGCGGCGTCAAGCACACAGGCAACGGTCACCGCGAAGGCCTCGGCGCACTCGACTTCTTCACCACCTGGAAAGCCGTTTATGTGGATTACTCCGACAAGCTCCAGCGCGCCCAAATCGACAATGCAGAGTGAACCCTCACTCCCTCCACAAGGCTGTCGTCCTGAGCGGAGTCGAAGGACCTGTGGTTGCTTCGCGGTGCCAATAGATCAACCCGAAATCGCTCTCTTGCAACTGGAAAGAAACGCCAGGAAGCGTATGGCCCGTTGAGCTTCCACAACCTTCCTCTCTGCTGCTTGTGCGAAGTAGCTCCTGGCACGTTTACGATCGCGATCCACACCCTGGCCCCGCCAATATATCTTGCCTATCCAGAAGCCCGACCGATGATGATCCTTTCCTAGGGCCCGTTCAAACCATTTGAGCGCTTCCGAATAGTCTTTGCGAAAGTATGCGATGTACCCCAGACTGAACATCGCGCGCGGTTCGCCCTGGCGAGCAGACCTTCGATACCAGCGGATCGCTTCATCTTCGTTAGCTTCTACGCCCACACCATTCAGATAAAACCATCCCATTGCCAAGACGGCGTCGTGCATTCCGTATTCAGCGGCAACGCGGTTCAACCGGAATGCCTCCGCGTCGTTGTTATCCCGCAGCCGCAGGGAACGATTGTAAGGAGCCCGCCAGTCAATGCGAGCTGCCCTGTTCGGTGTTCGCGAACCTTTTATTTGTTGGCTGAAGTATGCCACCACCGTACCCAATTCTAAGATAATAACGCTGTGTGAGCGCTCCTAAGGTTTCGCGATTGAGAGCTGGCAGCCAGTATAGTTTCGTACTTGCGGTTCGCGCTACAATCTCCCCATGGCACGCACAGCCCAGCAGATCCTCGATGACGCCCGGCAGCTCGCTCCCGACGAGAGAGACTGGCTGGCTGAGCAGTTGCTTATCGGCTTCAACGAGGATGCCTTCTCTGCTCTCAAGAAGGAATACGGCGAGCCTGAGGCTGGTTATGAAGAGTGGTTCCGCGCCGGCGTTGAAGAAGCGCTGGCGGACGACGGATCAGGGGACGTTCCCTATGAAGAGGCGATGAAGCAATTTCATAAAGCCATTCAAAAAGCGAGAAAGATGAAGAAGACGGCGTGAAGTTGTTCTGGAGAAAAACCGCCATGCGCGATCTGGCGGAAATTGCTGACTATATATCGCAGGAAAGCGAACAGACAGCTTGGCTGGTTGAAATGAGAATTCATGAGGCAGCGCGCCTCCTACGCACGATGCCCGCCATGGGCCGCCCAGGCCGAATCGATGGAACACGAGAACTGATCGTCCCGCGCACGCCCTTCATTCTGGTCTATCGGATTCAAGCCGGCACAATCCGGGTTCTTCGCATTCTGCGAGCGGTCCGGCGCTGGCCTGCGCGCTTCGACTGAAACTTCGACCCTCTTCAATGGATCGCCGTGAAATACTGAGCGCTCGATCTCTTGCAATGTCGATCTCTTGCAATCTGGAGTAAGCCCCATGGAAACCCCCTACACCCCCACTCCCACCCGCTACGACCACGCCAACTTCCGCCGCTGCGGCAACTCCGGCCTCGTTCTGCCTGCCATCACTCTTGGCCTGTGGCAGAACTTCGGCGGCGCCGACGTTTTCGAGACCGGTCGCGCCATGATCCGTCGAGCCTTCGATCGCGGCGTCACGCACTTCGATCTCGCCAACAACTACGGCCCTCCCTACGGCTCAGCCGAAGAAAACTTCGGAGCGATCCTCAGAAAAGACTTCGGTCTGCGAAAGCACTCAAGCGGCCTGCGCAACGAGCTCGTCATCTCTACCAAAGCCGGCTGGGACATGTGGCCGGGCCCCTATGGCATCGGCGCATCGCGAAAATACCTGCTCGCCTCTCTCGACGACAGCCTCAAGCGCATGGGCCTCGACTACGTTGACATCTTTTACGCGCATCGCCCCTGGAAGAATTGCCCACTCGAAGAAACCATGGGCGCGCTTGTCTCTGCGGTACAACAGGGCAAGGCTCTTTATGTCGGCATTTCGTCTTATCAGCCCGACCGCACGCGCCAGGCCGCGAAAATCCTCAAGCAGATGGGCGTGCCCTTGCTCATTCATCAGCCGTCTTACTCCATGCTCAACCGCTGGATCGAGAACGGACTTCTCGCCACGCTCGATGAAATCGGCGCAGGCTGCATCGCTTTTTCTCCGCTCGCCCAGGGCCTGCTGACCGGCAAATACCTTAAAGGCGTACCTGCCGACTCACGCGCAAAAAGCGAAGGCTCCTCGCTGCTCAAGGAATTCATGAATGAGAAAAATCTGAAGCGTGTCCGCGCGCTCAATGACATTGCTCGCGGCCGCGGGCAAACACTGGCTCAAATGGCCATCGCCTGGGTCCTGCGCGATAAACGTGTCACTTCCGCTCTCATCGGCGCGCGCAACGTTGAACAGCTTGACGACTCGCTCGACGCGCTCAAAAACCTCAAGTTCTCTGCCACCGAATTGAAGCAGATCGACAAATACGCCGTGGATGCCGGCATCGACCTCTGGCGAAACGCCCGCGAGCAGATGACCTAACCGGTCAGAGAACACGACATATTGGAATCAGCGCCGTGTAGTGAATGGTGGTCTCTCTGAGTCGAGGGCGTTCCGGGCTGCATCGAACCGCTTGTTGAGCCGGTGATGGAGCCAGCCCCCATGGAGCGAGAAATGATTGTCGGCGTTCCTAAAGAAATTAAGGACAACGAAGCCCGCGTCGGCGTCACTCCGGCGGGCGTCAAAGCGCTTACTGAGGCTGGCCACGCCGTTCTCGTCGAGACACAGGCCGGCGCGCAATCCGGTTTTCACGATTCCGAGTACCAGAATGCCGGCGCGGAGATCGTCGGCGACGCAGGCTTCGTCTGGGGTAAGTCCGAGATGGTCGTCAAAGTTAAAGAGCCTATCGAGTCGGAATACGCCTACTTCCGCGAAGGCCTTGTTCTTTTCACCTATCTTCATCTGGCGCCTTTGCCGGCGCTTACCGACAAGCTTCTCCAATCGAAGATCATCGGCGTCGCCTACGAAACCGTCCGGGATCGACAGGGAACCTTGCCTCTGCTCACGCCCATGAGCGAGGTTGCCGGCCGCATGAGCGTGCAAGTCGGCGCGAGCTATCTTGAAAAAGAACGCGGAGGCCGCGGCATTCTCCTCGGCGGCGTTCCCGGAGTTCCACCCGCCCACGTCACCATTCTTGGCGGAGGCATCGTTGGCACGAACGCGGCGCGCGTTGCCCTTGGCTTTGGTGCCAAGGTCACGCTTATCGACGTTAACCTGAACCGGCTGCGCGAGCTGGACGACATCTTCGGCGGGCGACTCTACACGCTCGCCTCAAACAGCTACAACGTTGCGCAAGCCACGCGAGAAGCAGACCTCGTCATCGGCGGCGTGCTCATTCCCGGAACCACGGCTCCGAAAGTTGTCACGCGCGCCATGGTTGCGCAAATGAAGAAGGGCGCTGTGATTGTCGACGTGGCCATCGACCAGGGCGGTTGCGTTGAGACCGCGCGTCCCACCTCGCACTCCAACCCCAGCTTCGTCGTGGACGGTGTCGTCCACTACTGCGTCACCAATATGCCCGGCGCTGTGCCGCACACCTCCACGCTGGCGCTCACCAATTCAACCTTCCCCTACCTGCTTCGCCTGGCCAACCTGGGCGCGCTGGAAGCGCTGCGTCAGGACGCCGGATTGGCCGATGGCCTGAACACCTGGCTGGGAACGCTCACGCATCGCGGCGTGGCCGAAAGCCAGCATCGCACATGGACAGCCGCGTCAAGCGTGATTGCCTGATCAAACGCTCGCAGTCGCTGTTCAGCCTCGCCACTCGCGTCTCCGCCCGCCCTCGCCAGATTGTCCTTGACACGTTTGTTGCGTCTTTGTTAGCTTCCTCTCGCGGAATAAGACCGAGAGAATCCACCGCAAATACAGCTCCCCTGGAACCGGCTAAGCGGAAGAATGCGCCGGTTTCGTCTAGCTGTTTTTGTGGTGGATTTTTGTCTTTAGCAGACTTTTAACGCCGTATTCCTCGAATGTTAACGGAAGAGGCCAAGGATGGCATTGAACCGTCCCGTACTCTGTCACTCGCAGCGCTTTATTGAGTGCTGCGTCCACCTGAATCCATGTCCGCTCCGGCGGGCTGCACGGCGTTTCATCCCCTTCGACGAGCGCGTGTCCCTGGGGTCTGGCTTTCTTATCCAAACCAATTAAACAATCGGGTTCTCCGATGACGGTGCTTTCTTGAAAGGCTATTGTCCTGGCGACCAGGGAAGACACTCAACCGCTTTTGAAACAGGAACACTGGGAGGCAATATGAATCCGTCAAACCGATCTGTGGCTCAACAAATCGGAAATAGCTTCAGCACACAATGTTGGACTCGAAGTTCCGCATGGATTCTTCTCGCAATCGCGCTCTTGCTGGTGATTTCTTCCCCTGCCGCCTTTGCGCAATACGACACTGGGAGCCTGGTCGGTACCATTCGTGACTCCAGCGGGGCTGCAGTGCCCAACATTACCGTGACAGTCACAAACGACGCTACTGGAGTTGCCTCGGTCGTCAAGACGAACGATTCGGGCGACTATGAAGTTCCATCGCTGCGCGTTGGCGTTTACACCATCTCGGCAAGTGCCACGGGTTACTCCATCGCCGAGGCAAAATCGATTACCCTATCCGTCGGCGCGCGCGAGCGCATCGACCTCACGTTGAAAGTCGGCGCGGCGGAGGCCACGACGGTTGAAGTGAGCGATGTGGCTTTGCAACTCGAAACTGAGTCGAGCCAGCGCGACCAGACCATCACCGGCTATCAGAGCGCGGCTCTTCCGCTGGTGAGCCGGAACTACACTGACCTGCTTGCCCTCGTGAGCGGCGTGCGCCAGGCTCCTACACAGGCCACTACCACCACCAACATCAACAGCCCCGTCCGCGCAGGCGCGTACAACGTCAACGGCCAGCGTTCGATGTTTAACAATTTCCTGCTCGATGGCATGGACAACAACGCTTATGGAGAGTCCAACCAGGGCTTCGACAATCAAATCATCTCCATTCCACCGGACTCCGTTGCGCAATTCAGCGTGGTCACCAATAACGAGAGCGCGGAGTATGGTCGCGGCTCGGCTGCAACCGTCAACGTGGCGTCGCAATCCGGCGGCAATCAATTCCATGCCTTGGTTTATGAGTTTCTCCGCAACACCGATCTGAACGCCGCCGGCTTCTTCAAGCCCACCACGAGCGGCACCAATGGCCCTGTTCCGTTCCGAAAGCCAACGTCCAACCGCAATCAGTTCGGCGGCAACTTTGGCGGCCCCATTGTGCACGATAAGATGTTCTTCTTTCTCGACTATGAGGGTCTGCGGGCCATCACCAAGCCTCTGTTTGTCTTGACTCTGCCCACTCAGAACGAGCTCAACGGCAACCTTGTCGTGCCGGTCACCAATCCGCTTACCGGCGTCACCTACCCGGCCGGATCACCCATCCCCTCCAGCGCCTTCGATCCGCTCGCTGTTCAAATTGTCGCCGCGTTCAAAAATATTGGCAGCTTACCCCTGCAGGGCGCCCCTTGCCCAAGTACGAGCACAAACTGCACGGGCCAGAATTCCGCTGACTACTCGGTGCTGATACCATTCCGCGACTACTCAGACAAGGGCGATCTGCGCCTGGATTACACGGCCAGCCCCTCCGCGCGCTACTTTCTGCGCGTGAGCGACCATAAGGAAACGGGCATCAACTTCCCCACCATTCCCCTGCCGCTGGAGGGCCAGGTCGGCGGGTATCAGCGCATTCTCGACCAGCAGATCGCCCTCGGCTACACCGGCAGTTTCGGCGCCAACCGGTTACTCGATCTGCGTCTTGGTATCTCCCGGACCAAGGCGGGCAAGACGCCTATAAGCGAGGGAACGGCCCCTGTCCTTGTGAATGGTGCGCCGATTCCTGGCCTCGGAAGCTTAGCGCCTAGCTTCCAGGGCGGCCTCCCCGCGGTCTCCATCAACGGCGGCTTTTCGTCGTTTGGCCGTCAGACCACGAACCCTCAGTTTCAGAATCCTGCCATGATCGATCCGTCGGTAGGCTACACCTGGATCAAGGGCAAACAATCGCTGAAGTTTGGCTACGAGTACGAACATATCTGGATGGGCGTGTTCGACAACAACCCGCCCTACGGCTCATTTAGCTTCGGAGGCGGCTACAGCGCATGCGCCAACGGTACACCGATTCCGGGCGGCGGCACCTGCTCTTCAGCAACCGGAGCCCCCTCAGCCGTTTCTTCGAACAAGGTGGCCGATACCTATTGGGCGGATTTCCTTTTTGGCACGACCAGCGCATACGCTCTCGCAGGCGCCTTCGAGGCCCACCTTCGCCAGTCACTCGACAGCGCCTACGTGCAGGACGATTGGAAGTTGCGCCCCAACCTGACCCTCAACATCGGGCTTCGCTGGGAATACGGTTCCCCCTATTCGGAGCTGAACAACTATGTTTCCAACTGGGATCCGGCCTCGCAAACAGTTCTCACGATTAATCCCAAAGCAACGGCAGGCAACGGCATTACACCCACAACCGGCAGCGGCGTCTACGGCAAAACGCTTGTCAATCCAGATCTAGCCGACTTTGCTCCGCGGATTGGCTTCGCGTACGCACCTTTTTCCAAGTGGTCCATCCGCGGCGGATTCGGAACCGGCTATGTGCACTACTCGCGCGCCGGCTCCGGCGACATCGCCGCCATCAACGCCCCGCAGGCGCAGTTTGCCAGCGTAGTGCAGATCGCGCCAACCATGTCCGATCACTGTTCCACGCCGCTCCCCGCCCAGATCATCGCCACGGGAACCACAACTCCTACTTGCTACGCTACCGCGGCCCAGGGCTTCCCGTCGGGCCTGGTTACAAGCTTCAACCCAGCCACCGATAACATCACCTGGGTGCCCAAGAATAGGCGCGATAGCTATGTGGAGAATTATTACCTTGCGGTGCAACGCCAAATAACGAAAAATAGCCTGATCGACATCGCTTATGTTGGCAACCACGGCCTGAAGTTGGAAGGATTTCTCAACGGCAATCAACGAAACATCATTGACACGCCCGGCTCGAGCACTACCACTTACTCGCGCCCCTTTGCCAACTGGCCTTCGGATATTACTGAAGCGCTCAACGAGTCCTATTCCAATTACAGCGCGTTGGAGGCGCGGTATGAGCAGCGTATGGTCGCTGGACTGACCTTGCTCAACAGCTTTACCTGGGAGCACTCGCTCGATAATGCCAGCTCGTCGCTCGAAGGCAATACGCCTTCGCCGCAGGATGCAAATAACCTCAAGGCCGAATATGCGCAATCGGACTATAACTTGCCGATTGCCAATATAACCAGTCTCGTCTACGATCTGCCGTTCGGGCACGGCCGCAAATTCGGTCAACACCTCAATCCGATCATGGATGGGGTTCTGGGCGGATGGCAGGTGAGCGCAGTTAACACGGCGCAGGCAGGCACGCCCTTTAATCTGACGTATGGGCCGAACTCAAACCAGCTTGCCTCGACGCAGATAGTGGCCAACTACCGCGGCGTCAACCTCTATCGTCCCAACCGCGTCCCCGGCGTGCCGCTTACTCAGGGACGCAGCGTGCGAGTCACGTCGAACGGAACCGGCTATTTCCAGTACATCAACTACAACGCCGTCGCGCTGCCGGCGGCCAAGAATGCTGCTGGCGCTTATCAGCCGCCATTCGGCAATATGTCGCGCAACCCGGGCCGCACACCTCCGCTATATCAAACCGATCTCGACTTCAACAAGACCTTCAATACCCCCAAAGAAGGCATGAAGATCGAGTTCCGCTCCGAGCTCTACAACATCTTCAATCACACCAATCTCTACTTGCCATCTACCATCAGCGGCACGCAGGGTGCGAACGCGTCGACCGGCGGCCTTATCAGCAGTACCTTTACGCCGCGCGTGATTCAGTTTGCGCTGAAGATCATTTACTAACCCGCATCAAGCAGGCGTGCCGGTCGCCTGAATCGTGGCCGGCGCGTCCATTAGGTTTCCCGGAATTATCCGGGGTCGCGCCCACTGAGAGACCAGAGCCTGGGCGGAAAATCAGCCATCCATTTTGATCGAGGGCGAAGTACTGGCTCGCAACTGAGCCTTGCGTCTGTTGAGTCGCACCTCGCCTTCCACATCGCTAATTTCCGTCAGCCGCCCACAATGAAAGGAAGTGAGAGGCGTGGTCGCAAGGCAGGAAATCCTCACTCAAATTGGCTCTGCGTCGCAGCCCTGGGACGTACTGGTGATCGGCGGCGGGGCCACAGGTCTGGGTGCTGCGGTAGAAGCTGCTGCCCGCGGCTATCGCACGCTGCTGGTGGAGCGCGCCGACTTCGCCAAGGAAACCTCCAGCCGTAGCACCAAGCTCGTCCACGGCGGCGTGCGCTACCTCGAGCAGATGAACCTGACGCTGGTCCTCGACGCTCTTCGCGAGCGCGGCCACATGCTGCGAAACGCGCCTCACCTGGTCCACGATCTTAGTTTTGTAGTGCCCGCTTACAGCTATTTTTCCCTCCCGTACTATGGACTAGGCCTCAAGGTCTACGAGCGGCTCTCGGGAAAACTGTCGTTAGGACATTCAGAATTGCTGTCTCGCGAAAGCACCCTGGAGAAATTGCCCGGATTGAATAGCGACCGCCTTCGCGGAGGCATTCTCTATCACGATGGCCAGTTCGACGACGCCCGCTATGCCATTGCGCTCTTGCGCACTCTCCAGGATCATGGCGGAACCGCCATCAACTACGTTGAAGCCACCGGCCTGATCGAACGCGGCGGCAAAATTGTCGGTATCCAGGCGCACGACCGTGAAGATGGCCCCGTCTTTGACGTGCAAGCTAAAGCCGTCATAAACGCCACTGGCGTTCACGCTGAAGAGACGCTCGCGCTCAATGGCAGCCCTCGCAGCGCGCTTCTCGTCATCAGCCAGGGATCGCATTTCGTTCTCCCGCGCACTTTCCTCCCTGGGAATGCCGCTCTCATGATTCCAAAAACTGCCGACGGGCGAGTTCTCTTCGCTATCCCGTGGCATGGCGCTCTGCTCGTCGGAACCACCGACGTGCCCATCAACACTACCTCGCCGGAGCCGCGCGCCCTCCCTGAAGAGAAGAAGTTCCTGCGTGAACACATCGCGCGTTACCTCGGCCGCGCGCCGCGACCCGATGAGATTCTCAGCGTGTGGTCTGGTCTGCGGCCATTGGTCCGCAAGGCCGGCGTCAGAACCTCGAAACTCTCCCGCGATCACACCATCCTGGTCTCCGCGTCTGGCCTGATTACGGTGACCGGTGGAAAGTGGACCACCTACCGCCGCATGGGGCAGGACACAATCGATCGCGCTACGCAAGTCGCAGCCCTTCCCAAACGTTCCTCTCCAACTCTGGAATTAAGGCTTCACGGCTGGACTTCCGAAGCCACCACTGCGAACTCCCCGTGGGAAAGTGTCTACGGTTCCGACCTCCCGGCCCTTCGCGCACTTTCCGCCCCAAACTCGAGTACCCAGTCCTCGAGCGCCCCCAACCTGAGCGTCTCCAACTCGAGCGCCCAGAACCCAAGTCTCGATGTGCTTTTGCACCCGCGACTGCCCTTCCGGCGTCGCGAAGTTGTTTGGGCAGCGCGCTTCGAAATGGCGCGTACGGTCGAAGATGTGCTCGCCCGCCGCACACGAGCCCTCTTCCTCGATGCGCGCGCCGCCATCGATGCCGCGCCCGTCGTCGCAGACCTGCTGGCGCGCGAGCTCCACCGCTGCGATGGCTGGAAGGCAAACGATCTGCGCAGCTTTCAGGAAGTCGCCAAATGCTATCTCTACGAGGAATGAGACACGAAGAGTGAAACGTCCGATGCGCTATCGTTACGGCTGCACGCCCGGCGGGATCAGCAACGTAAGCGAGTGGGGCACCACTTCAAGCCGCACCGGCAGTGAGCCCAGAACCTCTCCATCCGCTTCGACAAAGAGTTGCTCAGCCGAACCGTTGCACGCCCGGCATTCGATCGATGGCGAGTCCATTAGTTCCACGTCGCGGTTAAATGTGTGCCGCCCGGCAATCACCGCCAGCAGGAACGAGAAGTAATGCAACCGGCTTTGCGTTTTGAATGCCAGCATGCTCAGGCTGCCATTGCGCAAGCTCGCGCCTGGAGCAAGCGTGCGCAAGACTCCGCCAAATGAGCGCACACGAACGGCCAGCAACTGCGAAACCTCCACAACCCGCGCGCCGCCATTTCCATTCGACGGCAGCTCCGCCTCAAAAAGCGGAAAAGATGAAGTAGCCCAGATCCGGAATGCCTCGATCAGGTAGTGAACATATCCCAGGCGTCGCTTAAGCCGTGAGTCCAGCCGAGACATCAGCAATGCATCGGCGCCGATTCCCGCTGCGACGATGAAGTAGCGCGAGCCGGGGTTTCCGGTTTTCTCCTCGTAATGAATGCGCCCTACCGAAATGCGCGCCGGTGCGGAAGCGAGCAAAATGCGCGCCACTTTGGTTGGCGATGCGATCAATCCTAGGTCCGCGGCCAGGGCATTCGCCGTACCCAGTGGAACCACTCCCAGAGCCACGTCGGTTCCTACCAGGCTTTGCACGACCTCGTGCGCTGTTCCATCACCGCCACAAGCCAGAACCGTATCGAATCCATCGCGAACAGCCTGTTCGGCAATGATCGTCGCGCTCCCTGGCGCCCCGGTTTCAAATGCCTCCGCCTCAACCCCAGCTTGATGCAGAACGGCCTTGATCTCGCCAACGGCCGCTTTCCTCCGCGCGGAGTATTGGCCGGATGCAGGGTTATAGATCAGCGCCACGCGGCGCATCGAGGCTTTCACTTGGACGGTGATTCCTGTCGGCTTTAAGTGCCCTTGGGCACATACTTCTATGATCGCAGATTTGAAGTTGGAAATGCAGATTACCTTTTTGAAATGACCCGAAATATGTATAGGCCTGGACGCCTGTGATGAAGGAGGCAAAGCGACTCGCCGCGCTCAAACGAATTGACCATCCGAAGATAGCAATCGGACGCTCAATTTGAGATTTCTTGCGATGCTTCGAGAATAGGGCGACTTATAACCAAAGATGACACAGATACCAGACGGCACAAACGCTCAGCGCCGTTGCACCTTCGATCGCCAGTGCCCAACTTATACCCTTTGCCAAGAGACGAAGATTGACGATTGCCTCGGCGGGCCACTCAATGCCGGCTCGACTTGCGCCGCCCCTCGCAATCTGGGTTCCCGCCAATGGGTCGGCATAGCTGGCCATTTGTGTCCGAGGCGCAAGCGGGAGGGCGTTGTTCAGGAATTGGGTTGGCATGTCGGCATTCTCCTTCGGCCCCTACCGTAAGAAGGCGAACTGAGTGAGTCGAGGTCGACAACAAAGATGCCCGGCGAAAAACGTTCTCTCGCGTTTGATGCTTAATTATGCTATCGGGGCAATCCGCCGGCTCGTGATTTGAATCACTCAATAACAAACGGGTGTCAAATTGGTAACGAACTCACCGTGCCAGCCCACGTTGCCCTTTTTTTTCGCCTCCGTCCGCAGTCGCGTCGCCGGCAGGATTTCCTAAATTTCCAGTTACGTGCCGGATTCACACAGCCTTGCCGATGGGGAATTCTGGCCTACACTCTTCTCTATGGCCACCATCCCCGATCTCACCCTTGAAGCCGGCCTGCCCGCGAATCTGGATGCGGAGAAGACCATTTTGGGCGCGATCCTGCTCGACAACGCAGCCCACGCCGAGGCCGCTGAAGCCCTCAAGTCCGACGACTTTTCGCTCGACTCGCATCGTCGCATCTTCCTTCGCATGAGCGAGTTGGTCGACTCCGGTCGCACCGTTGACATTGTCACGCTGGCCAATGAGCTCTCGCGTTACAAGGAGGTCGAGTCCGTCGGCGGCGTCGCCTACCTGGCCTCCCTCACTGAGGGTTTGCCCCGCCGCCCCGTCATCGAGGATTACGTCCGCATCGTTAAAGACAAGAGCATGTTGCGCCGCCTCATGGGCATCTGCTCGACCGCCATCGCCAAAGCTGCCGACCAGAGCCAGGACGCCATCGGCGTTCTTGATGAGACCGAGTCGCAACTGCTCGAGGTCAGTGAAGCCGGCCTCGCCCAGGGCCTGCAGCCTCTCGACATCATTGTCCGCGACTCCTTCGGTTCCATTGACAACCTCTACAAGCACAGCAGCGAGATCACTGGTTTGGCAACGCACCTGGTCGATCTTGATCGCATGACCAGCGGCCTCCAGAAAGGCGAACTCATTATCATTGCCGCGCGTCCCTCCATGGGCAAAACCGCGCTCGCCATCAACATTGCGCAGAACGCGGCAACCATGTCTGGCAAAATTGTGGCCGTCTTCAGCCTGGAGATGGGCAAGGAGTCACTCCTGCGCCGCATGTTGGCCTCTCAGGCCCGCGTCGACCAGCGCCATTTGCAAACTGGGTTTATCGACCGCAAAGATCAGCAGAAACTGCAGGGCGCGCTCGAACTCCTGGTGGAATCGCGCATCTTCATTGATGACTCGGCTAGTAGCACGGTAGCAGAGATGCGCGCCAAGGCCCGCCGCCTCAAGCAGAATGCTGGAGGCCTCGACCTCGTCGTGATCGACTACCTGCAACTGATGTCGGCCACGCTGCCCGGCGCTAGCCGTAAAGGCTTTGAGAACCGCGTGCAAGAGGTGTCCGCCATCTCGCGCGGCCTTAAGGCCATGGCCAAGGAACTTCAGGTGCCTGTGGTGGCTCTCTCGCAGCTCTCGCGCTCGAACGAAAAGCGCGACGACAAGCGGCCCCTGCTGAGCGATCTGCGCGAATCGGGATCCATTGAGCAGGACGCCGATGTTGTCGCCTTCATTCATCGCGACAGTTACTACAAGCGCGACGAGGAGATGAGCAAGGAAGAGAGGGCGAAATCCGAAATCATCGTCGCCAAACAGCGCAATGGCCCCACAGGAACCGTCCTTGTGAATTTCATTTCCAGCTCCACCTGCTTCGAGTCTTATTCAACCCGCGCGGAAGAGTAACGGTGAACCGGCGGCTCTCGCGCCTTGCCTCCGCTCCCCTGCGTGATTATCTTTGTCGAAGCACCGCGATCTCCTCGGTAAACTTTCATGGACGTTCTCAAGCGCCTCTTCGAGCAGCACTTCCACTCGCCTCCTGAGCGCGTCCTGCCGCTCCAGGGCCAGCTTGGCGGCTCGGGGCGCGTCATTGTTCGCCTCGCCGGCGCGGAGCACACCGCCATCGGCATTCTCTATTCCGTGCGCGAAGAGAATGTCGCATTTCTTGAGTTCTCGCGCCATTTTCGCCGTCACGGATTGCCTGTTCCGGAGATCTATACCGAGGATTTGAGCCAGGGCGCCTACCTTGAAGAAGACCTGGGCGACACTACCCTCTTCGAGTTCCTCAGCGCCAATCGCTCCGGCGAAACTGTCGCGCCGAAGGTCGTTGAAGCCTATCGCAAGGTTGTGGCAATCCTGCCGCGTTTTCAGGTTGAGGCAGGCCGCGATCTCAACTACAAAGTCTGTTATCCGCGCGCGAGCTTTGACCGCCAATCCATCGCCTGGGACCTGAACTACTTCAAGTACTATTTTCTTCGTCTCGCCGGCATTCCCTTCAACGAGCAGGCGCTCGAGGTCGATTTCACCCGCTTGACCAAATTCCTCCTCGGCGCCAATCACGACTACTTTCTCTATCGCGATTTCCAATCGCGCAATATCATGCTGCGCGACGGCCAGCCTTGGTTCGTCGACTATCAGGGAGGGCGCAAAGGCGCGCTGCAATACGACATTGCATCCCTTCTCTATGACGGCAAGGCCGATCTGTCGCCCGCTTTGCGCCAACAGTTGCTCGACCACTATATGGATTGCCTCGCCGGCTTCATCGATCTCAAACGCGACGCGTTCATGGAGCATTACTACTCCTTCGTTTACGTCCGCATCCTGCAGGCGTTAGGCGCCTATGGTTTCCGCGGATTCTATGAGCGCAAGCCGCATTTTCTTCAGAGCGTTCCCTATGCGCTTAGGAATCTCCGCTGGCTCGCAGAAAACGTCAAGCTCCCCGTTGCTCTGCCGGCACTTCTCGATGCTCTCGAAAGAATGTCGTCCAGCGAAAAACTGCAACAAAGCCCCGCGCCAGCTGCTGGCCTGACCGTGCGCATTTTCAGTTTTTCATTTCACCAATCCATGCCTTCAGACGAATCAGGCAACGGCGGCGGATTTGTCTTCGATGCCCGCAGCTTGCCCAACCCCGGCCGCGAAGAACAATTCCGTTCGCTCACCGGCCGTGATGCGCCCGTCATCGAATATCTAGATAGTCAGCAGAGCGTCCACGAGTTTCTCGCGCACGCATCCTCGCTCGTCGATACCAGTGTCGCCAGCTATCAAAAGCGCGGATTCTCCAGCCTGATGGTTTCGTTTGGCTGCACAGGCGGCCAGCATCGCTCGGTCTATCTCGCCGAACATCTAGCCAAACATCTGCGTGGCACGGCCGGAATCGAAGTCGTCCTCCGCCACACTCAACTCGAGAAGCTGGGAATGTTGGGGGAGTCGACTCAATGAAGGCGATGGTTTTCGCCGCCGGATTGGGAACGCGTCTGCGTCCTCTCACCAACGACCAACCTAAGGCGCTGGTCTCGGTCGCCGGCCGCACTCTACTCGATCTCACTCTCACCCGTTTGCGCTCATACGGCGTCATTGAAGTGATTCTCAATGTCCATCACTTCGCCGATCAAATCATGGACTACCTCCAGGCAAACAGCAACTTCGGCATGCGCATTGAAATCTCTCGCGAAGAGGTTTTGCTCGACACCGGAGGTGGCCTCAAAAAAGCCGCCTGGTTTTTCCTTGAGAGCGGCAAAAGCGCGCAGCAGCCGTTCATCGTCCACAATGTCGATGTCCTAAGCAACATCGATCTCGCCCAGATGGTTCGCTTCCATAACGAGCACAACGCTCTCGCCACGCTCGCCGTTCAACAGCGCGACACTTCACGGCCCTTGCTATTCAATGTGCACGGCCAGCTCTGCGGCCGCCGCATCGGCCGCGAAGCAGAAACCGAGTGGGCCTTTCCCGCGCACCCCGTCCAATCGCTCGCCTTCTCCGGCATTCACATTGTTTCGCCCCGCATCTTCGCCAGCTTGCCTGAGGCAGGCGCTTTCTCCATCATCCCGGCCTATCTGCGTCTTGCCGCCGAGGGTCAAGCGATCCTGGCCTTTCTTGCTGACGGCTTCTACTGGCGCGATCTCGGCCGCCCTCAGGACATCGCCGATGCCGAGCGCGATATTGCAAGCGGCGTGTATCCAGCAATCTGATCCTGCACCGGGTCCTCAACGCATCCTGCGACCCAGTCTCCCCGCGCCCACCTCATCACAGCTCGTTCACGATCAGCGCGACCCTCCCGGTCAGAAAATCGTTGGGCGACTCTTCCGGATCCACCTCAATCACCGACACGGGGAAAGCTAGGTTGTGTGGCCGCAACACAAGACGGCTGGAAAGAAAATCGACATATCGGAGCGTCAGGTGCGAGCCCTCCCGAACCGCGTAGAGATTCGCGCGATCGGGGCGATAAGGCAGCAGCGAATTGTAGTGCCGGTCAATGAGCACGATGGCTTCTGGCAGCACCAACGGGTCCATCGGCGCTGCATCCGCAGCCGGCACGCGGACGGCGACAAACCGTTCCCATGCCCGCTTGGCGCCGGACGCCCGCGAGTGAACCGATTCGAGTGCCGACGCCGGCAGGTGCAGCAGCGATTGAATCCCGGAGGGCCTGATCACCGGTTCGAAGAGCGCCACAGCGTGCGATACAACCGGAATCGCAATGCCGCCTTTGACTCCCGACAACTGTTGCGCCATTTGCACGGAGGGCAGCAAGTCGGCCACCGTCAAATGCTGCGCTGCTAGAATTCGGTCCATCGCCTCCAGCGAGAGTTGTCGCCGGCTGTGCAAAAAATTGGAGAGATGGGCCTGTCCAAAGCCGGTTTGCCTGCCCAGCAGCGAGACACTGAGCGTCCCCCGCTGTATTCTGCGCAGCAGTTCCATGCGAAGGTGCTCGTGCATCTGCGTAAAGTTCATCTGTGGAAAATTCGCCGCCAGCAATGGAACGGAACCGAGTCCCATTTCCTCTCGCAAAGTTATTAGTGTTGGTGGGCCTTTATTCTGAGCGTCACGATAGGGAAAAAAAAGACAATGGCCGGAAAGTGTCAGGCTGGCATTGACGCAAAGGAAGCATATCTCCACAATGGGTTTACTAAATCAAACACTGTCTTGTGGGAATCTCTTGGGAAACGCTTTATCGCCAATAATTTAGGCGGAGGCGGATATCTGCCTCTTGCCGTGGCGATTGTGCATTGCCGGATGAAATAGATCGATCCGGCATCTCCGTTCCCGCACCAGGGCGTCTCTTTGGCGTCCTGCTCAAGCCAGTCGAGAAACTTCCAGGATCTGCGCGCCGATGGACATGACATCAAACAAGAGAGTTCGGGCGGCAATCCCCCATCAGGACATGAGAAACCTGAGTTGTCCGGCCCGGATCTCTTCACCCCGGGGATCAACATGCACGGCAAAATTCCGTCGGGAGATGAGAGATATGCGGAGAATCGGCCATGGAAGTGTGCGTTCAATTGAAAATTTGCGAGGGGTGTGGTTGCCTTTGGTACCGGGCCCAGACTCAAGAAGGTGTTTATTGTAGGGAATGTGAACTTAAATTTAGAGATTTTCCATCGCCCGAAAGTCGCAGGCGGCGCGGACGGCCAAGCCGCAGGCACCTTGGCAAAGTTTGGGCGGTGGTTGAGGCAGTTGGAGGTGCGCAATGAGCGCAGCCTTTCAGTTGCCAATGGAATGGGACGCCGGCGTCGCTGAGGCAGCCGGACCAATCGAACAAAGGAGATCGAAACGGCAAACCACCGCGCGAGAGGAATTAGGGCTTGAAAAGCACCACCATAAGCCTGCGGCAAACCTGGCCTTTTACAGAAAGCACACCGAGAGCTTGTTGCGGCGCTATCTGTACGCTTCCGTTCAAGTGGGCAGGGCGCCTTCGATTCTTGGCGACCCGGTCGGCCGGGGTTGGGCCTCCAGCCGTCCCATCCGAACCTTCGAGGACGCGGTCATCTTCGTCCTCGACATCGAAACCTGCCTGAGCCGTCTCAGCATTCTCGATCGGGAACTGTTGGGCCGAGTCGTGCTTCAGGACTACACACAGGAGGAAGCCGCATTGATGCTCGGCATGGGCATCAGGACAGTTGGCTACAGATTCCCTCTGGCTTTGGACAGGCTTACAGAAAAGTTGCTCGAAGCTGACCTGCTTGTCTTACCCCACTAGCATAGGAAACATCCGGCGCAGGGGAGCGCGCACTGCGTTCTACTGCGCCGGATGCACAACCATCGAATAATCGTCGGCAGACTCCGCGGTTTCTGTGTTGCTTGCCACTGCGATCGTTTCATCCCTTCAACAAGTAAAGGTTCGCAAGCGCCTTCGCGCATGGTGGACGTTGCGTGCTCCTTCGTGACAGAATCCGTATCTGTTGAGAAAATCTCGCAATCCTGACAGGAGCCGCGTCTATGCATTTCGCACTCCGCGCAGCAGCAGTCTCAATTTCGTTTGCAACGGCGTCCCTGGCCGCGCAGCAAGCCGCACCAACCAGTGCATCCCAGGCGCCCAGCAGCGACACCAGCTACATCGATGCGCAGGGAACAGCTCATGTCACCCGCGTGGTCCCTGTGCCGGCCACCGTCAGCCCCGAGGCGCAAGCGATGCTCGGCCGCGCAATTCTCGATCAGGCTGCGACAGAGTCGCTCACCGACCGTCGCGCGCGCACTGATGCCAGCACTGCCGCCGCGCGCATTGCCTGGAGCAAAATCTGCCCGGTAACCATCGTCGAAGACAAAGTTGCAGGCATTCCGGTGCACATTGTTACGCCCGATCCCGCAGTTGAATCCAACCGCGATAAAGTTTTCATCAACCTGCACGGAGGCGGCTTCAATTCCGATTCCGGTTCCTACTCGGAATCCATTCCCATCGCCAGCTACAGCGGGGTCAAGGTAGTTTCGGTGCTGTACCGTCTGGCCCCGGAGAATCCATTTCCCGCGGGCATCGATGACGCGATTACGGTCTACAAGGAGTTGCTGAAGACTTACAAGCCGGGGCACATCGCGATCTATGGGACTTCGGCCGGGGCCATGATGACCGGAGAAGTAGCGGTGAAGTTGAAGCAGTTGGGCCTTCCCATGCCCGGCGCGCTCGGCATCTTCAGCGGCATCGGCGACTTTGCGCGCGCTGAGGATTCAGCTTCCATCTACTCCCTGCGCGGCTTCTCCGGACATCTTGATCCGCCGTCCGGCCCGCATGATCCCTACTACATAGGCAACACCGATCCTACGAATCCGGTGCTCTCGCCGATCTATGCTGACCTGCGCGGCCTGCCGCCTGCGCTCTTCGTTACTGGCGAGCGAGACGCGCTGATGAGCGGCACGATCAACCTGCACCGCGCTTTTCTGCGCGCAGGCATCGATGCCCGCCTGGTCGTCTTCGATGCCATGCCGCACGCCTTCTGGTACAACGCGCAACTGCCTAAGTCAATTGAGGCGAGCCACATCATGGCTAAATTCCTGCTTACGCACGTGAGTCGCTAAACGCGGCGCGAGCAGTGCCGCCTACACCACCGCATTCCGCCGAATCGCTTCGCGGTACCACTCCGCGCTGAGCTTCGGCGTCCGCTTCTCCGTCTTGAAATCCACGTAATGAATTCCAAATCGCTTGCTGTAGCCGTCGGCCCATTCGAAGTTATCCAGCAAGCTCCAAAGGAAATAGCCCTTCACCGGAAATCCTTCCCTCACGGCGCGGTGCAGATGCGTCAGGTGGTTGCGCAGGTACATCACGCGATCGGTGTCCTCAATCCGGCCCCAAGCCGTCACCACATCATCCGCAGAGCAGCCGTTTTCTGTGATGTAAACGACCCGCGGATGCCACAGATCGCAAACGTTGCGCACCGCCCAGTACATTACCTCCGGGCCGACGGCGATCCACGGCGAAGCCATCCGCGGATACGACGCCTGCCGCGGCACAATCTCATACCCTCGCCGCGAATCATCCGCGCGAACATAATAGGGCGCGTATACATTCAGGCCGAGAAAATCGAGTGCGCTCCCGATCGCCTGCATATCGCCAGCGGCGACCTTCGGAGCATTTGCTCCCTCGCGCTCCAGGTAACCCTCGGTGTATTTGCCTTCCAGGACCGCGGTCAGAAATGCTGCGTTTTCCTCGCGCATCGCTCGTCGCGCCGCCGCAATGTGCGTCGCGTCTTCAATCACCGGCACAAACGCAGTCGGATTTTCGGCCAGGCCGACCTGCGCCCCAGACGCGTTGGCGCGGATGGCCCTCACGCCGAGCCCGTGCGCGAGAAGTGCGTGATGGCGCACCTGGTTCACTTCCGCCACCGGCAATTGCAGTCCCGGCGCAAACTTGCCGGTCTTGTACCCAAGGTTGGTAAAGGAATCGAATTCGTTCACGGTCATGAAATGTTGCACGCGGCCTGAGAGCTGCCGCGCCACATATCCCGCGTAGTCCGCAAAGGCCTTCGCTGTGTCGCGCGACTGCCACCCGCCCTTGAGGGCAGCCGGAAGGTCCCAGTGGAAGAGCGTAACGTAAGGTGTGATTCCGGTCGCGAGCAACTCATCCAGTACGCGCTTGTAGTGGTCCAAGCCCGCTGGATTCGGCTGGCCGGTCCCATCCGGAAAAATCCGCGGCCATGCAATCGACATCCGGTATGCGGTCACGCCCAGATTCTTCAGCAGCCGCGTGTCTTCTTTGTAC
The DNA here is from genome assembly GCA_003134815.1 of Acidobacteriaceae bacterium. Classification (GTDB taxonomy): domain Bacteria; phylum Acidobacteriota; class Terriglobia; order Terriglobales; family Acidobacteriaceae; genus Telmatobacter. The sequence goes on along the minus strand of PLCO01000009.1, from coordinate 176,750 downwards.
AAGTGATAGGAATCGTCGGCCACATCGCCAGTGTCACCGTTAATCGTCTTTCCCGGCGTGTGCGCGAACACATCCCAGATCGACGGCTTGCGTCCATCCTCTTTGGCCGCGCCTTCAATTTGGTAGGCAGCCGTCGCGCAGCCCCATACAAATCCCTGCGGGAATTGCATATCCTGCGCCTCCGCCATTTGGCCACGCGAACTCTGAGGCAGGGCGACGCTCCCTAGCGCGGCCGTCGCGGCCACAGTTTTGCCGAACTGCCGGCGAGTCATGCCCGTTGTCAACTGAATTACCCTTTCGGCCGCGCATCGGTTCACCCAAACGATTGAATTGAATCGCTCCGATGGGGACCTATTGCCGCGGTCAAGTCAAAGGGCGATTATAGCGGAGCAAATCCCGCACTCGCTCGGCCCGCACAAGAAGTCATGTGCTATTCCCGGCGCGCGCAAAAAGGCCGCAGCTCAATCCAAAGCTGCGGCCTGTGGCAATTCCAGAATTGAGTTACTCAGGAAGCCGTTACTCTCAAGTTGACACGACCATCAGGGAGCGGCGACCTTGCACAAATCTGAATAGAGCAAACTAATTCTGGAATTGCCTGAAACGGCTGATTTCCAGCCAAATCGCTTACATATCTTTCACGCCTTCAACAAACGCCTTCAGCTTGCGGCTCCGGCTCGGGTGCCGCAGCTTGCGCAGTGCCTTGGCCTCGATCTGCCGGATGCGCTCGCGCGTCACTTGGAAGCTTTGGCCCACCTCTTCGAGCGTGTGCTCGCTGCCGTCTTCCAACCCGAAGCGCATCTTGATCACGCGTTCTTCGCGCGGCGTCAGCGTGCGCAGCACCTGCGATGTGTACTCCTTCAGGTTCACGCCGATTACGGCTTCCGAAGGCGAAACCGCCTGGCGATCCTCGATAAAGTCGCCCAGGTGCGAGTCTTCTTCTTCGCCGATCGGCGTCTCCAGCGAGATCGGCTCCTGCGCGATCTTCAGCACCTTGCGCACCTTGGCCACGGGAATGTCCATGCGCCGCGCAATCTCTTCGCTCGACGGCTCGCGGCCCAACTCCTGCACCAGTTGCCTGCTGGTGCGGATCAGCTTGTTGATCGTCTCGATCATGTGTACAGGTATACGAATTGTCCGCGCCTGATCGGCGATGGCCCTCGTAATCGCCTGCCGGATCCACCACGTGGCGTACGTTGAAAATTTGTAGCCGCGCCGGTACTCGAACTTGTCCACCGCCTTCATCAGGCCAATGTTGCCCTCCTGAATGAGGTCGAGAAACTGCAATCCGCGGTTGGTGTACTTCTTGGCGATCGACACCACCAGCCGCAAGTTCGCCTCAATCAGCTCGCGCTTCGCCTGCTCGGCGTCCATGTCGCCCTGGATCATCTCGCGCTGCGTGCGCTTCAGTTCCACGATCGACACACCCGCGTCGCCCTCGATTTTTTCCAGATCCGTCCGGCAGTTCTTTTGCTGGCGCCGGTACTCCTTCTTCATGTCCTCGCTCTTTGAAGCTTCGTACTTCTGCTCCAGCGAGCGGACCTGGCGCTCAAGAGTGCGCATGGTGTCCACGGTCTTGTTGACTTTGTCCAGGAGGCGCTTGCGCTCCAGTGCCGTGTACTTCAGCTCGCGCACGATGCGCGAAATAAGCACTTTCTCGCGGCCAACGGCCCAGCGCAGCCGCCGCGCTTCCTTCACCTTTGCCTTGTTGGCCGGCGAAATCGCCGCCAGCTTCTCTTCAACCTGCGCAACCTTTTTCTGGTGCTTCACTAGCGCGTCAATGCGTGCCACGGTGGCCTTCACGCGGGTCAGCACAACCTCTTCGGTGAGCTCTTCCTCGTCGAAGATCACCACTTCTTTCACATTGCGCACGCCGCGCTTCAGGTCTTCGCCCAGCGCTGCCACTTCGCGAATCACGATCGGCGAACGCGAAATCGCCTTGAGCACGCGATTCTGCCCACGCTCTATGCGTTTGGCGATCTCCACTTCGCCCTCGCGCGTCAGCAGCGGCACGGTTCCCATCTCGCGCAGGTACATGCGCACCGGATCGTTCGTCTTTTCGAGCGTTCCCGGCGTCAGGTCTAGCTCGACATCCTCGCCCTCTTCCAGCTCAAAGTCCTTGTCGCCGGGAAATTTCGGAGTGTCGAGCAGGTCAATACCCTGCGTGCCGATGGTCGTGATCAGATCGTCAAGATCGTCAGGAGAGCCAATCTCATCCGGCAGCGCATCGTTCACTTCGCCGTAGGTGAGGTAGCCCTTCTCCTTGCCGGTCTCGATCAGACCATGCACGTCCTCTTCAAACTTGTCTTCAATCGCCAATGGGTCCCTGCTCTCTTCGGCAAGACTCGCTCGTTTAAGCGGCTCGTCCGATTTCATTTCTGGCCGCGCGGCATTCCAATTGGCCGCGCCATTTCAATCGCCCGCTCTTGCAGATCGATTCTCGCCCAGATCGATTCTCGCCAATCGCTGCGCTCATCGCAAACCCGCACACGCCCAGCTTCAGACGCACAAAAAGAAGACTTCCCAAAGGAAATCCTCGCTTGCAAACACATCTGCAAGCCCGCAAATAGCGGTGATAATTTTTCTCGGAACAGGATGGCAGCGCTTCAGGTTTCGCCTGGGTCGCCCGCGAGCCGGAGCTCATATGTGGGACAAAGGGGCGCGCATCCTCACTGAGATCAACAGATTACCACAACTGCCAATGCCGGTGCCAGTACAAAGCCGGCGAAAAATTCAGCCCTGTCCCGCTTGCGGCAAACACCTCAAAGCCCGCTTCCAGCCACCCGTCCCGATCCGTTCTTATTCATTAGACGCTCGAAACAGCCCCATCGACGCACGATTTGGCCGCCTAAAAACCCTCTGCTGATAGCCCAAAATCTATCGTTCCTGCGCCTACTGGCCGCGTAGCCGCCGGAGCGCCTGGTCCAGTTCCAGCTTCTTCTGGGTCAAAGTCGCCAGTCCGGCAAAGTCGCCAGTCCGCTCGGCTTCGGCGATTTGCGCTCGCAGTTCCCGCAGTCTGCCTTCAATGGCACGCTCCTGGACCTCCTGCACCGCGCTCTCCACTTCTTTCACCTCTGGAGGCCGGCTTTCAGCCAGCAAAGCCTCCGCGAGCAGCGCCCGCTGGTCAGGATCGACCACGGCATCCATGGGGTCTTTTGCCGCCCGATCCGCCAACGCCTGCATCGCCCCGAACGAGCCCAGATGCTCAAACCAGATCGCGTTATTCGTCAACGCCTCAGCCGCCAGCAGCCGCGCCTCCGCCCCATCGGGATCTGTCACTGCCAGTGCCCGCAACAGCACGCGCTCCACTTCCGTCAATTTCGCCGCCCGCTCTTCCACGCGGTCACGCCGCTTGAGTGCCGCCTGCCGCAACTCTTCGCGCAGCACCGATGACCCAATCCCCAGCTTCTGCGCCGCATCCGCCGCAAACTGTTCCCTCGCGAGGGTCTCCGGCATCCGCCGGATATGCGGCAGCAGAAAATTCATCGCCTTCACCTTTTGATCAGTACTGTTACCGGGAAAGAGCTGCTTGGCACGTTCAATCATGTAATCGTCGTACCATTGAGCGCCGCGGATCGCCTGACGCAATTCGTCATCGGTCCTCACCTTGCGACTATTTGCTCCTCGGTCTTGAGGGTTGATTGCCGTCCGAAAATCAGATCCGCCCATCTCACGAACGAATCGATCGGGGTCCATACCGCTGTCTCTAAAGGACCGATTAACAATCTTCACTTTGAAGCCCTCTTCAATGAGTAGGGCCAGAGTCTTCTCGGTGGCATTTGCACCAGCGGTATCCGGATCGAAGCTCACTACGGCGTTTTGGGTGTGCCGCCGCAGAATCGCCACTTGCTGCTCGGTAAAAGCCGTCCCGCTGGTCGCAATCACGTTCTGGATCCCCGCCAGAAACACGCTAATGCAGTCCATCTGCCCTTCGACAAGCAGCGCAAATTCCAGCGCGCGAATGGCCGGCTTCGCCTTGTCCAGGTTGAACAGCACCTGCCCCTTCGAGTAGAGTGGCGTCTCCGGCGAGTTGATGTACTTCGCTCCCGCCTTTTCGCCTGTTTCAAGCGTTCGCGCAGTAAACGCAATCACGCGCCCGCCTTCATTCGAGATCGGAAACATCAGCCGCTTGCGGAACCGGTCGTAGATTGGGCCCTGGCCTCCGTCCCCTTGTTCTTTCGAGCTGAACAGCCCGCTTGCGCGCAGCGTCTCCTCGTCGGCCGTGCCTCCCAGACGCTCGTGTAGGGCGTGAAAGCCGTCCGGCGCGTACCCGATCCTGAATTTCTTGAGACCCTCGTCCGTCAGCCCGCGGCCCGCAAGGTACTCTCGCGCCAGCGCTCCACCTGGCCCGCGCAACTGCTCCTCAAACCACGCAGTGGCCGTCTCGTGCAGTTCCAGCAGCTTCGCCCGCATTCGCGCGCCGGCGGCTTCTTCCGGCGAAGAGAACTCCCTTTTGGGCAGCGGAATGCCACACTTCTGCGCCACAATCCGCACCGACTCAGGAAAGCCCACATTCTCAATCTTGCCCACAAAGCTGAACACGTCGCCCGTGGCCTGGCAGCCAAAGCAGTAAAAGAACTGCTGCCCAGCGTGCACGCTGAAGCTCGGCGTCTTCTCCTTGTGGAACGGGCACAGCCCCGAAAACCGCTGCGCCCCCGCCTTGCGCAGCCGGATATAGCTCTCGATCACCTTCACGATGTCGGCCTGCTGCTTCACGGATTGTGCAAAGTCGCTCACGGAAAGTCTGTTACCAAGCATAAGGCTTGCGTCCACTCCGGCCAGCTGTGTCCCCAGCCAAATACTTGTTGCAACGAATATCTCCCTCCCGCATCCAACCACATGAAAGGAGCAACACACCATGACCGAAGCAACCGCCACCACCTCAGCATCCAGCACCTGGAACATCGATCCCGCCCACTCCTCGGCCGACTTCAAAGTCAAGCACATGATGATCTCGAACGTCCGTGGCAAGTTCACCGGAATCAGCGGCGTCCTGCACCGCTTTGAGGCCGACCACACCAAGTCCGGCCTTGAAGTCTCCATCGACGTCTCCACCGTAAACACCCAGGACGACAAGCGCGACGGCCACCTCAAGAGTGCCGACTTCTTCGACGCGGAGAAATTCCCCACCATGACCTTCAAGTCCACTCACATCGAGAAAAAGGGCGATGGCTTTGCCGTTACCGGCGACCTCACCATCCACGGCGTCACCAAGCCCGTGGTTCTGAACGTCGAAGAAGTGAGCGAGCCCGCGAAGGATCCCTGGGGCAACACCCGTATAGGCCTTTCCGCCAACGCCAAAATCAACCGCAAGGATTTCGGGCTCGGCTGGAATGCGACTCTTGAAGCCGGCGGCGTATTGGTCGGCGAGGAAGTCAGCATCACGCTCGACGTCGAGTTCATCAAGGCGGCCTAAATCAAGGCCGTGTAATCTGGCGTCGCTCGCAATAATCCCTCGGTCGGCGGATTACCTGTTGCAACGAATATCTCCCCCGCGCATCAAATGTATGGTTGTCACAAGCTGAACCAAAGCGCGGCGGGTGACTCTCAAGTCGCCCGCCCCGAATGTCGTCTGGGATGTTTCTGCTGCCCAACTCGGCAGCCCGGCCCCACCTTTGATTCCGCTCCCGGAGGTCCACCATGTCACTCAGAGCCGTAAAAGAGATCCACCAAACCACGCCCACCATCGAGGGAGCAGGCGTCAAGCTTCAGCGCGCCTTCGGCTTCGGCAAAACCGCCGAATTCGATCCGTTCCTCTTGCTGGACGATTTCCGCAACGAGAATCCCGCCGACTACCTGGCCGGCTTCCCCTGGCACCCGCACCGCGGCATTGAAACCATCACCTACGTCCTTGCCGGCGAAGTCGCGCACGGCGATTCGCTCGGCAACAAAGGCCGCATGACCGCTGGAGACGTGCAATGGATGACCGCCGGCAGCGGCATTCTCCACCAGGAGATGCCCAAAGGCGACGAGCGCGGACGCATGCACGGCTTTCAGCTCTGGGCCAACCTGCCCGCATCGCTCAAGATGACCGACCCGCGCTACCAGGACATTCCCTCCAGCGCCATCCCCGAGGTCACCGAGGATGACGGAACCAATGCGCGAATTATCTGCGGCGAGTTCTGGGGCAAAACCGGCCCTGTAGAAGGCGTTGCGGCAGATCCTCGTTACGTCGACATCTCTGTCCCGCCGCTCACGTGTAAGCGCATCAAGGTCGAGACCACGCGCAATGCATTTGCCTACGTCTTCGCAGGCTCGGGAACCTTCCGCGACGCGTCACAACCGCAAGCCGTCCTCACCGAATCGGCCATCGACCCCAACGCCCAGCCGGTCTACGACGCAAACAACCATTCGCTCGTTCTCTTTGACCGCGGCGACGAGATCGTGGTCCAGGCCGGACCCGAGGGCATTCGCTTTTTGCTCGTCTCGGGCAAACCGCTTGAGGAGCCGGTTGCCTGGTACGGACCAATCGTCATGAACACTCAGGAAGAGCTGCGTCAGGCCATGGCCGAGCTGCACAACGGCTCATTCATCCGCCACGGATAACTACGTGGGCCCCTAGAAGCGAATCGCCACGCGGATTAGCAAGCCGAGGTGGCGCTCAGCCCCCCTGCCGCCATGTTCTTGGTAAACGAGCTAAGGTCACGCCTCTGCGAGGAAATCGCCTGTGAGTACATGTCAAGAATGACGCGGTTGTTGGCATGCCAAGGAACACGTTAAGCGTTAACCGATAAAGTGATATTTATATCACTAAATACTTGATTATTTGTAAATAGTGATATATAAATCACTTATATGCAGACATTAGCAGAATTGGGTGAAGCAGTCGCGGCACAACGAAAAGCCCTCAAGCTGAACCAGAACGAGGTTGCGATGCGCTCAGGCCTTACGAGGGAATCTCTTGTGCGCTTCGAGCGAGGACAGCTATCGGAGTTTGGTTCGCGCAAATTGTTGGCTGTACTTGCTGTTCTTGGCCTGGAGATAAGCTTCACCGAAGTTGGTAGGTCGGGCACCCTTGATGAACTCCGTCGTGAACGAGGCGGCACTGCATGAAATTGAATGTCTATGTCCTCGGCCAACATGTCGGCGTCCTCGAACAAGTCGGCGACTTCAGGAGCGTAGTGACCTACGTTCCAGAAGTCGCGCCCGAGAATCTTGTATCTCTAACAATGCCCGTCCGAACGGAGTCGTATCCGTGGGATGACGAGCTTCACCCCATCTTCCGAATGAACCTCCCAGAGGGGTACCTGCTTCAAGTCCTGCAGGAGGAGTTTGGCCCTCACATCGGTGCAAGTCCGGTAGCCCTCCTTTCAGTCATCGGGCGGAACATGCTGGGAAGGTTGAAAGTCGCCCCACCGGGAGCAGCACTGAACGAACCAGCAAAGCCGATTGAAGTAGCGGAACTCCTCAAAGGGGATAACTCTGAGGAGGCGTTCTCCCAGCTTGTCCGAGAACATGCGAAGAGCGGCGTATCGGGAGTCCTGCCGAAGTTCTTGGACGCAGAAGCGCAAAGGCAGGCTGGACTTGGGCAACACAGGAAGACGACTCTTCTCACGCATGAACACATCATCAAAGGCTCATCAGCGAGACTTCCGTTTGCAACAGCCAACGAACACCTGTGTATGCGGGTTGCGGCAAAAGTGGTCGAAAGTGCGAAAACAGAACTGTCGCAAGACGGCAATGTTTTGCTCGTACACCGTTTCGACGTGGACGAGAGCGGCCAGCCGTTCCGGGCGATGGAAGACTTTTGTGCTCTCCTCGGACTTCGGCCACAGAACAAGTACGAAACCACTTGGGAGAGAATCGCCAAGGCAGTTCGCACCTACGTGGATGGCAAGCACCAATACGAGACCTTCCGGAGGCTCACGGCAATGCTGCTTATGACCTACGCCCTGAGGAACGCTGATTGCCACTCTAAGAATGTGGCCCTGCTTTACACTTCCCGGAACGACGCGCGGCTCGCCCCGGTGTACGACTTCTTCACCACTTCGGTCTATGCCGGATACAGAGACAATCCTCCCGGCATCAGCTTTATGGGCAAGAAGACGTGGTTACCCGGAAAAACTCTCGCGAGGTTCATCATTGCAAACTTCAACATCTCTGAGAGGGAGCAGAAGGACATCGTTGAGCGCATCAGTGACGCTGTTGCGGACACCGCTCCAGCGGTTCGCGAGATGATGAATGACCTCGCTGGTTTCAGAGACACCGGGAAAAGGATGCTGGCTACTTGGAGCGAGGGAGTGAACTTCTTGCGGGAGCCTCGCATGTACTCCTTAAGCTCATGGAAGTCGAACGAAGCCTTCGAGGGCATCTCCGACCCGCCGAAGCTCAAGAACCCTGGAACAGTGATTGGGCGCTCGGAGCTACTCTCAAGCCCCCGGAAACATGATTAGAGACTTGATTGGCGCGAAATAGTCGTTAGTTCGAATCCAATCGTCCCTAAATACCGGCCAGTCCTGCGTTTGACGCCGTGATATGCTCAACCCAGATTTAATGCGGTTCTCCAGTTAGGATGTGGCGTTTTTAGTGCAGCGCAGGGTGGCTTTTTCTTAATGAAAAACCCACTTGGCAGTTGCGGCTTCGCCTCACCGCAACTGGAGAACCGCGAATCGGAGCATCGTCCGTCACCGCGCATGGCCTCTCAAGATTCAAGTTCGCCGCCGCGGCCCCGCCTGCCCCCGCGGCCACGGCTCGTCGTTCAAATCGGAGTAACGGGCCACCGGCCCAACCGGCTTTCTCCTCAGATCGCCGCCGATCTTCCCCGCCAGTGCGAGCAGGTTTTGAAAGCCATCGCCGCTCTGGCCGCCCGCGCGCACGATCCGCTCATTCATTCGTCCGAACCCCCGCTTCTCCGCATCCTCTCTCCCATCGCTGAAGGTTCCGACCGCATCGTCGCCTATGCCGGTCTCGCTCTGGGCGCTGATCTTCAATGCCCGCTCCCGTTCCACGCCGAAGAATACTGCCGCGACTTTGCTTCTGAAGCCTCACGCGACGAGTTCCATGCCCTACTCGCCAAAGCCTCTGCGGTCTTTCAGGTCGACGGCTCTCGGGACGCAGCGGCCGCCGCCTATGAGCGCATCGGCCGCCTTGTGCTTGAGCAATCAGATTTCGTCATCGCCATCTGGGATGGTGAGCCAGCCGCGGGCAGAGGCGGCACCACGCAAATCGTCCAGGAAGCGTTGGATCAAAATATTCCCGTCATCTGGCTGCACGCTTCTCTCGGGCAAGCGCCTTGCATTGTCCTTGCTGGCGAATCCGGCGACCGCCAATTGCACCCGCTTCAGGATTTGGACTCGCTCTTCGCATCGCGGTTTTCGCAAGGCAACGCAGCGGCAAATATCGACCTCAACTTTAGCCGCATCTATTGCGCCGAGAAGCAGCCTCGATTTGATTTTGGCCGAATCTTCCGCATTTTTCGCGATCTCCTCGCCAAAGGAAGATTTCGTAAAGGATCATGGAGAATCGCGGATTTTGAACCATGCGCCCGCGCTGAATGGGCGAACATGATCTCCCAACCGCCCGCTCCACCGGAAGATACGCAGCGCTTTCTCCTCGACCGTCTCTGCCCCCACTATGCATGGGCCGATGGCTTGTCGGGATACTATGCCGGCCTGCTTCGCGCGAGCTCGCTTGCCACTAATTTACTCAGCGCTTCCGCCGTTCTGGTGGCGATGCTCGGTTGGTTCCTCCACTCGTACCACATGGAAGAGCGCAGAGTCCCCGCACTCACTGAGTTCGCATTGATCGCCTTCATCCTGGCAATCACCTGGCACGGTCGCCGCAAGCGCTGGCACGAGCGCTGGCTCAATTACCGGCAACTCGCCGAGCTGCTGCGCCAGTACTGCTATTTGTCCCCTTTGGGCTGCGCTCTTGCCACGCCACCGCCTCCGGCTCACTTCGGCTCAGGGGCCGACCGTTCCTGGGTCGACGGCATGTTTCGCACCATCGCGCGCGATCTCGGTCTCGCGCCGGCTGCCATTGACCGCAACTATCTCGCCTCAATCGGCAAACTCATCGAGGGCATTCTCGACGGTCAGATCCAGTATCACGAAAGCAACGCTCGCACTTTGACCAAATTGAGTCATCGCCTGCATCACATCGGAACAGGTCTCTTCGTCGCAACCTTGCTCGCGTGCGTCGTCCATGTGTTTACCAATCAGGAATCGTCCTGGCTGTTGATCCTGGCAACCGTCCCGCCTGCATTTGGCGCCGCGTTTTACGCCATTGCCAGTCACGGAGAATTTGCCCGCACCGCCGACCGCTCTCGCGCCATGGCTCTCGAACTCTCGTCTCTCCAGTCCGTCGATCTGAAAAACGCCATCGATTCCGCGGACGACAGCTTCGCTGCTCTTCGCGAGGCCGCCCAGAGAATTGCAGGGGTTATGATTGCTGAAACCATGGATTGGAGCTTTGTCTTCCGCTATCGCACGTTGAACCTTCCCGGCTGATCGTTGCCGCGGCTTGCAGTGAGGAATATGGAAAAGCGCTTCGAAAGATTCATCCTCGTTGGCTTCGCCATTCTTGCCGTTGGGCTCGGCTTCTGGGGATACGCCAGGGCAGGGAGCGACTTTACCGCCGACCCGCAACATTCGCCTTTCGATCCCAACCACGTCTACTTGGCCTTTCACACGGGTCACCCATGGCTTGAGGCCCTGCGGTGTCTTTTCAGTGCGGTCGGCCTAATTCGGCTCTTCGATCTCTTTCAGCCCGGCAAAGCTCCCTGGCAACTGATCATCGCCCAAATCGCTGTGCCCGGCATTGCGGTCTTGTCCGCCGCCCAACTGTTCCTCACCGGGGTCAGGAAGAACTTTCGCACGGCACTGGCGCGCCGCAAATCCGACCACTCAATCGTGTGCGGCATCGGCGACGTTGGAATGCAGATTATTCAGAACCTGCGCGCCGCGCACTACAGCGTTGTCGCAGTCGATCTGCTGGGCGATTCGCCCTTCGCCGCCACCTGCGAGAAGGCCGGAGTTCCGTTGCTCCAGGGCGACGCAAAAAATCCTCATGTGCTGCTCGCCGCCGGAATCCGCCGTGCACAGACGGCCATTGTCTGCACCGGATCGGACAGCGAAAACATGGACATTGCGCTCCAGATCGATGCCATCCATGCCCAGCCCCGCTATCTCAAATCGGGCAGAATTCAGGTACTGGCCGAGCTCCGCAACGACTGGATGCACAAGCGGCTTATCGCCAGCGATCGGCGGTCCCTCGGCTCCGGCCACGTCGATCTGCGCCTCTTCAACTCCTTCAACGCCGCGGCGCGCATGCTCGTCAAGCACCTTCATCTGGCGCCCAGCCCCGAGTTTGAAGCGCGCGCCTTCGTCATCGTTGGTTTCGGCGCATACGGCCGCGAAATCGCGCTGCACCTCATCCGTTCTTCTCCTGTTGCTTTGGGTCAGATGCTGAAAATTGTCATCTTCGACCGGGACGCGGATGCGGCAAGAGAGAAATTTGCCGTAACCAATCCCACCGCAACCGAAATGGCCTCGCTCGAATTCGTCAATGCCTCCGTCACTCCGGGATCGCCAGATCTGGCGCGCGTCATTGAACCCAGGCTGGAGTCGGCCGGCCCTTTGCTCGGCGTAGCGCTTGCCCTGGGCGACGACGAGATAAGCTTGTGCGCCGCGCTGGAAATGCGCTCCCTGCTTGACCGCAATGGCCATCTCCACGTTCCCGTTTACGTTCGCCTTGAATACTATCGACGCCTCGGCGAGCTGGTGCGCAGCATTGAAAACATCTCTTCCTTCACTGATCGCCTGCAGATCTTCGGAACCCTGGAGGAAACGCTCAGCCCTGAAGTACTGTTCGGCTCCCAACTCGATGCATTTGCGCAGGCTCTTCACGAAGACTACCGGCAGCGCGCCCAGGACACGCTCAACCCCCAGGCCAACGTTCCCTTTCGCGAACTGCCGGAGTTCATGAAGATGTCCAATCGCTGGCGCGCGGACCACGCTCCTCTGCTCCTTGAGCTGGCCGGCCTTCACCTGGAGCACGGGGTGCAGTCACCCACCGCCATCGCTTTGAGCGAGGAACAAATCGAGTTGCTTGCTCAGCTTGAGCATCGCCGTTACAACATTGAGCGCCGGCTCGTCGATATCCGGTTCGGCTCGGTGCAGCGTCAGGGTGCGAGAATGCCGCAGTGGAACGATCTCAGCGACGACAAAAAGATTTGGGAACGCAGAGAGATTGCCCGTCTGCCCGAGATCTTGGCCGGGCTGGGCATCGAACTCCATCCCATTCGATCGGTGCGCCTCTACGGCAACGGTTTGGCAACTGCCTCCGCGGAACTCGACCAGTTGCTTGCCGCTCCTGGCTTAGCCCATTGCAATTTAATTGTCGATCTGGACGAGCCCCTTGCCGTGAGCGCCGCAGCGCGCGCATTGTCCTTGCCATCCTTCAGCCTCTGGCTCTTTTCAACCGAAGAGCCTCGCGAGTTCTCGCTGCGCAAGCCGCAAGCCCAGCCGCCCGACCGCGCTCTCCTCATTCAGCGCGCCAACGGCTGGTCCGTCCGTGACCGCGTCGCTCTCGAGGCCTAAGCGCAGTTCATCCACTCCGCTGAAACCTCTTGACTCATTTCATTTGACTCGCCTCATTCGTTCTTGGATCATGGAGGCACACCAACGGCTCCGCAGAAACTGTGTCCTGAAGTCATTGACGCCCAGTGGATTTTTCATGAAGAAGAGTCCATTCCTGCGCTGAGGCTGGAAACGGATACGGCACCAGCGGAACCGCTCAACCACCGGGCTTCTTACGCCGTGCGATCTCTGGAGGGCGCTATGCGTACATCCTTGTCGTTCGTCCGTTGCCTTTCCCCGCTTCAAGTTTCCCCGCTGTTCGTCTCCCTGCTGTTCGTTTCCCTGACCCTGCCTGTCTTGTTTCCGTGCGCCCTTCAGGGACAAACATCGAAGACCGAGATCGACTACACCGGCGGCCTCTACGGCTATTACAGAATGGAATATAACGAGGCGGATCAGAATCATCTGCCGCCGGTAAAGAGTTTTCTCGACTATCGCAAGGCAGACCCGAGCAGATTGCTGCTCAGCATGGGCGACAACTTCGGCCCGGAGTTTGGCGCTTCCATTCAGCTTGAGAACCTCAACACGCCTCAACCCTCCCAGGGTGGCTGCAGCCTCATCCAAACCGTCGACCCAGGCACGAAGGAAACCCGCCCCGAGAGCCTTTACAAAGACGACGGTCGCGTCGCTCCCAGAGCCGATTGCGACAACGTGCTTAATTTCCTTATGCACGCCGGATTTCGCGCCGTTGTGCCCGGAAGCCAGGACTTTATGTATACCGCGCAATGGCTGCGCGTGGCGGCGCTGCTTCTGTCCGATGCCGACCGTGATCCACTCCGGAACCTGGAAATAGGCAACTTCGACCACAAGACTTACCTTCTCGGCGCAAACCTGCGCATCACCCTCAAAGGTGGCGGCGGCACCCGCTGTCCCTTGCTCTTCAGCCAGAATCCATTGGACCGGGATACTTTCCGCTGCGTGGGTGATTCCGGTGCGCTCGAACCCGAACCCCTCGACTGGCTCAGCCGCCTCGATCGCCTGAGCCGCAATCCCGGAAGCAATCCCACCGTTTCGGCTCTGCAGATGCTCGCTTCGGAAAGCGCAGCGCAGGCGCAAGGACGGCCAGTCCAGCTCAGCGAGCTTGTCCGCGACGAAATCTCTATTCTGCATTCGGCCTGGGGTCTGCGCTTCCACGTTCCGACTCTTGCCTCTGACGAGAAATCGAAACAGGCGCAGGCCGGCAGTCAGCTGTTGACTTCAGCGCAGGTAAACGACTTTGCCGGCAAGTTGACGGCCATGAGCGATTGCCCCGCTCCAACCACCACCGGCGATCAGGCCGAGATGTGCGCATATGTCAGCCGTCTTCAGGAAATCCTGAAGAGCATGAACATCGTCCTTCTGGCAAGTAATCCGGCTGCAGGCACGGCGCCGCCGAGCCCTGCTGCAAGCAGAGGCATCGGCGCTTCCGTCATATTGACCGATAAGGAGCGCGACGAAGCGATTGATGGCTTGCTGCGCACCGTCGCGACCGAAGAGAAAAACATCGGTTACACAGTGGCGCAGACCGCGGACGGCAATAACGTCCTTATTGTCGGTGTTACCGGCCAGGACACCATGAATGCGGTGTCGCAAACCAATGTTCGCTTGTGCCCTGGCTCTCATGATGGACCCACGAGCGTCTTCGGAGTTTGCGGCGATCGTATTACCTCCGGCAGCGGCACCGCGGTCGCTTCTGATCCAGTTCCAATTGTCGAGGCGATCGTGCGCGGCACACAGCTCCTGGCTGCCGACCACAACGAGCGCCCCTTCGACAAGGTTGTGGTCATGGCCCAGATGCCTCACACCGAAGCTGAGGTTCTCTCCGAACGCGTCTCGACGCTGCTCAAGCTTGACGGCGCCAAGTTTCACCTGGACGTCGTACTCAGCGAGGCTGAGTCCGGCTACGGCACTCCGCAACTCACGCTTAGTTTTCCGGCGTCCGCAAAGCGCAAATACCCAGCCCCAGTCGTCGCGCCTATCCCAAGCTACAACCCCCAGACTGGCGACTATCCCGGAAAAGTCTCGCGCCTTACCCTTGACTCGCCGGCCGATAATAGCTTCTCCCTCGCCAACCAGACCGAGGCTATCTTTGCGCCGCCTCCGGTTCAGGGCTCCTCGCCCACGACCATCCAACTGCTCACTCAATTGTTGGCCCAGTTACATCAATCTCCCACGACACCGTCGCCCGCGCTTCCGTCCATCGCCGGCTCAGATCCCGGAAGCAAAGCCGAGTTCGCGCTCCTCAATGATCTGGAGAAAGCCTCACGCCCCAACGCCGACGTGGTCCTCTTGCAGAGCCGCGACGTCGAGCTGGACGCAATCGGCCCCGGCTACTCCGGCTACGAGGTGTGCGCCGATGAGACCGAGCATCCCGATCTCTGCAAATTGCGCGTTGCTCTCGACCGCATCTTCTGGAAGGGCGACTACCTGGAATATGTCGCCGTCACCGGCAAAAGCCTGAAAAGCATGCTCGCGCTGTCAGAAAACGAGATGGCGCAGCAGTCCCTCCTGGCCGATACCGGCATCACGCAGCAGTGGCTCGTCTCCTACGGCATCGTGCAGTCGACCCTCGCTAACGTGACCAAGATCAACCAGAACAACGAGCCTCTTTGGATTCCTGTCGATCCATCGTGCAACGGCGACAACCCCGGCCAGACTACTTACTGCATCGGCGGAACACCCGTCACCGACGATGGCTACTATTGGCTGGTCACAAGCGATCAGTTGGCCCAGGATAAATCTGTCTACGGCACGCTCCAGAGCCTTCCGCCGGCCAATCACCAAAGAACCGATGTCTACATTACCGCTCCGCTCTCGCACTACCTTCTAAATTCGTTGCATACCCCCGCCGCCACGCAAGTCGCTGCGCTTGCTCCAGCCACAGGCTCCGCCGAAAAGGTCATTACCGCCCAGAATGAGCAGTTCCAGCAAATGCCGCTTTGGCAGATCGAATTCGCCAAGGTCATCGCTAGTTTCACTTCGCGGTCGCCGGTCGGAGGAAATACAAACGTAGCGAACTTCCAGGGAGTCTCCGACGCTCGCGCCTCTGCCCCCAGCTCGCAAGAATTGGATCTGGAATTGGCCAACAGGATCACGGGAACGTTCTTCAAGCCGGGCGGCAGCGCGAACGCGCTCGCGTTCCTCTCTGTCGGCGAGCAAACCGCCTTCGCCTACGACCGCGCGCTCATCGGCAATATTAGCGGCAGGGCAATCAACCCCTCCTATTCGCTGAACAATCTTACTGAAGGCGCCTTTCTGCAGGTTCGGCTTCACGCCATGAAGAGTGACAATTCGGTGCGCAGCGTGCGTTCCCTGCCGCGAAGCCTGCTCGTGCTCACGCCGCGTCAATACCAGATTGAAATCAATACTCCCTACCTATTCTTTCCCTTCTCGGGTGGCGCATCCGGCGAAATCACAGTCCAGCTCCCGCGCGTCTCCGGTTGGACTGACCGCGCCGGCTTCAGACGCGAATTCGGCAACAACCGCCCAAGTTCCCGGTTCTGGGGAGGAAGCTATTACGAGGCGGGCATGGAATTCAGCCAGCAGAATGGAGTCCTGTCTTCGCTCACCCTCGATAACGGGTCCACGCAGAAGAAGTGCGACGTCGAGCCGAATATCACGCTGCAGCAGTGCTTCACTTCTGCAAAATTCGTCATCAACAGCAGCACTGCATCCGCCGCCGTCGTAAGAACGCTTCACACTCCCGGCCTCTACTGGACCTTCCACTTCCAGAACCGTCTCTTTGGCAGTACTCCGGGGAAGCAGATCAGCCTGGTCACCGATAGTAATGGTGATTATTTCTTCGGCCGTTCCCCTTCCGCTGAATTGCCCACGCAAACGGAATATGACATTCCCCTGAGCATTGCGCTCGTCCTTCCCTCCATCGGCAATCTCAGCTTTGCCCCCACTTACACCGGCTTCTACTACAAGCCGCAAAGAAGCGGCAATAGCTTGGAAGAGAACTCATTTTCGATTGCCGCGCGGTGGTATTTCGCCCGCGATGCTCGTGTGCCCTTGCGCCGCCAGATTCCGCTCCAGGGGCCTGTATCCGCGGATCAAACCCATACCGGAAAGGGCCACTGAGAAGCGCGCTGCGGGAATTTTTCCGCGCATAAAGCAGGAGGTCGTCGGGCAGGTTGCACTCAGGCAGCCTGGACGTGGTTATGCGGCCTGTCTCTCAGAATGCCGTTGCCCTTCGTGAGCCAGGCGATGCCGAAGGCGATAAGCGCCAGCGATTCGCAGGTCAGCAGCGGGTTGATCGGCCTCAGCCATCGCTCCGCGCGATCCAGATTCAAGCTGACCATCAGGACGTCGCAGACCAGGATCACCGTGCCGCAGACCGCGTAGACGGCGTTTCTGTGCTGCTTGCGTCGAGTGCGGCTTTTCCCAGGCGCGCTCTTGCGGAACAGAACCAGGCAGAAATAGGCGAGGACGAGAAACATCTGGGCCGCAAACACGGTGTGAACCGTATTCAACTCCAGCTGCAGCGGAGTGTGCACAGGGTCTCGCGGATTCACCGAGGGACACAGTGCCACGCCCAGAGTCAGAAACCCGGCCAGATAGCCCGTGATCTCGTCGGCCCAGTCGTATCCGCGCGAACACATCAGGAACGCCGCGATTGCGCACAGGCTTCCGACCTCGCAACCGCTCATTGCTGTGTATCGATAATCGCTGATCGATCGCTGTAAAAGGGGGCTGGGCAGCGCGTGGCTTGGCCCTAAGAATGAGATCAAAATGTTCCCGCCGGTAAGAACGAAAGGCAGCAGCAACGCGATCATGCCGACCATCCTGCGCATCGCGTGGTGCGACAGGACCGCGGGATTCTTGTACGTCGCGTGATTTTGCATCGCGTCAGTCAAAGCGGGATTCCTCAGGACGAAGCAGAATATCGCATTTGCTTCCATCGCGGCATCCGCCGAATCCCCGAAGACACCCCCGGTTTCTCTCATCGGCGCGCCGCTTCCACACTTTACGCGAACTGAGGTCTCGCCCGTCAGTTCCGGGCGTCCACCTCAACGGCTCTTGCTGATCGGCTCCTGTCAATCGGATCCTGTCTGTAAAGTTGCGCCGTGTGACGCACCGTCACCGCCAACGCCATTCCCGCCATTCCAGCAGTCGCAATCGCCCCGCCCAGATCGAAGAGCAGCATTCTGTGCCCAAATACCGTCGCATACGGGCTGCGCATTGCCGCCAGGCACCCCATCGCCAGCAGAATCCGAATCTCCGTCGGCCCGAAGATTCCCTGCGAAAGCTCAAAGCGCTTCAACGTGTATGTGGCCAGGTAGCTTTCGCTCGAAAGCACCAAAAACGCGATCAGCATGGCCATCGCCGTCGCCTCGTGCAGCAACCCAGAGAAGCCGAGCCCGCACATCAGCGCTACCGCTCCCAGCACGTCCACGATGTGGTCCACATAGAACCCGTAGCGCGGCCGCTCCTGCCGGCGCACGCGCGCCAGTGTCCCGTCCAGGCTATCGCCCAGCCAATTCAGCGCCAGGCACACAATCACCGCAAGCAAGAACCTGCGGTCGTAACGCGACATCGCAAAGCAGATACCCGCGCCAATCTGCGCGATCAGGCCGAGCACAGTCAGCTGGTCTGAAGTCACCCACCTCGGCGCGCGCTTTGCCATCCACTGCAATGCGCGCTTCTCCATCCGAGCCGTCAACGCCTCGTTCACGCGTCGCGCGTTCTCAAACCCCATGTCACTTATTGCCTCGTTCTTTGCCGCCAGAATCTGTGCGCCCATCGTCGTCTCCTATCTGCTTATCTCTTCGCGAGCTGCCATCGCCTTGACTATTTCTTCAGCGCATCCCGTGTCGCGCGCAACGTAAACTCCAGCGATTCCCTCGGTACGCTGTTCACAAACGGCCCGATTGCCCAACCCAGACCCTTCGGAACAGACCGACTCAACGAGACCGACTCGACCTGGATATACAACCCCCCATCCCCCTCTTCATAACTCCAATAGTTATTCAACCGCCACAGAAAACCGTGCTCCTCATCCGCGCTCAAAGCACGTTCCTTCGTGGTACCCGCCGCGTCAATCTCGGTGATTTGCATGCTCGGCGACAAGCTGTATCCATGCCGCGCGTCAAGTCGTCCAAACGTGGTGTCGTATGTCATATCCATTACAACGGTCAAAATGTGCTGTTGCCGCACGCGCATCGCTACCTGATAGTGATTAGCGCCCTTTGTTCGCACGCCGGCTCTCAGCACTTCCGGCGAATAGATTCGCGGAAAGGTCTCAAAATTCCGCATCACGCGCTCAAAGTCCTCGCCCTTGGCTCCGGGAACAAACGCCGTCCCGCGCCAGTCTTGCAACAGCGCTCCCGGCAGGTCATTCATCGTCGCCGGTGTCAAGTGTTCAAGAACCACTTCACCATTCTTTACGCGCGCCCGATCCACGAGAGGCAGAAATCCTTCAGCCGACCGGTGTTCCTGCGCTAGCCGCGCCTCCTCGTGCCCCACATAGTCGTTGAATTCAGCAACCGCAACTGGAGTTGGCGCTTCGCCCGCCAAAACTGAAGCTGCCGAAAAAAGCATCAACGCCCCAGCAGCGATCAATCTGAAGAAATAAACTCGCGTCATCTCTGCACCTTACCCCTTCGATGATTGATGGGCAATGCACGCCGCCTCACCCGCGGATGAATGTTTCTCACCGCGCAAGACGCTCCAACCACTGCACTTCGACGAAATTCTCATTTGTCCCGATCATGCGTCGGCCCAAATCTCCATCGGCTACACTTGTCGAAAGCTATGGCGGATCTGATGGGCGACCTTCGGCAAGCAAAGCGATATCGCTTTGGAGTCTTTGAAGCGGACGCCGCAACGGGCGAATTGCGCAGGCAGGGAATGCGCGTCAAGCTCAATGCCCAGCCCTTCCAGATTCTTCTCATGCTTCTTGATCGGCCGGGTCAGTTGATCACCCGTGACGAAATCTCTCGCGTGCTATGGCCTGAAGGAACCTTCGTTGATTACGAGCACGGCGTCAACTCCGCGGTCAATCGCATTCGCGAGGCCCTCGGCGATACGGCCGGCAGTCCCCGATTCGTTGAAACCCTCGCGCGGCGCGGTTATCGCTTCCTTGCTCCCGTCGAGCGCATCGCTGGGCCTATTGCCAACCCCAACCCCGAACCCAAATTCGACCGTATCGACTCTGTCAACGCTCAGCCGCTCGCGCCCGGCGAGTCCTCGGCCGCCACATCGAAAGATCTGGAACCATCAGCTCACCGCGATCCCCAGCCGCGCACCCGGATTCTTTCCACACCGGAGGACCTTCCCAAAACGTCCTTTCCGGTCGTCCAGACGCTCTTCGTTCTTTTTCAGCTCATGTATCTGGGTTTTTATGTGGGAGCGCTCGCCAACCTTGCGGAGATCGGCGATCTCCTCTCGCTGCTGCCCATGGCGACTCTCATGTTTCGCGGCCTCATTGTCGCCGCCGCCATTCTAATTCCTGCCCGCGCTTTCATCCTTTGTGCTGCGCTCTTTCACGCGCCGGGTTTCCAGGGAAAGTTCCTCAAGCTCTGGCCGTTTCTGCTTGTCTTCGACGAGTTATGGTCGCTCTCGCCCTTCCTTCTCCTCCACCACATCAACTTCGGCCTGGCGCTCGCCTGCACAACGCTTCTCGTCTACTCGCCATTCGCGCAGCGCTCTCTCGTCCTCATGGGCGCGGGCAACGCGTCCGGCTCACTCCGTTGAACTTCATCGCTTTTCAATCCCGAAGGCCATCCCTGTCGAAGTCAGGGCAGATTAGTCCCTACGTCCCCAGTCCCTAAGTCCCTGCTTCCATCAAAAGTCCGTATGAAAGCGGAACCCTGAAACCGCAACCGGCCCGCGCGCCTGGTTATATCCGGGATTGTTAATGTGCTGAAAGTCGTAGGACGCGAAGAACCCTCGCCACAGGTGCGCGGTGTAAAAAGCTTCCACGATATTCTCCCGCCCGTACGTCAATGCGCCGTCCCCCAGCAGAAATCCCACCCCGCCCATTGCAAGATACTCTTGATGCCCGGCAGTAATTCCGTTCGTCACAAATGCCGCACCGGCGCGATCGCTGCTCCGCCGCCACCGTCCACCCATCGCGACCGCACCGATCTGCGCCGTTCGGTCGACTTCCGTATAGCAGAAGGTCTCGTTATGCCCATCGCTCCACCCCAACCGCGCGAACACGCCCACGTCCTTCGCAATCTCCTGCTCCATGTTCAGGCCGAATCCGTAGCGGTGCCGTCCCTGCCTGCGCGTCGCAATAATGTTGGGCGTCGCAGTCTCGCCTGCGAGGAAATCGGCATTGGCTTCACGGTAGCTTCCCATGTTGCCATGATTCAGATAGCCAAGCAGCCGGACTGTGCCGTCGCGATGAACAATATGTTTGCCACGCGCTTCCAGCTCAAGGTTCTCCGCGCGTGCCCGTACGACATCAGCATCCAGAAATTCACTGTCTGCAACCTTCGGCATCAGCGCTTCGGCAAAGCGCGCGGCGCGCGAGGGATCGTCATACTCCAGCATGACGGCGTCCGTGTAGCCCCGCGTATTTGATGCCACGTCGTAAGCGCCATTGCTGTCCACAGTCCAGTTCATGAACTGCAGATTGCTGTCGGAGCCATAAGTGTTCACATCAAAAAAATCCGTCAGGTCCATCTTGCCTGCGCGTAACTCCAGCCGGCGAGCCGGAACCGAGGTGGCCAGATCGAGTTCATCACGGTCGGCGGCTACTCGATCGCTCGTCAGCGGGATGATCTGCCGCACCATCAGTTGCGCCAGGTAGGTAGCCTTTGACAGCGGCACGCCCTCCCTCAGCCGCACCGCATCCAGGTTCACGTATCCCGCCAATCCGGATGATCTCCCGATGCCGTTTCCCGTCGCGTCTTCGATATCGGCGAAGACCTCGGTCGTTTTCGAAAGTTCGTATCCGGTGTAAAGCGTCAGCAGGTGCGACGTTGCGCCCTGCGCCCAGTTGGTCAGGCTGTTCGGCCCGCTGTAAGCGGCTGGGAACGCCCCATGACCCTGCAGAATCACGTTCGCCTGGCCGGAGATCCAGTACCGCCCCGTCAGCGTGTGCGGAAATACCGTATCGGAATCGCCGGCAGTGTCAGTGTCTCCGCTTGCAACTTCTTTCGCAGCGTGGCCCACACCGGCCTTGTCCTTCGCTGGAGCGGATCCCGCCCTCTGCGCCACCGCCGGCATCGGGCGCAAGAGCGCGGCGACTGCAAGTCCGCAACAAATCCGCACGGCAACGTGACACAGGAGGCGCCGCATTCTCTCTCGCGCAGCGCGTTTTTTCGTGCTATCAGCCACGAACTTAGTAGATCATCCACCTGGCGATTCCATCGCATTCCGGATCGCTTAACCTCTCGCGGTGGCATACGTTCTGCCAATGCCATCTAATCCGGCGTGTGCTTCTATCTAGGTGGGCTGTCGGGTGCAGGCGCCGGAGTTTGCGGGTCGTTCGTAACCTCTTGCCCGTTGTAGAAAACCTTGCTCGATGATCCAAATTTCTTGTAGTCGGTGTATTTGATTGTTTCGCGGATGTGCACGTCCTGCGCCATGTAACCGTAGCCGCCGCTGAAGTGCAGAATCCCTTCACCCTTTGTATAAACAGGGAACCAGTAGTTCCCGTCGATCTGCTGTCGCCAGGTCATGAATGGCGCGTGCAGGTCCTCGCTATTCTTGCGTGTGTCGTCGGGCACCATGCGTCCATTGGTCACCACGATCTGCAGGTCGGTCGCGTCCACCCAGATGCGCCCGTCCAGGTAACGCTGGCCTTTCTCGATCGTCTTCGGGCTCACGTCGAATACATAGCACTCCAGATCATCCACTTTCTGGCGCCCCACGTACTTGATGTCGTACTTTGGAACCTCCGCGATGGTCAGCACAAAGGGATAGCCGTGCTGCAGGTCCTGCAAATCGGAAGGCGACATCATGATCTGCTTCAGCGTGTTTGCCGGCGCAAAGTCAACCCTCTCCGTGCGTTTCCCGCTCGGATCGAAGATCACATCATCCACCTCATACCACTCGCCTGTCACCTTGTTGCTGTCGTCGTCCACCTCGTCAACTTTTGCCGTTCGGCGGTATGTATAGTGGTTCAGCGCATCCTGGAATGCCGACTCCTTCGCTGAGAATTCCTTGATGATCTGTTCCGCCGGTATCGGCGGATCGGAAATGTCCATGCGCCCGAAGCCCGAATCGAGCGGCATAGGCGTAAACGTGTCTTTGTTCTGAGCGGCAGCTGTCAGTGCACAGCCGGCTACTGCGATCGCCGCGATCCACCGTTGAATTGCCAACTTAGCTCGCCTCCTTGGGCGATCCCCGCCAGTGCCCTTCGCGACCAAGAATCTCCTGCCCAATACTCTCACCCCGTTGCAACTTTAGACGCATGTACTTCGCCTTGGGGAGGCCCCAATACTAGGCTTGGAACACTAGGCGCGGAACGCCCCGTCTCGGCGCGATCAGTCGAAGTGCATCCTCGCCAACCCCGCGCTTTTTGAAGACGAGAACGGGTCCTGGGTTCGCAAGCCATTGGAGATCGGCACTTACCGCTGCCAGGGAATCGGATCCTGACAGGCAACGGGATTCTGAAAGGGAAGGGGATTCGCGGCTTTCATGCCCGATTATTATCACTTTCCGGCTCTGATTCTGACGGCGCTGCTGATGCCCGCCTTCGGCTACCTCTATCTTCGCTTTCGCGACGCCCGTTCGCTGCTTTGGTTCCTCGGCTTCTTCTTCTCCATCGTCGCCATGATCCTGCTCTACACCATGAATGGCTACCCGGGCGCGGGTTCCCCATGGTTGGTGGCCTCTGGTCAGATTTTCATTCAGTTGAGCGCAGCCATGTTTCTCGGCTCGCTGTCCCCGCTGCGTTTCCGTATTGGGCGCTTTCACATTCTCTTCGTTGTCCCATACGCCGCCTTTCTTGTCCTCTATTCCGTTCTTCTTTACGGAGTCTTCGGCGGGGTTCAGCCTCATGGCCCGCTCTTTCTGCTCTTTCCGGCTCTAATCGCCATGAGCTTTGGCGTCGGCGTCTTTTGGGGAATGACCAAAGGCACCGTGCCCCTCTGGATTGGCGTTTCATTCAGCGCCGTTCTGGGAACCTTTGCCATTTGGGTCTGCTGCCTGCTCGGTGCCGGCTTCGGCCTCACTTTTGTGGAGTGCATCAACCTCCAGATGGCGGCTGTGTTAATCGTCTTCGTTTACCGCCGCTTCTCTCCGGGGGTCTTCCTCAGCGTTCTCGGCTTCCTCGCATGGTCGCTTGCCTGCTTCCACATCTTTCCTTTCATCGGCCTGGATCCGTTTATCGACCTTAGCCTCGCGCGCGTCATTGTCATGGCCAAAGTAGTTGCCGCCGTAGGCATGATCGTGCTTGCCCTGGAGAATGAACTCAACAGCAATAGGGCGGCGCAGCAGCGCGAGCGTAGCGCGCGGCGCCAGCTTGAGGCGTACGCCAACCTCATGCTCACCCGGCGCAGAGTTGAAGACTTCGACCGTCAGGGCGCTGACATCTGCGAAACCGTCGTCAGAAACAGTTGCTTCACCCAGGCCGCGCTGCTGCTTGAAAACACCGGGCGCTTCCGGCTGGCCGGATGCGTGGGGTTGGAGAACGCCATCGCCCGGCCGCTCGATCAATTAGCCAGCCGAATCCCCGTTGAGGGGTTTTTTCTCGCGCCCGGTTCGGCTCCGGTCGCCGTTGCAAACAGCAAAACAGTTCGCCTCGATCTCAAGCCCTGGCTCATTCCCGGCGACGACCTTGAGCGCCTCTGTTTCACTTCCGTATTGGCCGTTCCCATGATCGGCCGCTCCGGCGTTGAAGGAGCTCTCCTGCTGAAGGGAATGCGCGCTGACGACGGCAGCGGAATGCCCGCATCCGGAGACGCACCCAGCCTTGACGATCTGCTCCCCATCGAAATGCTTGTCGCGCGCATTCAGGCCACGCGCAGCCAAACCATGCTCTTTGAGAAACTCATCGACTCGGAGAGATTCGCAGGTCTCGGCCAATTAGCCGGCAACGTCACTCAGCAGTTGAACAGTCCGCTCACGGTCATCCTTGGCTTTGCTTCTCTGCTCAAGGAATCGGAATCGCTCGATGCTCAGGATCGAAAGGCCATCGAATCCATCGTGAACGAAGCGCGAAGCATCCGCTCCACTCTCGAGAGCCTCTCCCGCGTCTCGCACGCGCATTCTGACCAGCCCGCCGCAATCTCCGTCTCCGAGCTGCTCTCGGACATGGAGCAGCTCTATCGTCCCGAGTTTCTGCACCGCTCTATCGAGTTCCAGGTCAACGTGGCGCCGGGAATGCCTCGGATCCTCTGCGGCGCGCAGCAGTTGCGCCAGGCCCTTCTCCATTGCCTGCAATACGCCATCGGCGCTGTGGAGCGCGAAAGCCCTGCCTCCGCGCCCAGGGAGTCCAAGACCATTCGTCTTGAAGCGGCTCGCGAGGGCAGCCTCGTGCACATCTCCGTCACTCACTCCGGACCGGGCTTCCTCAATCCTGAGCGCGCCTTCGATCCTTTTGTCCCCGCCCGTGCCGGCGGAGAAACAGCCGGAATGGGCCTCAGCCTTTGCGCCACCATTCTCCGCGACCAGAACGGTCGCGCCTCTGCTGTAAACCTCCATCCTCGCGGCGCGGCCATTATCCTCGAGCTGCAGGCAGCGTAATGGGTTCCGCACCGCACTCGGGTCTTGACGCGCCAATAGGGCGAACTCCATTCAGGGAGACCCAACAATGATTCGCCGTCGGTCAGCTTCACGGATTCTATTCATGGCATTGTTGGCCGGCGGCGCGGCCATGGCTTTCGCCGTCCATTCAAAGGGCCCCTCCGTCGAGCCGCTTGACGCTGTCTTCCACATTGGCCCTTCTGGCACAATCGAGGCCAGCCTCGATCCGCCCATCCAGGGCGTCCTGCGCATCATCGTGCGGTCCGGGGTGCGGGCCGGGGCATCCGCAGGTCGGCCTCAGCCAGGGGGTTCCGCTGGCGCCCGCCCACCACAAAGCGAGCTCGAGCCCATTACCCTCGAAGTCACTCAATCGGACCGGCCCATTCCCTTCCGGCTTGTCAGCCAGAGCGGCCGTCATAATCTGTTCGGCGGTCGACCCTCCCTGCTTGTCGCCGATATTGATGTCAACGACCTCACTCCGGGCGTCCCGGTTCGCGTCTGCATTCACTCCAATCTCCCAACCTCGTCGAATTCTGATCCACCCGATCTCGAAGCCCGCGCCTACGCCATCGCCTACTGAGGCGATGTTGGGCTGAGTTCCGCCGCAGGCGAACTCCCGCAGCTTCAGCGCTTATCGGTGTGCAGCGGTCGCGACGGATCGTCTTTCCAGCTCGCCACGCGGTTGTCCTTGAAATAGACTTCGGATCTGCCGTAGCCGAATATGTTCTGTGAGAAAAAGGTCGGCGTCCCCTCAATCTTGATCACTTCGTTCTTCGTCGAGCCGACCGCTATGAAGTTCAGATCAGGATCGAAGCTCGCGTCCGGCAGGAGTTT
The DNA here is from genome assembly GCA_003134815.1 of Acidobacteriaceae bacterium. Taxonomy (GTDB): domain Bacteria; phylum Acidobacteriota; class Terriglobia; order Terriglobales; family Acidobacteriaceae; genus Telmatobacter. The sequence continues at coordinate 150,717 of PLCO01000009.1, read as the reverse complement.
CACGCGTATCGGGGACGAAGCCGGATCGATCTTCCATCCGATCAATTGGCCGTTGTTGAAATATAGCTCGGATCTCCCGTATACCAGCATTTCTTCGGTTGCGTCCGATGGGTTCCCTTCTATCGCAATCACCTTGCTCCTGGTCATTCCGGCCATAATGTACGGCGGCCCTCGTTGATCATCCTGCACCCCAGGCGCATGCGCACGGCTGGATTGGGTTCTTGTGAACCTGAGTTTTTCTGCTGGTTCGCTCGGCGCACGAATCGCAATTGATCTCTGTGGCATCGGGTGATTCAGAATCGATTCGGCGACGTCCCGCATTCTCTGCCTGAATTCCCCCAGGGTGCCGCCGGCGCTTGCCTTGAATTCTTCATCCAACATTGCCGTCTTAGGATTCGACTCGAGCGCGGCATCAAGCGGCTTTAGGAGCAGCCACCCAACGGCAACCGCGGAAATTAACGCCCCGCACCCCAGGACGACAGGCAACGGAATATTGAAAAACCGCCGTGGCAGAATTCCCCTCCGTTTCACCGTCTCCCGCCAGTCCGGCTCATGCTGCCGGTGTTCGCGTGGCGTCTCTGTCCACCTCGGGGGTCTCGGCGTTTTGACGCCCTCTGCCCACGGTGGCCTCCGTTCCCGTCGCGGATCGCGTCCCGGATGCACGCAGTTTTTCATCAGGAAGGAATACGCTGCGTTGATCGTCTTTTGCTTTTCTTCCGCCTTCGCACGTATCTGCTTGTATCTGTCGAACCGGTCCGGATGCCACACCTTGGCCAGAGCGCGATAGGCCCTTTTTATCTCTTCTCTTGTTGCACCGGGCTTTAGATCCAGCGCGCGCAACGCGGCGCACCGGGCGCAATGCGCGCCCGTCTCTTCCGTCACGTTCCCGCAGGAGTAGGTGTTCAATGAAATTCTGCGGATTTCTCCGCCGCCTTTATTAGTGGTTCCTAATTTGACGCCATTATAGAGCAGATCGTCTTTTCAGCCCATATACAGGTCCGCTCACAACTATCCGTACAATGGATTTGGATGGCTTTCACCGAACAATACGACGTCGTTGTCGTCGGGGCAGGACACGCCGGCTGCGAAGCCGCCATGGCTGCGGCGCGCATGGGCCTCAAGACGGCGCTCATCACCATGAACCTCGACCTAATCGCCCAGATGAGCTGCAACCCCGCCATCGGCGGAGTCGCCAAGGGCCATCTTGTCCGCGAAGTTGACGCGCTCGGCGGCATTATGGGCGAAGTTGCTGACGCAGTCGGCATCCAGTTCCGCCTCCTCAACTCCTCACGCGGCCCCGCCGTCTGGAGCCCGCGCGCCCAGTGCGACAAGCAGCTCTACCGCGTCAAAATGCGCGAGGTCCTCGAGTCCCAACCTGGCCTCCACATCCGCCAGGCCGAAGTCGTCAACCTCGTTATCGAAGAGTCCGCTTCACCCCTCGATCTGGGTGCCCCGGGTTCCCCGCATTTGGGGACCGGGGATAGCACATCGTTTGACCCTCCAGAAATCGCCCGTCCGACGCGTCCCCACCGCCGCGTTCTTGGCCTCAAGCTACGTGATGGCCGCAATCTTCTCGCCGGCGCCACCATCATCACCACGGGAACATTCTTGAACGGCCTCATTCACTGTGGCGAAGAGCGCTACCCCGCTGGCCGCAGCGGTGAACCTGCCTCAGTCCTTCTCGGCGAGGCTCTCCGCGCTCTCGGCCTGCGCACTTGCCGCCTCAAGACAGGCACTCCGCCGCGTCTCGACGGGCGCACCATCAAGTGGGAGATGTTTGAGGAGCAGCCCGGCGACGCCGATCCCACTCCCTTCAGCTTCCGCACGAAGAAAATCGTCCAGCCGCAAGTCTCCTGCCACATCGCCTTCACTACGCCGGAGACTCTCCGCCTCATCCGCGAAAACGTCCATCGCTCGGCCATGTACTCCGGCCGCATTCAGGGCATCGGCCCGCGCTACTGCCCGTCCATCGAAGACAAAATCGTCAAATTCCCTGACAAGACCCAGCACCAGTTCTTCCTCGAGCCCGAAGGCCTGAACACGCACGAGGTCTACATCAACGGCATGTCCACCTCCCTGCCCATGGAAGTGCAGTGGCAGATGGTCCACTCCATCCCCGGCCTCGATCAGGCTGAGCTGCTGCGCCCCGGCTACGCCATTGAGTACGACTCCGTCGACGCCACTGAGCTTGACCGCACCCTTCGCGTCAAAAGCATGACCGGCCTTTACCTGGCCGGCCAGATCAACGGCACAAGTGGATACGAAGAAGCCGCCTGCCAGGGCATCATGGCCGGAATCAACGCCGCCCTCTGGCTCAAGGGCGAGCCGCCCTTCACCATGGACCGGACAGAAGGCTATACCGGAATCCTCATCGACGATCTCATTTCAAAAGGTACCGACGAGCCTTACCGCATGTTCACCTCACGCGCCGAGTTCCGCCTCCACCTGCGCATTGACAACGCCGACCGCCGCCTCACGCCCTATGGCCGCCGCCTCGGCCTCATCAACGACGAAGCCTGGGCCGAATACGAGCAGAAGCAGGCCCGCATGTCCGCTTTGGAACGTCTCCTCGCCTCCGGCAAAGTCAATCCAGAAAAACTTCAGCGCGCAGGCTTCGGCGAACTCCCTGCAACCGCGGGCATCACCTGGGCTCAGCTTCTCAAGCGTCCTGAAGTCACCATCGAGCCGCTTCTCACGGCGCTGCGCGATGATCTCGCCCGCGATCCGCTCCTCTCTGCGTTCATCGCCGATCCCTTGCAAAATCTCAAAGTCCTCGATGCCCCATCCTATGCGGAGTCTTCCGAGGGACAGACAACGCATAGGGTGGGAAAGCAAGAAGTCGCCCCCTCCATCGCCCGCTCCACTCTCCGCAACGAGGCACGCGCCGTCGAAACCGAAATCAAATTTGCCGGCTATCTCGAGCAGCAGAAAAAATCCATCGAACGCCTCAAGGCCGCCGAGTCCGTCTCCATCCCTGGCTGGCTTCAGTACAACGCCATCAGCGGCCTCTCTCGCGAGATGCGCGAAACCTTCGAGCGCATCCGCCCCATGACCATCGGCCAGGCCAGCCGCCTTCCCGGCGTAACTCCCGCCGCACTCACCTTGGTCCACGTGTCGATTAAGTTGCAAAGCAAGCAGCAAAGCGCCGAGCGCCGCGCACCCGCTGACTTGCCGACTCGCTAGCTCCGCTAACCCCGCTTACGCCGCTAGCTCCGCTGCTCTATCCTTATTCCGTGATGAATCTCGACGCCATCCAAACAGCCCTTCGCGAATCCGCGCTCGACGGCTGGCTTTTCTACGACCACCACCATCGCGACCCCATCGCCGCGCGCATTCTCTCGCTCGACCCCAAAGCCCACATCACGCGCCGCTGGTATTACTTCATTCCCGCCTCAGGCGAGCCGCACAAGCTCGTTCACCGGATTGAACAAGCCCGCCTCGACGCGCTTCCCGGCGCTAAAACGCAATACTCAAGCTGGCAGGAATTGCACTTGGGGCTGAAGAATCTTCTCCAAAACCGGGAAAAAATCGCCATGCAGTACTCGCCCAATAACGACATCATGTATGTCTCCATGGTCGATGCCGGCACCGTCGAATTTCTTCGCTTGCTCGGCAAGGAGATCGTGACCTCCGCTGATCTCGTCAGCCAGTTTGAAGCCGTCCTCACCGCGGATCAAATCGCCAGCCACTCCGCCGCTCAGCGTGCTATTGATTCCATCGTCGCCGAAGCTTGGCTCGAAATTGGCCGCCGTCTTCGCCCCGCATCGGGCCAGCCTCGCGCTCTCACCGAATACGACATGGTTCTCTGGTTGCGCGAATCGATGCGCCGCGAAGGCCTGGTCTGGGAAAACGGTCCTGACGTCAGCGTCAACGCCAACACCTCCGACTCGCACTACGAGCCAACCGCCGATCGCGCCACGCCTATCCGCGAGGGCGACTTTCTGCTCATCGATATCTGGGGCCGCCTCGACTCGACAGAAAGCATCTACTACGACATCACCTGGACCGGCGTCATCGGCCGCGAACCGACGCAGAAAGAACAACTCGTCTTCTCGACCGTCCGCCGCGCTCGCGATGCCGCGATTGAAATTGTTGAAAAGGCATTCGCCCAAAATCGTCCCATCCGCGGCTTTGAAGCCGACGATGCCGCCCGCTCCGTCATTCGCGACGCGGGCTTCGCCGAATTCTTCACTCACCGCACCGGCCACAACATCACCCATGAAATTCACGGGTCAGGGGCACATCTTGACAACCTCGAAACCCACGACGTCCGCCGTATTCTGACTCACACATGCTTCTCCGTCGAGCCCGGCATCTACCTGCCCGAGTTCGGCGTGCGCAGCGAAATCAACATGCTCACCGCCCCCGGCAAAGTCTGGGTCACGGGCCGCATCCAGCAGGAACTGGTTCGAATCTAGGCGTGGCGCTTGGGGTCGAAAAAGCGGTCGATTTGGGGCGGAAAAGGGTCGTTTTGCGAACAAAAATCGATAAAAATCAACAAAAACCGACACGTTTTTTGAGGCACTTTTGTTGATTCTAAAAGCGTTAAGTGCGTTTTTTGCGTTTTGGGACACGCAATTTTTTTTATGAATTAATTTTGCGGCGGCGGTAGAGACAAAAAGACGGCAGTCTATGAATCGAGCGAGTTGGCGAAGCTGCCGCATACAAGACAAGGATAGCGATTCGGAGGAATTAATCGGCAAACTTCGGCTGAGAATTTTGCGAATGAATTCAAGGAGTTGGCGGATTTGTTGGGGCGAAGGGTCTTGACTTAAGGACACGACACTGCGCCCCGAGCCGTGACCCCTGCTCTTGTATAGTCAATAAAGAAATGGCCACGACCCCCAACAAGCCCGCGACGGGCAAACAAAAACAACAAGGATTCGTCTTCCTACCCCTCATCGCGGGGTGGCTTATCCCGGGTGCAGGGCATTTCCTCCTCCGCAAATGGGTCCGCGGTACGCTCATCGCCGTGTCCATCATCTCCATGTTCGCGCTCGGCCTCGCCATGCAGGGCAAACTCTATACCGGCGCGCAAGACATTCTCGAAATGCTCGGCGTCGCCGGCGATCTCGGCTCGGGCCTCCTCTACTTTTTGAGCCGCGCAGCTGGCTGGGGCGGCCAGCCCGTGCAGACCACCGTCGCCGACTACGGGACGAAATTCATTGTGGTGGCCGGCCTGCTGAACATCATCGCCGCCGTTGACGCGCACAACATCCGCACCGGGAGGAAGTCTTAATGCATCCCTCCCACTTCGCCGCGGTTCTGCTCTTCGCGCTCTTCGCTTCCACCGTTTTTGGCATTACCATGCGCGACACCCCGCAAAAGATGTTCCGCTACGGCGCCTACTGTTTTCTCCTCTTCGTCGGCTCGGTCATCGTGTTCAGTTGGGTTATGTTTCTCATCGCCAGGTAGGTTCTCCCGAGCTTCCACGCCGGGACCAGAAAACAGGACCAGAAGAAAAACAAAAAAATGCCGCCGTCCTTTCCGAACGGCGGCACAGGTTTCGGCGGGAGCGCCGAAAAACTGTTGAAGCTCCACGGAGCTTCTGGATTTGAAAAACACGGGTGCGCCCAGATAGTTGCGGCGAGTTTACGGCCTCGTGCGCGAGCCGGAGACCGGAAACTGCCGGCTGTCTCCCTCTGGTCCCCAGTGGTGGGTCAGTTTGAAAGGACTGTCCCTCAGGGGCTGAAGCCCTCATTCATTTTGCTGCGCTTGTGGCCCGGCTAAAGCCGTGCCCTTGTTACAAGGCTCCATGAGCGTCGAGTATTTCCGCAGCCTGTGAGCTCGTACCCTTCAAAACCGGCCCACTATCTGGTCCCCGATTTGCCGACGGGTTCCCGTACAATCGGCTTCGGAGGTCACGTGAAGCGCCGCCATTTTCTTGCCGCATCCATTGCCGCTTCAACCCTCGCTGCCGCCGGCGAGACAGTCGCTCAAGTCTCAGCTGCCGGGGCCTCGACTACCGGGGCCGCCGGCAGCCCACGCCGCGAGTTCTACCAGTTGCGCCGGTATAACCTGTTAAGCGGTCCACAGTTGAAGCTCACTGAGAGCTACTTCTCCAGCGCGTTGATTCCCGCATCGTCTCGCATGGGGCTGGGGCCGGTGGGGGCATTCAGGCTCGATATCGGCCCTGAAACGCCCGCGTATTATCTGCTGATTCCCGGCCCGTCGGTCGAGACGCTCGCGGAACTCGATCTGCGTCTGTCCGAGGACGCGGAATTCCTGAAGGCCGCCGACCCATTCTGGAATGCCACCTCCACTGCGCCCGCCTTTCAGCGCGCGGAGATTTCACTGCTCGCCGCCTTTGAAGGCTGGCCAAAGCTCACTCCGCCCGCCGCTGCCGCCACCAAAGCCAAACGCATCTTTCAGCTTCGCACTTATGAGAGTCCCAGCAACGGTGAACACGTCCGCAAAGTAGAAATGTTCCACTCCGGTGAATTCGAGATCTTCGCGAACGCCGGCTTCCATCCCGTGTTCTTCGGTGACACGCTCATTGGCTCGCGCATGCCCAACCTTACTTACATGCTCAGCTTTGCCGATTTGGCGGAGCTCGATGCCAAGTGGGATGTCTTCCGCAACGATCCAGCCTGGAAGAAACTCTCCTCCAACCCGCGCTACGCCTTCGACTCTATCGTCACTAACATCACCAACCTGATCCTGAGCCCGCTCGACTGCTCGCAGATCTGATCGTTGCAGAGCTCAGGGAGTCCTAAAAGCGGGAGTCAAAAAGGGCGGCATGAATAGCGAAGAATTGTGGGAGTGGTACGTAGCCTTGCCGGACCACAGCAAGCAAATTTTCCTCTCTCTTGTTTCGCAACAACTTACGATCCATTGCCGCGCCTTTAGCCTCGATCTTGAAGGAATCGAACAAGTCAGAGCCTTCAAAGGCATAAACGAGCTTCAACATCAACTAGAGCCTGTTATTAACTTTATTCCTTTGGAATCAAAGCAATATCCGAGTGCCTCGTTGTCGCAGACGGTGGAGGCATGGGGAACAAGGGGCAAATCGGCTATCCCAGCGATGTGACAGACGAGGAGTGGCCTTTGTGGCGCCGTATCTGGCGCTGTGCCGGGAGGACTCCGAGCAGCGGGAGTATAGTCTTCGCGCGGTGTTCAATGGGCTACGCTACATCGTGCGTACCGGCGGCCAGTGGCGCTACATGCCCAACGATCTTCCTCCCTGGCCGGTGGTCTATCAACAGACGCAGCGCTGGATTCGCGCCCGATGTTTCGAGACCATGGTCGAGGATCTGCGCATGCTGTTGCGCGAGTTCTCGGGGCGCAAGTCGCAGCCGACGGCCATGATCCTGGACAGCCGCACCCTGCAATCGACGCCGGAGTCTGGCGCGCGAGCCGGCTACGATGGAGCCAAACGGCGCAAAGGATCGAAGGTCCATGCGGCTGTGGACACGCTGGGCCATCTGCTCGCCCTTCATGTTACGTCGGCCGATGAGCAGGATCGTGCACAGGTCGGCGAACTGGCCCGGCAGGTGCAGCAGATCACGGAGGAGAATGTCGAACTGGCTTACGTGGATCAAGGCTACACGGGAGAGGCGGCTGAAGAAGCGGCCGCCGAGCATGGCATCCAACTGGAAGTCGTCAAGCATACCGAAGCCAAGCGCGGCTTCGTCTTGCTGCCGAGAAGGTGGGTGGTGGAGAGAAGCTTCGCCTGGGCTGGGCCGCCCGCTTCCGCCGCCTGGCGCGCGACTACGAAAGACTCGCCACTACCCTCGGAGCCTTCCACTTCCTGGCTTTCGCCTGCCTCATGATCGCAAACCTCTTCAGGTTACTCGCTTGAAGTTAATAACAGGCTCTAGCGCTCAGGCGGCAGCAATTGGACTCGGCCATGACAGGTATCCCGATGAGGTCCTGTTGAAGATACTCATCGAGAAGGCTGCCGCCTACGGTCTGGTCGCGCATCTCAAACAGTCGTTCGATTATGCAAGGCACAGAAATGTTTGGGAATCAAAGTAGCCCACTACCATTCCCTACTGCCTTTTCACCGTTCCTTCTATAATCGCGCCATGCGTTTCCTCGCCGATTCGCGGCATCGAACCATCGCCATGCTCGCAGCCGGCGCGCTGTTCGTCTTTGTCTTGCTGGGAACGCTGACATGGTTCAACACCTCCAACGTCAATTTCCTCGATCCCGCAACCTACGCGCAAACCATTGCCCTCACGGTTCTTGAAGTCCTGCTTTTTCTGTTGTTGCTCCTGCTGCTTGTCCTGCTTTTTCGCACCGTTCTCAAGGTTTATGTTGGGCAGGGCAGCAGCGGCGTAGGCGCGCGCCTGCGCTCTCGCATGGTCATCGGCGCGGTCATCATCACGTTCATGCCCGCCGCTCTCATGTTTCTCTTCAGCTACTACTTGCTCAACCACTCGCTGGAGCGGTGGTTCTCGCCGGACGCGTCGCAGTTGCGAAACGACTCCACCAGCGTGGTGCAGGAGCTGGTCGAATACGTGGCCAACAACGCGCGCAGTGAAGCGCAATCGGTAGCTGAAAGCGGCGCAACCGATGGCGACGCACAAGCGCTCCAGCAAACGATGAGTTCGCGCCGTCGTACCTTACAGGGCGGCTTTCTTCTCGTTTACGGCAACAACATGCGGATGCTCGCCAGCTTCCAGGCTCCGCCCGAATCGAGTTCAGTTTCCCTCCGTGCGTCGGCTCCTGACTCCGATTGGAAAGAAATTCCGCTTCGCGGGCCGCTCTCGTCCGGTATCCTCTTGGCGGCGCAACAAAATAAAAGTCCGGTGGTTGACGTCGCTGGCCAGGAAAACGCCGTCGGCATGGCAGTGACCCCCTCGGGCAAGATCGTGATCGCGGTGCTGCCCATGCCCAATGGCCTGAACGCAACCACCGCCCGCATCCGCTCCGGCGCTGAAGAGTATCTGCAGCTCTTCCGTTCCCGCCGCGTCATTCGCGCCACCTTGTCCCTCACGCTTTTGCTGGTCACCGTTTTCATCTTCTTTTCCAGCGTCTGGCTTGCGGTCTTCCTCTCCAAGCAGATCACCCGTCCCGTCGAGGCGCTGGCCGACGCCATGGATGCCATTGCTGCCGGCAAGTACGAACAGCGCATTGACACTATCGCTACCGGTGAGATGGGCGATCTGGTTCACTCCTTCAATCACATGGCCTCGGATCTTGAGTCGAGCCGTCAATTGGCGCAGTCTGCTCAGGCGCAGCTCACCACGGCTAATCTGGCCGTCGAGGAGCGCCGCCGCGAGTTAGAGACCATCGTTGAAACAATTCCTTCCGGAGTCGTCACTCTCGACGGCTCTGGCGTCGTGCTGCAGGCCAACCGCGCTTTTGCCGCGTTAATGGGCCTCAGGCCGGACGCCCCCCTGGCCGATGAGAATATTGAAGCGCTGCTGCCCGAAGAGTTTGCCGAGGAACTGGCCAGGGTAATCCGCCGCGCCGGCCGCATGGGCGCCGCATCCACTGAATTGGAGTACCACGCGCGTGGGCGTACTCTCCATCTGGCCATCACCTGCGCGCGCCTCGATCTTGGCGGTGGCCAATCCGGCTCGGTACTGGTGGTTGAAGACACCACGGACTTCCTTCGTGCGCAGCGGCAGCTAGCATGGAAGGAAGTGGCGCAGCAGGTCGCGCATGAGATCAAGAATCCGCTCACGCCCATCGCCCTTAGCGCCGAACGCATCGGCAGGCATCTCGATCGCGGCCAGCCGGAATCGCCGAACATCATCCGCAAATGCACTGAGGTCATTCTCGGCTGCGTCGCCACTTTGCGCATGCTGGTGGACCAGTTCTCCGCGCTGGCGCAATTTCCCGCGCCGCAACCCCGCCCGTGCGACATGAATCAGATCGTCGAAGAAGCCCTCGCGCTCTTTGGCGGCAGGCTTGAGGGCATCACCGTGCAGCGCAATCTCGAGTCCGGCCTGCCTCCAGTCCTCGCCGATCCTGAGGCCATTCGCCGCGCCCTCGCCAACCTCATCGACAACGCCGCCGAAGCCATGAACGGAAGTCTGCTGCGCGTCCTCGGCCTGCGCACTGCCCTCAGCGAAGATGGCACAGCCGCTGAAGTCACCGTCTCCGATACGGGCCCCGGATTGAGCGACGAAATTCGCGAGCGGCTTTTTCTGCCGTTCTACTCAACCAAGCGCCGCGGTTCGGGCCTCGGCCTCTCCATCGCCGCCAAAATCGTCCAGGAACACGGTGGCTCCATCAGCGCTGAGGCTAACGTCCCCAAGGGCGCGCGTTTTCTGCTGCGCCTTCCATTGGTGGAACAGGCTGCATCGAATGCGCCTGCTTTGGCCGCCGCGGAACCCGCGAAGGGCGTCGCCTCATGAACCACATCCTGGTTGTTGACGATGAAACGGAGATTCGGATTTCGCTCGAAGAAATCCTCCGCGAAGAAGGCTACGGCGTTGCCGGCGCAGCCGATGCGGACGAAGCCATGGTGCTGCTGCGGGACACGCCCTACGACGTGGTTCTGCTCGACATCTGGCTCCCCGGCCGCGACGGTCTTGAGCTTCTTGCGGAGATTCGCGATCTCGCGCCTGACATGCGGCCCGAAGTTGTCATCATCAGCGGCCACGGAACCATTGAGGCTGCCGTCAAGGCTACCAAGCTTGGCGCCTATGACTTTCTTGAGAAGCCGCTCTCGCTTGAGCGAACACTGATCGTCCTCAAGAATGCAGTCGACGCGCGCCGCCTGCGCACGCAGAACGAAGAATTCAAGCGCCAGTTCAGCGCCGCCGCTGTACTTACCGGCGAGAGCGTGCCGCTCAAGGCCCTGCGTCAGCAGATCAAGCTCATGGCCCCCAGCAACGGTCGCGTGCTGATTTATGGCGAGTCGGGCACCGGCAAGGAACTTATCGCGCGCTCCATCCATGCTGAAAGCCTGCGCCGCGACGGTGTCTTCGTCGAGCTCAACTGTGCCGCCATTCCTGAAGCGCACATCGAAGCCGAGCTATTCGGCTATCGCCGCGGCGGCGTAGGCCAGGGCTTCGGCCCCGGCTCTCAAGCCGGTCCCGCCGAGCATCGCGGCACCCTTGAGCGCGCTGACGGCGGAACGCTCTACCTCGACGAAGTGGGCGACATGAGCCTCAAAACACAGGCCAAGGTCCTCAGCGCCCTCGATGATCAGATGTTCACGCCTGTGGGCGGAACGCAGCCGCTGCGCGTGGACGTGCGCCTCATCGCTTCCACTAATAAGGATCTCGAGGAGGAAATTGCGAGGGGCAACTTCCGTGAGGATCTTTTTTACCGCCTCAACGTAGTGCCGTTCTTCGTGCCCCCGCTCCGCGAGCGCAGGCAGGATATTCCGCTCCTCGCGCGCGAGTTTCTTCTCGAATTCGGACGCCAGTATGGCCGCCCGCGCGTTGAAATCGGCGATGAAGCCCTCAATGCGCTTTCCGAATATCGTTGGCCCGGAAACGTGCGCGAGCTCAAGAATGTCATCGAGCGCGTCCTCATCCTCAATCCCCGCGTCCTGCGCATCGAGCGCAAGCATCTGCCGCCGCTTACGCACAAGGCCGGCTCACGCTCCACCGAGGAATTCTCAAGCCTGCAGCAGGCGCGCGACGCCTACGAGCGTGAATACATTCTGAAGAAGGTTGAAGAGGCGCACAACAACATCAGCCACGCAGCCGAGTTGCTCGGTCTTGAGCGCAGCCACCTTTACCGCAAGATGAAGGCTTTAGGAATCGCCGTTCGCGAGTAGCGGCGTTGCGGACGGTTGCGGGGTCACAAGTTTCTCCCGCCGGTCCTCCAGGTGGAAACGCCTCTCCACTTTCTTGTCGCGGAGGTCGGGCTTGCCGACGCGGCGTTCTGGCCTGCCCCGGCGCCGGTCATCTATTGAGCTCATGGATGCAGGCAGAATGATCGGCGTCGATGTGCGCGCCGTTTGTCTCGATTGATCTAGTGGACGCGATTGAAAGCGTGGGGCGGGTCTCGCAAAGGCCGGTCTCGGCGCCACGGTGGTTGGCTCTGCCGGCGCCGCAATCGGTTCCGGCCCAACAGCCGCTTCGTTGTATTGCGTGCGTGACAGATCCTCCACGCTGGACCCCGATCCGCTGGTCAGCAATTTGTGCAGGGTTGGAATATTTGCTCGCTGTGTCTCCACAAAGTCAACGCCATCCACTGTGAGCGTGTACTGCGCGTTGTCTGCCTTGGTGACGTATCCCTTCCTCTGCAGATACCAAAGCGTAAAGTCCAGGTAGTCGCGGGGGAATCCCATTCGCAGTTCGATCTCGACAAGCGGAACCTCGGGGAAGGTCGGGTTTGTCCGCCGCCGGTAGTAAAGTACCGCCAGCACCGCCAGCCGCCGGTTCAGCTCGCCATCAAGCGCATCCATGAAGTCGATCGTCGTAGCCAGCGGTTCAGGTGCTGCCTGGGTCCTGGCTCGCGCGGCATCGTATTCAGCGCGCCGCCGCGGGTCCGACAAAACGTCATAGGCAGCCTTGAGCAGCCGGAAGTTTTCTTCATGGCCGGTCTCGCTGTTGTCCGGGTGCAGCCGTGCCGCCAGGAATCGATAGACACGGTGGATGGTCTCAGCATCGGCGTTGGGGCTTATCTGAAGAAACTCGTAGTAGTCAACGGTTGGCGTGGCCATGATTCTCCCGTTAGAGCATTTTCGGAATACACGTAAACTTTTTGAGGGCATTGAAAGGTGGCTTTTACTTCCACCCCACAGACGAAGACCAGTCTGTGGGGACCCCGGTTAAGGAAAAAGCCACTTGAGCGTGTGCTTCCGGTCTACAGCAATTCCGAAAATGCTATAGTCCGTCCAAAGTCTAGCCTACGCCGGAATAAGCATGGTATCCCGCATTCGTGGGAGTTTCTTGTTGGAGAATTCTAACCGGCAACGATCTCGCCGCGCGGCAAGTCGAGAGCAAAATCGCCGCCCCACCCCTTTTCCCATATTGATCCGCCGACACGTTCGGGACACTCCCAAAAGCCGCTCCATGCTACGCTAACCCTCATGCCGCCAGTGCTACGGCCGGACCCAGACCCCCAACAAGACCCTCAATCCGTAGCCGCTCCGCGCGATCGTCCCTGGCTCTTCGCTTTCCTCATCACTCCCGACGCGGTCATCTCCCTCGGCCTCATCGGCGGCGCCATTACCTATCTCCTGCGCGACGAAGGCGTCGACCCCGGCCGCGCAGCCAGCATCGCCGCGCTGCTCTCGCTTCCCCACGCCATTTACTTCCTCTGGGGTCCGCTCACCGATTTCTGGATGCGCCGCCGCACCTGGCTCCTGCTTGCAGCCCTGGCCTCCGCCATCGCCATGGTCGCCGCGTTCCATCAACCGCAGCTTGCATCGCCGCTAGCTGTCGGCCTCTTATTCCTCAGCGCCTGTTTCGGCGTCTTCGTCGTCGCAGCCTGCGGCGGAATCCTCGGCACATTGCATAGTGAGTTGAGCCGCCGACGCGCCAGCAGCTTCTACCAATCCGGCTCGCTCGCTTTCGGCGCTATCGCGGTTTACATCCTGGTCACCTACTCTGGCCGCCTCTCGCTCAGCACTCTCGGCTGGATTCTCGCCGCCATGATCGTCTTGCCATCGCTCGCGGCTTTGGCCGCGCCCGAGCAGTCAATGATCAGAGAGCACGGCCTGCGGCAAACCCGAGCCCGCATTTGGAATGAGTTCAAGTCCACGTTTCTGTGCTGGAAGGCAATTCCGTACACGCTGCTCATCGCTAGCCCATGCTGTAGCGGAGCCATGATCGGCCTGCTTACGCAGCTCGCTCGCGACTACGGCGTCACTGGCCACCAGGTAGCGTGGGTCAACGGCCTGGCCGGCGCTCTCCTCACGACCGCGGGCGCGCTGTCCGCATCGCTGATTCCGATTCGCGTGCGCGCGCCCATCGCGTTCTTGCTCGCGGGCCTTGTGAATGCTGCCACGCTGGCTATCTTTGCGCTTGGCCCTCTGCGCCCCGCCACCTACTTCACCGGCACCGTTCTTTTTCTATTCACCATCGGCGCCGGCTACGCTCTCTTCACCGGGGTGGCGCTCGAGTTTCTGGGCAGCTCAGGCAAAAGCGGCAGCTCGCGCTACGCCATCATCAACTCCATCGGCAATGTTCCCGTCGCCTACATGACGTATCTCGATGGTCGCGGCTACGCCATTTGGGGCCCGCGCGCCATGCCCGCAGCCGACGCTGTCATCACTGCCGCCGGCTGCCTGCTTCTGCTTGCGCACTTTGCCGTCAGCCGCCGTTCTAAGCAGCCGTAACTTGCTGCTGAATGATTCCGTGAAGGAGATCAGCAGATTTGTAAGTTATTGAAATAAGATAGCTTGGATGGCTATCAAAGAGTTTCCAGTGACGTCATAGGAACCCTTATAGGACCACCAATCGACCGCCAGAGTTCGCTATTCCGACACCGTTGTCCCGGCGCTGCTCAGGCTTCATTCTTACGAGCGGATTCACATTCGAACAGACTTTCGTATATTTCATTTGCGTTCGTTTGCTTCGATTGTGTAGAATTGCAGTTGAGGTTTATTGCCATGTCTACCGCCGCACCACTTATGTCCTTCATTCCCTCGGAGGATGACGTCAAGCTGGCCAAGGAGACCAGGAAGATCCTGGCTCTGCGTCTGGATTCGACTTCACCGTTCGATCTGCTGGCAATCGATTCCCTCAAAGAGCCATCGATCAAAATCCCTGCCCAGGCCGCCCATCTTCTCGTTCAGATTCTGGATGAGATGAGCCGGGGCAATGCGGTCAAACTGATCCCCATTCATGCAGAACTCACTACTCAGGAAGCTGCCGATCTGCTGAATATCTCCCGGCCGACTTTCATTCGCCTGCTCGATGAGAGGAAGATTGAATTTCGCAAGGTTGGAACGCATCGCCGTGTTCCCCTCAAGAACGCACTGGCCTATAAGCGGCAGATCGATATGGAGCGTAAGGCGGCCCTTGCTGAACTCGCAGCCTACGATCAGGAGTTGGGTATCTGAGCATGGTTGCGCTCATTGCCTTCTTCGACGCGAACGTTTTGTACCCATCTGAGTTGCGGAACTTTCTAATGCACCTGGCGCTCGCAGGCCTTTTCCGAGCCAAGTGGTCCGCTGCTGTTCACGAAGAATGGATTTCAAGCCTCCTTAAAAACAGGCCGGACCTCACGCGCCAAAAGCTGGAACGCACACGTCAATTGATGGACAAAGCGACTGTTGACGCGCTCGTCGAAGGATATGAGGACTTGATTCCAAGTCTGAGCCTGCCGGACGACGACGACCGTCATGTACTTGCAGCGGCGATCCGAGCCGAGGCTCAAGTGATCGTCACCATGAATTTGAAGGACTTTCCGAGTGATGTTCTTCTGCAGTACGAAATAATGGTGCAGCATCCGGACGAATTCATCCTGGAATTTATCGAACTCGCTCCAGACGTCGTCATGGACGCCGCCGAAACGCATCGCCAAAGCCTCAAGAACCCGCCAAAGTCGATTGAAGAATTCCTTGCATCGCTCGAAGCGCAAGGTTTGCCGAAATCGGTGGCCGCTTTACGGACCCTGTTTCAGACGAGCAACTGACAAACGGCATTCGAGCGCCGGATTTCGCATTGGCGACAGAACTTGTGGCACTTTTGCCGCGTTTGCGCACAGGCGGCCCCGACCTTACTGCTCGCGCGGTTTTTTCAGGATCGGCCCAATCGAACCGGGATTGTCCCCCGTCGCGGGGTCCACGCGAAAATCCCATACCGATTCGCTGATGTCCGACGGCGAAAGAATCTCCACCAGCGCGTATTCGCCGATCGACAGTGTCAGCGTCGGCTCAATCTTGAGCCAGTGCTTGCCCGGCAGTAGTTCGGTCTTAGTCGCGATCGTGTCCTCGTCCTGCGTCACGGTTCCCGTCGCGCTAAGATGAACGGGGCCTACGATGCGCATGGCTTGCCGCTCGTCCACGCGCACAATGGCGAAGCCGGACTGCGCCGAATGTGCTCCGTGTTTTCCGCCGCTCACCGCCTTGGCCCCGCTCGTATCCACAGTGAGCGCGTGCGTCAGCACAGGCTCATTTCCCGCCTCCACCCCGAGCGAGAGATAGATCGCTGGATCGTTCACATGCAGATGCGCCTTGGCATGCGCGCCGTCCAGCTCCAGGTTCGCTCGCTGCGTCGCCAGCGGATTCAGCACAGCCACTCCCTTTCGGTTCTTCGTATTGAGCGTGAGATTGGCCGACGTCAGCTCCACCAGCTCGGGAGTGCCCTGGAACGTGTCCAGCACAAACACGCCTTCTTCGTCCGGCAGCTCAAGCCCCGAGGCCACCATCGGCATGCGCGCCTTTTCATCGTCGCGCTCTTCGCTCTCTTCCTTGTCGATATCCGCAGCCTCTTTCATCGCCGGAGAAGAATCCTCATCAACCAGCTGGGCGTGTTCCTTCGCCCACTTATTTGTCGCATCCCAATCCACCAGGTCCGCCGGCAGCTCTTCCCACTCGCCGCGCTCCTGCGACAAATAGCGCACCCGGTCACCGGCCAGCTGGTAATCACGCACCAGTTGGTAGGAGCCGTCCTTCAGGATCAGTCGCAGATTTCTTCCAGTGCCCGGAACCGCCGGCTTCAGCGGCAGCGGCTTCGAAGTTTGCCCGGCAGTGCTCTGCGCAGGCTGCGCGCCCTGGCTCTGCGAGGCACTTTGCGCGGCCATACCTGCCCCCGCCGTCAGGAGAACAGCCAGCGAAAGCGTTGGCACGCGCCATCCTCGCGAAATTTGGATAAATCCAGTCATGACAACTCAGTTTAGACGTTAGAGTCTGTCATTCACTTTCCCACGGGTGGCGCTGGGAGCCAATTTTTCTCAGTTCGAGGTAAGAGGAGCGACGGATATCGGGTGTCTCCTAGCGACGAGAGACGATGAAATGGGAAGAATTGGCCCCAGCCCTTCGGCTTCCACCCCAACACGCAAAGATCGCGCGCTGGGGACCCCGGGTTGCGACGAAAATCGGGCCATACTTCGTTGTCATCCTCGACTGTGGACCCGCCACAGCCTTCGGACTCCGCCTCGTCTCCACCCCACGGACGAAGACCTGTCCGCGGGGGCCCCGGTTCTGGCCGGATTTTCGTCGGCAACGCCATCCCGCGCGAAAGTGAATGACAGACTCTACGCCCCGATGGCGTTTGGTCGCAGGTCAACGGCGTTTTCCCGCCGGTCGCATCGGAATCGTAACTTCCGTGCAACCTCCCCACGCACAAATCGTCCAAACTTCTGACGGATTTCTGTAGAATGGAGCCGGAAGGTTCCAGCGCCAGAGGGTTATAGCAATTGACAGGATTTAGGACATTTCTCCGCGGCAAACGCGGCGACCGGAAGAGCTTCTTGCCCGGGCTTTTCCCGGCGGTGGCTGTTCTTTGTCTCGTCTTGCTGGCGATGCTGGTCATTGCGCAGGTTGCGCACGTTCACCCTAGCCAATCTGACGCCGACCACTGCCAGTTGTGCATTGTCATGCACACCGTGGTGCCCGTTGCTGCCGCGACGGCAGTCATTACGGTCGTTCAATTGGGAGCTTCCACTCCGCAGGCCGAACCCGTCGTAATTGCCCGCCAGCGGCAGATTCGCCTCTTTATCCGTCCCCCTCCCATCTCCTGCTAGAGCATCTCTCCGTTTTCATCAGAGGCATTTGCATCCACCCATCGTTTTACTCGTCGGGTGTTGCTTGACCGCATCTGCACACATTGATTTTGAAGCGGACCGATGTTCCTCCACTGAGAACGCCGCGGCGGCACGCCCCGCGGCTTGCTTTCCAGTTTTCTTGAGCCATGCAGGAGTCAAAGAGTCTATGCGTCTACAACTTTTACGCTGTTCTGGTGCGCTAGTTACGCTGCTTTTCTTTGAATTTGCCAGTGCGCAATCGCCGCCGCCGCAATCGCCGCCGCCGCAAACAGCGCCGCCGCAAACAGCGCCGCCGCAAATACAATCGCCACCTCCGCAAGCCAATACTCTTGCGCAAAGCCCGGGTGCGCAAACCGTCTCGCTCGACGACGCGATCCAGATGGCCATTCAGCACAATCACAACCTGCTGGCTGCGCAAACCACGATTCAGGAAAGCCAGGCCGAGGAAATTACGGCGAACCTGCGTCCTAATCCGGTACTACTTGCGGACTCGGATTTCCTTCCTGTCTTTCAGCCCAGTAACTTTTCCGCGGATTACCTGGACAACACGGCACAATGGGACCTTGGCGTCAGCTATCTGTTTGAGCGTGGCAAGAAACGCCAGCACCGCCTCGAAGCAGCGAAAGACGTGACTGCCGAAACGCGTTCCCAGGTTGCCGACACCGAGCGCACACTCACCTTCAATGTCGCCTCGCAGTTCATCGCCGTCGAGCTCGCCGAATCGACTCTCGATCTGGCCAACCAGGACCTGAAGAGCTTTCAGAGCACGGTAGATGTTACCGAAGTACGCTACAAGGCAGGAGACATCGGCGAGGATGACCTGCTCAAGGTCAAGCTCCAGTTGCTTCAGTTCCAGATGGATGTCTCTCAGGCGCAGCTCGCCCGGACGCAGGGACTTTCTGACCTGCGGCAGTTGCTCGGATATGAGTCGGTCGGGCCGGATTACGACATCGCCGCATCCTTCGATTACCAGCCGATTTCGGGCGCGCTCGAAGATTTTCAAGCGAAGGCCCTCGAAGACAGGCCAGACTTGCGCGCAGCGCAGTTAGGAATAACTGCCGCGAACAGCCAGCACGAACTCCAGAAGGCCATCGGTAAAAAGGATGTTACCGGTCAAATCAACTACACTCACCTGGCCTATCTCAATGACGTTTCGCTCTTCGGGCAAATTCAGTTGCCCATCTTCGACCGCAACCAGGGAGAGATTGCGCGCAGCGCATTTGCCATCACGCAAGCTCAGGAGCAGGAGAAATTCGCCAACGGCCAGGTGTTGACGGACGTTCGAGATGCGTACGAAAGTGTGCGCTCCAACGATCGGATCGTAACGCTTTATCGCTCCGGCTATCTCGATGATGCGAAGCAGTCGCGTGACATCGCCGATTACGCCTACCGGCACGGCGCGGCCAGCCTGCTCGACTATCTCGATGCCGAACGCACCTACCGGGCTACGCAACTCGGCTATCGTCAGGCGCTCTCGTCTTATTTGCTGTCGCTGGAGCACCTTCGCGAATCCGTGGGAACCAGGAGCATTCCATGAAGAATCAAGCGATCAATTGCCTTGGCGGCAGAATCGGGAGAGCACTTATCTTCGCTTCCATGCTCGCGCTCTCGGCCTGCCACTCCAATGACAGCAAGCGTGCCGAGAAGATGACGTCTTTTTCGCAAGGCGGTTCTGGGTCCACGACTCCGCAGCTCTTTACCATTCCGCAGGATCAGATGGAGCACGTGCAGGTGGTCACGGTTGAACCGGCTGCGTTGAAACACACGCTGCGTCTCACGGGCGCTGTGGAGTACAACGCCTTCAATACCACCCCGGTAATCACCCAGGTCGGTGGGCCGGTCAGCAGGATTCTGGTAGAGCCCGGCGATCACGTAAGGTCTGGCCAGCCCATGCTGGAAGTCAGCAGCCCAGATTACGCGCAGCTCCTCGATTCGTATCTGAAGGCTGCGGACTCCTTTCGCTTGCAGCAGAAATATTACACACGCGCGCAGGAGCTGTATCAACACCATGCCATCGCTCAACGCGATCTGGAGCAGGCCGAGTCGGATCGCGATCAGGCCCAGGCTGACCTGAACGCAGCCGAGCAGGGTTTGAAGGTCCTCGGTATCAAGAATCCGGCTGACCTGGCAAAGGCTCCGTCATCGGCCCAGGTTCCTGTGCTCGCTCCCATCAGCGGTGAAGTCGTCGAGCGGATGGTTTCGCCGGGCCAAGTGGTGCTGGCAGGCCAGACACAGGCTTTCACAATCTCAAACCTCAGCACCGTTTGGATTCTCGCCAACTTGTATCAGGCCGATCTGCAGTATGTCCGCAGCGGAGATGAAGTGGTGGTGCAGACTGACGCGTACCCCGACAGCTTTCGCGGAAAGATCTCGTATATTTCATCGGCACTCGACCCAAACACCAGAACGCTGCAGGCGCGCATCGTGGTTGAAAACCCCGGCGAGAAGCTGAAGAAGGATATGTACTGCACGGTCATGGTAACGGCCGGCGAACTTAGGAATGCGCTCGCGGTGCCCAACGCATCGGTCTTGCGCGATGACAATAACCAGCCCTTCGTTTATGTCCTGGTTGGCGCGAATGATGGCGCAAATGACGGCGCAATCCAATTCGGCCGACGCGATGTCGAGTTGGGCGAAGTCCAGGACGGCCAGACCCAGATCGTAAAGGGCATTTCACCGGGAGACAAGGTTGTCGGCAACGGCAGCCTGTTTCTTCAGTTCGCGAATTCGCTGCAACACTGAGGGGAGAGCACGAATTAATGATTCATCGCGTCGTTCAATTTGCGCTTCGCCAGCGGCCCATCGTCCTGTTTTTTGTGGCGGCGATTTGTATTGCTGGGACACTCGCCTTTCACAACATGCCGGTCGACGCCTACCCCGACCTCTCTCCGCCGATGGTCGAAATCATCACCCAATGGCCCGGGCATGCGGCCGAGGAAATCGAGCGGCTGGTCACCGTGCCCACTGAAGTCGAAATGAACGGCGTTCCCAAGCTCGCCGTGATGCGCTCCATCTCCCTCTATGGGCTTTCGGATGTCATCCTCACGTTCGACGAAGGCGCCGATGACTACTTTGCGCGCGACGTTGTCTTTCAGCGGCTGAGCGAGGTCACATATCCGCAAGGCGTCACGCCTGCGCTTTCTCCGCTTGCCAGCCCGTCCGGGCTTGTCTATCGATATGTGCTCGAGAGCCCCGATCGCTCGCCGCAGGAATTGAAGACCTTCGAGGATTGGATCGTCGAGCGCGAATACAAGCAGGTGCCGGGAGTCGCCGACGATTCCGGCTTCGGCGGCACCGTGATGCAGTACCAGGTGCTGCTCGACCCGGCAAAGCTTTACGCCTACCACATCACGGTGCCCACCGTTATTCAGCAGCTTTCCGCCAACAATTCCAACGCCGGAGGTGGTTTCTACTCGCAGGGCGATCAGTTCTATTACGTGCGCGGAATCGGTCTTGTCCGCGACACCGCCGACATCGGCAATATCGTTGTTGGCACGCAAAATGGCGTGCCGGTGCGCATCAGCGACATCGGCGAAGTCGTCATTGGAAACGCCCCCCGCCTGGGCCAGTTCGGCTTCAATAAAACCGATGATGCCGTGGAGGGCGTCATCATGATGCGCCGCGGCGAGCAGGCGCAGGACGTGCTGAAAGGCGTCGAAGCCAAGACTCAGGATCTCAACGAGCACGTGCTCCCGCCCGACGTGAAGGTGCGCCCTTACTATGACCGCAGCGATCTTGTTCAGTTGACCATCGGCACTGTCGAACACAACCTGCTGCTCGGAATGGTGCTGGTCTTCGTCGTGCTGCTGGCGTTCCTGGTGAGCTTCCGCGCCGCCGTGATTGTTGCGCTCACCATTCCCCTCGCCTTGCTCTTCGCCTTCATCTTCCTGCACGCGCGAGGAATCCCGGCAAATCTCCTCTCCATCGGCGCCATCGACTTTGGAATCCTCATTGACGGAACATTGGTCATGGTCGAGAACATCTTCCGCGAACTGGGCGCGCGCGAAGGCCAGGAATACAACCTCGAGCAAGTGATACTGAAGGCCGCGAAGGATGTCGATCGTCCCATCTTCTATTCGGTCGCGGTCATCATCGCCGGCTATCTGCCCATTTACGCGCTCAGTGGCCCTTCGGGAAAATTATTTAAACCGATGGCGGATACGGTCGCGATCGCGCTCGTCGGCGCGCTGATCCTGACGCTTACGTTTGTTCCCGTCATGTGCGCCTACTTATTCAAGGGGTGCGTTCACGAGCACGAGAACAAGCCCTTCCGGTGGGTGAGCGAAAAATATGCGGTGTGGCTCGATTGGTGCCTCGATCATCCTCGGGCCACCATGATCGGGGCCGCGGCGATCTTTGTGGCTACGCTCCTGCTCATTCCCTTCATCGGCGGCGAGTTCATGCCTCATCTCGATGAAGGCGCGTTGTGGATTCGGGCCACCATGCCCTACACAGTTTCCTTCGACACGGCAAGCAAGTTCTCACCGCAAGTGCGCGATATTCTCCTCAAATATCCGATGGTTACCGATGTCGGCTCCGAGCTTGGACGCCCCGACGATGGCACTGACCCCACAGGTTTCTTCAACGACGAATTCTATGTCGGCCTCAAGCCCTACGGCGATTCCGCCTGGAAGTCCGGCTCCATCCATAACAAGGCGGAGCTGCAAGCCGACATTCAGCGGCAGCTCCAGGCATTTCCCGGCGTCATCTTCAACTACACGCAGCCCGCCGAGGATGCCGTTGACGAGGCGCTGACCGGCTTGAAGAGCGCGCTCGCCGTGAAGATCTACGGCCCCGATCTGAACGTCCTGCAAAATACCGCGCTCGAAATCAAGCGCCGGCTCAGCCAGGTTCCCGGATTTACCGACCTCACAGTGGTCCGCGAACTCGGCCAGCCGAGCCTGTTGATCGACGTCGATCGCGATAAGATCGCCCGTTACGGCATCAATGTTGCCGACGTTGAAGCTGTCGTCCAGGCGGCAGTTGGCGGACAGGCGGCTACCCAGGTCATCCAGGGCGAAAAACTCTTCGATCTCGTTGTCCGCATGAAGCCGGAATTCCGCGAAAGTGAGCAGCAGATCGGAAACCTGCTGGTGGGAACACCCACAGGGCAGCAGATCCCCCTGAGCGCGCTGGCAGACATCCATGAGGCCGGCGGTGCGTCCTTCATTTACCGCGAAAGCAACTCGCGTTATATCGGCGTGCAGTACAGCATTGACGGACGCGACCTGCAGAGCGGCGTAATCGCCGGCCAGCAGGCCATCGCCGACATACAAAAAAACTTGCCCCCCGGCTATCGGCTCAGCTGGGGCGGAGAGTATGACGAGTTTCTAGCCGCCGAGCACCAGTTGGTCTTCATCGGGCCCCTGGCCGTGCTCATCATCTTCATGATCCTGTTTGCGCTTTACGACAACTTCAAGTTCCCGGTGGTCATCGTTCTCGGCGTCATCCTCACGGTTCCCGTCGGCGCCCTGCTCGCACTCAAGCTCACCGGCACAGCGTTCAGCGCCTCGTCGGCGTTGGGCATGTTGGCGTTGTTCGGCGTTTCAGTCGAGACTGCCGTGATTCTTGTCTCCTACATCAACAAGCTGCGCCTTGAGCAGAATATGGACATTCGTACCGCAACCCGCGAGGCTTCGTTGCTGCGGCTGCGGCCCATTATGATGACGGCTCTTGTTGCATGCCTCGGCCTTCTGCCGGCGGCGCTTTCCTCGGGAATCGGCTCCGATACGCAGAAGCCCTTCGCCATTGTGATCGTCGCGGGTTTGATTTCGCGACTTTTCCTTGGCTTCTTTGTGAACCCCGTGCTCTACCAGATGGTCGCCCGCGATGGAGACGTTTTGAAGGTGTAGTTCGGTGAACTTTGCTTCAGGAGAGCCAGCAAGTCGATTGGAGCTTTGGTGCAACCTCTTCAGGCTTGAAGCGCTCAAACGAGTAAGTTGCTTTTAAGAGATTAGAACCGGAAGGAACTATTGATTGGCAGGACTTAAGACAAATCTCCGCGGGAAACGCGGCGCCCAGAGGGGCTTCTCGTCCGGCTTTTTGCCGGCCGTGGCCGTTCTTTGTCTGGCCCTGCTCGCGATGCTCGTCGTTGCCCAGGTCACGCACGTTCATCCTGACCAATCTGACGCGGACCACTGCCAGTTGTGCATTGTCATGCACACGGTTGTGCCCGTTGCTGCCGCGGCGACTGTCATTGTGATCGTGCAATTGGGACCCTCCACGCCCCATGCTGACCCCATCTTCGTTGTTCGCCATCGACAGATTCGCCTCTATATTCGTCCCCCTCCCGTCTCCTGCTAAAGCATCTTTCCGTTTCCATCTGAGGGCCCTGCATCGCCCCGTCGTTTAACTCGACGGGCGATGCATCGGCGCACCTGCACATCCTGATCCTGAAGCGGACTGATGTTTCTCCATTGCACTGAGGACGCCGCGACGGCCCATCTCGCGGCTTGCATTCCCCGTTCTTCAGCCATCCTTCAGGAGAATTTGCCATGACTTTCCGAGCCAGCGCAACGCTGCGCATCCTTCCCCTCATCGCCTTCGCCTTCGCGGCGCTTTCCGCGCCCGCACAGAGCGGCAACGCCGGAGCCGTACGCGGCGCCGTCACTGATCCGAGCGGTGCAGTGATTCCCAACGCAACCGTCCATCTCACCAACGAGCGCAGCGGACTCGACCGCAACGCAACAAGCGACGCCACTGGCCAATTCAGCTTCTCTAACGTTCCCTTCAACTCATACAGAATCGATGTCTCCGCCAAAGGGTTTGCGTCCTTGAGCCAAACTTTCGAGATTCGTTCCTCGCTTGGACTCAGCGTGAATCTCGTTCTGCAAATCGCCGGCGCCAGCCAAACGGTCACAGTCGAATCTGGTGGCGACCTCATCGAAGATGACCCCACTTTCCACGTGGATGTGGACCGCGACCTGTTTAACAAGGTGCCGCTGGAGAGTGCATCATCCACGCTTAGCTCGCTCGTCACGCTCACCACGCCGGGTGTTGCCGCCGACTCCAACGGTCTCTTTCACGGCCTCGGCGACCACGCATCCAACTCCTTCTCCGTTGATGGCCAGCCCATCACCGACCAGCAGAGCAAGATCTTTTCCAACCAGCTCCCATCGAACTCCATTCAGTCGATCGAGGTCATCAGCGGCGCGCCGCCGGCTGAGTATGGCGACAAGACGAGCCTGGTCATCGTGGCCACCACTCGCTCCGGACAGGGCGTGACCAAGCCCACCGGAAGTGTCTACGCCTCCTATGGCAATTTCGGTTCGGCCTCCGGCGGCGTCGACCTCTCCTACGGCGGAAAAAGCTGGGGCAACTTCATCGAGGCCGACGTTCTGAACACCGGCCGTTTTCTCGATCCCCCCGAATTCTCCGTCTTCCACGACAAAGGAAACGAAGAAAACTTCTTCGACCGCGTCGATTTGAGCTTTACGCCTGCCGACTCGGTCCACCTGGACTTCAACTACAGCCGCTCCTGGTTTCAAAACCCCAACGCCTACGACAACCTGAACGTGCCGAACGTGATCAACGGCGGAACTGGCACCGGCGGCGGCGCCAGTGCCAACCCGACGTTCATCAATGTTGGCAACGCCGACCAACGTTCCAAGATCGGGACTTTCAACATCTCCCCCACGTATACCCACGTCATCAGCAACGACTCGGTTCTTAACTTTGGTGGCTACATCCGCAATGACGATTACAACTACTACCCCAGCGGCAACCCTCTCGCTGACCTCGGGCCAATTCAAACCTCATCGATCTCCCAGTACCGCACGCTGACCAACGCCGGAGTCCACTCCGACTACACCTATGTCCGCGGACATCACAACATCAAGGCCGGCGCGGTCTACGAGCAGACCTTCCTGCGCGAGCATGACAACCTCGGTGTCGTCGGCCCCACCTATAACTCGCCTTGCGTTGACGTCGATGGCAATCCTTTGCCGGGGTACGCCACTCCATCCGACTGTGATGGCGTAACTTCCTTCCCGAATGGCAACTATCTCCCGGTTCTGGCTCCCTATGACCTTACCCGCGGCGGCAGCTACTACCACTTCTTCGGCCACACCGACGTTAAGGAACTCGCCCTCTACATCGAGGACGAGATCAAGGCCGGCAACTGGGACTTCAACCTGGGAATGCGCGGGGATTTTTACAATGGCCTCGCCACTACAAAACAACCCGAGCCCCGTGTGGGCATCGCCTACAACATCAAGCCGTCAGCGACCGTGCTCCGCGTTTCCTATGCGCGCACCTTGGAAACGCCGTTCAACGAAAACCTCGTGCTCTCCAGCAACGGATGTTCCGACGTCGTGCTGTCGCCGCTCCTCGCGTGTACTCCAGGCGTTTCGGGAACGCTTCAGCCGGGTTTCCGCAACGAGTTCCATGCCGGATTCCAGCAGGCCGTCGGCAAGAATATCGTCGTTAGCGGCGAGTACATCTGGAAGTACACGCACAACGCCTTCGACTTCAGCATCCTGGGCAACACGCCGATCTTCTTCCCCATCGACTGGCATAACTCCAAGATCCCGGGCTATGCGTTGAATGCGGAGGTTCCCGATTTCCACCACTTCAGCGCCTATTTCGTTACTTCATCGGTCGCTGCGCGGTTCTTTCCCCCACAGTCAGCCGGAGCAGGCGCGACCGTGGGCCAGGGCGGGAGCCCATTCCGCATCGATCACGACGAGAAATTCAACGAAACCACGCACCTTCAGTACACGGTCTCCCACGATGGCAGTTGGTTCAACGGTCTCTGGAGCGGGTTCAATTGGCGCTATGACTCGGGTCTCGTCGCTGGCGCGGTGCCCTTCGCAACCGACACTACAACGCCGGTCGACCTGAGCGGCCTGACCTTCGATCAGCAGGCCGAGGCCGGTCTCACTTGCAATGGCATCAAAGCCATCCTCACCGCCGGCTTCGAGTCGTGCGCTCCTTCCCAATACTCATCTACGCTGGTTTCCATTCCAGCGCCGGGAACCGAAGACGACGACCATAACCCGCCACGCATCGCGCCGCGCAGCCTCTTCGATGTGTCTCTCGGAAAGAACAACATCTTCAACAAGGAGCACTTCAAGACGGACCTCGACCTGACGGCCATCAACGTCACCAACAAGTACGCGCTCTACAATTTCCTCTCCACGTTCAGCGGCACACACTACGTCACTCCGCGTGCGCTCACGGCCAAGATCACGCTGAATTTCTAAGCGGAAAAGAACGCGGCGCTGGAAATACGAAACGGGCAGCCCGTCAAAGCTTGCCCATTTCCTTTGCGCCGCATCCTTCTACGAGATCCCATCCACTGCTCTTTGGTACGCCTGATAAATCTCATCCCCAAAGCAGGCGAAGATCACCTTCTGCACCGCATCGCTCGAAATCAGCTCTGCCACTGTCTCGCCCACAGCTATCTTTACGGCCCGATCCACCGGAAACCGGTACACGCCACAGCTGATCGCCGGAAACGCGAGCGACCGGATCCCGTTCTCCCTTGCAATCTTGAAGACCGATAGGTAACAGCTCTTGAGCAGCTCCGGCTCGCCGCGCTCGCCTCCGCTCCACACCGGCCCCACCGTATGAATCACAAACTTCGCCGGCAGCCGGTAGCCTTTCGTGATCTTTGCCCGCCCCGTCTCGCATCCGCCTAGAATGCGGCACTCGGCCAGCAGCTCCGGCCCCGCCGCCCGGTGAATCGCTCCATCCACCCCGCCGCCGCCAAGCAAAGACTCATTGGCTGCGTTCACGATCGCGTCCACCGCGAGCGTGGTAATGTCGGTTTTCACAACCTCAATCTTGCTCGTCATCGCCGCACATCTCTGAGAGCATCGTAAACCTCTCCTTATACTGCCCAGTCGCCGGCCCTAACCGTCCGGCCCAACACCCTCATTCCAGCGTCGCTACTCGGGATGTTACCCGACTAATCATCAAAATCGCCCAATTTTCCTCTTTCGCCGCACCCCAATTCTCTGCCATACTTATATGTGCCCACCAGGTACGTCCAATCCCAAAAATCAGCTGCGAGGTTGCATTCATGTCGGCAAAGTATGTCTTCGTGACGGGTGGAGTTGTGTCCAGTTTAGGCAAGGGACTCGCTGCGGCTTCCATCGGCTGTCTGCTTGAGAGCCGCGGCCTCCGCGTCAATCTGATGAAGTTTGACCCCTACCTCAACGTCGATCCCGGCA
The DNA here is from genome assembly GCA_003134815.1 of Acidobacteriaceae bacterium. Classification (GTDB taxonomy): domain Bacteria; phylum Acidobacteriota; class Terriglobia; order Terriglobales; family Acidobacteriaceae; genus Telmatobacter. The sequence continues at coordinate 122,971 of PLCO01000009.1, read as the reverse complement.
CCATGTCGCCCTTCCAGCACGGCGAGGTCTTCGTCACCGACGACGGCGCTGAGACCGACCTCGACCTCGGCCACTACGAGCGCTTTACCCACGCGCCCCTCTCCCGCGATAACAACTACACCACAGGCCGCATCTACGAGCAGATTATCTTGAAGGAAAGACGCGGCGACTACCTCGGCAAAACCGTCCAGGTCATTCCCCATGTCACCAACGAAATCAAGAACGCCATGCGCAAGGTCGCGGGCAACGGCGCAGACGTGACCATCGTCGAAATCGGCGGCACCGTCGGCGACATCGAATCCCTCCCGTTCCTTGAGGCCATCCGCCAGATGCGCCAGGAGCTGGGCCGCGAGAATACCGTCTTTGTCCACCTCACATTGGTTCCCTGGATCGCCGCAGCGCAGGAGCTGAAGACCAAGCCCACGCAACACTCCGTCAAGGAGCTGCTCTCCATCGGCATTCAGGCCGACATTCTTCTCTGCCGCTCCGATCGCGCACTCAGCCGCGACATCAAGCAAAAGATCGCCGCCTTCTGCAACGTAGAAGAACTAGCCGTCGTCGGCGCCAAAACCGTGCCCTTCATCTATGAAGTCCCCATCGGCTTCGCTGAAGAGGGAGTCGACTCGCTCATCCTCAAATACCTGCACAAGGAAACGCCCGAGGCCAATATCGCCCCGTGGCGCGAGCTCGTCGAGCGCTGCTACCACCCCAAGGACGAAGTCTCCATCGCCATCGTCGGCAAATATGTCGAATACGAAGACAGCTACAAGTCGCTTAAGGAAGCGCTCACGCACGGGGCCATTTCACAAAACCTGAAACTCAAAATTCACTGGATCGAAGCCGAAGGGCTCGAGTCCTCAGGCCCCGACGATCGCAGTTACGAATCGCAATTGGAAAGTTTCGACGGAATCCTCGTCCCCGGCGGCTTTGGCAAGCGCGGCATCGAAGGAATGTTAAACGCCATTCGCTACGCGCGCGAAAAGAACGTGCCTTACTTCGGCATCTGCCTCGGCATGCAAACCGCGTGCATTGAGTTTGCGCGCAACGTCTGCGGCCTCAAAGACGCCAACTCGTCCGAATTTGACCCGGCCACCGAGCACCGCATCATCTACAAGCTGCGCGAGCTGCTTGGCGTCGAGGAAATGGGCGGGACGATGAGATTGGGAGCCTGGGCCTGCCAGCTCCAGCCGGACTCGCTCGCCGCCCGCGCCTACGGCGTTACTGAGATCAGCGAGCGTCACCGCCATCGCTACGAGTTCAACCGCGAATACGAAGCGCTGCTCACCGGCGCCGGCCTGCGCATCTCGGGAGCCACTCCAGACCAGACCTACGTCGAGATCGTCGAGATTCCCGGCCACCCCTACTTCCTCGGCTGCCAGTTCCATCCCGAATTCAAATCCAAGCCCCTCGAGCCCCACCCGCTTTTCCGCGAGTTCATCGTTGCCAGCTACAAAAACCGCCTGACGCACTCGCAAATTGAGTCGGTAGCCGGCCAAGTCGTGCAGTAGAATTGCGGACGATTATCGAGACTCATGGCCGCAGAACCGAATCAGTGCCTCTGATCCGGCCGCCGGTTGTAAGCACAGGTGGCGAGCGCACCGCTACGCTAAGACAGGTAAGAGTTCCGACTGGGATGCATCGTATGCCTTTCGGATTTCGCTTGCCCAAGCCAATGCAGTCGCGATTGAGGAAACGGGATGGTTCGTCCGCGCGGGAAAACCATCGTAGGTGCGTCCGTCAAGCGCTCGCCCAGCGCGCTTCTTGCGAATGCCTCCCCATTGCTTGAAGAAAAATGGTATGCCGGCGTCAACACACTGGTCACGAATCGAAGTAACCCAGTCTCTATTTAATGGCCTCGCGCCCGGCCCGCTCTCTCCGCCAACGATCACCCAATGAATGCCGTCAAGGCGCAAGCGACCAAGCCCCTCAAGTAATGGCTCTATAGACAAAAACCTCACAGTAGCGGGCGACGCCTGAAGGTCGCGAAGGCGGGGAAGGCCGTGCTGCTTGTTCTCAACGCTGACTCCCCACCAGATGTGCGGTGAGTTCGCCGCAAATCTCAATCTCCCATTAAGAAGACTTGCCATTCGGGCTGAACGCTTTGTGAGAACTTGGTAAGTATGCCATTTTGCTCTCACCATCACGGTAGCAACTGCCTCGATGTACTCGTCGGGAACCCCAGGGTGAAAGAGATCGCTCATCGAGTTCACGAAGATCATCTTGGGAGTTTGCCAGCGCAGCGGCTCTGCCAACTTTTCCGGAACCAATCTTAAGTCGAATCCCTGCCCGTATGGATGCCCTGGAACGCCACGAAATCGCTCTGCGAAGACTTCTGCATAACAGTGCTTGCAGCCGGGGCTGACCTTCGTGCAGCCCCGTACTGGATTCCATGTCGCGTCAGTCCATTCGATTGTCGAATGTTCAGCCATTTGGGACCTCTCCACGGTGCGCGTATTTCGCAAAGATATCTTTCACGATCTTGTCGGCGGCTGGCTTTTGGGCGGCAAAGAACAGGAAATATACTACCGCTCCTTTCGTATTGCGCATTGGCATTGGTTTTGGAACATACTTGAAGCCACCGTCCTTCATCAGTCGGACCCGGAATGCCTCGGCGACCTCCTCGTTGGTAGACTTCTCCTGCATTTGTTCAAAGAGACCCTGTGTAGTTTGATAGGCTGCGTTCTGCCAAGAGTCATCACCCCAGAATCTTGTCATTCGTTCCCGATGAAGCTCGGAAACGAGATCCGAGTTGTGCCAAAGGACGTTCATATTCATGTCCATTACTGGGAAATTCAGGAAGATCTCAATCGATTGAGAATCGCCTGCAGCCTTGATGACCTGCCAGTCTAGGTGCAATCCGTACGGGTCCAAAATGCACAGGGCCCGCTCATAGTTTGCATACCGAACCTTCGGAAAGACATCGTTGACGAGAATCCTGTTGCAGTCGCCATGATGTACCTGCACATTTTGGCGCCCAGCCGTCAGACGTTCCAATTCATGCACACGCGCTCAATCGATATCGACAAAGTGGAGGTAGTCAAATGGCGGCTGCACATTTAAAGCACGCTGAGGGCTGCCTTCAATTACCCGGTTGCTACCTTTGGCCCGGTGGTGTCCTGCGCCGGCGAAACCATCAATGTACATGGTCTTAAAGCGACGCTTATGCAGTATCTGGTTGTAAGGCTTGGCATACTCGTCCAAGATCGCGAGCTTGACCTCGGACCAGTAGCCGATTTCGTCAATTCTGAGCTCTGTGCTCATGCTTAGACTTTCGCCTTTCGTTCTCTTTATGTCAAGGTCGATCAGTGTAGCTCTAGTCGGGTCGGCCAGATGGAGAATCAAACTAGCATACCCGATAGGTTGTTCGAGTCGCAGCGCCGCCTTCCCCCTCCAGGCCGCGCGATCAGAATGGACTTGCGGCGGAATGCTAGCCAAACCCTCATCTCACGGAAACCCGATGACGTCGTCCTCGGTCTCGTGATCGACTCCGAGCGAGTCTTGCTGGCCGGGCTCCACAATTCGCCCTGCCAGATCCGGCGCCACCGTCTGAAAATGTCGAACGTTCCAGGTGTAAATCCGGTCCGCGTTCACCTTGCGGGCGCAGGTCAGCAGCAGAGCATCGTAAATGATTCCGCCCATCAATCCCAGGCCCGCGATTCCGCGCGCCGTGTCCACCACTTCGTCCGCTGTCAGCTCCACGCAGCGAAATTTCGCGCGAAACTCATCAATCACTTGAATCGCTTGCTCCGGGCGGAAACGGTTCGGCGGGCGCATACCCGTCAGGCTGGAGTAAACCTCGGCCAAGGTGTGCGCCGCGCAACTGGAGTTGTCGGGGCCGCATTTCCGTACCAGTTCGTTACTGGCTGCATGACGTAGGTCGGCCGTGCGCACCGCGGCAACAAGCACCGAAGTATCGAGGAAGACGCTCACTCCAATCCGCTTCCTTCCATAATCCTTTTGTGGCGCTCGTCATACCCCTGCTTGATTGCCTCGTTCACGTCCTCCGCCGTCAGCGGAGGCCCGCCTACCATCACCAGCAGTCCGTCTCGCATTTCCAGCCGCGGTTCCGGGTAGTCCTGCTCCAGCACCAACTGGTCGCCGGCCCGCTCCAGCTTTAGTCGCGTTCCTGGCCGCAGCCGCAGCGCGTCGCGAAACTTCTTTGGCACCACAATCCTGCCCGCACGATCAATCTCCACAATGGCATTCATAGTGCCATTTTACCATCAAAAATGGCATTTTAGCCAACAACCTGAATTTTAACAACTTAAAGTGACCAATCACGATTTCACTCGAATCCAAAAATCGCTCCCCGCCCATCCAGCCCCGCTTTTCTCGAAACATTCTTCCCGCAGCAAACTCCCCTTCAAGCGAATCTCATGGCAATCTCGTCTACTTCCACTGGAAGCCTTCTTTTTCGTGTCCTCTTTTGACCTATAAAATGTTCCTCTTCGAGCCATAATTCGATGAACAAATGCCTCTTCAACAGCAATCCGGGCAGCCGTTTCCATGGCCATCCGAGTCTGACTAGACCAGTCCGGTACGCCTGCGCAAATACCACCCTCCGGGTTATTGACAATGATTTCGCCCCGGGCCTATCGTGACTAAGCTTTGGGAATGAAAGGAAGGAATATCGAGATGGTCGCCTACTTCCAGCTTCAGCCTGCTGAAGCGGAGTTGCAAGACTTGGCAGAGCAGTATTGGCAGACAGCCGGCGAGAAAGAGCACGAGCTAGAAAAAGCCGCTTTTGAAGCCGGAGAAGCCATTCGCAATGGAGATTATTCGCTGGCCAACCTGGAAGCGATTGTGCGCTGGAAGTCCGAGCGCGCGGTGCAGGTCCTCATCTGCAACAGCAACGAGAAGATCCGCCGCACCTTGTCCGTCGCCGCATCACCCGAGTCTTCAACTGAAACCGCCGTAAAGGCGCTGCTTGATCTTCACGGCATTGACATTGCCCTGGCCTCAGCCGTTCTGGCCGCAATCTTCCCTGAGCGCTATACGGTGCTGGACTACCGCACCCTTGAAGCCCTGGGCCACGCGCGTCACGACGTCCGCTTCTACGAGGAGTACCTGGCCTTCTGCAAGCGCCTCGCCGAAAGCAACATCGTCACGCCGCAAAGCGAGCTTCCCGCTCCCACGCCTCTGCGCACAATTGACCGCGCGCTCTGGGAGTGGTCGCGCAGCCACGCCGAGTAGCCGGGCCTGATTTCCGAATCCCTACCGCGTGCTCTCCCTCCCGTCTCCGGGATACGCGGAGAGCACGCGTGTACTTTCCCTCAGATTTCCAATCACGGATCAAGGCCTTAATGATCCCTGACCCCAGTTCTCTGGCCCCTGTACAATCTCCCTCGTGAGCAGTTCGTTCGAAATCGGGCCGGTGCAAGTGGGCTCAGGCCGGCTCTTCCTCGTCGCCGGTCCCTGCGTCATCGAGTCCGAATCCCACGCTCGCTCCATTGCTGAAGCCGTCCAGCGCATTGCCGCCGACCTCGGCATTCCGTTTATTTTCAAGGCCAGCTACGACAAGGCCAACCGCACCAGCGCCAAGAGCTTCCGCGGTCCCGGCCTCAAAGAAGGCGTGCGCATCCTCGGTAAGATCGCCAAAGACACAGGCCTGCCCGTCCTCACCGACGTTCACGAGCCGGCCCACTGCGAAGTCGCCGCTGTAGCTGTCGATGTGCTGCAGATTCCCGCGTTCCTCTGCCGCCAGACTGACCTGCTACTGGCCGCGGGACGCACGGGCCGCGCCGTCAACATCAAGAAAGGCCAGTTCGTTGCCCCCTGGGACATGACTCATGGCCTCGAAAAAGTCCGCTCCACGGGCAATGAGCGCGTCTTCCTCACCGAGCGCGGCTCAACCTTCGGCTACAACAATCTTGTCGTCGATTTCCGCTCGCTCGCCATCATGCGCCGTCTTGCGCCTGTCGTCTTTGATGCAACGCATTCCGTGCAGCAGCCCTCCGCAGCCAACGGCATCAGCGGCGGCCAACCCGAGTACATTCCTCTGCTCTCTCGCGCCGCGGTCGCCGCCGGCATCGATGGTCTCTTCGTTGAAGTCCACAACGATCCGGCCAACGCTAAATCCGACGGCGCCAATGCCCTCGACCTCAAACTCCTCAAGCCCCTGCTCGAAACGCTCCTCGCCATCCACGCCGCGGCGCGCTCGGCCAAATAGAGGCTCAAACGGCCCGAATTTCCATCGTTTTACCCAATGCCTTCAACGCGCCCGCGATCCCGTCGATTTTCGTCGCGTGGCGCAAGTCAATCAATCTCGTCACTTCCTGAGGTGTCACACGCAGGCGGCGAGCCAACTCCGCAGGCCGCACTTTCTGGCGGATCATCTCGTTGAGCAGAAGAACCTTTGCGGCAACGCTCGCCGGCAGTTCAACCATCCTCTGGCCGCGTTTAGCTGGGGAGGGAAGAGGGACTGGCCGGCCCGCTTCGAAATAGAAATCAAGCGCAGATTCCAGAGCGTCTGCTGCGTGCCACATGGCGTCGTCAATGTTTTCCCCTTGCGTAATCGCTTCGGGAATATCAGGGAACGTGACGACAAAGCCGCCTTCTTTAGCGCGGACAAACTTCGCGGGGAATCTCATCTTTGCCGTCTCCTATTTCAGTCCGAGCTGCTTCTTGATGCCTCGGACCGTTCCTGTCTTCATATCCTTCGAATGCATAGGCAGCACGGAAATCTTTCCGTTTAGCTCCACTCTCAGGTGACCGCCTTTGCCCGGTTTGAAGGTCGCGCCCTGCAACGCCAGCCATCTTTTGAACTCGCTGCTCTTCACGCTTGCCTCTCATTATAAGCAATTTTGCTTACTAGGTCTACCGTGAGCTGGGGCCCCCACCGCATCCCACCGTCCCCGTTGTCGTTCGTCCGTCGAGCACGAAGCATGAAATCCCATTAATGTCCGTCCGCAGCGTCCGTACATGCGCCTCTTCGAGCTCTTCCAGAACCTCCTCGCGCGGATGCCCGTACCGGTTGTGAAGCCCACTCGAAATCACAGCCCATTGCGGCGCCACGCGCGCCAAAAACTCCGGCCGTGTCGAAGTGATGCTGCCGTGGTGTCCCACCTTCAGCAGCGTGCTCGCGAGTCCTTGCTCGGCCAGCATCGCCTGCTCAATCGGCGCTTCTGCGTCACCCTCCAACATCACCGAGGTTGCTTCGTATCCCACATGCAGCACCAGCGAATCGTTATTCGATGGCTCGACGCCCGGCTCATAATTGCGAAATGGAGCCAGCACTTTCACTTGCGTGTTTCCAAAAGTGAAGGCATCGCCTGCGCGAAAACTTCGCACATTCACATGCTGTGCAGCAGCCTCGTCCAGTAGCGCGTTATATGCTCCAAACCGCGGATTGATTCCCATCCACAGTTCATCGGGATGAAAATTCCTCAGCACCGCCGGCAATCCGCCCATATGGTCGGAGTGCGCGTGGCTCAGCGCCACCGCATCCAGATGTCGAATCCCCCGCGCCCACAGCGCCGGCGAAACCACCTCTTCGCCAATGTCAAAGTCCTGGGGAGCCTGCCTCGGCCCTCCGCCAAATCCCCCGCCATCAATCAGCAGCGTCTTTCCGTCCGGCGTAATCACCAGCAGCGAATCGCCCTGTCCCACATCGATCGCCTCCATCAGCATCGCGCCCTTCGGCCGCTCAATTGGTCGTGGAATCACAGCCGCCAGCGCAGCCATCGCCAGCGCCGCCCATGCGCTGCGGCGCATCCAGCGTGTACCACGCCCTAAACTCTCATGCGCCAGCACAACCGCTGCTCCCAGCAGCATGCAGAACGCCGCCGACTGCAATGCCAGCGGACTCGGAATCCGAAAATCCCCCAGCGCCATCGATCCGAACAGATGCACCAGACCCACTCCGATGTGCATCACCAGCGCCACCACCATCGCCGGAACCACCGCTGCCGCCGGCCACACTACCAGCATCAGCATTGTCACGAGCGCCGCTGGCATCAACACCAGCAGCATCGGCAAAATCAGCAGATTGACCGGCAGCGCAAAGATCGTAATGCGGTGAAAGTAGACCGCCATCGGCAGCGTCATCGCCAGCTCCACCACGCATGAAACCACCACCAGCTCCGCAACTCTGATTGCGAATCGGACGCTCCACGGAAAAATCTGCCACGCCAACCATCGATTGCCGGCCCGCTCCATCCGCTCAGCCACCATCCGCATCATCACGCGAAACTCCGCCAAACGTGGCGCGAGCTTAATGTCAATCGCCACCACCCGTAAATCGCGCAACGCTGTCGCATAAGGATGAATCGTTCCCTGGAGCAGCGGCGCAGCCACTCCCGCAATCGCAATCACCGCCAGCAGCGTCATCTGCAGGCTGCTATCGAAAAGGCTCCGCGGGCTCACCACCAGCAAACACAACGCGGCAAACCCAATCGTGTTCAGTGCGTTTCGTTCGCGATACACTAGCCGCCCCAGCAGATACAGCGTCACCATCCAAAGCGACCGTTGCACCGGAGTGCCAAATCCTGTAAACAGCGCATACGCCAACGACGCAACGATCGTCAAAATCGTCGCCGGTACACGCGGGATGCGCAATCGTCGCGCGATCCACAAGATGCACGCGGCCACGATCGCAAGGTGGAATCCCGAAACCACAAGCATGTGAAACGACCCCGTCCGCTCGAAGCCCACGCGCAGCGCATGAGTCAGATAGGTGCGGTCCCCGGCCACCATCGCCGACAGCATCACAGCGTCGTCTTCGCTCAGTCGCATCGCCGCCGGCAGCCAGCGCATCGCCGCCGGCAGCGCCAGCAGCCGCGTCGTTGACGCATGCTGCCACTCGCTCACTCTGCACGCCAGAAACGCGCCGGGCGACCGCCCCAGATGCTCCACGCGATCAATTGCAACCGATGCCGTCGAAGTGATTCCCTGGTCCAGCAGATAATCCGCTCTGCTCCATACGCCCGGATCGCGATAGCTCTCAGGCCGCAGCAGCCGAACCACAGCCCGCACGCGCTCGCCGCACTGAAAGGCCTGCACACCGCCCTGTGCGCCCGTCTCCAACGGCCACCGCACCGTCAACCGCACGCCGCCTGTTACCGGCGTTTGCGCATCGTTGTCGTCGGTCACCAACTCAACCGTCGCCACGCGAACATCGATTCGCTGCGACGGCACAGTCGCTGTTGGCTCGTCCACATTTTGTTCAAGCTCGGTGCGCAGCGGCCCCGCATCCACCACGGTCCCTTCCACGGTGCGCAGCAATCCGTCAGAAAGGGCGGCCAGTTCCGGCGCAGGCGCAGGCTGCGGTTCCATCTCCGCGCACCACGCGCCCAGCATCATCCACAACACTGCCAGCGGCAGCCACGCAATTCGTTGTGAGTGTCCGCCGCGGCAGACAGCCAGGCAACACAGCGCCGCGACCACCGCCAGCAGGATCAGCAGCAGCGCAGGCTGCATCCATACGCGGCTCGCCACAACAATCCCCGCCGCAAACAGCCACGCCGCATGGAACAGCGGCGCGCCGGCGCCAACGGACACACGAATCCCGGGATGGACAAAAGGAGATTCCATCGTGTCGGAAACAGCAGTCCGGGAAGTGAAAAAAAGCAGTTTTGGAATTGGAAAGCAGCAGTCTTGGAAGTGGAATAAGCCTATCAGGAAAAGTGCTGCATCGTATTACCGCCGCAACTTGACCACAGTTTCAAGGTGAAACGTCTGCGGAAACAGGTCCGCGAGCGTGATGCGCTCGATCGCGTAGCCCGCGTTCACAAGCTCTCGCAGATCGCGTGCCAGCGTTGCCGGATCGCACGAAACATACACCAACTCGGGCGCGGCAATTCGTCCCAAAAGCTCCGTCGTTTCCGCGCCCAACCCTGCGCGCGGCGGGTCGACAACTATCAAATCGGGGACAATCGCATCCGGTCCTTCGCCCTTCGCCGCACCGCGCAAAAACTCCAGCGTCGCTGCCTTTACCGCCGTCGCATTTGTCCCCTTCAAATTCTCCGTGAGCGCGGCCATCGCCGCCGGCGCCGACTCCACTGCGATCACGCGCTCAAACTTCCCCGCAAGCTTTCGCGCAAACAGTCCAACTCCCGCAAACAGATCCCAGGCTTGGCCGCCCCGCAGCCCGCTCGTCACGCACTCCACCAGCTCGTCCACCAGCCAACGGTTCACCTGGAAGAACGCACCATGATCTACGCGATAATCAAATCCAGCCGCACGGTAGTCAATTGATTCGGCGCCAGCCCGCGCGACGGTCCTTGGCTGGCCTTGGTGAACTTCCACCAGTTCCACCCCGCGAAGGGAAGGGATCTGCGGCAGCAGCGCATCGAAATAATCCCTGAGCGGAACCCGAGCCGCGCCTTCCGTGAAGACACTCGCCAGCATCGAATCTTCAGCCGCATCGCCAAAAACCGAGAGCTCAGCGGGCCGGCTCGGAACCGCGAACCGCCGAAACAGTTCCGCCGCGCTGAATGCAGCCTGCACCAGCAGGGGCGCCGCGATTGGGCACTCCTCAATTGCAACCACCGCATGCGACCGCCGCCCTCGGTATCCCGTCTTCCCCTCCGCATCGAACGCCAGCCGGATCCGATTTCGGTACGCCCACGGCTCGCCAGCCAGCACTGCGATTTCTTCCGGCACCCGCACGCCGCCGCGCTCCAGCGTCTCGCGCAAAATCGCCTGCTTGTAAGCAAGTTGCGCTTTGTACTCCGCGTGCTGGTACTGGCAGCCGCCGCAGGTTCCAAAGTGTTTGCAAGCCGGCACAACCCGCTCCGCCGCCGCAGCAACAATCGCTTCCAATTCGGCCGTCGCGTAGCCGCGCTTCTCTTCCACTACGCGCACGCGCGCCTGCTCCCCGGGCAGCGCGAGCGGCACAAACACTGCCTTGCCTTCCAGGCGCGCCAGAAACGCCCCGCCATAAATAGGCTTCTCGATTTGAACCAGCTGCGCCGGTGCAGCATCGCTCACTGCAGTCCTCGACACAGCCTTCTTGTGCCCCGAAAATGATCGCGTCCGCCTCTTCATTGCTGGCTCATGTAGAACAGGCTCAATCGCGGCAGGTTGTAGTTCACCAGCAATTGCTTCCGCACGAACTGTTCTTTCACCTGGCGCAGTTGCACCGCCCCCATACGGCTGCGGTAGGGGGCCAGCTCAAGGTCGGCGTGCTCGCTCAACCCCAGCAGCAGTGGCTCGGGCGCGGCGACGTTCAGCGCGGCATAAAGCTTGTCTTCAAGTACCATCAGCGACCGCTCCAGCGCTTCAAGGTTCAAAGCCGCCGCATTCTTCTCTCCTGGAGCCTGCACCTCCGCGGCAATTTCACGCAGGCGCGCCGCTGTCGCCCGGCAAGCCTCGTCAGCCACCGTCGCCCGGTCCAGCGCCTCTGCCGCAGCCGTCAAATGCGCCGCCACGCGCTCATGCTCGAACCCCGACTCCTGCGCCGTCTCAGCCGTCGCCGCAGCCGATCCGGTCGCCGCCTCATTCATCTCCACTGCCGCCTGCATCACCGCCTGCGCGCACCACGCCAACCCGTTCACGCGCTGCATGCTTGCCCGCTTCTGCCTCGCCTCATACTTGTCAAACGCATCGTCAATCCCGCGCAGAACCGCTTCCAGCGGAATCCCCGCCTCGCGCCACATCTCAATCAGCGCCCAATCCAGCGTCGAAAGCAGCAGAATCGTTCCCCGCCTCTGCTGGAATCGCTCCTCAATTTCGGTAAAATAATTGAAGTAGTTGCGCACAGTCCCATCTTAGAGCGGTTTCGCAGTTCATGTAGCCGTTTCCAGCTCTTGTGCAGCGGCTTCAAGACACAACAACTGCGGAACCGCAGTAAATTCGGCAAGTGGAGACGATCGATGGCAACCGTCGGATTTGTCGGCCTCGGCATCATGGGCCGCCCCATGCTCAGGAACCTTCTAAAGGCAGGCCACACCGTCGTCGCCTACGGCCGCACTCCCGCCACGCTCGACTTAGTGGTCGCCGACGGCGCTCAGCGCGCATCTTCGAACGCCGATGTCGGCGCACGCGCCCCCATCGTCATCACCATGCTCCCCGACGGCCCTGAAGTCGAAGAAGTCGTGCTCGGCGCCAACGGAATTCTCTCCGGCGCGAAGCCCGGCTCGCTCATCATCGACATGAGCTCCATCAGCCCGCTCGTCTCGCAGAAAATCGCCGCGGAATGCGAAGCGAAGAAAGTCGACTTTCTCGATGCGCCTGTCTCGGGCGGCGAGCCCAAGGCCGTCGACGGCACACTCGCCATCATGGTCGGCGGCAAGCCGGAAGTGTTCTTGAAAGCCGAACCCATCCTCAAGTGCCTCGGATCCAGCGTCACGCTCACCGGTCCCGTCGGCGCGGGCAACACCACCAAGCTCGCCAATCAGATCATGGTTGCATGCAACATCGCCGCCATGGGTGAAGCGCTTGCCTTGGCTGCGCGATGCGGCCTCAACCCTGAAGTTGTCGTTAACGCCGTCAAAGCCGGACTCGCCGGCAGCGCCGTCCTCAACGCAAAAGGCCCCATGCTCATCGCGCGCAACTTCAAGCCCGGCTTCAGAATTAGTCTTCACCAGAAAGACCTGCGCAACGCGCTCCAGACTGCCGAGGCCAATCACGTCTTTCTGCCGCTCACCGCGCAGGTGCAGCAGATGCTTTCCTCTCTCATCGCCGATGGCAAAGGCGACTTCGACCACTCCGCCATCGCGACCTTTATCGAAAGCGCCTCGCACGTCGAAGTCAAAGTGCCGGGCGCGTAGCGCGCCGATCTACCACCGAACCGGAACGGCGGTTGCCCCATCCTTTTTCGTTCGCCCGGGCGAACGAAAAGGGTGGGACCGAACAATCCGTAATCTGGCACGAACGGCTAATCCCTAATGGCTACTCCCTACTCACTGCCGCCGTATCCCCCTCCGCCCGGCGTCTCAATCCGCAGCACGTCACCCTGCTTGAGCTGGAGGCTGCACTTTCCCGGCAACTCGATCTCCTCGCCGCCTTCGGCCTTCGTCACCACTGCGCGCCCCGCAGCTCCGTCGCCGCCGCCTTCCAATCCGTAAGGCCGAAACTTTCGCCGGTCCGCCAGCAGTGTCACCTCTGCATCGGTCAGCAACTCCACTTCGCGAATCAATCCATCCCCGCCGCGAAACTTTCCTTCGCCACCCGAGCCGTAGCGGTACCCATACCGCCGCACGCGGAACGGGTACGCATATTCCAGCGCTTCAACCGGCGTATTCAGCGAGTTGGTCATATGCGTATGTACGCCGCTGATTCCATCCATCCCCGGCCGCGCGCCCATTCCGCCGGCAGCCGTTTCGTAGTACGCAAACGCTTCGCCCGTCCCCCCGCCCGCGCCCTCGCCCGCACGTCGATCAATCCCGCCGATCGTCACATTGCTCATCGTTCCCGCGCTCGCTGCCGGAACCCGCTCCGGCACAGCCTTCGCCAGCGCCCGCATAAGCACATCCACAATTCGCTGCGACGTCTCTACATTGCCGCCAGCCACAGCCGCGGGCGGCCGCGCATTCACAATCGACCCTTCTGGCGTGTGCAGCGTCAATGGCCGCAGAATTCCCTCCGTCGCCGGCGCATCCTCTCCCAGCAAACATCGCAGCACATAAAAGCACGCCGAAAGCGTGATCGCACGAACCGCATTCACCGCGCCCGCAACCTGCGCCGACGAGCCGGCGAAATCCACATCTAACGCGCCCGCATCCGGATCAATACGCAGCCGCACCGCAATCCTTCGCGGCTCATCCGTTTCGCCGTCGTCGTCCAGCCAATCATCTGCGTCGAAGATGCCTGCGTGCATCTTCTTCAGCTCCGCCCGCACCAGCCGCTCCGAGTAGTCGAGCAGCTCCTCACCCCACGCTGCCAGTTTTTCCATTCCGTACTTCGCCGCCAGTTCGAACACGCGCCGCTCGCCCACTCGGCACGCGCCCATCTGCGCGTCCAGGTCGCCTTCGCGCTCCTGCGGCGTCCGCACGTTCCGCAAAATCCAATCCAACACCTCTCGATCAACCACTCCCCCGCGCACAATCCGCATAGGCGCAATGCGAATCCCCTCGTCTTCAATCGTCGTCGCCGGCCCCATTGATCCCGCGAATTTTCCGCCTACATCGGCGTGATGCGCGCGATTCGCAACATAAAATCCAGGCTTTTCTGCGTCGTCCACAAATACCGGCAGCACCATCGTGATGTCCGGCAGATGCGTTCCGCCTGCATACGGATCGTTCAAAATCGCAATGTCTCCCGGCGCAAACTTGATCGTGGCAATCGCCGCCTGCACGCTCATCGGCATCGATCCCAGATGCACCGGCATGTGGTCGCCCATCGCAATCGCGCGCCCGCGTCCGTCAAATACCGCGCACGAATAATCGCGCCGCTCCTTAATGTTTGGCGAGAGCGCGGTCCGCCGCAGCGCCGCTCCCATCTCTTCCGCAATCGAGTGCACCGCGGACTGAAAGATCGCCAGTTCCACCGGATCGGCCGCCTGCGTTTTCATACACCGGCCTCCTCACCCACCGCATCTTCGCGCACTTCATCTTGGCCAATCTCGATCACCAGATTGCCCAGCCCGTCCACTTGCGCCGCGCATCCCGGCAACAGCAGCGTCGCCGCCGTGTACTCGGTGATCATCGCCGGCCCCGCGATCGCATCTCCCGGCCGAAGCAATTCGCGCTTGTAGTATCGCGTCGGCCTCCATCCGCCCTCAAACCAAACGTCGCGCTCGGCAGTCCGCGCCGCTCTTCCATCGCCCGCCACCAACGCTTGCCGCTCCGGCTCAAACGGCTCGCTCGCCGCGATCATCCGGATACGGAGATTCACAATCTCCACCGCCCTCGCTTCATCGGCAAATCCGTACCGCTGCCGATGCAATTCGTGGAAAGCCTTCATCGACCGCTCCGGCATCAGGGGATCGTACTCCACATTTAGCTCGTATCCCTGTCGCCGGTAGCGCAAATCCACGCTGCGCTCGGCCACGCCCGTCAATCCCTCCGCCGCAAACTCCGCCGCGCCCTGTTTCTCCAACTCGCCGAAAATCTCACCAACGACTCCCATTGCCTCGCCCGGCATCATCACAGTCCGCGAAAAATCCCGCACCGTATCCGCCAGCAGAATCCCCACTGCCGAAAGCGCGCCCGGGAGCGCCGGAACCAGCACGCGCGGTATGCGCAGGGCCCGCGCCAGCGAGCACGCGTGCAGCGGCCCGCCGCCCCCAAACGCCACCAGCGTAAAGTCACGCGGATCGTGCCCACGTTCCACAGAAATCACGCGGATCGCTTTCTCCATCTGCGTCTCCACCACGCGCACAATTCCTGCGGCAAACTCCTCCACCGTCTTGAGTCCGCCCATTTGCTCGCGCAACAACCGCCGCGTTCGCTCGGCGTCCAACTGCACGCCTCCGCCCAGAAAGCTCTCCGCGTCCAGCCGTCCCAACACGAAATTCGCGTCCGTCACCGTCGCCCGCTCGCCGCGCCCAAAGCAAATCGGCCCCGGCTCGGCGCCAGCCGACTCCGGGCCGACGCGCATCATTCCTCCGGTGTCAAATCTCGCAATCGACCCGCCGCCCGCTCCCGCCGTATGAATGTCCAGCATCGGCACGCCAATCGGCACTCCCGCTACCACGGCCTCGCGCGTTCGCTTCGCGCCGGTCGCGGCGTTCGCCACAAATACGTCCGTCGAAGTCCCGCCCATATCGAAGCCAATGACCTTGTCGAACCCGGCCCACTGCGCCATGCGGCACGCGCCCACCACGCCGCCCGCAGGCCCGCTCAGCACCGTTCGTACCGGCTCCTCCGCCGCCACGCGCGCAGCTATGATTCCTCCCGACGACTGCATCACGTCCACGGGGCCGCCTTCATATTCGGCGCCAACACGCTCTTTGAGCGTCGTCAAATATTGCTCCATCCGCGGCGCAAGGTACGCGTTTACCACCGTCGTCGACGCGCGCTCGTACTCGCGAAACTCGGGCAGAATTCTGTGCGACGCCGAAACCGGAATCCCCAATCTCCTCAACGCCGCTTCCACGCGCTTCTCCGTCTTGGGATTCGCAAACGAAAACAGCAAACTGATCGCCACTGCTTCAGCCCCGCTCGCCTTCACCGCCTCAACCAGCGCGGCAAGCTCCTCGTCCGTCGTCTCGCACAGAATTTCGCCCTCCGCGCTCACCCGTTCGGCAACGCCGAATCGCAGCTCTCTCTCGATCAGGCAAACCGGCGCTGGCGCAAACCAGTCGTAGAGTCGCGCCCTCGCCTGCCTTCCGATCGCAATCGTGTCTTCAAATCCAGCCGTCGTCACAAACGCCACGCGCGCACCGGTCCGCTCGAGCATCGTGTTGGTGCCCACGGTCGTCCCGTGGCGCACCTCCACGTTGTCTCCGCCACCCAATTGCCGCACGCCCTCCAGAACTGAGCGCGAGGGATCAGCCGGCGTCGAAAAAATCTTCTTCACGCGTAGCTTCCCCTCAGCCAGGCAAACGCAGTCGGTAAATGTGCCGCCGGTATCGATCGCAATGCGCAAATTCTGTCTCCCATACTTCCCGTCGCTGCTGCGAACCCGCTTTCAAGATAGGCTTCCTTGGGCTAACCGGGCGAGAAATTGACCCCGCCAAAGCAATTCGTGATAATGATCTCCCATGGGCAACAAATGGAAAAAGCGATTCGCAGCTCTCTGCCTCTTTGGCTGGCTGGGCCTCGTAAGCCTTCCCTTTTTTGCAGGAGCTGCATTTTCCACCGGTTCTTTGCAGGGTTTTTGCATAGTCGCAGGACTTCTTCTGTTTGTTCCCGGCTTTATTTACCTCTACGTCGTGACTCTTTTGCACTGGAAGGACCGCTATCGAGGGCGGCACAGCGACTTATGGGGCGTGCTTATCCTGATTGAGACGACCGGCTGGATGAAGTTGGTTTATCTTTTCCGTCACCTGATTCCCGACATGAGGCACACGGGACGATACCGGTTAGAATCCTCGCAACTTATCTAGCTCAAGAACTCCACAATCGTTTCGACCACCGCGTTCTGCTCGTCCTCGTGCAGCTCCGGAAAAATAGGCAGTGCCAGCACCTCGCGCGCCGCGCGCTCCGCTTCAGGGAAGTCTCCCTCACCATGCCCCAATCCCTTCAGTGCCTCCTGCATGTGCAGCGGAACCGGATAATAAATCTCCGACCCAATGCCGCGCGCCGTCAGAAACTCCCGCAATTCATCGCGTCGCACCACGCGAATTACATATTGGTGCCACGCATGTTTAGTGCCCGCCATTTCACGCGGCGCCACCACTCCGCGGTCCGGATATGGCCCATTCTCGGCAAGCCCAGCCCTGGCAAACATCCTGCCATATCGCGCGGCCAGCTCGCACCGCTTCTCGTTCCACGCGCCAATGTACTTCAACTTCACGCTCAGCACCGCACCCTGAAAACCATCCATCCGCGCGTTCCAGCCCAGCTCATCGTGGTGGTAGCGCCGCCGCATCCCCTGGTTGCGCAGCATCTTCACCCGCTCGGCCACGTCATCGCGATTCGTCGTCACCATTCCCGCATCGCCCGCCGCGCTCAGGTTCTTCGTGGGATAAAAACTGAACGCAGCCGCATCGCCCAACGCGCCCGCTTTACACCCCACGGACGAAGACCCGTCCGCGGGGACCCCGTCTTTCACGCCATTCCACTCCGCGCCCCACGCCTGCGCCGCGTCTTCGATGACCGCCAACCCGCGCTCTCGTCCTACTCGCGAAAAGGCCGTCGCGTCCGCGCACAATCCATAAAGATGCACCGGCAGAATCGCCTTCGCTCCCGCCCCGCGCTTCCCATCCAGAGCAGCTTCCACCGCCGCCGCCGATAGATTGAACGTCACTGGATCGATGTCTGCCAGGACTGGCGTTGCGCCCGCGCGCAGAATCGCGCTCACCGAAGCGAAAAAGCTGAACGGCGTGGTCACAACCGCGTCGCCCGACCGAATTCCGGCCCCCGTCAACGCCAGCCACAGCGCGTCCGTCCCCGACGAGCAGCCCAGCGCGTGCTTCACTCCCAACTGCTCCGCCGCCGACCGCTCAAACTCCGCCACATGCTCGCCGAGAATAAATTGCTGCGTCTCCAGCACACTCCCCAGCGCGTCCATCAGTTCCGCGCGCAACGGCTCGTACTGCCGTTTCAGGTCTAGCATCGGCACTGGCATCGGCACGGGAGTGCGCGCAGCCGGGCCGCTCTCAGCCTCAACCCGCTCCGGAATCGCTGTCTTTTTCACAGCTGCCTCGTTCACAAATCGATGCTATCAGTCACGGAATCTGCTTCGCGCGGAATCTGCGCCGCCCCGAATGTGCCTTACCCCGAATCTGCCTCGTCCCAGCCGCTCGTCCTCTTCCGCTCGTTCGTCTATTCCCCAGCAAACACAAGGCTTCGGTGCACTGCCCGCCTCCTCAGCCGCCCTCCCAACCGATTTCACACCCCCAACGTAACCCGCCGCGGAGTTGAAATAGGCCGGAAATCCCTATAAAGTTGTCCCATTGCGGGGTTTGCCGGTTCCGGGCGTTCCGGGGCCGTCCTCGCGTATCTGATTCGCGGTGTAAGAGCATCACCACACAACTTCAACAAGAAAGTAGGAGATCGGCATATGGAGAACAAGCCGGCACAAAATATTCAGGACACCTTTCTGAACACGGTTCGCAAGGACAAGTCCCCCATTACGATCTATCTGGTCAGCGGCGTCAAGCTGACTGGGAAGATTCGGTCCTTCGATAAATACTCCGTGCTCCTAGAGAACAACAGCCAGGAACAGTTGATTTTCAAACACGCGATCTCAACCGTGGTAAGCAATCGCAGCGTCATGCACGGCGAGCACCGTCCGTCTGCAGTATCGGGCGGTATCGGTCCGTCGGCAGTTCCGTCGCCGGTGCAGTCGATCTCGCAGGCGACCGCGGAACAGCATTAGCGCGGGAGCGCCCCCTTTGGCTCCCCGTTTGGCTACTCGTCTAGCTTCTCGACTGGCCCGCACGACGTCTAGTTCGGGCAGCGCTGTGGGCAGTTCACAACCTTCATCGGCAGATCTCGGCCGCCGGGGTAGTGCGCCTGAGCGTGCCGTCCTCGTCGCTGTAGATCTCGAAGCGCGCTCGCCAGGCAAGGGCAGGGCAACACCGGGTGAGCGCTTTGCTGCCGGCCCTTCGGCCCCGGGTTCTGTAGATCGACTTGCGCCGCAAACGGCGTCGCCGCCGCCCTCTGATCGCTCATTTGCGCCGTCTATTTCTCCCGGCCCTCTCGCGCCCGGCCTTGCCTCTCCCAACGTCGACTCTCCTGGATTAGACGCCGAAGAATCTCTCGCCGAGTTTCGCGAACTGGTGCTCAGCGCCGGTGGCCAGGTGGTTGCCGAAGTTCTCCAGCGCCGCCCTCGCCCCGATCCCGCCACGCTCATCGGTTCCGGCAAAGTGGAAGAGATCGCCGCCATCGCAGCCTCAACCAACGCCGACCTCGTTCTCTTCGATCACGACCTTTCACCCACGCAGTTGCGCAACCTCGAGGCCGCCTTGCCCTGTCGCGTCCTCGACCGCACGCAGCTCATCCTCGATATCTTCGCCCGCCACGCCCGCACCCGCGAGGGCCAGCTCCAGGTCGAGCTCGCCCAGCTCGAATACATGCTCCCGCGCCTCACCGGCCGCGGCAAAGCCATGTCGCAACTCGGCGGCGGCATCGGCACTCGCGGACCCGGCGAAACCAAGCTTGAAACCGATCGCCGCCGCATCCAGCGCCGCATCGATCACCTCAGGCTCTCGCTCGACTCCGTCCGCCGCGTCCGCCGCCAGCAGCGCCAGCGCCGCGAAGCCGTTCCCGTTCCCACCGTCGCTCTCGTCGGCTACACCAACGCGGGCAAAAGCTCGCTGTTCAATGCCATCACCGGCGCGCAGGTGCTGTCTTCTTCGCGCATGTTCGCCACGCTCGATCCCAAACTCCGCGCCATCGAACTTCCCAGCCGCCGCCGCGTTCTGCTTTCTGACACTGTCGGCTTCATCCGCAACCTGCCCCACACGCTCGTCACTAGTTTCCGCGCCACGCTTGAAGAAGTCGCGCAGGCCGAAGTGCTGCTCCACATTCGCGACGCGTCTTCTACTTATGGAGCAGAGCAGAAGACGCAGGTCGAAAAAGTCCTCGGCGAACTTGAGAGTCTATCCAAGCCCCGCATTGAAGTCCTCAATAAAATTGATCTGCTGCCAGAAGATGAGCGCGCGGCTCTATTGTTCCGCACAAATTCAATTCTCGAATCGGACGCCGGGCCAACTCGCCAACTTGCCGCGCCGCGAAGCGACGCAAATCCGCCAAAGGCCAACTCGCCTTATCCGCAGCGAACCGCCGGCGCTGGCGGAGCGGTCGCGCTCTCTGCGCTCACCGGCGAAGGCATTCCTGCTCTGCTTGCAGCCATTGACGCCGCGCTCCACTCCGACCCCATCGTCGAAGCCGAGCTTCGTATTCCTCAGCACGAGGGCGCTGCTCTCGCCGCAATTGAGGCGGGAATGATCGTCCACTCCCGCGAATACGAAGGCAATCTCGTCCGCCTCACCGCCAGCGGCCCCGCCTCGCTCGTCGGCCGAATGCGCCGCTTCCGCGCCGGCAAAGCATAAAACGTCGCGTCTACGCCGTCAGGTTCCTACGCCGTCAAGTTGTAAATCAGCCCGAACGGATCCTTCACGTAGCACCGCGGAAACTCCGGCTCGTCTTTCACAATCTCGCACCCGTTGGCCACCAGCCGTTTTTTCGCCTCTTCTACGTTCTCAACCGTCACTTCCAAAACGGACCCCAGCGCCGGTCCCTCCTCAATAAACAGGTTGATGTTTTTTCCGTGCAGGCTCACCATGTTGTGATCTTCACCGGTAATCTTGAACCCCAATTGCTCCACGTAAAACGCGGCGGCAGCCTTGGGGTCCGGCGCCTGAATCAAAATGTCGGTACCAAATTTATTTGCCAATGAAAGGCCCTCCTGATCGACCGTGTGTTTGAGTTGTCATCCTGTGCGACTAGAGTCCGCCGCCGCGGACACCGGAGTCGAAAGCCTGCCCTGAGCGAAGATCGCGACAGCGATCGCAGTCGAACGGGGATATACGCCCATTCTTCCGCAGACTCGTGAGAGTCCGATTAATCTGAGCCGAGACCCACTAGCCCTTTTTCGGGTCTCCGTAGGGTCTCCCCCCCGGGCGCGCACCACCTCGACTCCCGCCGCCCGGCCTTCCCGGTTTTGAAAATCCACCTGGCTTCGAAAATCCTCCCGGTCTCGACGATCCACCCGGCCTCGCGAAACCTCCCGGCTTGTCCGGCCTCTTGAAACCGCCTGCCCTTGGATTGGCGTCCGGCCTCGAGCCGCCGCCAGGTCTCGCGCCAAACGCTGGCCTCGTTCTTCCCGCATCAGGCCGCGCGCCGAATCCCGCAGCTGACCGATCTCCACCGGCCGCCTGCCCGCGCGCTTCGTCATTCCGCGCGCTACCAGGCCTCGGAATCCAGCGCGGCTTCTTTTCCGCACTCCTACCAAAGCTCTTGCCTGCGCCCGAGTCGCGTCCGCCACCAAACTTCGGCCTGTCACCAAACGGTTTGCTTGGTCGCGCGCCAAAACCTGAACCAGCTCTCGGTGGCCCACCGGCCCGCTTATCGAATCTCGGCCGTTCTCCACTTCCCGCCGCGCCGCCTTCGCGTCCGCCGCCAAATCCCGGCTTCGCTGCAAATGGCCTGCTCGGCCGCGCGCCAAAACCCGATCCGGTTCTCGGCGGCCCGCCTGCCCGCTTGTCGAACCGCGGCCGTTCTCCACGTTCGTCCGCGCCTGCCGCACTCCCACTGCCAATCGCTCCCTCGCGCGGCTTCCACGCGGTTCTCGGCCCGCGATCTTCCCGTGGCCGGAACGGCGCTCCGCCTCGTCCCTGCGCTGCTCCCCCTCGCGCCCCATCAAATCGCTTTCCCGCCGGCCTGTCTCGACCGGGCTTGTCTCGCCACTGCCCGGGACCTCTGCCGCTCCGCTGTCCCGGTCCTCTGCCCGCATCTTTCGGCAACGAAATGTCCACGCGCATCCGTCGCGGCTTCATCCTTCCCTCGGCCGTCGCGCGCAGAGCACTCACCTCATCCACGGTCAGTTCGCGCAGCTTTCCCGGTTCCAAGTCGAGTACCAGTGGCCCATAGCCCACGCGCCGAATCTTCTCCGCAAAATGTCCAATCGCCGCGAACATCTTTCTCAGTTCGCGATTCCGTCCCTCCGTCAGCACCACCTCGTACCACGGATTCTCGCCGACCCGAACTTGCCGTATCCGCGCTGGCGCAGTCACCACCCGCTCCGAACCCGCCTCGCCGCGCTCAATCGCTATGCCCTTGCGCAGCCGGTCCAGCTCATCCTCGGTCGGCTGCCCGGCCACCTTCACCAGATAAACTTTCTCAACGCCCGATCCGGCCTTCGTCACCAGGTTCGCCAGCTCGCCGTCATTCGTCATCAGCAGCAGGCCTTCGCTCTGGTAGTCCAGCCGCCCAACCGGATACAGCCGCTCGCTGCTCTCCGCGAAGAACTCCATCACCGTCGGCCGTCCCTCAGGATCGCTCACCGTCGTCATGTATCCCTTGGGCTTGTTCAGCATGAAATATCGGTGCCGCTCGGCGCCCTTCAGCAGCTTGCCGCCAACGCGGATGTGGTCGCGCGCCGCATCTGCCTTGCTGCCCAGCTGCGTCACCACCTGCCCATTCACCATCACCTGGCCGGCGACGATCATCTCCTCGGCGTGCCGCCTGCTCGCAATCCCCGCCTGCGACAAAATCTTCTGCAACCGCTCGAGCTTTGCCGGCGGCCGCGCCACCGGAACCGTATCTTCCCCGGCCCCGCCTCCTGCCTCGTCTTCGGCCTCGTCATCCGAGTCGCCCGCCGCGCCAGCCCCACTCGCCGCCGCCATCCCCGGCCCGGGTTCAAGCGTTCCGTCCACCGCCTCGGCTTCCGCCTCTTCCCGGTACGCGTTCATCTCCGTCCGAGCAGGCGCTTCATCCTCGCCCAGGTACCTTCGCGCCTCGCCGCTGATCACGTCTCCAATCGGATCAAGCACCGGCTCGCCGATCCTGAAACTCGCCGCATCATCGGTCTTCGCCTTGCGAGTCTTTGCTCCTGTCGCCTCAATCGCTGCCTTTGGCTTTTCGCCGCGAGCCTTCGGTTTCTCGCCTTTCACCGCGCGCTTCGCCGCTGGCTTTTCCGCCGGCTCGGCCCTTGCCTTGCTCGCCTTTCCCGCTGGCATCCCAGCCTTCGCCTTTACTTTTTTCGTTTTCGCGCCCACAACTTCGCGTGTGCCTTCGCCCGCGCCTGCGGGCTTGCTCTTGCCCGTCACTTTTGCGCTCGCAATCTTCCCGGGTTTCGCGGCGCTCTTTGGGGCGAGCTTTGCCGCCGGCGATTTCGCTCCGACCTTCGGTATCGATTTCGCCTTCAGCTTCGAATCTTTTTTCATGGGGAACTGCCTCTGTTTCTTCTTACTCTGTGCCGCCCGTGGTCTTTTTTTATTCTTGAGCGGCCTGTGGGGTGTCTGCTTCCGCGGCCTCTTCGCTCGCCGCCTCTTCCGTCTCCGCGCTCATATCCGCGTTAAACTCCGCTGCTTCCGTCGCCGTCTCATCTCCGGCCTCAAGCGCAGCCTCTTCCAGTTCGCTCGCCGCCATCTTTTCGAACTCCTCCATCGATGGCAGCTCCGTCACATCCTTCAGGCCAAATCTCAGCAGAAACTCCCGCGTCGTCTTGTAGAGAATCGGCCGACCCACAACTTGCTTCCGCCCCGCTGTCACAATCAGCTTCCGCGCCAGCAGCGACCCGAATACTCCCGACGAATCCACGCCGCGAATCTCGTTCACCTCGGGCGCTGTCACCGGCTGCTTGTAGGCGATTACGGCCAGCGTCTCCAGGGCCGGCAATGACAGCTTCAGTGCCGGCTTCAGGCTCTTCACAAACAACCGCACCGCGTCGTGGCACTGCGGCTTGGTCGCCATTCGATATCCGCCGGCAATCTCGCGAATCTCAATTCCTCTCTCATCCGCCGCATACTCCGCAATCAACTCGTCGAGCACCTGCTTGATCGCCGCGCGTGCCTCGCGCTCGCGCAACTTCGCCGCGCGCTTTGCCTCGGCCCCTGCCTCCGAATCGGCAGCCGCATCACAGCCCGCACCGGCCTCTTCCGTCGCGTCGCCGCCCTCTGCAGAAGTCTCGGCGCTCTCGCCGCTTTCTACCGGCTCCAGCCCCAGATGCGGAAACGCCTCGTTCAATTGCGGCAGCACATCGCCCTCCGCCGCGCCCTCCGCGACCAGTGCCGCAGCCGCGGCTTCCTGCTCCGCTTTCAACTCCAGCGCCTCATCGGCAAACAATCCGGCCAGTTGCGCCAGCGTTACCGGCTCCTCGGCGGCATAAATCACAGCTTCCAGCTTGGCTTTCAGGCTCATTCCTCTCAACGCACCATTCTGTATGTTACCGGATGCGCCTCTTTCTTCGCCTGTTCGCCGGGTGCCCCACCTTCGCCGGGTTCTTGTGTTTCCGGCCAGAGTGGGTTAACGCAACGCCGCAGCGCGCACAAAAAAAGGCGTCCGGCCTCGCCAGACGCCTTTTCGCAATTGAACTCCGAATCTTGCGCGCCAATCTTACGCGCGAATTTACGCGAATGTATGGAACAGGAAATAGAGCGTGCCCGAAAGCAGCGCCGCGACCGGCAGCGTGAACACCCATCCCGCCGCGATGTTGCGCACCGTAGACCACCGCAATCCGCTGCCGTTGGCTGCCATGGTGCCCGCCACGCCCGAGCTCAGAATGTGCGTGGTCGAAACCGGCAGGCCCCACGTGTCCGCGGCGAAGATGGTCGCCATCGTCACCAGTCCGGCGCTCGCGCCCTGTGCGTAGGTCAGGTGCTCTTTGCCGATCTTCTCGCCCACCGTCACCACAACCCGCTTCCAGCCCACCATCGTTCCCAGACCAAGAGCCAGCGCCACCGCCACTTTTACCCAGGTGGGAATGAACTTTGTCCCCATGTCCAACTGGCCGCGATAGTTCTTCAGCGCCGCGCGCTCTGCCGCAGTAAAAGCCGGATTGTCCGCAGTCTCCATCAGCCGCAACGCCTCACTCGCCAGGTACATGTCGTTGCGGATGTTGCTCCGGTCCCCGGCCGGTACCGACTGGAACGACTTGTAGGTCGCCACCTCGCGGCCCACCGCATCCACCAGTTGCCGGACCGCCAGAATTGTCCCCGGCTGCAGTTGGCGGGTGCTCACAAATTGAGTCACCTCCAGCCGCGGATCCGGATCGGGCGTGCCCGGCGCGATATGCCGGTCGAGAATGTTCTCTGCCTGCGTTGATGCAGCGATGAACGCCTGCACCTCCGTGGGGCTTACGGTATAGTTCAGCGCATACGCCGTCGGCACCGTGCCGATCAGGATCAGCATGATCAGCCCCATGCCCTTCTGCCCGTCGTTCGATCCATGGAAGAAGCTCACGCCCGTGCAGGTCAGCACCATCAGCGCGCGAATCGGCCATGGCGGCGGTTCCTTGCCCTTCGGCGCCTCATAGAGTGCCGGAATTCTGATTAGCCGCTTCGACAGAACAATCAGCGCGCCGGCCAGCGCAAATCCCAGCAGCGGCGAGATCAGCAGCGCCTTCAGAACCTTGATCACCTGCGCCCAGTCCAGGCCAGACGTGCCGCGGTGTACATTCATCAGTTGGCTCGCCAGTCCCACGCCGATAATCGACCCGACCATCGTGTGCGAGCTCGACGCCGGCAGCCCGAACCACCACGTTCCCAGGTTCCACAGGATCGCGGCTATCAGCAGCGCAAACACCATCGCGAAACCTGCGCCCGAGCTCACCTTCAGAATCAGCTCCACCGGCAGCAGCGTGATCACTGCGAATGCCACCGTGCCTGACGACAACAGGACGCCTGCCAGGTTACACACTCCCGACCACACCACCGCAATGGTCGGCGTCAGCGAGTTGGTGTAGATCACCGTGGCCACCGCGTTTGCCGTGTCGTGAAAGCCGTTCACAAATTCGAATCCCAGCGCGATTGCGAGCGCCAGCCCCAGCAGCAGATACGGCCAGATGCTGGTCACCACCACATGATCGAGATCCCGCGCTACGTGAACGCCGATGTAGCCGATCCCGCTCAGCACAGCGAGCAGGAAAATCCATTTGCCAGCCCGGCTCGATCTGCTTCGGGGCCCACGGTCAACGAGGCTGGGAGATGGGGGCAGGCCGGGAGACCCAGGAAGTGCATGAACTACCGTCGCGAGATCGGCCATCAGAAACCACCACGGCGGCCAGACAAATTACGGTGGCCAGACAAATTCCGGCTCCGCCTGGGCCTCCTGTTGGAAAGCTCAACGAAGCTGCTGTCTTTCAATTGAAATGGAGATGTTTTACGGCTGGTGTGAAACGATCCGGAGAGGATGGCTTGCATAAAACCTCAACAACCACGGTCTTTCGCGGTTGTTTACCCGGCGGTGAGGGAGTCGTTGCCGGGCTACATTGAAGTCTACTACCGGCCTTCCGTTTAGGTGTGCAAGATCGTCCCGTTTCTCCCCGTTCCCGGTGGCGCTCTGGATGGAGGAGCCAGAGCGCATCTCTAATCGCAACTATCACTTACCTTGAAGGCGGCCCGCGCTTCCTCGTTCTGGGACAGTCCGTGAGCCAAGGCCTTGACAGCTTTTTGCTCAAATTGGCCGCCTTCACCCCGCCGGCTGCTCCATCTTGCTGTTTCTCCATGGTTTATTCCGGTATCGCCACCGTTCCCTTTACCGTCAGCGTCCCCGCCACGAATGGCGCTCCGGTATCCGGTTGTCCGCCGCCCACGCTCACCGTGTATGCGCCTTCGGCCTCAATCAGCGCGCCCAGATCCGTCACCATGCTCAGCTCGCGCGGCTTCAATTCAAAGTGCACCTTCGTTGAAGCCCCCGGCTCCAGATGCACGCGCTCAAAACCCCGCAGCGCAAGCCGCGGCGCTCCCGCCACTGCGGGAAACTTCAAATAAAGCTCCGCTACTTCGTCACCCGCTCGCGCTCCCGTATTCGTCACCGTCGCTTCCACCACCGCCGGGTTACCCGCATCCACTGCCCCCTCGGGAACCGTCAGCCCGCTGTACGCGAACTTCGTGTAGCTCAGCCCATACCCAAACGGATATAGCGGCTTTCCCGTGAAATACCGGTAGGTCCGCGCCTTCATCGAGTAGTCCTCGAAATTCGGCAGTTGGTCGACACTCTTGTAAAAGGTGACCGGCAGCCTTCCCGCTGGATTGTTCGCGCCGGAAAGCGTCTCTGCCACCGCGTTCCCGCCCTCTTCGCCGGGATACCACGCGTCCACAATTGCATTCGCGTGCTCGTTGGCCCAGTTCACCGCCAGCGCGCTTCCATTCGTCAGCACCACTACCAGCGGCTTGCCCGCCTGCGCCACCCCGCGCAGCAGGTCGTCTTCCGGCTTCGGCAAATCCAGGCTCGTCCGGTCGCCCCCTTGAAAGCCCGGCTCGCTTACGTTCATCTCTTCGCCTTCAAGCTGGCTGGTAATGCCCACCACCGCTACCACCACGTCCGCGTCCTTCGCCGCCGTCACCACTGCCGGGTCGAGACTCTGGTCAATCTTGCTCCACATCAGCTTCAGGTGCAGCGGCGCTTTGCCCGTCCTCTGGTACTCCACTCGCAACGGGTACGCCTTGCCCGCTTCCATGTGTACCTTGCCCGTGATCGTCTCCACGCCGTGCGGATAATTCGCCATCACCACCGGCCGGTCACTCAGAAACACGCGGAAGAATCCGTCCGTCTCCACTCCCAGGTTGTAGTCGCCCGTCTCCTTCGCCGTCAGCGTCGTCTCCCACTTCACCGTCAGCGGATCAACGTTACTTGCCACATCGGGCACCGGTTGCGCCTCAATGTCGATCCCCGGCTCAATGCGCGTCGCCAGCCCCTGCGTTGCGTAAGTCTGCGCGGTCGCAAAGCTCACGATGTTCTCGTTCAGATACGTCGCCTTCACTCCCGGCTTTCCATCCACCGTCAAAAAACCGTCTGGCACCGGCGTGGCCTCCCTGCTCAGGAATCCCGTCCCGGCCATGAAAGTGACCGTGTCGCCCGCAAACTCTTTCTTCAGCCCCTCCAGAATCGAAACCGTGTGCGTCGGAATCCCGTTGTAATTGCCCAGCAGCACGCGCGTCTGCTCCGCCAGCGGCCCCACTACCAGCATCTTCTGCCCCGTTGTCTTCAACGGCAGCGCGCCGTCGTTCTTCAAAAGCACCATCGCTTCGTTCGCCAGCTTCAGCGCCAGCGCTCTGTGCGCCGCGCTGTCCAGCTCGCTTGCGTCCGTCTTTGCGTAGGGCACCATCTCCGGCGGATCGAACAGTCCCAGCTTCATCCGCGCTGTAAACAACCGGATGACCGCCGTGTCAATCTCGCTCTCCTTCAGATAGCCTGCATTCACCGCGTCCACATAAGGCTTGTAATCGTGGTCGTCCCGCACCTTGGCTCTGAAGTCCACGCACTCGTTGTCCATCCCGCGCTCCAGGCTGATCGCCGAGGCCTGCGCCTGTGTCGGCTCATAGCGGTGGCCTTCAAAAATGTCGCGCACCGCTCCGCAGTCTGACACCACGTACCCCTGAAATCCCCACTTGCCGCGCAGGTGGTCTTGCAGCAGAAACTCGTTCGCGCACGCCGGCTGCCCGTTGATGCCGTTG
This sequence comes from Acidobacteriaceae bacterium, assembly GCA_003134815.1. Classification (GTDB taxonomy): domain Bacteria; phylum Acidobacteriota; class Terriglobia; order Terriglobales; family Acidobacteriaceae; genus Telmatobacter. Next base: position 94,359 of record PLCO01000009.1, on the reverse strand, counting down.
TAGGCGCACATCACGCTGTCCGCCTTGCCCTCCGTCACCGCCGCGCGAAATGCCGGCAGGTAAGTGTCCAGCTCGTCGTGCTTGCTCACATCCACGTCGGTAAAGTGGCGGGTCGGCTCCGGCCCCGAGTGCACGGCAAAATGCTTCGGCGTCGAAATCACGCGGTAATAATGCGGATCGTCGCCCTGCATTCCCGTCACAAACGCCACGCCCATCCGCCCTGTCAGGAACGGATCCTCTCCGTACGTCTCCTGCCCGCGTCCCCACCGTGGATCGCGAAAGATATTCAGATTCGGCGCCCAGAAATCCAGCCCGTGAAAGATCAGGCTGTTTCCGTCGTTGGCTGCCGCGGATTGCTCATAAACCACGCGCGCCTCGGTGCCAATATCAATCGCCATCTCGTGAACCTTGGCCGTGTCAAAGGTCGATGCCAAGCCGATCGGCTCGGGAAACTCAGTCGTCCCCACCACCGCTACGCCGTGCAGCGCCTCGCTCCACCAGTCGTATCCCTTCACGCCCAGCCGCGGAATCGGGCGCGCCTGGTTTACCAGTTGGCCGGCCTTTTCTTCGAGCGTCATCCGGTGCACCAGGTCCGCCGCGCGCTGCTCCGCCGGCAAATTCGGATTCAAATACGCCGGCTTTTCTGCATCCTGCGCATAGACCGCCCCAATCGCCGCAACTCCCAACAACGCTCCCGCCACCATCCGCATTCCACGCATCGAAATCATCTCCCTGATCATTTGCTTGAGTAAACCTTTCCCTTCACGCCCGCGGCTATCGTTCGAGGCTCGAAATTTCTCGCCCTCAGCGGCTCACTCTAATTGCCGCCAAACTTCTCTGTCAACAAATTGTCGCGGAATAAACGTTTTACAAGGGCTTTTATGGTTCAGCTTTGCGTCAGCTTCAGCGCATAGCGCGCATGTCGGCGCTCGCCCGTGCGGATCAGTGCGTCCTTCTCCACCAGGTCTGCAAGATCTCGAGTCGTTGTGGCCGGTGATGCTCCCGTAATTTTGCCGTAGTTTCCCGCGCTCAGCCCGCCCTCGAATCCTTCAGGGCCCTCCCTGAACATTCGAAGGAGAGCCTTCTGCTGCCTTTCGTTGATCTGTCCGCGCAGCCGGTCCAGCAACTTCGCTTTGGTCAGAATGAATTCCACTTGCCTTATGCTCCGGTGCTGCGCTTCTAACGCGATCTCGGCGAACCACACCAGCCATTCGGTGATCTCGTTCTGCCGGTTGGCATTTTCCAGAGCCCGATAATAGCTTTTTTGGTGCGCAAGGATAGTCGTAGCCAAAGAAACCAGTGCAGGCTGGCCAAAGCTCTGCGTCAACGCTTTTTCCGCAATTGCGCGCCCGATGCGCCCGTTCCCGTCCTCAAAGGGATGGATCGACTCGAAGTACAGATGCGCCGTGCCCGCGCGCGTGATCGCCGGTAGCGGCTCCTTGCCGCGTGGAGCCGTGCCGTTGAACCACCAGACAAACCGCTTCATCTCCGCCGAAACTTGTTTCGACGGCGGCGCTTCAAAGTGAATTTTCGGGGCGCCAATTCGTCCGGAAATAACCTGCATCGCTTCCCGGCTGGTGCGATATTTCCCAACGTTAGTCAGGTCTTTCCGCTCCGCAGTCACCATTCGATGCCATCCATAGAGCATCTCGGCTGATAGCGGCTTCGAAAACGACCGATACAGATCGACCATCACCTCGGCGATGCCTTGTTCCGCGGGTTTCACGCGCTGCTTGTCGGCAGGCGCCAACCCTAATTGACGAAGGATCGACGATTGCACGCTGGCCCGATTGAGGACTTCCCCCTCGATAGCCGATGTGGTCACAGCCTCCGCGCTCATCAATTCCACCAGGAGTTGAGTCTGTTCTTCATCACCCAGATGCTTAACGGTCCCGATAGCAACGCCTGCGTCAAGCAGAAACTGCTCCTCTGCCTGGGTAAGTCGCGCGCTGTCCCACTTGAAATGGGGCCAGTCGGGGCGTTCCCAGTTCCACGTCATGAGCGATAGCCTTCCTTTCTATCGCTCATTATATGCCCATATTGTGATCGATACAAACCGCCCCTATCGCTCACTGCATTTCTATTCCCTGCTCCCTGTTACCTGTCTTTTCGTGTAACCTTTCTGCCATCGCCCACGTAAACCTATTTAGAAAGGGAAGTCGGATGCCGGAGCCATCAGAAAGTGTATTAGTCCGGTTCCGGCTTGGCGATCTCGATGCCTTCGAATCTCTATTCCGCGAGCATCAGCACACTGTCTACGGCTGGATTCTCCGCATCGTCCGCGATCCCGCAGCCGCTGAGGACCTCACAGTCGAGACCTTCTGGCGCATCCATCGCGCTCATGCCCGCTTTGAGCCCGCGCGTACTTTCGAGCCTTGGGCGCGGCGCATCGCCGCGCGTGCCGCTCTCGACTGGCTCCGCTCGCGGCGCACCGAATCGGAGTTGGCCACGCCCAATTTCGACCATGACGTCGCCAATCTTCCATCGAATTCAGCGCCCGATCCCGGCATTGCCGCCGAGATCCGGTTCAAAGCCGCACAGGCCTTTGCTCGATTACCGCCCAACCTGCGCGTCGCGGCTGTTCTTTCCGTTATCGAGGAGCAGCCCCACAAAGAAGTCGCCGCCGCCCTCGGCATCTCCATCGGCGCCGTCAAACTGCGCGTATTTCGCGCCATCCGATTGTTGAGAAAGGATCTGCTTCAGCAGGGAATCACGCCATGAAAAAACAAGACGAGAACCGCATCAAGCAACTCCTCCAGCAGTCGCTGCCGGCTGTCGATCCCGCAGCCTCGCCGTCCCACGACCTCTGGCCAGCAGTCCTCCGTCGCCTCGATGCCGAGCCGGCGAAAGCTGCGTCTAGCTCCATTCCGCTATTTGACTGGGCTCTTATGGCCGGCCTCGTCGTCTTCGCCGTTTCGTTTCCGGCTACGATCCCGGTCTTTCTTTACTACTTATGAAGTGTCCAAAAGGAGACTCACCATGAACCCGCATCCATTCCTTCGCGCATACCTCGCCGGAGTCTTTGTCACCACGCTCGTGCTGCCCCTCGTCCTCACGGTGTTCATCGTCGTTCGCCTCGTTCTTCAGCTGCCCATCCCCATTGAGCGCGGCCTCATCTTTCCCATGGCGCTTGTGCCTGCAGCCTGGGGCCTGTGGAACATGCTCTGGCTGGCCTCCCACGAGCGCACGCATCTCGCCGTCGGCGCGCACGGCGCCATCTTTCCCTTTGTGCTTGTGCCCTCGGGAGCGCTCGTCGCCCGTTGCCTCGGCGTCCTCACTCTGGGACCCACCAGCGTCACTTGGTTTAACGCCTGCTCGGTCCCCTACACCCTCATCGCCGTTGGCTTCTGCTTCGGCGTCGCCGTCTACTACCTCGCCTGGAAGTACATCATCGGCTTCCTCAACAGCACCCTCGGCATTGACTGAATCTATGTGTTCGCGGTCGTGGCGCCGCGTGCTGGTTGCCCCATCCTTCCGCGGTTTCATAGCGGGAGGATGGGAAGCACTGAAACCGATCCGTGAGCGAAGAACTAACCACTAATCACTAACCACTGCCTTTAAAGAAATCCCTCAGCCCCGCCCGCTCCGCGTGCGCCGCCATCGCCGCCTGAATCTCGAGCGCCAGTTCCAGTGCCGCGCGTCCCTGCCGCGCCGTAACCTTTGGCTCTCGCCGCGTCCGCACTCTTTCCAGAAACGACAGAATCTCGAGCTTCAGCGGCTCGCCGTCTTTCACTTCCGGCTTCACGAAGCTCAGCCCCGGCCCTAGTCCGGCCTGACTTCCATCATGGCCTGCATCCTGCATCCCGGCCAGTCCCTTCGCAATCTCCTTCAGCTTCTCCGGATCATTTTTCGCCGAGGCAATCTTCATCGCTAGAGTCACCGGAACCTGGCCCGACGCGATCAGCTTCTGGATCACCGCCGAATCAAGCTTCCCCGTCGCCAAAAACTCAGCCGCCGCCTCCGCCAGTCGCGACCGAGAATCGGGTGCCCCATCCTTGCCGTGCTTCTGCTCTTGGGGCAAGGGTGGGAGACGACGCTGCTCGCCAACCCCGCTAACTCCGCTCTCTTCTACGCGAATCACCAGCACATCCCGCCTTGCATAATCAATCGAAACATACTGTCGCGGCTCAAAGAACCTCAGTTTCCTCACCCGCTCCGTTGACACGCGCGACGCCGTAAAGTTCGCTACGCATCCCGACTCAAACTCCACGCGCACATTCGAAATGTCCACCTTGGGCGAGAGAATCGGCAGCCCCACTGCGCGCACCTCGCGCACTGCGGACTTCGAAAACGTCAGCACAATGTCCAGATCGTGGATCATCAGATCCAGCACGACGTCCACGTCCAGCGCCCGCGGCGTAAACACGCTCAGCCGGTGCGCCTCAAAAAACATCGGACGCTTCAGATTCGTTTCCACCGCCAGCACTGCCGGGTTGAACCGCTCAAGATGCCCCGGCTGCAGAATCCGCCCGCCCCGCTCGGCGCGCGCAATCAGATCGTCAGCTTCGGCAAGACTCGCCGCCAGCGGCTTCTCCACCAGCAGGTCCAGTCTCGCCCCAAGCAGCGCTGCGGCAACCTCATGATGCTTCACCGTCGGCACGGCCACGCACGCCGCATCCAGCTTCAGGTCCGCTTGCAGCAACTCGTCCGTGCTCGCGAACACCTTGATCCCGTACAGCTTCGCCGCCTCTTCCGCCCGCGCCGCATCAGGCTCGACCGCCGCCACCAGGGCCACACCCTCGCCTGCCGTCTCCAGTTCGCGCAACACGCGTAGATGGTTGCGTCCGAACGCTCCTGCGCCGGCCACTGCTACGCGCAACTGTCGTCCCGCCGCTATTTCGCGGCCTCTTTTTCCGGCCCTTTGCCTTCCACGGCCTTCAGGCAGCGGCTATAGAGCGCCAGCAGTTGGCTTACGTGCTCCTCCGGCTTCGCTCCACCCGCTCCGGCAAATCCAGTCGAGCCCACTGCCGCCTTACCGACTCCCGCCGTTCCTGCCACAAACTTCATCAAGTCCAGCGCAATATCTTCATTGCGCCGGGCTCCAAGTCCCGCGCTACCTAATGTCTCCATATGCATTTCTCCGAACACCGATGCTACCAGATCAACCGTTCGAGATTCCGTTCGAATGCCGGATAGACGGCCCTCTCGGCCGAGGGCTGCGTCTTCGTGCTTTACGGTTGGGAAGGGAAACAATGCCGATTGGTGAAAGCTCCAGCCGCAATCCCCGTTGGGCCGCCCAACCCGCCAACTTGTTAACACGCGCGAAGCGCCGCCAACTCGCAAACTCCGCTAGCTCCGCTAACTCCGCTACTCTAATCTCAATGCCCCGCGCCTACATCGCCCTCGGCTCTAACCTTCCCAGCCCAGCCGGCCCTCCCGACGCAACGCTCGCCGCAGCCCTCGAAAAACTCGCCACTCTCGGCCGCATCACCGCCCGCTCTTCTCTCTACTCCACCGAACCTGTGGGACTCGCTCCCGGGTATTCTGATCAGCCGCGCTTCCTCAACGCCGTCGTCGCCCTCGGCACCGCAATCGCCCCGTTTGATCTCCTCGCGTCTCTCCTTGCCATCGAATTCAACTTCGGCCGCGACCGCTCCGCCTCCGTCCTCAACGGCCCCCGCACTCTCGATCTTGACATCCTCCTCTACGGCGACCTCGTCCTCTCAATGGCCGGCCTCGAAATTCCTCATCCCCGTCTCGCCCAGCGCGCCTTTGTCCTCGTTCCCCTCGCTGAAATCGCTCCCACCCTCCGCGATCCCCGCTCTGGCCTCACCGCTGCCCAACTCCTCGATCATCTCCTCGCCAATCTCGCTCCCGCCAAGTCGGGCCTCGAACCCGCTGTCGCGCGCATTCAATCGCCCCTCTGGGCCGCCACATAATTCCAATCCTCCACCAACCGCGCCAAACCCCCAACCACAGGTAACCGGATTGGTTCGAAGCCCATAAGTTGATGCTGCATTCCAGATAAGATAATTCCAATGTTCCGCGTGTTCGCGAGCTTACCGGCTCGTCGCGCGCGTTGTGCTCATTGCACCGCTTCTCGTTGCGCCGCTGAATGTTGGAGGTTCGCATCATGCTGTTGCAGTACTTTGGATTCAAAGAAGAACCATTCGGAGTTAACCCCGATCCGCGTTGCCTCTATCTCAGCCGCACCCATCAGCAGGCGCTCGATGCGCTTGGCTTCGGCTTCGCAAACAACCGCGGTTTCACGGCCATGATCGCGCCCCCGGGGATGGGCAAAACCACCCTCCTCTTCCGCTTCCTTGAGGACATTCGCGACGCCGCCCGCGTGGTCTTCCTTTTTGACCTCGACCCCCAGTGCGAGCCCCGCGAGTTTGTCGCCTACATTCTCCGCGACCTCGGCATCGTCCCCGCGCAGGGCAGCGCGGAAATGCACGAGCAGCTCTCGAACGCCGTCATCAAAGAAAATCGCGCAGGCCGAAAATTCGTCATCGTCATTGACGAGGCGCAAAACCTCTCTGACGCTGTACTCGAGCGCGTTCGCCTGCTCACCAACTTTGAAACTTCGCGCGGCAAGCTCATCCAGATCGTCCTCTCCGGTCAGTCGCAGCTCTCAGAGAAATTGCAGCACGCTTCGCTCGTCCAACTCCGCCAGCGCATCTCCACCGTCTGCCACATCGAATCGCTTTCGCTCGAAGAGACCGTCGGCTACATCGATTACAGGGTAAAGATGGCGGGCTATCTTGCCGAGCCGCTGTTTACCGCTGGCGCAGTCAAGTTGATCGCCGAGGCCAGCCACGGCACGCCTCGAACCATCAACAATCTTTGCTATAACTCGCTGGCTCTCTGCTGCAAAATGAAGCTCAAGCAGGTTGACGCCGCCATGGTCTCCAAAGTCATCGCCGGCCTGAAACTCACTCCGCCGTCGCTTGAGCCCGCTGCTACCCACGCCGGTTTTCCAGCCGTGGGCGCTGTTCCCGCCGCATTCCATCAAGCTGTTGAGCAGCCCATGAAGCGTCAACGATTCACCGGACTTCAATTGATCCCCTCAATGTATGAGCCCGCCGACGCCCCCGCTTATACCCCCATCGTTGCCGGCCGCGTGGTCCCCGACTTCGCGGTCTCGGATTTCGCGTTTTCCGATTCCGCGTCTTCCCATTCCAAGGACACGCCCGACGAGCACGCCAAACCCAGATTCTGGCAGCGGACCAAACTGCGCCTGCTCCATATCCTTCCGGCCACCACTGGCTCCGTCATGCTCTGGGTTCCTTCGGCGGCCATCATTCTCGTTGTCACCTTCCTCGGCGTGCTCCGTCTCTCCGAGGTCTGGGCGCCTCAGCCCCACTCCGCAATTCCCGACCAATCCACCGTCCTGGCTCCGCCCTCAGCCCCCGCGCCCGACGCCTCCGCGCCAGATACTGATAATCCCGCCGCCACAGAATCCTCTGCGCCTTCCGATCCCGCTTCTACGGCATATAGTTCTCCGGATTCTCGATCTCCAGCCTCGGCTCCTGCCGCTGCACCCGCCGCAGCTATCAAGCCCAGCGCCACCGTTCCCAAGCCCTCCCCAGCAATCGTGTCGCCAGCCGCGCCCGCTCCCAAGCCGATGCGCGCCAACGCCTCTGTTGCAAAACCTTCGGCAACCGCGCCGTCCTCAGGTTCAACTGCAAAGGAGCCTTCAGCCTCAAAGCGGCCGTCAGCTTCAATGTCATCAGGCAGCAATGCTCCCGTCGCCATGCCCTCCGTTGCCCATCCCGCGGTCATGATTTCCGCGCAGCCGTCTGGACAAAACGCGAATCCCTCCGCGAGCCCCATCGCCGCGCAGCACATCTCAGCTCAGCCGGCGCTAATAGTCGCCGCTCCAAAGCGGGTCCACGCAGCGCTAACGTCTAATGCGCCGGCCGCCGCGCAGCCGTCCGCTTCGCCCAGCGTTCGTCCCGCCCTGCCGGCTCCCGCCCACTAATCTTCTTTTTCAGATTTTCGCGCCCGAGTCTTCGCGTTCGGACTTTCGCATTTCTCGCCCGCCGCGCCCGTCCGCGCGGCGTCGGCGTCTTCATGGGCGCTCTTTGGTTAGCGCCCTATCGCAATCGCTTACTCGGAGCCCCGCGCAGCGCGCCCCCGCCACTCGTGCCATCCGCTCTACTCGCCGCCGTCCGCGATCCAATACTTCAGAACTTCATTTTCCTCGCTGTTGTAGCTGCAAACCAGCTCCACGCGCCGGTACGCTCCTGCTCCGTCTTTAATCAGCAGCTTGTCCGACACGCTCGTCGTGATTCCCGGAGCCACATGAACAGCGATCTCCCCGCTGAATCGTTCATCCGGCGTAGCGGCGTCCACCCATACGTACCCGTTCCTTGCAATGGATTGCACGAACGCGTCCGCGCCCCTCCCGCACGCCCGAGCCGCCCATGCCTGCGCCGCCAACAATCCATCGTCGCCGCGCCCGTTGGCGCCGCGCAGACTTTTTCCGTCAGCCCCTGCGCTCCCCTTTTGCCGGGTCGCAGCCTCAGCCCTGCTCGCCACAATCGATTTCCACTCCATCGCCGCGCAATAAATCCCTATCCCCGCCATCGCCGCCAATGCAATCACTCCTGCGTGCATTCTCCACTTCGCGCCGCTCGTTCTCTTCACTTCCCATTCCCGCGCAAATCGTTCAGCGTCGTAGAGCAGCGTCCCCGTCTCATCCCTTCGTTGCCAGCGCACCGCCACCAGATCCGTCTTCGGGCTGCTCACAAACACCGTCCCAGCCAACCCGTCTGCTTTGCGCCGCGCCCGCGCGCCCTTCAGAGGGAATCTTCGCGAACTCATCTTGCATCCCTCCTCGCTTGCAACGCCGCCCGTCCCTATATGTTGATACAACCTAGCCTCTTGCCACTCGGCTGCAACGGAATATAACACCACTCGACACCACTCGCCTCCACCGGCTCGGCGGCTGTCTCGCCTGTTTCCTGGTTCCCTCAAGCAGGCCGCTGTCTCACAATGGATAAAGAGCCTGTTTCCGAAACCGGCGACATAAATTCATGGCACGCTTCAAACACAAACCGATTTTTTGCGCGCGGCTCCTGGCCATTGCCGTCTCGATCTCTGCCTTATTGGTCCCTGCACTGTCGATCCCGTCGCCCCTCGCCGCCCAATCCCCTCCGCAGCGGTCTCCCGCATCGCAGTCAATTCCGCCCGCATCCGCAGCGGCCCAACCTGCCCCACCCATCAAACCCGCTCCGCTTGCCAAACCCGAACAAATCACCGTCACCGCCTATCGCGCTCCTCTCGGCGTTTTGGAAAGCCCCACCACCACGCGCCTGCTCACGAGCGAATCGCTGCGCTCCACCGCGGCCATCACCTTCGACGATCAACTGCGCACGCTTCCCGGCGTCGAGCTCTTTCGCCGTTCCAGTTCGCTCGTCGCCAATCCCACCTCGCAGGGAATCAGCCTTCGCGCCCTCGGTTCCACCTCTGCCAGCCGCACACTCGTCACCGAAGACGATGTTCCTCTCAACGACCCGCTCGGCGGTTGGATTCACTGGCAGGAGCAGCCCGAGCTCTCCGTCCAATCCGTTGAGCTCGTCCGCGGCGGCGCCAGCGATCTCTATGGCTCCAGCGCCATCGGCGGCGTGGTCAACATCATTCCAGCACTCCCCTTGTCCAAAGGACTAGAAGTGCGGAGCACCTTCGGCGGCGAAGGCACATACGACAACAGCCTGCTAGCCACGGCTCACGTCGGCCCATGGAATCTCCTCGCCGCCGGCGGTCTCATCGGCACCGACGGCTACATTCAGGAGAGCCCATCGCAGCGTGGCCCCGTCGATGACGCTAACAACGATCACAGCCAGAACGCACTGCTCACGGCCGGCCGCGACATTCACAATCTCAAGCTCGGCGACTTCAAGATCTTCGCGCGCGCTTCAGGTTTTAACGAATCCCGCCACAACGGAACTCCCTACCAGCGCAACGCCACTCGCCTCATTCGTTACAGTACCGGGGCCGATTGGCAAAATGCGCACAGCACCGCGCTCGCACTGCGCCTCTACGGATCGGACGAGCGCTATCGCCAGACCTTTTCGAGCATTTCGAATCTCGCCAACTTCGGCGACGCGGCATGCGCCTATCGTTGCGGCGAAATCCCCACCAAATTCTCCTACGTCCCCGACAACGAGCTCGGCGCGGCCGCGCATTGGAGTCAGCCCATCGGTGCGGGCCTTCTGCTCGTTGCCGGAGCAGACGCGCACGACGTCCGCGTCTGGGACCGCGAGCAATCCTACACTGGCACTTCGCCTCTTACCAATCTCGCCGACCATCAGCGCGACTCAGCCGCCTACGCTGAGGCCATGTGGGAGCACAATGCCTGGACGCTCGTCGCCTCATCCCGCATGGATTGGTTCCAGAACTACGACGGCCACGAAACGCAATGGAACGGTACAACCTGGACGCCCACTGCCGCTCAGCCACCGCAACTCGATGAGCGCATATTTGATCCGCGTCTCGGTCTCTCGCGCAAGCTGTCGCCGCACTGGGCCCTCACTGCGTCAGGGTTCCGCGCCTTCCGCGCTCCCACGCCAAGCGAGCTTTATCGCTCCACTCAAGTCGGCAACCAGCTCACTCTGCCCAACGGCAATCTCCTCAGCGAGCGCGCCACTGGCTGGGAAGCCGGCCTCGCCGCCGAGCGCTCCTGGGGCAGCATTCGCTCCAGCTACTTCCTCACCCAGGTCAATCGCCCCATCGCCGCTCTCACCATCAACCCCAACTCTTCGCCCATCCGGCTCATGCGAGAAAATCTTGGCCAAATTGAGAGCCGCGGCGTCTCTCTTGACTTCGACCTTGCGCCTCGCTCATGGCTCGCTGTCGATGGCGGCTACCAATACGCCCACGCTGTCGTCTCGCGCGGCAGTCAGGACCTCGGCAATTGGATTCCCGAAGTCGCGCGCAATATGGCCACTCTTAACCTGCGCGCATCGCGCCCGCGTCTCGGAACCATCAGCCTCGAAAGCCGCCTCAGCGGCCGCCAGTTTGACGACGACGCCAACGCCAATCTTCTGCACGGCTATTTTCGCCTCGACGCCTACGCCTCGCACACACTCAGCAAGCGCCCACGCATCCCGCAAATTGAAATTTTCGCAGCCGGCGAAAATCTCTTCAATCGCTCCATCGAAGTTTCCAAAACCCCGACCACCACGCTCGGCCAGCCCCGCACCGCCCGCGCGGGATTCCTCATTCATCTCGGCGGCGCAGGCAATTAGCCAATTCGATTTCCGCTTCGCTCCTTAATCCTCCAGCAATTTCTCCGATCACTTCTTGCTTTTCCAGTCCCATTGGGTGATAACAGATAGAACTACAGTTCTAACGGCAACCGATTGGACGCAACGGTCCCTGGCGTCCCCTTCATGTTTGGTATTGCGTTGTTCGGAATTCTCCCGGACGCCCGCCTCCGGAATGCTGCACCTGCTAAATCGGAAATCTCTGGAGGTCGTCCGCCCGTGACCCACCGTTCACTCCGAATTCTCTCTGCCGTCTTCGCCTTCGCGTTTTTCTTTCCCGCGGCCTCGCCTGCGCAGACCAATACCTACACCGTCAGCGGCGCGGCTGGCGGCACCTGGACCGTCGACGACAATTTGAATGTTTACTCTGGCGCCGGCATCACTGGTCCGCTGCTCTACACGACAGGAAACGGTGAGGCGGTGAGCCGTGGTCCGTTCACGATCCAGGCCAAGGAAGGCGACCAGATTACGGATCAGGTGATCGATACTTTCGGCCATTGCACCGGCCTCACCCCGCTCTATCTTTCCTGCAACAAAAGCACGCCGGTGCTGGTTGACCCGGGCCTGCCTGGAGTCTGCGGCCGTCCCGGCGGGAACCAGGGTGAAAGCTACAGAGACACGTACACCATCCCGGCCATCGCGGGCTGCGGCGCGAATCCCATCGCCGCTATTGAGTTCACCCAGGCGATCCAGCAGTACCAGACGCTGGCGGTTTTGAAGGCTTCGCTCATGGCGAACAATGAGCCGCCGGTGCCGATGATCGCCGGGAAGCCCGGAGTGATGCGACTCTACTTCGCCTCGGTTACCGCGGCCACAACCTATAACGTTCTGGTAGTGGGCCCTCCGGGAGCGACGAAGTCGATTCAGCTTCCCCCGGGATGCCAGCCGGCCGATCAACGCGCGCGCAATAACCCGTGCTCATCGCTGGATTTCTACTTCACCGCCGCGCCGACGGGAGCCTGGACCGTGAGCATCACGGTGACCGACGACAACAACGTGGTTCTGGAACAGGAAGATCTGAACCTTACGAGCCGGACAACGTCGTCGGTGCAACTAACTGCCATAAGCGGTTGCGTACTCAAGAACACAACGAATCAGAAGGCATGCGGCAGTGCGTCTGCGTTGTTGAGCCAGACGTGGTTGGCGAGCCTGCTGATGCCCACGGCCTCGGTGACTGCCTCTACGAAGTGGGCCAGCGTATCGTCCTGCCTGGAATGCACCAGGTTTGATTACACTGCCTGGGACCTGGATCTTGCTCGCCAGGCGGCCGCTTTCTACTCTGTCGCGGACCAGCTTCAGGATGCCCAAACCAACCAGTGGACGGATTACTTTGCGGTTTATCCCGCGAGCTCACCATTAGTGGGAGATTCAAGCGCGTCAGCGGCGGGGATTCCCTCGCATGGAATCGCAGGTCCGGATTTCTCGCACGACATCGGCGTTGACGACACGGCGCAGACTGTTGCTCATGAGATCGCCCACACGCTGTCCCTGAAGCATACAGGGGTGGTGGTGTCGACGAAGGCAGCCGCGCCGCCGGGATGCTGGGCAACGGCGGTGGTGGATGCGCCGTCCTCTCCGGACTGGCCGTACCCAACCAACAACATCCAAAGCTCCGGCGGCGTGCTGGAAGACGGCTTCAACGTGACGACGCAAACCGTACTGGACCCCAGCAACACCTTCGACCTGATGGCCTATTGCTTTCCGGAATGGATCGCGCCATTCGAATACAAGAAGTTGATTACGCAACTGAACGGTGGGGTGGTGGCGTCTCCATCGAACAGGAAGTCGCCGGTGTTGAGCGAGGCAGCGCCGCTCGTCGCGCCGCCGGCCGTCGTGACTCAGCCCTACTGGCAAATTGGGGGTTCCATCGATCCGGTGGCGGGCGTCACCTTCGATCCGATCTTTGCGCAGACGCTGGCGGGCACCACCGATGCCGGTACGGGAACCTACTCCATTCAGGTGCTGGGAGCAGGCGGGCAGGTACTCTACACGAGGAACTTCACCCCGCTCTACGGCGTGGCTGATGAGCTGACAGGGTCTGCAACGCTGAATCCGACTTTCTCAGAATGGGTTCCAGTTGCGACGGGAGCAGCGTCGTTTGCGGTGATGGATCCCAACGGGAACACAGTGGGGACGGTTCCGGTTACCGGCGCTGCGCCCACGGTGACCATCACCAGCCCGGGGACGGGATTTGTCGGTTCAAACACGCAAACCATTTCGTGGACGATTGTCGATCCGGATTCGACTGCGTTCACGTCGAGGGTGCTGTATTCGCCGGATGGCGGAACGACCTGGGGGCAGGTTTCGCAGACTACCTGGACAAGCGACACGCTGGACTTCAGCCAGTTGCCGGGGAGCCCGAACGGAATGATTCAGGTGCTCGTGTCGGATGGAGTGAACACCGGAAGCGCAACCTCGGCCCCGTTCAACGCGCCAAAGAAGACGCCCTCAACGATCGTCATCACTTCGCCGGCGAGCGGTTATACGCAGGCCGCGGTGGATCCCCTGTTTTTGAGCGGCGCGGTATGGGATGCCGACGACGGCGTGCTGACTGGAACCGCGTTGCAGTGGAGCGACAACGTGCAGGGAGCGTTAGGCTCGGGCTCTCCTCTGAGCGTGACACTGCAGCCCGGCCCACACACCATCACGCTTACGGGAACTGATTCTGACGGCAACGCCATCACCGCAACCACCAGCGTCACCATGGCCGGCAAGGGACCCGCCCTTGCGTTGACCACAACCACGCTCTCCACCAACTGCGTCCGCGCCAGCATCGCCGCTTCTCCCGGCAGTCAGGGGGCGGCCTTGTCGTTGGTCCAGTACAGCCTTGATGGCGGCAGCACCTACACGAGCATTCCCCTCAACGCGTTGCCTTACAGTTTTGTCGTGCCGGGCAGCACCGGCGGCACCGTCGTCGCCGTGGCTCAGGATGCGTCGCGGCAAACCGCCGCGCAATCCGCCGTGGTCTCATTAACGGGCGCCTGCACCGCCGGTGCTCCCACCTTATTTGGAGGCTCACCGCAGACCACTACCGTCGGCTCCTCCTTCGCCACGCCGCTATCTGCCCTCGTCACTGACGTCAATGGCAATCCCTCGGTCGGCGTTACTGTCAACTTCACCGCCCCCGCCACCGGCGCCAGCGCAACCATCACTCCTGCCACCGCTATCACCGGAGCCAACGGAGTGGCCACCGCCACCGCCAAAGCCAACGGCACAAACGGCAACTACACGGTTGTCGCCTCGGTCTCCGGCTTCTCCGGCACAGCGCAGTTCACGCTCACCAACACCGATTTCAGCTTGGCTCTCAGCAATTCTTCGCTCAACGTCCAGCACGGCTCAGAAGGCGCTACCAACATCACCATTGCTCCGCTCAGCGGTTTTAACGCACCCATCACCTTCACTTGTGCCAACCCGCCCGCTGGAGTCACATGCGCCTTCTCGCCTGCGACTCTTACTCCAGCCGGGTCTCCGCTTTCCAGTGCCCTGTGGATTAGTGTCGCCGGCAACGCCAAAAGCTCGTCGTCGGCAATGCTCCGTCGCGTCTCAGGCGGCTCGCTCGCTTTGGCTCTTTGTCTGCTCGTCCCCGGCTTCCGCCGTCGCAAGAAGCGCCTCGGTATTTTCATGTTCCTCGCCGTCGTGCTCGCTCTCTGCTCGGCGAACGGCTGCGGCTCCAGTTTCCACTCCTTCTCTTCATCCGTCGCCGTCACCGCCACTTCGGGATCCTTATCGCACACTCAAAATGTGACCGTCGTGGTCCAGTAAGGCGATTCGTTTGCAAAAGGGCCGCCCGCTTAAAAGCGAACAGGGGGAAACTCGAACACTTTCGTGCGCTGGTACGAGTCGGGATTTCTCCCGACTCGTACCAGCGTTCCCGGGGGAGGGACTTACTGCAGATTGTTTTGAGCGGATGATTGAACTGTTGCCGTGCGGATTTGTTGCATTAGTTAGTTCTTCCGACCACGTTACAAAGTCCCGGACAGGAAAGATGGTCAATCTTGACCATTTTCTCGCTTTGCCCGCCAACCCACCGGCCCGTCACCGCCGTTCTCATTCCCGCTAGAATGGCTGGGTGACTCCGCCCTTCCAACTCATCGCGGAATCCGCCGCCGCCGGCCGCCGCGGCCGACTCCTCCTGCCCCACCAAACCGTCGAAACCCCCGTATTCATGCCCGTCGGCACGCAGGGCACTGTCAAAGCTGTCCCGCAGGACACGCTCGAATCCCTCGGCGCGGAAATCATCCTCGGCAACACCTACCATCTCTATCTGCGCCCCGGCCACGAACCCATCCGCCGCATGGGCGGCCTTCACAAATTCATGAGTTGGCCGCGCGCATTGCTCACTGACTCTGGCGGTTTTCAGGTTTTCTCCCTCAACTCGCTTCGCAAGGTCACGGCCGATGGCGTCCAATTCCGCTCTCATCTCGACGGGAGTTCGCATTTCTTCACCCCCGAGCACTCCATCGACGTCCAGATCGCTCTCGGTGCGGACATCATCATGGCCTTCGACGAGTGCACCGAATATCCCGCCACGCGCGATCGCGCCGAAGAAAGCCTCCGCCTCACCATGGCCTGGGCGCAACGCTCGCTCGATCACTTCCGCGCCCATCGGGGCGAAGTTCCCTGGCGCGACGAAGTTCAGCACAAACAAGGGGTGCACAATCAAGGGGTGCCCCCGGTCCCTCGCATTTGGGGACCGGGGAGCGATCTTTCACGCCCACAGGACCACACGCAATCCCTCTTCGGCATCGTTCAGGGCGGCATGTATCGCGACCTCCGTCGTGAATGCGCCGAGCGCCTCGTCGAAATGGATTTCGACGGCTACGCCATCGGCGGTCTCAGCGTCGGCGAGCCGCGCGAATTAACGTTGGAAATAATCTCTGAAGTTTTGCCGCTGCTGCCCAAAGACAAGCCCCGCTACGTCATGGGCGTCGGCTACCCCGACGAAATCGAGCAGTACGCGCGCCTCGGCGTCGACATGATGGATTGCGTTCTTCCCACCCGTGCCGCCCGCCACGCCCTGCTTTTTACCAGCGAGGGCCGCCTCAACATAAAGAACAAACAATTCGCTGAAGACCAGTCCCCGCCCGACCCCGCCTGCCAGTGTCTCGTTTGCCGCCGCTACTCGCGCGCCTATCTGCGCCATCTCGTCAACGCCGGCGAGCCGCTATCAGCTACCCTCAACTCCATCCACAATCTCGCTTACTACCTCGGCATCATGTCCCGCGTCCGCGAGTCGCTTGAATTCCCCGCCGCTTCTGGCGGCTGAGCGAGATCCTGAATTCCCGAGTCGTCAAGCCCTCGCCGTCACTCGCCCGGCGACACAGCAACCACGGACTTCGCCGATAGACTCTCCAGATTCTTGCTGAGAATCACGATCGCCGTGATCCATAGAGCCCCGCCCGTCCCTCCCGCGCATAGAGCGGAGCTAAGTGAGCTCGCAGAAATCAACAGCGAACCAAAAGCAGCCAGCGAAATGGCAGCGCCCGTCCAGTAGTAAAGAGGAATTTTGAACAATTTGCCGAGAGGGAAAAAGTGGATCCCTACGACCGCGCCGATCCATTGCCCATACAGGTCGGGCCGATGAAAGTGGCCCAGGATCGGCCCTCCAACAGAAATCGCAGCGCCCTCTGTCGCGACGATCAGCGCGTATCCAATTCTGTAAAATCTCGCCAGCCGTTTGTCGAGAACAACTCTCGGTTCGTGACTCAGCGCGACGAGGTTCGCAATCGCCCAAACCACAAGAACTGCCGTCGCCGTCGCGATTGCACCAAACCACAGTCTTTGGTCGCCCGAAATCGCAGCTTGAGTCCACCAATACAGCGCATACGCGCCGAACCCGGCGCAGACAATGGCGCCCACCGCTCTGCCTCGCATGCGAACCAGCAAATCCGGTCCGCTGGGGCCAAGAATTCCGCCTGCCTCGCTCATTCCATGCTCCGATCCGATTCTTCGCGGTCATCTTGAAAGATCCACATTCCAAATCTCCCCGCACGAGTCCGGGCCTTCACACGCGCCCTTCAAATTGCCGCTCCCAGCAGTTCCTTCAACGCATCCACATATTCGCTCAGCGCCGTGCGTCCCTTCTCCGTCATGCGGTAGAGCGTCTGCGGCTTGCGCAGCACAAACCGCTTCTTCATCGCCACGTAACCCGCTTCTTCGAGCTTCATTAACTGCGCGCCCAGGTTTCCATCTGTCGCGCCCGTTCTCTCTCGCAGCCACGTAAACTCCGCCTCGTCCACTCCCAGCAGTAGCGAGAGCACCGCCAGGCGCAGCTTCCCGTGAATCACAGGATTCAACTCCGGCATCTCAGGCATTCACGGCCCCCTGCCTCCGGTGTCCGCGAGATTCCAGGATCATCGCGTAAATTCCAAACAAAATCTGGCAGATGAAAATGGCCACCAGAAACGCAATCGTGCTTTGCGTCACAGTGCCAAACAATGACGCAGCGGACGCCATCCACCACACCACCGCACAGCCGATCTGCGCCTTCCACTTCAGCAGCATTCCGGATGCGGCATTCGCTGTCCCCAGCAGCGTCGCCACCACTGCCACGCACACCTGCTGGTCAGCCCTGCCACTCAACCCCAACGGCAACAGCAGCGCAAACATCGAAATTCCCATGGCCGTCCAGATGGATATGATTGCCCAACCCACTGTGGTCATCGGCGACTTTGCGCTTGTGCGCATCCGTGCCGACAATCCCCAGCTCAGCAGCCACGTGCCGGTCATCGTCACTGGCCATGCCATGTAGTGCTGGCCCCAGATCGGCCCGCCAAACATCCCTGAAGACCACGCGATGGCCACGTAAAACGCCACGCCCCACAGCACGATCGTCCACGCCCATCTCGTGGTGCTCCGCCGTCCCTCGGCAATCATGTTCTCAATCAACTCCAGCCGCTCCGTCAACTCCACTTTCTCAGCACTCATATAAGTCCTCCTGCCCTTCGCTTGCTCCGTTTAACTCACTGGGTGCCCCATCCTTCGCCTTTTTTCTGGCGAAGGGTGGGATAGCACAAACGCCAACCCGCCACTCCTAGCCCCGCTAACTCCGCCAACCCCGCCGTCTTACGAGAACTCCCACCTTCTTGCCACTCTCCGCGCAATTAGAAACAGCACCACTCCAACTCCCAACAGCACCGCCACCTGCGGCCACAAATCCGTCACTGGCAAATCCCGCCAGAACACCTTTGTGAACCCGTCGATCGCCCACGCGTTGATCGTCAGCAGCCCCGCCTTCTGCATGCTCTCCGGCATCAGGAACCGCGGAAACATGCTGCCGCCCACCGACGACATAATCAGAATCACCAGCGTCGACAGCGCGCCCAATTGCGCTCGCGTCTGGCACGCGCTTGCCAGCAGCATCCCGAACGCCGCCACTGCAAATGCCGTGCACAATCCCATCACCGCAAATCCCGGCAGATGGCTGAAGAAGTCCAGCTTGAACGCCGACCATCCCCACAGGAACATCGCTGTCAGTTGCACAAACGCCAGCCCCGTGTTGAACACCAGCTTTCCCGCCAGCAACTTCGTCATCGTCACGCGCGTGCTAAGCACCCGCTCCAGCGTGCCGCTCTCCGCCTCGTCCAGCAGAGCTCCCGCCGACCCGCTCGCCGTGAACATCAGAAACATGACTCCGATCGCCGCCGCGTAAAACGAAATCATCGGGCTCTTTTTGTTCTCGCCCACCACCGCGCGCACGTTCACCGCTACAATCCCAGCGCCCGCGCTCCCATTGCCCGAATTTCCGTTCCCTGAATCTCCACTTCCAGCCCCCGTTTTTCCGTCTGCCTCTGCTTTGCGCAGCGCATCCAGCTCCTCGTCCACCTTTGCCTTCTGCGCCGGCGTAAACCCGCCCACGTATTTGTCCGCGTACTTCATCCCTTCGTCCGCCATCGCCGAGGGCATTGATGTGATTGCCGCCTTCTGCAGCAGCCCCACCACAATCTGCGGAGCGATCGTGTCGCTCTGGTCGTTCAGCAGCTCCAGCGTGCTTCCTCCTGCGTCCGGCCCAAATGCGATCGGATGCTGCCCAAATCCCGCCGGAATAATCAACGCCACCGGCGCGTCTCCCGCCTTCACCGCAGCCTCCGCCGTCGCGGCCGTGTAATCCGCCGGTGCCGGCGCGCTCTTGCTCTTCGCCTCCGGCTTCATCATCACCACCAGGCTCGACTCGCTCTGCAGTCCCTTCACCAGCGCCGCCGAAGCCTGGCTCTGGTCCTGGTCCACCACAATCAGCTTCACTGTCGGCGTCCCGCCGCCCTGTCTCCCGAAAATCACCGCGAAGATCGAGAAAAACGCCAGCGGCAACACGAAGCTCAATACCAGCGCTCCGCGATCCCGCTTGAGCGCAATCAATGCCGTCCTTGCAACTTGGAAAATCAATCTCGTAACTCCCTTCCTGTCAGGTGCAGAAATACTGACTCCAGATTCGGCCGCCGCAGCGTCAAATCCTCCAGCTCCAGCCCCGCCTTCGTCGCATCGTCCAGCAGCGGAGCGATCTCCCCCGCCTGCTCAATCGTGAACTCCGCCGTCTCGCCCTTCACTCGCCCGCCGTGCCGCCCGGCCCATGCTTCAATCGCCGCCGTCTCTCCGTCAAACCGCGCAAGCACCTGGCTTCGTCTTCCAAACGTTTTCTCCACCAGCTCTTCATTCGTCCCTTCGGCAATAATCTTTCCGTGATCGATAATCGCGATCCGGTCGCACAGCCGCTCCGCCTCTTCCATGTAATGCGTCGTATACACAATCGCCGTCCCTGCATCACGCAGCGCCTCGATCATTTCGAAGATCCGGTTCCGTGACTGCGGATCGACCCCCACCGTCGGCTCGTCGAATAAAACTACTTTTGGCCGGTGCAGCATCCCGGCCGCCATGTTCAGCCGCCGCTTCATCCCGCCGCTCAGCGTCTTCGCCACGTCGTCCTGCTTCTCTTCAAGAGCCGCCCAATGCAGGCACCACGCAATCGCATCCTTCAGCGTCTGCCCCTTCAGCCCGTAGTACCGCCCAAACGATCCCAGATTCTCCCTGCACGTGATCCGCGGATAAATCGACAACTCCTGCGGAACCCATCCCAGCGCCATCCGCGCCTCTGTCGATCCCGCCGCCTTCCCCATCACCGTCACGCGTCCGCTGTCCTGACGCACGCGCCCCACCATGCTCCGGATCAGCGTGCTTTTCCCGGCGCCGTTTGGACCCAGCAGTCCCAGGCACTCGCCCGCGCGCACCGTCAGGCTCACCCCGTCCACCGCCGTCAAATCGCCGAACCGCTTTACCAGCCCGTCGACTTCCAGCGCCGTCCCCTCTTCGATCATTTGCGTACTCGCCGTCATCGTCCCTCTGCTTCCTGTCATACCGTTTACCGGTCTTCTACTCCCTACTGGCTATTCCCTGTCTCAACGTGAAGAGAACTCTATAATGTAGAGTACTCGATGTCAAGAAATTTCTTCCGCGGTTCTGCGGATGCTCGATCTCCAAGCTAGCTCATTGGTTCAAATAGGCTTCTAGCGCCGCTCAAATGTACCCCGGCAAGTAGTCATTGCGGTCGCGGGGCGAACGCGGCCCTGCTTCTCACTGTTTTGGATTAGGGGCTACGCCGTCTTTTTCCCAACAGGCTCAGCAAGCGGAGCGTGTGCCGGCAGCTCCGAGGCAGTGGGATCTGCCAGTTCTTCAAACAGGTCCTCCCAACCGGATAAGAGGGTTACGGGAAGGTCGATTGTCCGTTCGGTCGGATTATTTCCGCTGATAGCGCGGACGGCTACGCACTCACCCTCCGCAAATGGATCTGAGACCAGCTCAATGTGCTCGCCGTACAGATCCACGTGTTTGCCCGCGACGTAGCCAAGCTTCTTGATTCGCGCGCAATTATCAGCAGGCGACCGGCCAGCGATCGGCTCGGGAGAGGAAGAGGACATGTGCAACCTCGGCGGTAAGGAGACTCTGGTGCCAGGGAAAGAATGATCTCCTCCCCGGTTTGAATCTCGACCGGCTTGTGTCTCTACACTCTTCCAACCGGCAGAGAGAAGTCTGAGCTTTCCGATACGCTGGATGCCCCATCCGCCTACAAGTGGAAGATGAACACCGGCGCCATCGCCGCCAGGATAGCCACCGCCAGCAGCGCCAACACACCCAATGCCTGTCTCGGCGCCTTCGGCAGCCACCGAATTCCGAACACAAGCAACGCCGGCAACTGCGCCACCATCAGCAGTTGCCAAATGTGCGCGGTCGCTCCCTCATCCGCCTCGCGTGCCGCGCCATAAATCGCAATATGCCCCATCACCACAGCCAGCGCCGTCAATGCCATCGCCATCGGAACCAGCGCGCTCGGCTGCCTCACCACCGTTCCAAAACTGGTCGTCCGTACTTCGCTCATCATGCCTCCTTGTTCAATCGCTTGTAGTGTCGGGTGAATATGCTCTCCTACCGCCGCTCGAACCACGTCCATCCACGCCTTCAAATCCCCGCGGCCTTCCAGCAAAAAATCCTCAAACTCCTCGCCATACCGTTCTCTCCAGCGGCGCGGATAGAGACGCGTCAGCAGATGAGCAAGCCCCCGTTTCATCGTGCCCCGATTCATCGCGCCTCCAGCCTCTTCAGCCCCGCCTTTGAAAACTCATGCAGCCTCGTCAGCTTCGCGCGCAGCACCCTCAGCCCATCCCCGGTAATCCGGTAAGGATGCCGCCGCTCCTTTGCCGGCAGCGGCGCAATCCATCCCTGCTGCTCGAGCCGCGCAATCGCTCCATACAGCGCCCCCGGTCCCAGCCGCGTGCCGCACAGCCGCTCAATATCCTCGAGCATCGCGTGCCCGTGCTTCGGCCCGCTCGCCAGGCTCGCCAGCACCAGCAGCGGCGGATCGGAATAATATCCGGGATCCATCCCGCCGTCCGCGTCTACTACGTCTCGCGTACTACGCATAACGTAGTTATCGCATAAGTGGCGCTCCTGCGCAAGCAAATTCTTTCGACGCGCTCGCCCACCGGCGTTTGCCGTGGCGAAGCCGCGCGACGATCCGGAATACGTGGTTGCTTTTCATGACCTTCACCAACCTATGAGAATGGGTGCCCCATCCTTCGCCTCTTTTCTGGCGAAGGGTGGGATACCACGAACCCATTTGTATCCGCTGTAATCCCGAGCGACCCTGACGAGGAGCGCGGCGATGCGGAGGGGGAGCCGAAGGATCTGCTTTTGCTTCTCGCCTTGTATCAGGGCTTGGCTTCAGCCATGCCGCAAGACCGCCCGAAAAGTAAATGGGCTTCAGCCCCTGCGCGAAGCCTCATTGCCCGTCCCTGCTGACGCGCTCCCCTTGCGGTCGCGCGCCGAACCACGCCACACCCCGCGAAGGCACCAACATCTCTGCCCATCAAGGCGGAGGTGAGCTATGATTGACACCTCCTTTGAGGTAGCAGAAATGAGCGAACATGAGGTGCGTCTTTTCGAAGCCAAGTACGCGATTTGGAAGTCCGAGCATGCCGAAGGTCTGCCCGCTTCTAAGGCATTCGAGCGATTCGTTGCTGAGCAAGTACTGAAGGACTTCGATCTCGATAACGACGAAGTTATCTCCGGAGAACTAGGAGGCGGAGATGACGGTGGAGTGGATTCCGCCTACCTGTTCATGGGCAGCAAGCTAATTACAACGGAGACTCCTCCGATCATTCCCGCAGGCCCAATCCAATTGCACATCATCCAGGCAAAGGAAGAGAAGACCTTTAAGGAAACTCCTGTCACAAAACTGGAAGCTTTCGCCAAGGACCTACTGACTTATAGCAAGCCGGTGGACACGATGACCTACTTGAACTCAAAGGCGCAAGATGCCATCACCAATTTCCGCGAGAAGTACAGCGACGAAGTGATGGGGCATCCCCATACACTTGCCGTCCACTTTCACTACGCATGCAAGGCGGACGCATTGCCGGGGCCGAAGGACAAGATTAACGTGAGGGGGGACAACCTAAAGGCGTACGTCAAAGCGATTCTCTCATCCGCAGACGTAACCTTCACCCTCTGGAACGCGCAGCGGCTCCACGACGCAGCAAAAACCGCGATGGAAACGACCGTAGTCCTCCCTGTCCTTGAGAATTTTTCAACTGAGGACGGCTCTACAGTGTGCCTTGTAAAGCTCACCGACTATGCGGATCGCCTGCTCATCAAAGAGAACGGGGAAATGCAAACGCGCTTCCTGGAACCAAATGTGAGGGACTATCAAGGGACCAAGAATCCCGTAAATACGCAAATCCGCGCAACTCTCTCGTTTCCGATCTCCCAAGAGGAGTTCTGGTGGCTCAACAATGGAGTCACGATTATTGCCGACGAATGTCCTGTCAATGGGCACAAGGCCAAAATCAAGAATCCAGAAATTGTTAATGGCCTTCAGACCTCGCATGAAGTCTATCAATGGAGAAAGAATCAGAATAGCGGAACTGACAATCGGGCAATCCTCATCAAGATTATTGTGGCGAACGAGGAGAAGACACGCTCGAGAATCATCAAATCCACTAATTCCCAGACGAAAGTTGACGATTTCACCCTATTGGCAAACGATCCTATTCAGGAAAGCATCGAGGATCGCCTCCGCCTTTATGGTCTCTTCTATGATCGTAAGAAAGGAGAGTACAAGCGCCTTAAGAAGCCCATTAACTCCCTGGTCGGCATGGGTGCCTTGGCTCAGGCTTTCATCGCAATAGTCCTGCAACAGCCAGATCAGGCACGGGGAAGGCCGCAGACATACATCAAGAAGAACAAGGATGTCGTATACGACGAAAAGCTCGACCTTGATTTCTATGCAGCCTCAATTCTGATTGACCGGCAGGTCGAATCGTATCTTGAGGGCCGGAAGCAAAAAGGAGAACTCACATCAAATTTGGTCCGCGACCTCCACTATTATGTCGCCATGCTGCTCGGGAAGAAATGGAACCTCGCTACCAAGTCGGCCCAGTCAATCGCAGACGCGATGAAAGAGGTCGTGAAACCAATCCCCGAAAATGACTTGTGGAACGCCACAGAAAAAGTAATGAAAATATACCTAGCTTTGGGTGGAACCGACAAGAATGCGAAATCTACCGAGATGAGAGACGCTGTACAAGCCGTCTGACAAACTGGAGCAGCGAAGGGCCGATCGAGAATTCTCGGCGTCCAAGAGACTCAGGGGCGCCGCTTCTCTCTGTACTCGTGACCTGCCCCGATACCGTTCCCCTTCCGTTCCGTCCGCTCAGCCCGACGGTCCCCGCTCCTTCGCTGTCACCCCCCGACCTCCCCAGCCCCCGCAACCCCCTGAAATCACTCCCAAAAACTCCCCCAACTTTGCCGATAATTTCCGCGCTCCGGCGCCTTGGCCTAATTATTGACCTAATCTTCGCTTAACGATAAAATCAAAGAGTTCGGCGATGCACCTGGTTGAAGGGTGCGCGGGATGGTGCCGGGTTCTCCGTCTAGTTCGGCTCGGCCCTCCTCTCGCGATGCAGTCACTGTTCTGTATCCGCCCCCATCGAGCACACGATTTGTGTTTTGCGTCCTGCCACCCGGGCCGCTGGAGGATTTGTTATGTACGCAGTCATTCGCACCGGAGGCAAGCAGTATCGTGTCGCGCCCGGTGACGTGTTGAAGATTGAAAGCGTCCCGTCGGGCACTCCGACCATCGAGTTTAGCGACGTGCTTGCCGTTTCCGGCGAGCCCGGAACGCTTGCCAAGCCAGGTTCTGCCACCGTGACCGCCGAAGTTCTCGGCGAAGGCCGCGGCGACAAAATCCTGGTCTTCCACTTCAAGCGCAAGAAGCAATACAAGAAGCTCCAGGGCCACCGGCAGAACTTCACTGAGGTTCGCATCAAGGCCATCGTGGCTGACGGCGTTACCTACGACGCAAACAAAAAGTAGCGTAAACGGCGCATCGGGAACGGTTTCACGCAAGTGCACCAAACCCTGCTTCCTGCTCGGACCGGGCTAGAGGCTAGAGGCTAGGAGCTAGCAGCTAGAAGCTGCCTTTCAGAAGGGGATTCGAAAATGGCACATAAAAAAGGTGGGGGCAGTTCCACAAACGGACGCGACTCAAACGCGCAGCGGCTTGGCGTAAAGGCCTTTGCCGGCCAACTGGTCACCGGCGGCACCATCATCAGCCGCCAGCGCGGCACTCGCATCAAGCCCGGCGTTAATGTTGGCATCGGCTCAGATGACACGCTCTTCGCCAAGGTCTCGGGTCGCGTGAAATTCACTGACCGCGGAAACCGCGGCCGCTTCGCCTCCGTCGAGCCCATCGCCTCCGAGTAACCGGCGCAATATCCGGATTTTCGCGTCGTTCCAATTTCGCGCTGTCGCATCGAATAAGCGCGCATTTTGCTGCAAATCAAAAGGCCATCCCGCCTCGGCGGGATGGCCTTTCGCTTTTCTGATCCCTGGTCACTGTCTCTACGTCTCTGACTCCCGACTCTTCATATTCCGCGCCAGCACCTTCTCCACCACGCGCTCGACATCCGAGAGGAAGAAGCTGTTGGCCGGCTGCTGCATGGCCACCTTGGTGCCTGTGTGGCCCAGTGCCGAAGCGATTTCGTTCCAGCGGTAAATGGTCGAGCTAGCTGGCATCAGCACCGGCATGCGAACCGGCTCGGGATGGACGCAGTAAACCATCCAAATCGCGAGCGTTCCGAGAATCAAAGCTTCATACACAAATTGCAGCGGGTTGGTGAGGGAGGCTACGCGAGAGATCAACGATGCGCCGATAAAATCGGCTGAGGACAACACTCCGAAGCCCAAAGCGATGCCAAACGCCAAATCGCGCACTGTCAGTCGCAGGGCGTTCATGCTGAGGCAAAGAAACGCGAGCAGGCACAACTCAAGAACGCTCACCGAGTGCATCAACCCATAACATACGTCCGCGATAATGTAGATTCCCTTGTGCGCATAGGAAATCGAGGTCAGGCTCACAAGCATTGAGACGACTGCCGCCCAGCGAAAAATCACGATCGCCAACTTCGCGATTCCCGGAAACGCCGCAAGCGCCGCCCGGAAGACCTCAATGCAGATTAAGAACAGCAACACCGCGCTCGCGAGATAAGCCGCGAAAAAACCGAAATAATAAATTTTGTTAAGGTGATGGTCGATTCCCCAGGGCTTTGACTCCTCGTAGAGAACAAGCATGAGGACCGGCGTTGAAATCGCGCGCAAGGCGAGGAAGAAGCTCATCGCCTTGAAACGGCGCTGCAACCCCTTAGTCCAGAAAAGAATGGCGAGCGCGGCCCAAAGGGTAAGTTCAACCGCGCTCATCGTCGACATTGCAGCGTTTAATGGCATAGAGGCTGGATTGCAATCGTTCGAACGCTCTCAGGATAGCGCCTCTATGCCTAATGGCTCAAACACAAAAGGGTAACGCACCTCTGGCACTTTCGTGCTAGGCAGTACTCGTCGGATCTCACTTCTCTTAGCAGGACTTCGCCGAGAATGTTAGCGCGACGTGGGGGCTGGCGCAAAACACTTGTCAACCGATTGGCAGGGAAGCGGAAGGGGAAGCGAAATCAGCGGGCCGGGGTTACCAGCAGTTACAGAATTGTGTGTGGCATGAATCTGCGTTTTGGCTGGCGCGAGCGATGCCGCAGCAAGGCCGGCGATGGCAACGAACAGGGCGAACATGCGAATGGCAGTTTTCATCGTTGGTAACCTCTCGGATTGGGATTTAAGAGGAGATTTTCTCTTCTCTTGGAGCCAAATCCTAGCTTATGAATCCACGTAAGTCTATGTTTTTCATATAGATACTAAACAATCACGAGGTTGGATTACCAACGTCATCTCTTGGCACTTTTCCGGCGGCTTAGTAACCGTTATCGAGCTACTGGAACCTGCCAGCACCGCGCGGTTCCGCATGGTAAAATTGCCCTATGTGAACACGCTTGATAGCCCCTCTTTTCAAGCGCTTACTCCCGCTTCAGTATCCGGATTCATCCCGGGCAACCCTCACGATCACGGAACACGTTTCGAGCGGAATTCCATGGCGACTGAAGTACCTCCCGGCAGCACACCTCCCGGCGACAACGACAGTTACACCGGCGACAACATCAAGGTTCTGGAAGGCCTTGAGGCCGTCCGCCTCCGTCCCGCGATGTATATCGGGTCGACTGGCGAGATGGGTTTGCATCATCTCGTCTACGAAGTCGTCGACAATTCAGTCGACGAAGCGCTCGCCGGCTACGCCAAAAAAATCGACGTAGTCGTTCACGTCGACAATTCGGTCACCGTCGTCGACGATGGGCGCGGCATTCCCGTCGACATGATGGATTTGCCCGGCGGCGTGCGCATGCCCGCTGTGCAAGTGGTGTTGACCAAGCTGCACGCTGGCGGCAAATTCGACGCCTCCACCTATAAAGTCTCCGGCGGTCTTCACGGCGTCGGCGTCAGTTGCGTCAATGCGCTCTCGCAGGAATTCAACGTCGAGATCTGGCGCGACGGCCACACCTGGGAGATGGATTTCAGCTGTGGCCAGCCAACCAGTGAGCTGCGCCAGGCCGGCATCAGCAAGCGCCGCGGCACGCGCGTTCATTTCCTGCCCGACAAATCCATCTTCACCGCCACCGAGTTCAACTACGACACGCTTGCGCAGCGGTTGCGCGAAATGGCCTTCCTGAACAAGGGCCTCGAGATCACACTCACTGACGAGCGCACCGCCGACGCCAAAACCGGCGAAGCGCGCCGCACTGAGTTCCGCTACGCCGGCGGCATCTCCGAGTTCGTCAAGCACCTCAATCGCGGCAAGAGCGTGCTGCACGACAAGCCCATCGTCATGGAAGCTCTTCGCGACGCTGTCGAAATCGACATTGCCCTGCAGTACAACGACGCGTACTCAGAGACCGTCTTCAGCTTCGCCAACAACATCAACACCGTTGATGGTGGCTCGCATCTCTCCGGCTTCCGCGCCGCGCTCACCCGCACCATCAACTTTGTCGGCCAGCAGATGGGGTTGTTCAAAGACATGAAGGAAAGCCTGAGCGGCGACGACGTGCGCGAGGGCCTGGTGGCCGTCGTCAGCGTTAAGCTGTCGCAGCCGCAGTTTGAAGGGCAGACCAAGGGCAAGCTCAACTCTGACATCGCCGGCACCGTGCAGGCCTTCGTCAATGAGCGCCTGAGCATGTTTCTTGAGCAGAATCCTCCCGTCGCCCGCAAAATCATCAACAAGGCCATTGAAGCGGCGCGCGCGCGCGAGGCTGCGCGCAAGGCCCGCGACCTTACGCGGCGCAAGGGCGCGCTCGATGGCGGCGGCCTTCCCGGCAAGCTGGCCGACTGCAGTGAGCGCAACCCGGAGCATTGCGAGCTCTATTTGGTCGAGGGCGAAAGCGCAGGCGGCACGGCCAAGCAGGGCCGCAATCGCAAGTTCCAGGCCATTCTTCCGCTCAAGGGCAAAATCCTCAACGTCGAAAAGGCGCGCTACGACAAGATGCTCGGCCACGAAGAAATCCGCGCCATGATCACGGCGCTCGGCTGCGGCATCGGCAAAGACGACTTCGACGCCGCCAAGGTTCGCTACGGCAAAATCATCCTCATGACCGACGCCGACGTCGACGGCTCGCACATTCGCACGCTGCTGCTCACCTTCTTCTTCCGCCACATGACGGAGCTGATCAAGCGCGACCACATCTACATTGCGCAGCCGCCGCTCTACAAAATCAAGAAGGGCCGCTTCGAGCAATACATCAAAGACGATCGCGAATTCGTCAAGGTCATGGTCAACCGCGCCGCCGAGGGCATGATCGTCCGCCACGGCGAGTCGGCGGCAAAAATCGAAGGCGCCGACCTCACGCGGTTCATGGCCACGCTCAATGAGTATTTAGGATTCGTCGAAAAGGTAGACAAGCGCATCCGCAACGAAAAACTCACCGAGCTGCTCGCTCGCGCGGAGCTTACCCATCGCGCCGACTTTGCTTCGCCCGACGTTGCCTCGAAAGACGGAAAAGCAGTTCCCGAAAAAATCTCCGCGCTGCACAAGCGCCTCGTCGAGCTGTCGGACGAGTTCCAGTTCAAGAAGGTTGACAAGCCCCTCGAAGACGAGGAGCACCACACCTGGTCCATCAAGGCCGTTGACTCCCAGGGTGCCGAACGCACCATCAACTGGGAGCTCGCTTCCAGCCCCGAGTTCCGCCAGATGATGTCGAAGTATTCGCTCATCAAAGAATTTCTCGAGCCGCCGTTTCTCGTCGAGTTCGCCGCTAAAGGCGCAGCAGCCATCGCCGAAGAAGAAGAGGAAGACGCCGAAGGCGCCGGCAATGCAGAGGCGAATGCCGAAACGAAGCCCGACACCAAGGCCGAGACCAAGCCAAATACCAAAGCCGACTCTAAAGCCGACACAAAGGCTGCCGCCGCCCGCGCGGCCAGCAAGCTCCGCGAGCCGGTCGAGAAACAAACTGCCCGTGACCTCTTCGCTTACATCGTCGAGCAGGGCAAGAAAGATTACCAAGTCCAGCGCTACAAGGGACTCGGCGAGATGACGGCCACGCAGCTTTGGGAGACGACGATGGATCCCGAGCGACGCACCCTGCTTGTCGTCAAGCTCGAAGATTGGGCCGAATCCGACGCCATCTTCACCACCCTCATGGGTGAAGACGTTGAGCAGCGCCGCAAATTCATCGAAGACAACGCGCTCGACGTCAAGAATCTTGACATCTAACCTGTTGGGAGGTTTTTCCGCCCCAGTTCATTCGTCGATCCTGGCGCCTCCCTTTCAGGTCCCATGTCGGCTTCCGTTACCTACTTTTCTTTTGGAGTGTGTGTCATGAGCTTCCGTTTCCGCTTCGCCTCCCTCGCCGCGCGTGCCCTCGCCGCGCGTGCCCTCGCCGCGCTTATCCTCGTTTCGGCCCTCTCGTTTGGCGGATGCAAATCGTCAACACAGCAGGCCGGCAACTCGCAATCCCCTTTAGCTTCTAACGGCACAAACGTCCCGCAAGCGCCGCCGCCCCCCGCCACGGTCGATCTGCCGGCAGGCACACGCATCCGCGTTCGCCTCGACCAGGATCTCGGCTCCAAGATCAGCCGCCCGGGCGACTCGTTCAGCGCCACGGTTGCCGAAGATGTGGTCGTCAACGGCCAAACTGTAATCGCCCGGGACTCCCGCGCCGACGGAACCGTCATGGCCGCCAAGGCCCTCGGCCACATCAAGGGCGGAGCGTACCTTTCCATCCGCATTGACCGCGTGCATACCAATTGGGGCAGTTATCCGGTCGAGACCAGTTCCATCGAACGGGCAGAGAAGGGCAAGGGCAAGCGCACGGCTCTGTTCGCCGCCGGCGGCGGTGCGGTTGGAGCCATCATTGGCGGCGTCGCAGGTGGCGGCAAAGGCGCGCTCATCGGCGCAGCGGCCGGCGGCGGCGCAGGCACGGCCGGCAGCGCGTTCACCGGCAACAGGCAGATCTTTCTGCCCGCCGAAACGCTGCTGACCTTCCGCCTGGAGAATCCCGTCCACGTTGTTGAGCAGCAGTAAACGGAACAACGGAAGGAGCAGGGGCCTTCAGGCCCCTGAATTCCCGCACAATACACATCCCGGCCTTCAGGCCCGGAA
Organism: Acidobacteriaceae bacterium; assembly: GCA_003134815.1. Taxonomy (GTDB): domain Bacteria; phylum Acidobacteriota; class Terriglobia; order Terriglobales; family Acidobacteriaceae; genus Telmatobacter. Next base: position 63,630 of record PLCO01000009.1, on the reverse strand, counting down.
ACCCCACAATCGTTCGCGCCAAAACATCCCGTCACCGCTTCAAAATCATCCCGGCCCAATCCACCCACGTGCTCGTCACCGCAAGTCTTCCCGCGATCAGTGTCACCACCACCATCACGGCCAGCCCCATGGCAAACGGTCGATCGAAGCTCCGCGTCATCGCCGCGCGCACCACCAGCAGCAGCGCTCCCAGGCTAACGACCGGGCCGAATATCCCCATCCAATGGTGATACCCGAAGATCGAGCCAACCTGCGCGATCCGCGCCGTCGCTCCGCTCACGATCACAATGCAGGCCATCAGCATCATCGGCCTGTGAATGCGCGGCCGCTTGCGGTTCAGCACGCCGATCGTCACGAATGCCGCGAACAGCGCAATCTCCGTAAACATCACCAGCAGAAACTGCGGGCCCGGCCAGTCGAAAATCACCTGTTCCGGAGCCACCTGGATCGACCGGTAAGCCACCAGCGGCCCAGTCACCGCGATCAGCGCCGCAATCCCCACCACGCCCCAGCCCAGCGTCATGTGCACCCGGCGATTGTGCGTCGAGATCAGCAGCGCCTGCACAAAGAACCCCACGAACCAGGCAAAGATGGCGCTCGAGTGCGCCACCACGATGGCCAGCATCACCGGCGCAATCGGCGAGTCGTCCGAGTGCTTGCCATGAAAGATGTAATGCTGAAAGCCGAGGACGATGAGAACCAGAAAAATGGCCCCGGCGGCAGTGTAGAAAAAGCGGTCAGGCTTCATCCGCAATCTCCTCTTTTGATTTCAGCCACTCTTACTTGAATTTCAGCGAGTCGCTTCTAATTTCAGGAACCTGGGGTCGAATTTCAAAAACATGGGGGAAGTCGCGACACTTCGAATGTCGCGCTCAAATCCCATTGAGTTCCGTGTGACGGGTCCCGTGATCAGCCCCATCTTACGATCCCGCCCGCCGGTTTCTGCAAGTGAATTTGGACTGCCCCGACGAATGGGCCCGCCGCGTCAAGAACCTCGATATTTGAGCGCTAAGATCTTCGGAAATCTTAGTCGCGCGCCCCGGCCCTGCCCTCTTTCTGGTGAACGGTGCGTGGGCTCTCAGGAGCGTTTACTCCATGGGGCCTCAGCCCTGTTTTGCGCAAGCTGCGACAGCCTTGTCCAAAACGTCATCCGTCGCGCTGGCGACCATATCCAGCCAGATCCTTCTTTCCTTTGCAGGGAGAACTGATCCGGCATAAATGACTGCGCGTCGATCCCAAGGGGAATAGTTCATCCAGATCTCCTTCTGCCCGCGTACCCAGTCCACCTTCTTGGCACGCTGAGCGATCAGCGCGTAGGGCCGTATTCCTAGGTCGTCACGAAACTCACGCGACAGATCCAGAGCAGAATCAGAACTGAGGAGGTCTGGCCTTTCGAGAAAAAGGTCCATAGCCCAAAGGCGTAGAAAAGGGACCTCACCGAAGATCGAGGTCTTTAAAAAGGTCACAATCTCTTGTCCTCGCCCCGCTGCCGCTCTTTTTGGGACTGTGACCCTCAGATAATTTATAAGCTCCCGAAATACTGGAACGAGGGTGGTCAAGTTCTGAAAGGCGATGTCGTTGAGGACCGTGGTCCGGAGCCGAGTCGCGCGACGAAGAAGATATCGAGCAAGACCTAGTGGGAGCGGCCTTTCGCCAACGCAGGTTTTGAAAAGCTCGACGAGATTCTCCCTTACTACTTTCCTCTTGTCCTCGTCCGGTAGTTCATCTTCGGACAGGTTATAGCCAGACATGAAACGAATCGCCTCGATCAGTTCCCTCTGCCTCCTCAGTTTGGATTCCTTCTCTAGTCGGGCAGGGTCAACCAACTCCTTCCGCCCAAACGTCTCAACTCGCAGCACCCTGCTCTTCTGCTGCTCAAGAGTCAAGCGGTGCGAGGTGTAAAGATATTCGGCAAGATCGTGGTAGATTCTTGTCGCCTGACGCCGCGACTGGCAGAAAATTCGAAAATCGTCGACGTACCTCGTGAACGTCAGCCCGCGTCTGAGGAGGAAGCTGTCCACATCAGACAAAACCGCTTCCGCGAGCAGGATCGACGCAGAGGGTCCGACGGGTACTCCGCGGGTCTGCTTCGCCGTAAGCGAAAGCAGGAATCGTTCGATGTTTTCCGACCTAGCAGACGGAACATCGGCGGCCTCCAGCGCACCTTGGACTCTGTGAGAGTAAATCTGGCTATAGAAGTCGGCAATATCTGCAATCAGTACGTGCGTAAATTCTCCGCTCTTGGCGCATTCCTCCGACTTAGCGTGGAACTCCGGCCAGCCAGTCTCGATGCCGAACAGCTGACCATCTGGGGAAATATCGATTCGATATGAGCATGCAATGTTTCTGCCCGCTGGAATACGATTCGCCTCGATCTTTGCGGCAGCTTCATATACTGCCGCGAGATAGATTATTGCGTCAACCGGATTCAGCTGCGTGGCGACCCGGAAGCCACCAGCCGGCTTCGGCACAAGCATACGGCGAACACCGCTGGTACGATATGTGCTTAGGTCAATTGCTGCTAGTTGGGGACGAACCATGTTCCATGCAGTCTTTATGCAGCGAAACTCGAATGGCACAGGGAATATGTCTGTGTCCCCGAACCTCAGGACGTGGGTGACCGCCCAGTCAAGAGAGTGCGTATTGAGACTGTCGATGGCCACGCGAGGATTCTACCAATGCGCGGTGGCACTCAGTCGAAAAGGCTGCTGAGCCCCGGGGCGGACAATGTGATCGACTTCGGAAAATTCCCATTTGAGAAGACAGTTCACCTGTTGACTAAAGTACTGCCCGGATTTGCGCTCCTCTTCGTGTATAACGCCGAAACTCCAGGGACGGTCAAAAGCCTCATTTCGCTGCCATATCTTGGGTACGCGACCAGACTCTGGCTGATAATCACGATCTGTTTCGCGCTCGGTTACACTCTCTCCACTGTTGTGAATGCCGTGGGCAGCGCAGCAGCGGGTGCGATCGGAGCGCTATGGGCTGGTATCAGCAGAGGCAGGCACCCCTACGAAAACCAAGCCGCTCCATGGCGGGATCAGACTTGGCGAACCGCATACACCTCCCGTTTCGGGCCGGAGGCACCGAATAATCTCACGCTTATGCTTCCAAGAAATGCTGCTGAGTTGCTGCGATCAAGTCAGCCTCTTCCAGCCGGTTTGGCTGAGCAGCAGAAGCTAGCAGAGCAGCTCACTCTGCAAGTCAACCCAGGATTGAAGAGGGCAATCGATGCGATAACGAATGACACAGAATGGAGGATGTGCTACGAGCGCATGAAATTCAAAGTGCTGTTCGAGGGCCCTGTGGAGCCGATTCAGGAGGTGTTCGGAAGGCTCGATTCCGATTTTTCCCTAGCTTCCTTCGTTCTGATTGTAGGAGCTGTTTTGTCTGTGCAGTTCCGTGTCGGGTGGCTTATGGTGCCGGCAACAGCTTGGATCGTTCTTAGCGTTCTCAATTTCTGCGTGCGGGCCTACCAAGTCGCTGAACCGTGGAACACCCTCAGCGCGCAGATCGAGATGCTCAAATCTGGGGGGAAGTAGCCACCACTCCGCGAGAAACGCTCCGAGAAAGTCTGCATTGCACGCGGAATTATTGCCCGGCGCGCAAAGGACGCACTACTTAGAGCCATCCAATTCCCGGAATGAACTTGGTGCCCTGGCCTTAGTCCCTGGTCCTAGAGCAAGTCCTGAGCGAAGTCGAAGCACCCCAGTCCTATGTCAAGAGCCTTCCCATGCCCAGACCGCCCCAACCCACTGAAACCACTCGGCCAAATAACCTCCCCAAGTTTGCCGATTATTTCCGCCAAATCGCTACACTTCAAGTCATAGGAGGCAGAGCCTGAAACCATCGAAGGCATCACCCGAAACAACTCGAATCGAGACTCGCGCCCCGATCTGCGCTCACTCGGATAGTCGCGTTAACCTCGTTCACTCCGCCAACTCCGCTGCCCTCAGAAAGGCGAAATTAATTAAAGAAAAAAATTTGCTGCCCTAGAATCAGTGCAAACTGCACTTAACTCGTTTAACATCAACACAAACGCCTCAAAAACCGTCGCGATTTTTCTCGATTTTCGTCGATTTTTGTTCGCAAAACGGCCCTTTTTCCGCCGAAATTCACCCCAGCGCGCACCCGCTTCCGCTCCAGCAAATCCTCTCCAAATCCCCGTCCAAATCTCGCCAGATTTGGTCGATTTTGTACCCAAAACAGCCCCTATTCGGACTCAAACAGCCCCGTTTCGACCCCAAATCACCCCAAAACGACCCCCTCCGCACCCCACCGCAACGACAAGACCCGCCCGGCGATGGAGACCGGCAATAGAGAGATCGACCCAAGGATGATACTTCGTTGGGTGGTAGTGATCAGTGTGCTTACTCAGCGCGGACCTGGCCGCGGCCGTTGCGCTTGACGCCGTACATGCGGGCGTCGGCGGCGCCGATGATCTCATGCATATGCGTGCCGTCGGGAGGCGAAGTCGCGAGACCAACGCTGGCGCTGACTTTGAGCGTGAGGCCGCCCTTCATTCCGAACTGAGTCTCGAGCAGCGCAGTATGGATTCCCCGGGTGAGCTCCAACGCCTTTGCCGCCGTGGTCTCAGGCATAAGAATCACGAATTCGTCGCCGCCGTAGCGAAAGCAGAGATCCTGCTTGCGGCTGAGCTCCTTAAGGCGCTGCCCGGCGAGGGCGAGCAATTCGCTGCCGACCATGTGCCCGTGCGCGTCATTGATCAGCTTGAAGCGATCCAAATCCCAAAACGCCAGGCTCACTGCCCGGCCGAGCTTTTCCGACCGTTGCAATTCGGGGCAGAGAACACTGTAGAGGTGGCGCACGTTGAAGAGGCCTGTCGTGTCGTCGGTGATGGTGAGCTGCTGGATGCGGCTGACGTCGTGCGCGTTTTCAATGGCGATGGCGGCATGGTCGGCAAGAATATGCAGGAAGGCGATGGAGTAGTCCGACATTTCGACGCGCGGATTGAGAATTTCGATGACGCCGTGCGTGCCGGTGCGCCCGCGAAGCGGCAAGGCGATGACCGACTTGACTTTGCCGAGGCTGGGCGTGGCGGATTGGTTGATGCGCGGATCGCGTTCGACCTCGGGGACAATCAGCGTCTCCCCATGCTCGAGAACCCAGCCGGCAACGCCCTCACCGCGCTTGACGCGGAGGCCCTTCAAGGCTTCCTGCTCCTCGCCCGCGGCGATGGCGTAGTAGAGGTCGTGGGTATTTTCATCGAGCATGAGCAGCGCCCACAGCTCCGCCTCCACCATGCGCTCCATCTGTTCGAGGATGGTGCGCAGAATTGTGTCGAGATCGAAGCTCGAAGTGAGCGACCGCGCCAACTGATGAAAAACAAGTAGATCGGCGAGCGGGATGCGCCCTTCCGTCTCGTTAGTCATGTTCAGGCCTTGGGGGAGGGGACCAACCTTATTCATTCATGATTCCTTGTTGGTGTTTAAATAGATGCGGCCGGATGAATGTTTGGTTACAATTCGTGCGCAATTTTTTTGCCCTGGCCGCGTGCGATGATCCGCGATGCCCGATTATCCGCCAATGTGGACCATGGAACGGGAGGGCTTGAGGAAACTTGGCTCGCCGATGTGGTGGCGGGCTTCTTTCATATGAATGGTACGGACGATGTAGGTGCGGAGTTCCTCGTCGCCTGCGCCAGCGCGAAGGCGGCCGTAGAGATCGTGCTCCACTTGCGAAAAGAGGCAGGTGCGAATTTTGCCGTCGGAAGTGAGGCGGACGCGGCTGCATGCTCCACAAAATGCCTGGCTGACTGGCGCGATGATTCCGATTTCGCCAACGCCGTCAGCGAATGTGTAGCGCCGGGCGGTTTCGCTGGCCTCGCGCGGCGGCAGCTCGACGAGCGGGAGGACGCGACCGATCCGGTCGACAATTTCGCGCAGCGTGACAACGATTTCGGGCGTCCAGAGGCGGCCTTCTTCGAGGGGCATGAACTCAATAAAGCGAACGACAACATCTTCTTCGCGGGCGAAACGGGCAAATCCTTCGATCTGATCGTCATTAAAGCCGCGCAGCAGCACACAGTTGATTTTGAGGGGCGTGAGCCCGGCGGCGCGGGCGGCGCGAACGCCGGCAAGAACTTTGGCGAAGCTACCCTCGATGCGCGTGATGCGCTCGAAGGTCGCGGCATCGACGGCGTCCATGCTGACGGTTACGCGGTTCAGGCCGGCGTCCTTGAGCGGCTGTGCAAGCGAATCGAGCAGGTGGCCGTTAGTGGTGAGGGCGAGGTCAAGCGGTTCGTCGTCAACGGTGCGGAGGCGCGAGAGCTCCTGAACCAGTGCGACGACATCGCGGCGCAGCAGCGGCTCACCGCCGGTGAGGCGAACTTTAGTGATGCCGAGACTGACAAAGAGGCCGATGAGGCGGATGTATTCTTCGATGGCCAGCTCGGGATACTGCGCGCCCATTTCGCCAGTGCGGCAGTAGACGCATTTGTAGTTGCAGCGATCAGTGATGGAGACGCGGAGGTCGTGAATCACTCGGCCGTGGCTATCCCGCAGTGGCAGATCGACCGGCGGATTAGTCGCTTGCGTGCGGAATGCGGAGAGTGAAGAGGAAGCCATCGGCAACTTCAAGCGTATACCTTTTTCGCCGGAGCTTGAAGGGCGGGCGAATTCGGCCGAGTACAGGTGCAAGGAAGCGATAGCATGATAGAGCGAGCGCGGCTTAAGTTCGGCTCCTGGATTTGCGCATTTCGAATCGCGCATTTCGAATCGCGCATTTCGATTTACACATTCGTAGAAGGTAAAGGAAGGAAACCGGAAGATGCCTGCAACGGGAGCAAGACCTGCGGGCGCAGCGGACGAAGCCGGCGCGGCGATGGCCGTGCGGCAGATGTTCGATTCAATTGCGCCCAGGTACGACTTGCTGAATCATGTGCTCTCAGCCAATGTTGACCGGCTGTGGTGGCGGAAGGCTGCGCGCAGGTTTGCAGCGGTGCTGGCGCGGCCGGATGCGGCGGTGCTGGATATTTGCTGCGGCACCGGTGATTTGACGATGGCACTGTTGAAACTGCGGCCGCGTGGGGCACGGCCGATTCTGGCTGGAGATTTTGCGCCTGCGATGCTGCGACGCGGCGCGGAGAAGTTTGGGCGGAAGGGATTGCCGGGCGTAGTTCTCGAATCGGATCTCGGGGCCGCGCACATGTCGGGGGACGAATCGGCGGACGCGGCGGACGGGGCGCCTTACGCGGTAGCGATCGAAGCCGATGCTTTGCATCTGCCGCTGCGGGCGGAGTCGCTCGACCTGATTGTGACGGCGTTCGGGTTCCGGAATCTGGCGAATTACGAGGCCGGCCTGAAGGAGTTTTATCGCGCGCTGAAGCCGGCAGGGCAGTTGGGAATTCTGGAGTTCAGCGAGCCGGGAGGACTTGTGGGCAAGGCATACGGCGTGTACTTCCGGCGCGTGCTGCCTGCGATTGGGCGCGCGATCTGCGGGAAGGATGGGGCGTATAACTATCTGCCGACGTCGGTGGGGAATTTTCCGCGGCCTGACGCGATGGTACAGATGATGCGGCAAGCAGGATTCGAAAAGTGCGCGTGGCAGCCGTACACGTTTGGAATTGCGGGGTTGTACACGGCGATGCGGCCCACGGTAGTCTAAGACTTCAATGACGACCACCGCCTCCAGTTCGCGAGGGACCGAGCCGACTCTGGCGAATTTCTCCCAGGAAAAGCAGCGCGTAGCGCGGTCGTCGATGGCGGCCGCGGCGGTGATGACGCTGCTGAAGATTGCGGCGGGATTGCTGTCAGGGTCGCTGGGCGTCCTCTCCGACGCGGCACATTCGGGGCTGGACCTGGTGGGCGCGGCGCTGACGTATTTTTCTGTTCATGTGAGCGACAAGCCGGCGGACGAAGACCATACCTACGGCCACGGCAAGATTGAGAATCTCTCCGCCTTCAGCGAGGCGGGGCTGATGGCGCTCTCCTGCGCGTGGATTATCTGGGAGGCCGTGAAGCGAATCTTCTACCACCCGGTGGAAGTGCACCACTCGCTGTGGCCGGTGCTGGTGCTGGTGGCATCGATCGCGGTGGACATCTGGCGATCGCGGCAACTGCGTGCGGTAGCGGTGCGGACGGGTTCGCCGGCGCTGGCGACCGATGCGTTTCATTTTGCGTCGGACATCTGGGCAACATCGGCGGTGCTGGCGGGGCTGGGTATTTCATGGGCGGGCGAGCGATTCCAGATTGGCGCGCTGCACTATGCCGATCCGCTGGCAGCGGTAGCGGTATCGCTGTTGATTCTGCGCATGACGGTGCGGGTAGGCCACGAAGCGGTGGCCGCGCTGGTGGATGAGATTCCCGCCGAAACGCGGAGGAAGCTGGTGCGCGAAGTGGAGCGTGTGGACGGCGTGCTGGCAGTGGAGCGAGCGCGGGTGCGGCGCGCGGGAGCCGGCTACTTTGCCGACCTGACACTTGCGCTGCCACGGCGATTTACATTTGAGCACACGGGCGAGCTGGTGCGTGCCGCGACGGAGGCGGTGCAGCACGCGCTGCCCACGGCGGACGTGGTGATCCACACCGTTCCGAGAGAGACCAAGGCGGAGAGCATCTTCGATCGCGTGCGCGCAGTAGCGGCGCGGAACAACGTGTCAGTGCACGAGCTGAGCATCCAGACGCATCATGGGGGGCTGCAGGTTGAGCTGCATGTGGAACTCGATGAACACCTGGTGCTGAGGGAAGCGCACAACTTTGTGACTGCGATGGAGGCGGAGATTCTGCGCAACGTGCCGGAGGTGGATTCGGTGCTGACGCACATCGAGAGCGAGCCGGCCACCATCGAGCATCCCGAAGAGGAAGACGTTGAAGACCGAAGGATCGAGCAGGCGCTGCGGTCGGCAGCCGCCGGTCTGCCCGACATCGTGGATGTTCACGCGGTCGCGGTGGTCCGCACGAGAGAGCATGTCTCGGTGACCTGTCACTGCACACTGCCCGATGACCTGCTGATGAATCGCGTTCACGAGGCGATTACCGCCCTTGAAGACCGGTTCAAGCTGGAGTGCCCGGAGGTACACCGGGTCACCATTCATCCGGAGCCGGTGACGGATAATACGCGCTAAAGTACGAAAATAGAGCGCGAGCCCAGAGCGCGAGCCTGGAGTGCGAATTTTGAGTGCGAGTTTTGACCGCAAGCAACGATCTTCAAGCGTGAGTAGAATTCATGAACACCGGTCCGATCGCCAGAATTTTCCGTATTGCGTGGCTGCTGATGCTGCTGGTGGCAGTCGGCTTGCTGTCGGCGATTCTCACGATGCAGGTGGCGATCCATGGTGCCGAGGTTCAGGTGCCAGCGCTGAAAGGGATGACGACGGCCGATGCGCGCAGTGTGGCTGCCGGCCTGGGGCTGGACCTGGATGTGGACAATCGATACTACTCAAGCGATGTGGCCGCGGGACACATTCTGTCGCAATCGCCGGCTGCGGGAACGGTGGTGCGGCGCGAGTGGCGCGTGCGTGTGGCCGAGAGCCTGGGCGCGCAGAGAGTGGATGTGCCGGACACGGTAGGCGCGAACGAACGCGTGGCGGAGCTGGAGTTGCGGCGCGCCGGCCTGGAGGTGGGAGAGACTGCGCGGCTGCCGTATCGGGCTGCCGCGGAGGGAACCGTGCTTGCGCAGGACCCGCCCCCGCACGCGCAGGGCATTGAGCAGCCGAGCGTGAGCCTGCTGGTGGCAGCGCCGGACGATGAAACGCCGGACGGATATGTGATGCCGGACCTGACCGGTTGGCAGTTCGCGAGCGCGGAAGCGGCGCTGAACAAGGTTGGGATCAAGACAGCGCCGCCGAGTTTTGTGAATGTGCCCGCGGAGCCGGCGGGCAGCGGCGATGCGCCGGCGAAGCTGCCGGTGCGGCCCGGCGAGGTGCTGACGCAATCACCGAGCGCGGGCTCGCGCGTAGACCAGAGCACCTTAGTGAAACTGACGGTGGTGAGATAGGCGAGGACAGGAGGCAAACACGATGGGACTGGGCGAGGATCTGGAACAAATCGCATTGCAGGAGTGCGAGCTGCGATTGTCGCGCCTCGATGCACAGGTGGCGTGGGAACTCGGATCGAAGATTCGGACATTAGCGCTGGAGCGCGGGCTGAAGCTGGTGGTCGACGTGCGGCGTTTCGGGCAGCCGTTGTTTTACGCCGCGCTGGACGGGACCACGCCGGACAATCCGGAATGGGTGCGCCGCAAGAGCAACGTGGTGGCGCGCTTTCATCGCAGCTCGTACGGCGTGGGAATGACGCAGAAGATGAAAGGGACAACGCTCTTTGAACGCCAGGGGCTGCTGCTCACGGAATACGCGGCTGACGGCGGATCGTTTCCGCTGAACGTCGAGGGCGCGGGCGTGGTGGGCAGCGTGACGGTTTCCGGGCTGTCGCAACGCGACGATCACAACCTGGTCGTGGAGGCTCTTTGCGCGATGCTGGGGAGGGACTTCGCGGCGCTTGGGTTGGGGCCGGAGCAGGCGTAGAGCTGAAATGGATTTTGCTGCCGCATTCTAGGCATTCTTCTTAATCAACGCGACAAAGAATCCATCAGTAGGTAAAGCGCCGGGCAGAAGGCGGAGTGCGCCGTCGGGTGTGAGGCAGTCGAGAAGCTGCGCGGCGGCGGAAGCGGTGACGATTCCGGTGTTTGCCAGCGCAGCGATTCTCGGTTCGAGAGAGACTTGTCGCGCATTTTGATTTTCGGCCAGGACGGCGGCCAGGACGGCAGCAACGACCTGCTCATTTTCTTCGGGTTCAAGCGAACAGGTGGAGTAGACGACGCGGCCGCCGGGACGGACGGCGCGCAATGCGGCATGAAGAAGCTCGCGCTGACGTTGGGCATGACGCGCGAGGTCATCGAGGCGCAAGCGATGGCGGATTTCCGGATTGCGGCCCAGTGTCCCGGTGCCGCTGCAAGGCACGTCGGCCAGGACGAGATCGAATGCCGAGTCTTCGTTGAGCGCAGTCGCGTCAGCGAGGCGGCATTCGATGCGGGCCGAATGCGCAGCAAGACGCGTCGTCAATTCGGCTAACCGCCTCTGACTCGACTCGCAAGCCAGAATGTGAGCTTGCGAATTGCGCTCGGCGAGGATGAGGGTTTTTCCGCCGGGAGCGGCGCAGAGGTCCAAAATGGTTTCGATTTTGCCGCCGGAATTTTCATCGGAACATGCGGCCAACTCGGCGATCAACTGCGAACCTTCATCTTGCACGCGCACACGCCCCTCTCGATAGGCCGTGGTGGCCGTGACGTCACCGGAGACGACTGCGCGCGCGGCGGTGAGGATGGCTCCGGGTTCCAGGCGAACTCCGGCTTCAATCAGTTCGGCTTCGACAGATGCGACTTCGTCAGCGGCATTAGGGATGCGGATGAGTCGCGGAGGCTGGGCCTGGCCGTGGCGGCAGATGGCCTGTGCAGCTTCCAGGCCGTAGAAGTGCGACCAGCGCTCGACGAGCCATGCGGGGTGAGCCTGAGCCAACGCAAGATCGGCGGCTGAGTTTTCCGGAAGGTTAGCGACCGGACCGGCCCCGGCGAGTTTGCGCAACACTGCGTTGACCAGCCCGGAGGCGAAGCGGTGGCCGGATTTCTTCGTAAGCTCGACGCTCTCATCGATGGCGGCGTGGGCGGGAACGCGATCGAGAAACTGGAGCTGGAAGGCGCCCATTCGAAGGGCGATTGCGACTTCCGGATCGAGTTTGGCTGCCGGCTTTTCGATCAGGAGTTTGAGTTGCTCGTCGAGGCGAATCTGCCAGCGGAGCACACCGAGCGTCAGAGTCGTGGCCAGATGACGGTCGGCGGGCGAGAGCGCGTCGACTACTTTTGAACGCAGAAGATCGTCGGCATGAGCATTGCCGCGCTCAACGGCCAGCAAAGCCTCGAATGCAGCTTTGCGCGCTGGAGAGACGGCAGCCACGGCGCTCAACCGAGACGCGCATCTGCGGGCAACGGATTGCCGCGAAGAAACTCGTCGGTGGTCATTCGTTTCTTGCCTTCGAGCTGAACTTCGAGGAATTCGAGCCAGGTATTTTCGGCGCATGCGGCTAAAAGGCGATGGCTTTCGACGACAATCCAGCCAGGCTCGGCAAACCCAAGTCCCTCGGCGTAGCTGCCGCGTGTGACGGCCATGCGATGGACGATGAGCTTTTTCCCGTTGAGGGCGGTGAATGCGCCCGGCCAGGGCTGGAAGCCGCGCCAGCGATTGTAGATTTCGTGAGCAGTGCGCGCGGTAAAGTCGATGCGGCCGTCTTCGCGGTCGAGCAGCGGAGCGAAGGTTGCGGTCTCGTGATTCTGCGTTTGCGGATGAATCATGCCGTTGGCCAAACCGGCGAGGGTCTCAACGACCAGCGGGGCGCCGGCGTGCGCCAGCAAAGGAAAAAGATCGACGGAAGTTTGATGCGCTCCGATCTCCAAGGTTTGTTGAAGAAGAATCGGCCCGGTGTCGAGGCCCTCTTCCAGAAGCATCGTGGTATTGCCGGTATAGGCGTCACCCAGGGCAATCGCCCATTGGATAGGCGCAGCGCCGCGATGTTTTGGCAAGAGTGAAGCGTGGAGATTGATGCATCCGAGGCGAGGCAGGGCGAGCATCCACGGCGGAATGATGCGGCCGTAGGCGACAACGACGATGGCGTCGGGCGTGATGGACTCGAGCTGCGCGCGAAAGTCGACGTTGCTGCGAATTTTCTCGGGCTGCGTGACCGGAAGCGCAGCGGCAAGCGCGGCCTGCTTGACCGCGGGAGCGGTGAGTTGCTGGTCGCGCCCCGTTGGACGGTCAGGTTGCGAAACGACGAGTGCAATTTGATGACGGGCCGCGAGCAGAGCCTCAAGCGTGGGAACGGCGAACTCCGGAGTGCCGCAAAAAACGAGCTTGAGGCCGTTCGCATCGTCGGTCATGGCAGGGTTACCACTTACCATCATTCTGCATCTTGCGAATCTTGCGCAGATTGAGGCTGCGCTTGAGGGCGCTCATGCGGTAGATGAAGACGATGCCGTCGAGGTGATCGATTTCATGCTGGAAGGCGCGCGCGAGAAGTTCTTCGCCGTCCATTTCAAACCACTTGCCGCTCTCGTCCTGAGCGCGAATGCGAATTTTGGCGGCGCGGACAACTTTCTCGCGAATGTCAGGAAAACTGAGGCAGCCCTCCTCTTCGTATTGCTTGCCCTCGCTGAAAGTGATCTCAGGATTGATGAGCACGAGCTTCTGTTTGGGATCCTTGCCCATGCTGAGGTCAACGACCGTGATGCGTTTTGATACGCCGACCTGCGGCGCGGCCAGGCCGATGCCTTGCGAGGCGTAGGTGGTTTCGAACATGTCGGCCACGAGTTTGCGCAACTCGGCGTTGAATTCGGTGACGGGCTCGCTGGGCTGCTCCAAAATCGGCTCAGGATATTTGACGATTGTCAGGATCATTGCCGTAGCTAAAAGCTCCGTATCTGTTCGATGTATCCGTCGAAGTTTCGCTTCAACTCCAGAAGCGAGTCGCCGCCGAATTTCTCGCGGGCCAGGTTGGCGAGAACCAGCGCGACCATGGCTTCAGCAGCCACACCAGCGGCAGGGACGACGCAGATGTCGCTGCGCTCGTAGCTTGCGCTGGTAGGCTCGCGCGTGTCAAAACGCACCGATTCGAGGGGCTGGCGGAGAGTAGAGATGGGCTTCAAGTAGCCGCGAACGACAATGTCCTCGCCATTCGAGACGCCGCCCTCGATGCCGCCTGCGTTGTTGTGCGGCCGGGTAAAGCGCGTGGGCTTTCCGGGCGGAATTTCGCTGGCGTAGTGAATGGGATCGTGGACGCGCGAGCCGAATGTTGCGGCGGCGGCGACTCCGCGGCCAATTTCAACGGCCTTGACGGCTTGCAGGCTCATCACAGCCCATGCAAGCTGGCCGTCGAGGCGCTCATCCCAGTTGGCGTAGGAGCCGAGGCCGGCGGGAACGGCGTGTGCGACAACTTCAAAGATGCCGTTGACGGTGTCGCCGGCCTTGGACGCGGCGTCGACTTCCTCTTTCATGCGGGCTTCGGCGGCGGCATCGGCGCAGGCGAGGACGACTTCTTCTTTGGCGGCAAGAGCGGCAATTTCGTCCCACGATGGGTCGGCGTCAATCTCGATCTGGCCAACGCGAACGACGTGGCTTGCGACTTCAATTCCAAGGCAGCGCAGGAGCAGTTTGGCGAAGGCGCCGGCAGCAACGCGGGCGGCGGACTCGCGCGCAGAGGCGCGTTCGAGCACGTAGCGCGCATCGGGGAAGTTGAATTTGAGCGCGCCCGCGAGGTCAGCATGGCCGGGCCGCGGAGAAGTCACCGCGCGATGCTTGGCAGGATCGCCGATCTCGACAGGCAGCTTCTCCTGCCAGTTCTTCCAGTCGCGATTGATGAGCTGAATTGCGATGGGCGAGCCGATGGTCTTGCCGTGGCGCACGCCGGAGAGAATGTGGGCCTGGTCGGTCTCGATCTTCATGCGTCCGCCGCGGCCGTAGCCCTGCTGGCGCCGCCAAAGCTCGTGATTTATGAATTCGAGGTCGACGGGAACGCCGGCTGGAATTCCGGAGACCAGCGCGATAAGAGCCTCACCGTGGGATTCACCGGCTGTAGAGAAGCGGATCATACAGATTCGATTGTAAATGCGCGCAGGCGTGAAACCACCTATTCAGGAAGTCGCGCAAATCTTCGGGCGGGCACAACCAGATATCAGCAGCTGTGGGGCGGAATTGACGGCGGACGAGGACGCCGAGGCCCCCGTGATTCTTGATGGCGCGGAAGGCGACTTCGTCAGTCAGGTCATCACCGAGAAACGCGGCCGGATTTGTGTTTTGATTCGGGCCAGTTTGCGGGCTAGCGCCAGCGGCTTCATCGAGGATGGTGGTGACCGCTCCGCCTTTGTCGCGACCTGCGCGCAGTTCGAGGCCGGCTTCAAATTCAAGCAGACCGAGGCCGTTAGTTTGGGCGAGCGGCTCAAAGAGGGCGCGAGTGTGTCTCTCAATAATCTTCGCGCGTGCAGGAGATACGCCTCGCCAATGCATGACGACGGCGTTAGGCTTGATTTCAATCAAGCCGCCAGTTGACTCTGATTCGCGCTGTAACTGCGCGGCGAGCGCGTCGAGCTTGCCGCGGACCTCCGGAGAGAGCTCTTCGAACTCGCGACGGCCGTCGGCATAGAGTCGCTCGGCCCCGTGCAGGCCCCAGACTTCAGGCGCGGGTTCGACGCCGAGCAGGGGGAGGATTTCCGAGCCGGGGCGGCCGGTGACGACGACGATGCGGGTCCGGCCCTGGCTTTGAATTTGATTCAGCAGATCGCGCACGCCGGCCCAGGGAAGCGCCTGGAAGCGATCGACGCGGAAGGGCGCCAGCGTGCCGTCGTAGTCGATCAGCAGAGAAGGTGTGACCGCGCCAGAGAAGGCGCTAAAGAAATCGTCCAGCTTGGCTCGTGTGTCGTTCGCCGGTCGAAGCTCGTTCTCGGGGCTCACTTTCAGGACTCGCTTTCAAGCCAGTTTTTCGGCCGGGATCTCCGTTTCGCGCACAAGAGACGGCGCGGGGGATGGCACTGGAGCCGGCGCGAGACGGGCCGGCTCCGATCCTTCAGCGGGCTCCAGGCGCAACTCGCGCAGGTCGCCCAGAACCTTGGCCGCCCACATATATATGTTGTATTCCATCACCTGGCGGCGCATCCGCTCCATGCGCTCGCGGCGCTCCTCGCGGGTCATCTCGAGGCCTGTGTGGATGGCCTCGGCAACACCGACGATGTCATAAGGATTGATGAGCAGGGCATCGCGCAACTCGACGGCCGCGCCAGTAAACCGGCTCAAGACGAGCACTCCGTCTTCGTCATCCCGCGCCGCAACAAACTCCTTGGCGACGAGATTCATCCCGTCATGGAGCGAGGTGACGAGGCAGACATCGGCGGCGCGATACCACCGATTGACTTCCTGGTGATTGCACTGGCGCTCGATGAGAACGATGGGAATCCAGTGCGGAGTTTGGTAACGCGCATTGATGCGGGTGACGGTTTCACCAACCCGGCGGTGCAGCTCAGCATAGCTGGGGATGCGCGTGCGGCTGGGCGCAGCAATTTGCACCATGGTGAGGCGCTCGCGATACCAGGGGTGGTCTTCAAGGAGCTGGCCGATAGCTTCGAGCCGCTCGACAATTCCCTTGGTGTAGTCGAGGCGGTCCACGCCGAGCACCAGGGTTTCAGCGCGAACGCCAAACTCACTCAAGAGGCGTTGCCGCTCGGCGGCGCGTTCGTCGGCCATGGACTCGCCGTCCCAACTGGCGGCGGGGCGCATGGCGCCGTCAAAGGCCACGCTTACGGGATAGGGACGAACAACGCTTGCGTGCCCAAGGCGAAGTACGGTCATGCGATCGCGGTCGGTCCGGGCCTCAAAGGCGCGGTCGACAGTGGCGAGGAAGTTGTGGCAGTGGAGTGGAATGTGGAAGCCGATAAGATCCGCGCCGAGCAGACCGTCCAGCAACTCGGTTTGCCACGGACAGATTCCGAATGCTTCAGGATTGGGCCAGGGGATGTGCCAGAAGATGGCGACACGCGCATCGGGCCGCTCTTTCTTGATAAGGCGGGGCAATAAAGCGAGATGGTAGTCCTGCACGAAGACGACTGGATCGGGATTGTCCTGCATTTCTTCGAGCAGCGCGTTGGCAAACCTCTGGTTGACGAGCTGATAAGACTCCCAGTCCGCAGCGCGAAAAATTGGGCGCGTATGCGCGATATGACAAAGCGGCCACAGCCCCTCGTTGGAGAAGCCTTCGTAATAGCGCGATTCTTCTTCCTCGGAGAGCCAGACGCGGCGGAGGGTATAGCGCGGCTCATCGGGCGGAACGCGCAGGCGGTCGAACTCGTCGACGGTCGTGGCGTCGGCGTCGCCGCTGCCGCTGGCAACCCAGACGCCGTCGCAAGCGCGAAGAACCGGCTCCAGCGCCGTGACCAGGCCGCTGGGCGGCACTACGCAGACGATTTCGCGTCCCTGGCGGACATGCATGTACGGCTCGCGATTGGAGACAACGAAGATTTTGCTGGAACCCGCGCGGTTGCGGATGTGCACCGCCAGCCGCTCGGCGGTCCATAGATTTGCGCCGGCTTCGCGCAGGCGGGCTTCAGCAGCGGCGGACGCGCGCGCGGCTTTCAGGCTTTCCGCCATTGTTTCCACCTCGCGGGCGAGAGGCGAAAAAAGGCGAAGCTCTTTAAGGTCCGGCGCCACGGATTTTTCCGGGTGGTCAATTCGCATGAGGCGCAGACGATCAGCCACGCGGCTCATGGGCCGAAGCAGGAACCAGCGGACCATAAGGAGCGTGATGGCGACAATCACAATCACAAAGGCAACGATGCGCCAGAAGCTTCGCTGCCATAGGGCGATGCTTTCAGACCGAATGTAGCCAGCATCGACCACAATGGCCATGGCGCCCTGCAATTGATCTCCGTTGCGGATGGGGAACGACTTCTCCAGCCATTGCCATTGACCGGCGTGGCCGAATGCGCCGGCCTCGACCCCCCGCTGAAGCGATTTTTCAACGACGCCCCGACCGAGCGCGGCCATCACGTCAGGAGGACCGTTGGCAGCCAGAAGGTTTCCATGCGCATCATAGATCGCCAGGCCCAGCGCGCCGGTTCCGTTCTTCAGGAGCTGCACCAGGCCGGTCAGAGCTTTGGCGTTGTCGGCGGCATTACCGGTGGCATTAGCCGTTGCAAGGGCGCTGCGCACATCTGGCTCAATGCTCGCGCCCATCCAACTGGCGCGGCGCTCCAGATCCTCGCGCAAACTGTGCCTGTGGGCCAGAACATCAAAATAAGTGGAGGCAAGCGAAACGAGAGTCACGCTCGCGATAAGGGCAAGGATCAACCGCATGCGGAAAAGATGCATCGCCGCCTCCAGATATAGATTGGATGCGCATTGGGGCGAAATCACAACCTCGGACCTTGCGGATAAAGGGAGCCGGAAACAAATTTGTTGAGGGAAAAGACACTTAGGCCCGCCGATTTGTAGCGCAAATCAGATCAGATCCGAGCTGAACGGCGCCAGGAGCATGAAGAATCGATGTTTCATGCCTGCCTGTTCCATGAGCTATCCTGTCCACTGAAGCGGGCAACATCTTTCTCAGCAAGACCGGAAACCCATGGCGACATCCGCGATCGAACGCACCAGCAAGGATATTGTGCTCGCCGTGCAGGAATATTCCCTGTTCGCGTGGCGGGCGATGCTCAATCTCTTCCGGCCTCCTATTTACTGGACCGACTTCCTGATGCAATCCGACATTATCGGGGTCGGGTCGCTGCCGATCGTGATCCTCTCCGGCTTTTTTACCGGCGGCGTGCTTGCCCTGCAGTCCGCGTCCACACTGTCTGAGTTTGGCGCGACGGCGGTCACGGGCCGATTCGTAAGCCTGACGATGATCCGCGAGCTCGGAGCGGTGCTCACAGGAATCATGGTGGCGGGCAGGAACTCATCGTCGATGGCCAGCGAACTCGGCTCGATGGTGGTGACCGAGCAGATTGATGCGATGCGCGCCCTGGGCGTCGACCCGCTGCGAAAGCTCGTGACTCCCCGCATCTTTGCCAGCATCTCCATGCTGCTGCTGCTGACGATCGTAGCCGATGCATTTGGCATCGTTGGCGGGGCAGTGGTCACGGTGATCCTCAATCATCAGAACGGGACGCAGTACTTTAACTCGGCCTATGAGCATCTTAGCTTTTCCGACATTCTCCAGGGCCTGGTGAAGCCGCTGTTCTTCGGCTACCTGCTCAGCTCCATCGGCTGCTTCTACGGGATGAGAACGACCGGCGGCACTGAGGGCGTTGGCCGCTCGACAATTTCGGCAGTGGTGACTTCATCGGTGCTGATCATCGCTGTCGATTTTGTAATTACCCATATTCTGCTGACAATCTTTCCGACGTGAGTTTTCCCACATGAGCCAAGCCTCAATTCGCGCGGAGCAACCGACTGCAGGCGAACAGGAAGCCGGGCCTGTTGTGGAGCTGCGCGGAGTTTCGGTGGACTTCGATGGGCCGCCGGTTCTTGAGGACATCAGTTTCTCCGTGGCTCCCGGGGAGACGCGCGTTCTGCTGGGACCCGCCGGCGTGGGCAAAAGCGTTCTGCTGAAACTGATTATCGGGCTGCTTCGCCCGCGCAAGGGAACGATCCATCTCTTCGGGGAAGAGATTTCCGGCTTGCCGGAGGAGAAGCTCTTTTCGCTGCGAGTGCGAGCTGGAATGGTATTTCAGGAAAGCGCGCTCTTCGATTCGCTGACGGTACGCGACAATGTGGCCTACCAATTGATCCAGGAGCGGACGCCCGATGACGTGATCGACAGCCGCGTTCATGAAGCGCTGAGATTTGTCGGCCTGGAAGAGACCTTCAATCTGTACCCGGCGAGCCTTTCGGGAGGCATGAAGCGGCGGGTGGCCATTGCGCGGGCGCTCATTCACGAACCTGAGCTGATCCTGTACGACTCGCCGACCGGCGGCCTGGATCCCGTGACTTCGACGACCATCATCGAACTTATCGTGAAGCAGCGGGATGTTCACTCGACGCCGTCTCTGCTGGTGACGCACCGCCTGCAGGATGCTTTTACATTGTGCAATCACCGCTTCGACGTTGAGAAGGACCACATGGTTCCGCTTCCAGATGGAGAGACGAACCCCAACACGACCTTCCTGATGCTCGACGAGGGACGATTGATCCTCGATGGTTCCCTGCATGACCTCGTTCACACCGACAACAAATTTGTGCGCGAGTTCTTAGAGTAGAGAGCAGGGCATCGCTTTTGGCTCGCGGGTTATTCTGCTGTTCCGCGCGCTTGTTTCTTGTTTTCCCGCTACAATTTGATGCGTGACCGCGAGTCTGTTCGATCTCTACAAGATCGGCGTTGGGCCCTCAAGCTCGCATACCATGGGGCCGATGCGCGCAGCCTGCCGGTTTGTGCGCAGCCTCGAGTCTTCCGGGCTGCTCGATAGAACTGCACGCGTGCAAACGGATTTGTATGGCTCGCTGGCGCTTACCGGGATAGGCCACGGAACCGACCGCGCCATCCTGCTCGGGCTTGCGGGAAACGAGCCCGCCGCAATCGATCCTGCCGCGATTGAATGCACAGTTGCGGCGATTCGCGCTTCAAGGCGCTTGGAACTTGCTGGCAAGCACGGGATTGAATTCGACGAGCCGCGCGACTTGATTTTTCACCGAGACCAGATGTTTCCTCCAGGCGCGCGCACCCGCCACCCGAATGGTTTGCGTCTGTCGGCGTTCGATGCCGGCAGCTCGATAGTCGCGGCGAGCACTTACTTTTCTATCGGCGGCGGATTCATCGTTGAGGACGGAATGGACGACAAGGCGGCGGATGAATCGGAGGTTCGGCTCCCGTATCCGTTCCACAGCGCCGCGGAACTTCTGGAGGTAGCGCGGACGCACGGGCTTTCAATTGATCGCGTGATGCTGGCCAACGAGTGCGAGCGGCTGCGCGCCATTGACCCCGCCATTGACCCCCCTGTTGATATTGATGGTTCCGCTGAAGCGATCGAGGGACGGGTCCATTCCGGGATTGGGAAAATTTGGCAGACCATGCAGGCGTGCGCCGAGCGTGGAATGGCCGCGGAAGGCATCTTGCCCGGAGGCTTGAATGTTCGCCGGCGCGCACGTCGCCTGGCAGAGCGTTTGCGCGCGCGAGAGGCGAGTGGACAGCAAGGTGATCCGCTGGCTCCGCTCGATTGGGTCACGGTCTACGCTATGGCAGTGAACGAGGAGAATGCCGCGGGCGGGCGCGTGGTGACCGCGCCAACCAACGGGGCCGCGGGCGTGGTTCCCGCAGTCGCGCTTTATTATCGGCGCTTCGTTCCCGATTCGGACAATCAAGGCATCTTCCGCTTCTTCCTCACTTCTGCGGCGATCGGTGCGCTTTACAAGGAGAACGCTTCGATCAGCGGCGCGGAGGTCGGATGTCAGGGCGAAGTAGGCGTGGCCTGCTCAATGGCCGCAGCGGGCCTGGTGTCTGCGCAGGGCGGCAACGACGGCCAGATCGAGCACGCGGCCGAGATTGCGATGGAGCACAATCTGGGCATGACGTGCGACCCCATCGGAGGACTGGTCCAGATTCCCTGCATCGAGCGCAACGCGATGGGCGCGGCGAAGGCCGTGCAGGCTGCGCGGCTGGCTCTGAACGAGTCCGAGGCGCACAAGGTTTCACTCGATCAAGTGATCCGCACAATGTATTTGACCGGCCTCGATATGCAGTCGCGTTACAAGGAGACGAGCCTCGCGGGGCTTGCGCTGAATGTGATCGAGTGTTGAACGCGGTGGAGATCATCGCTGATCGCGCGCGTCGAAATTCACGCGCGAACTGGAAGAAGCGATTCGACGAGTGCGATGCGATCGCGAGAAGTTTTCGATCGGCGCTTCGAATCATGACTCGAAATTCTCTTCGCGGGTCGATTTGCGGCGGAAACGATGTTGATCTTTTTTCACTCTCATGTCGTTTTTTTCTTGACATCGATGTCTCATGAATCTATACCTTTTTCAACTGCAGTTTCTAATTGCAGAATCGATGCAACCCATCGAAAAGGGAGAATAGGCAAATGGCAACTAAGAAAGCAGCCAAGAAACCAGCGAAGAAAGCCAAGAAGGCAACCAAGAAGACCGCGAAGAAAAAGTAACGGTCTGAACAACCAAAAAGGCAACACTCTAGGGGGACGCTCAAAAGCGTTCCCCTTGGTGTTTTGGGCGAAGAAAAAATCCGCGCGGCGCCGAGCGAAGTTGGTGCGGACTATGAATTCGCTAAAACCCGCTCTGGCCGCGGCGATTGGGCCCACCCGACGGACCTGCCAGATTACTGCGAATGCGCACGACGTCGTAGACTTTAGAGGAAAAGGATGACTGCACGATGACGCGCCGCCGCTGGATCGCCGAGCATTGGGACGAAGCAACCGCAACGATCGTGGGTGCGCAAGCGGAGCATTTAGCGCGCGTGTTGCGCGCCGAACCAGGAATGGAAGCGGACGTTGTGGCGGGCGGCCGCGTGTTTCACGCTGAGGTCGCGGCGGTGACGCTGGCGGGGGGGGCGAGTGAAGTACGGTTCAATCTCGCGGCAGAGCTCCAGGCCGACCCGGCGCTTCCCGTTACTTTAGTGGTAGCCGTTTACAAGTTCGATCGCATGGAGTGGACCATTGAAAAAGCGACCGAACTTGGCGTTGCAGCGATCGCGCCGGTGATCGCGCGGAGAACAGAGAAGCACCTTGCACAGGCTGCTGCGAAGCGCGTCGAGCGCTGGCGGCGCATCGCGCGCGAAGCATCGCAACAGGCTCGCCGGTCCGATGAGCCAGTGATTCACGAGCCTGTCGATCTGGCGGAGCGGGTGCGGGCCGCGACTACGGCCACGCGCATCGTGCTCGCCGAACAAGAGCGTACAACCACGTTGCGCAACGCGATCGAGGAATCCATCGATGCGGCCAAAGACGAAATGCCCACGCTCGAGATCGCGATCGGCCCTGAAGGCGGATGGGCGCCCGCCGAAGAAGCGCTCTTCGACGCCAACGGATGGCGAGCAGTGTCGTTAGGGCCGCGGATTTTGCGCGCGGAGACGGCAGCCATCGTCGCGCTGGCCGTGATTGCGTCTTGCCTGGAGTGATCGCGCGTCTCTTCAAAATGGAACCAACGGCGCACGACTTTCGGCTCACTGCGGAAAAGCCGGGACGAATCGTGATGAGCGCTGACAACTACAAATGCGCGAACCGCAGCAGCAGACCCGCGAGCACCCCTCCGGCGAGATCGCCAACGATAGGAATAGGAGCGTAGCTCCAGTTCGATCCGCCTTTGCCGGGGATGGGAAGAATTGCGTGGACGATGCGCGGCCCAAGATCGCGCGCCGGGTTGATGGCGTAGCCGGTGGTTCCACCGAGCGAGAGTCCGATGCCCCACACCAAACTGCCCACGAGCCACGGCCCCACTCCGCCGGCGGGGCCGTTGATGGCCACGCCATGAGAAAAGATGCTGGCAGCAACAACCACAAGAACAGCAGTGCCCAGCATCTCGCTGAAGATATTGGCGAGCGGACTGCGCACCGCTGCATTGGTGCAGAAGACGCCGAGTTTGGCTGCGGGATCGGGCGTCAGGGCCCAGTGCGGCGCGTAGTGGAGAGTCACCAGTACAGCGCCGGCCATTGCGCCGAGCAGTTGCGCAGACCAATAGACAGGGAGCTGCGCGAAGTCTCCGGTAATGACCGCGCTGGCAAGAGTGATGGCGGGGTTGAGATTCGCGGCAGGACTGCCGAAGGCCTGCGCCACCATTACGCCGCAAAGCACGCCGAGAGCCCAGCCGGTGGTGATCACTATCCAGCCGGAGTCTGCTGCGTACGACTTGCGCAACGTTACGGCGGCGTTCACGCCGTTGCCCAGCAGAATGAGGACCAGCGTGCCCATAAATTCGCCAAACCAGATCGAGTGCATCAAACCTTCCTTTTCAGGCCTTCTTTGCCGGACGAGGACAGAACCCGGACCTTCACATCGCGCAACCCGGAACTCTATTGAAGGAACCCAAGCATTGTCCACTGCCGGACATAGGATCGCCAAGGGCGATCGCCAGGAGCGGAGATCGCAAGGAGCCATGCGGCCGTTGTATTCTTTCCGCATGATTCGGAGGTGGGTACACCGGCTGCGTGGGCCATCGCTAGTCCTCCTCGTAGCAATCGCAGGCATTGAGCTGTATTGGAAGCTGATCGACCTGTTCGATTTCTCCATCGGGCAAACTGGGGGGCTTGCCTGGCTCGTCGCCGGGCCCTTGACGTTTTTCTGTGCAGTCGCTGTCGGCTCCCTGTTTGTGCTAACTGGTGTACGGAGCTCCGCAGGTCCGCTCAAGATAGTGTCGAGGTACCTCGTTCTGGCCTGCGTCATCGCGCTGGTCATCGGGGCGAGTACCGCTGCGGCCAACGAATGGACGATCAACGGCCTTCGGTTCAACCTGAAGGAGCACGTGGCCAACGTCATTGAACTTTTCATCCCGATGTCGCTAGCGGCGTGGATTTTTTCTTCATTCTGGCGTGCTATTTGCCGGTCGGGCGGACAGGGGAGCGCGGACTCCAAATCCGAAATCCCTTCGAAGCCAGCCCCTAAGGGGCGCACGATGCTTCGATGGCTCGGCGCAATGAGCGCTGCGGGTGGAGCCATTGCGGCCGTTGCGGCCAGCGTCCTCTTCCTTCTCATTTCCGGCTGTGAACCGCCCTCCGTTGAGTCGCTTGCCAGGCAGTTCCCCGCTCAGCGGAAGACGCTGGAACAAATCATTTCCATGTCAGACCAGGACCCTCAGATGGCGGTGATCGATCCCACATGGCTTGAGCCGGCAGGCCCCGACGGCATCGGTTCCCAAAAAGCAATTAGTATTTCTGAAGCTCGCTGGGATCAGTACAGACAGATATTCCGGTCGGCGGGGATTGCGCAAGGGATACGAAGATACGGCGGTCCTCGGGGAGATGCTTTCATCATCGTAAAGTCGATCGGCATCTTGGACAACGGCTACTCGACTGGATATCTTTATTGTGCGGTCCGAGCCACGCACAGTTGGGCACAGGTATGTAATTCACCGAAGGACAAAGAAGCGCATCCGTATTCCGGGGGCGACGAGGGATATCAGTTCATCAAGTTGACGGATCGCTGGTACGCTTACGAGGAGGGCCCCGGATGATGAGCAGCGCGAAACCGACTGGTGTACGTTTCAAGCGGGCCTCAATGTGGGTGGACCTGACCGACGGCAGGACGATCGGAGTTCCACTGGCGTGGTTTCCGCGTTTGCTGCGCGGTACAGCAAAGCAACGCAAGCAGGTGAGGATCAGCCGGCGGGGCCTACATTGGGAGGCGTTGGACGAGGACATTTCCGTCGCGGGTCTACTCGCCGGACTGCGCGATCAAAGCCAGAGCAGCAAAACATTCGCGGCATAAAGGCGCTGCTAACCCCTGACGCGGAATCCCTTAATTCACTTTCCACATGGCACTCGAATTTACAACTTCATATATCGAAGACACCCTTTCGCTCTTCCGCTACTACAAGCGGCTGGCTGAGCGCGCCATGGACCAGGTGACCGACGAGCAGCTTTTCGCCGCGATCGACCAGGAAGCCAACTCGATTGCGGTGATTGTGAAACATATGGCGGGCAACATGCGCTCGCGATGGACCGACTTTCTGACGACGGACGGCGAGAAGCCCTACCGCGACCGCGATAGCGAGTTTGCCGGGCCGCCGGCCTCGCGCAAGGACCTAATGGCGATGTGGGAGGACGGTTGGAGCCGCCTTTTCGCGGCGATCGAGCCATTAACCGATGCGGACCTTAGTCGCACGGTGACGATTCGCGGCGAAGCGCACAGCGTAATGCAGGCAATCAATCGCCAGTTGGCGCACTATCCTCATCATGTGGGGCAGATTGTGCTGCTGGCAAAGCATTTTGCCTGCGACCGCTGGCAATCGCTCAGCGTGCCGCGGAACAAGTCGGCCGAGTTCAACCGGAAAGTGGCGGCCGGAGAGCTGAGCCAGCGTTAGGACGCATACGTCGATACGCCCTAGAGCGAGCACAATAGCCCATCCATCTGGCCCTTGGTGGCCTTGGCAGCCCTGTAAAATGGACAGAGCATGAAGTGAAGGCTATCGGTTCGACTTGTCTGAGCGTCCAAATGCGTTGAAGATAGCAATGGGCGGGTTCGCGGCGTCGATACCGTGCAAGCTTAACGAGACAGCACTACATGGGGCAATCGACATGGGCAATCAAGAAGGGGCAATTTAGCCAGGAGGCTCAAGTTCGGATGAAGATTTGGAAGCAAGGCGTGTTCGTGGTGGTCGTGGCAGTTTTGTTGTGCGGCGCAATGGCCCAGGCGCAGACCGATGTGGCGTTGAGCGGTTACGGCACTTTCACCAGCAGCACCACCGGATCTGGCACGAAGCAGACGCCGTCCAACTCCGCAGGCGGGCTTTTCGAATGGCGCCATATCGTAAATCCACTCGTTGGATACGAGTTTGAGGTTTCATTTAATCCGGCGAATCAGTCTTATATCGCCACCAACGCCACCCCGCCATCCTGCTTTCCAACCGGGCCCACCGGAACGCCTCCCACTTGCCAACCGCTGAAGGTTTCAGGTAAGGCGACGCAATTCGGCGGCGCCTGGCTGGTGTCAAAGCAGATCGGGAATCTGAAACCGTTTGCGCTTGGCGGTATCGGATTGATGATCACAGTGCCCGGATCGAGCCCGTACTCGGTGAACTCAGTTGTGAGGCCGGACTTCATCTATGGCGGCGGATTGGATTGGAGCTTCACTAAGCATTTAGGTCTGCGCCTGCAGGTTCGCGGCAACATGAGCAAAGCGCCGAATTTGTCGGACATCTTCAATTCGACGACAAAATACACGCAGATCTACGAGCCCATGGGGGGAGTGTTCTACCGCTTCTAGGATCGCGCGCCTAAGAACGCGCCCCTGGAAACCGCATGATCGCAATTCCCGAAAGCGCGATGAAACCTGGGCGCAATTGGGGCGCGCAGGCATCAGCGTTGCAGGGCGGCCTGTGTTACCGTTTCAATACGATGTCCGCGCGCCAGGCTTTCCATCCGGGGGCGACGCGAGCAGATGGCGCCGGGCGCAAGCGATCGCGCTCGAATGACATCGGTCTCGAAGGACATGGGGCAGACGGACAGAAGCATACGAATGCAGCAGCCGGAATCGACTTCAACGACGTTCACTGTAAGTCCGGGGCTCACTGTGAGTCCGGCTCCACTCGCCGGGGCGACATCGGATTCTGCATCCGTACCCGAAAATCAAGCAGATACTCAGGGCGATGCTGAAGCCGGGGCGCATTCGGGGCATCGGGTTCCGCGTTGGCTTGAGCGCGTTGAATTGTTTCTGCGCGTGATGCTGCGCATGTACATCGGGCTGGCCATTTGCTACGCGCCATGGTCGCACAACTTCTGGGACCAGAATCCGATCTTTTTGCAGTCCCGCGCGCTGGAAGATTTCGCAACCCTTGGCGCCGTGCGCGGCATCGTGTCCGGTCTCGGTCTTCTAAATTTATGGATTGCGTTTCAAGACGCGATTCGCCGCCGGGATGGTTGAGTAATGAACGACAAGGAAAAACAAGCAAGCCCGACTGCCGCTTTTGAAGCCAAGCCTCGCGCCGTGATTCCCGGAAACGGAGCGCCGCCTCCGCTGGAGCGAGCGCCGCTGGCCTATGAGAATTCGGCATTCCTCAACAGCGCCGACGGGAGGATTATCCGGATCGTGTCGGAGTTTCTGGAGCCTCTATCAAGGTTTCGCCACGAGCAGATTCAGGACACGGTGGTCTTCTTCGGCTCGGCGCGTTTTCGCGGCCGTGAAGAGGCCGATCATGCGTTGGAGCTTTTAGAAAACACAGGATCGACGCAAGCCGCACCAAGCGAGGAACAGCCGGCCAAGGCCAGGGAGATCGCGGCCGGCAGCGCGACGGAGTTGCAACGCAAGCGCGCGGTGGCCGCGGTGGAGATGGCCCGTTACTACGAGGACGCGCGGCGCCTGGCGCAACTGCTGACGCAGTGGGCCAAGACCATTCCTTCGCGCAAACATCGATTCGTGGTCACGTCGGGCGGCGGACCGGGAATTATGGAGGCGGCCAATCGCGGCGCGTACGAAGCCGGTGGCAAGACAATCGGCATGAACATCGCGCTGCCTTTCGAGCAAAGACCGAATCCGTACATCACGCCGTCGCTTAACCTCGAGTTCCACTACTTCTTCATGCGCAAGCTGTGGTTCGCCTACTTGGCGAAGGCGCTGGTAGTGTTTCCCGGCGGCTTCGGCACGCTGGATGAGATGTTTGAAATCCTGACACTGACCCAGACCCAGAAGATGACCAAGAAGATTACGGTGCTGATCTACGGTTCGGAATATTGGAAGAAGGTGTTCAATCTCGATGTGCTCGTGGATAACGGCGCCATCTCGCCCAAAGATCTCGATCTGTTTCGATTTGCGGATTCGCCCGAGCAGGCCTTCGAGCTGCTGCGTCAGGGGCTGACGGAGAACTACCTGGCCGGCGAATCGGCCACGGCCGCAAGCACGCATGCAGAAGGAAAAAAGTCTGTGGCGGACGAAGATCTGATGGCGGGCTGGAGCATGGACGACTTTCTCGGTTCCGATTTCGCCGCATCCGCGAAGTAGCAAGACATCGTAGCGCAAATTGAGGTGCGCAAAGCTGGAAAAACGGCGCAGCGTTGAGGCCCAACGCCAGGTTGGTGATGTTCACCGAAAATTCACGCGAATGTTTTCTCGCGGAGATTCGTTTGGAGCGCCACATGCCCTCGACGCGGAGAGTTAGAGGCTTGAAAGTTACCGCCGTGCGTCAGACGTAATTCTAGAATCGGAAATTTGCAGCGGTTTTGCCGCACTTTTTCGGTATTTTGGTAACTTGTTTGATTCCATTGCGTCCCGAATTGAAGGGTATTTCGCACGCTCTTAACGGGAGATTCATCGGTGAGACCGGATACTGGCTGTGGAAAACCGAAACACCGAGGAGTCGACATGCCGAGTTCTGCGATCTCATACCTGTGGCGCGACAAGGATGCTCCCAAAGGCTTTCGGACTGGCGTTTCGTTGCACAGTCACACCAACCAATCGCGCGAGACCCTCGATTTTCTGGCGAACTTCGGCAACCAGTATCCTGTGATGCGGCCGCTGCTGTCGCGCCTGGAGCGGCGCGCCGAGCAGGTGCACGGCATTCACATCGACTACGCGGCGAGCTACTGGACGCCGCCCATGACTCCCAAGCTGGCGTTCGACCTGGAGACGCGGCAGATCGAGAAGCTCGGCCTCGCGCCGATGGTCTCCATCACCGACCACGACAACATCAAGGCGCCGATGCTGCTGCGCACGGTGCCGAGCGCACGGCAGATTCCGGTGTCGGTGGAGTGGAGCGCGCCTTACGGCGGCTCGCAGGCGTTTCACCTTGGCGTGCACAATCTTCCCAGCGCCCGCGCGGCGGAGTGGATGGCGACGCTCGAGGAGTTTACGGCTCATCCGAGCGATGCGCGACTGACCGAGATTCTGGCCGCCCTCCATCGCGAAGCGAATGTGCTGGTGGTCTTCAACCATCCCATGTGGGACCTCTACCTCGTCGGCAAGGAGAAGCACCAGTTCCTGGTCAACGAGTTTCTACAGAAGAACGGTGCGTTTCTCCATGCGCTGGAGCTGAACGGCCTGCGCGACTGGGAAGAAAACCGGTCGGCGCGGCGCCTGGCCGAGAAGTGGAATATGCTGCTGATCTCCGGCGGCGACCGCCATGGCGTGGAAGCAAACGCCAACGTGAACCTGACCAACGCCACCACCTTTACCGAGTTTGTGCACGAGGTGCGGCGGCAGAAGAAGAGCAACGTGCTCTTTCTCGAGCAGTACGCCGACCCGTGGAAACATCGGATTCTGCAATCGACGATTGATGCGATTCGCCACTATCCCGAATTTCCGCTGGGCTCGCGCTCGTGGGACGACCGCGTGTTTCATCCCGACGTGAACGGCGTTGTGAGGCCGCTGAGCGAGCTTTGGCCGCACGGGTCGGCGCCGCGGCTGGTCGGCGCAGGACTCGCGCTGATGCAACTGATGGGCCGAGGCCTCGTGGGCGGCGGGTTGCGCCTGGCTTGGAGCGAGCACAATCAGTTGCGGCTGGCGCTGGGCGAGCACGAGTTCTAACTTAGACAGCGGAGCTAGTGGAGTTGGCGTGGTTAGCGGAGCTAGCAAAGACATCTCCGACGCGTATACTCCTGCCGCGAGCCAGGCTCGCAGTTTCACTGCCCCGTTTCCGCGCGTCGCCTATTTTCCTGATTCATTTTATGAAGTCAACGGAGTGGCTCACACGAGCCGGCATTTTGAGGCCTTCGCGCGGCGGCGCAATCTGCCGTTCCTTTGCGTGCGTGCCGGTGATCGTACCCCGGCAGTAATCGAAGAGGGCAATGTATGGACGCTGGAATTGCCGCGCGGCTTTCTTTCTTTCGTGCTTGAAAAAGATCTCCGCCTCGATCCCGTTTTCTTTCGCCACATTCCGCTCATCAACGAAACGTTGGCACGCTTCAAGCCGGACCTCATCCACATTACCGGTCCAAGTGAGATCGGAATCCTGGGAGCGGGGCTGGCCCACCATTTGCACTTGCCGCTGGCCGCGAGCTGGCACACCAACGTTCACGAATACGCCGCGCGCCGGGCCGACTGGTTTCTGCGCCTGTTGCCGAAGCAACGATCCGCCGATACCGGCCAGAAGATCGAGGACCTGATGATGGCGACGGTCGGCAGGTTCTACTCGATTGCGAAGATGGTGTTCGCGCCCAATCCAGAACTTTGCGCGCTGCTTGAGCGCACCACCGGCCGGCCCTGCCATCTAATGCCGCGGGGCGTGGACGCGGAGCTTTTCCATCCCGCGAAGCGCACGCGCGGGCCGGATGACCGCAAGCACGTCCTTGGATTTGTGGGGCGGCTTTCGATCGAGAAGAACGTTGGCCTTCTGGTGCGGATTCAGGAAGAACTCGATCGAATGGGCGTGACAAACTTCCGCTTCCTCATCGTTGGCCACGGCGGTGGCGAGGCTTGGCTGCGCGAGCGGCTGCCGCAGGCGGAGTTCACAGGCGTTTTGCGCGGAGAAAAACTCTCAGCCGCATACGCCAACATGGACCTGTTCGTCTTCCCCTCGCATACTGACACGTTCGGCAACGTTGTGCTGGAGGCGCTGGCCAGCGGAGTGCCGGCCATTGTGACTCCCGACGGCGGCCCGCGCACGATCATTGGCGATAGAAAGGTCGCGCGCGACGGCGAAAACGGCCGGGGCGAGATCGGCCGCATTGTGCCCGACGAGCAGTTCACCGCGGCGATTGCCGAGCTGATGGACGATCCCGCCCGCCTTAATCGAATGAGGCAAGCCGCGCGCGCCTTCGCCCTCACTGCGAGTTGGGACTCGGTATTTGAGGGAATCTATTCGGCCTATGAAGAGATTATGCCCGCGGCCAGTCGGAGTTCCGCGGCGGATTGACGCGAGCGCGTGAGAGCCGGCAGAGGGTCAGGGAAGAAGCGATCCGGTTCGCAGGTCGAGCGCGAATGGCCTTTCGCGATCTGTCTTCATCTCCCAACCGGCTCCGCGCAGAATTCCGCCAGTCGTTTCCGCAATTGTGACGCCCTCGTCGGAGAGCTTGACCGACTCCCACGCCTGCCCGTCGCGGCCCCACGCAAGAATAGAATGATGGCCGACGAAGAGCAGCAGATTCTCATCGACGAGTGACCGAATCTCCAGCACCGGCCGGTAGGGAATCATGGAGAATTGCTCCGGCGAAGCGGTGTCGATCAAATACGCGTAGCCTCCCGCGACGGCGCAGATTTCCTCTGGGTTTGGAGTGGACCATAGCCCGGTAGGAGCTGCAGGATCGCGAAAGCCGAGCGCGCAAGTGGCGAGAAAGGGCTGCGCGCCCAGCGAATGTTTAGGGCCAGGATCCCGGGAGATTTCGCCGGGCCGGGTGTCGGGCCCAACGTCCGGCCCAGCGTCCGGTCTGACGAGGACCTCGAGCGCGCCGCGTTCCACTTCTTCGGCAGCTTGCGGATAGACGAAGTGGCGCGGAGGCAGGATCAACGGGCGCGCAGCTAGAATCTCGGCCTGCCAGCGATGTGGGAAGCTCAGGTCGACGACCAGGTTGGAGATCGGGTCGGGCGCAATCACGGCTGTGCCTTGTAATTCAGTATCCAGCGCAACTGCTCCGCTGTATCGGGAACCTCGCAGCCACGAGCAGATTGAATTGCCCTGAGCGCATCCTTCGCATTCCAGCCGAGGTGAATGAGCGTGCAGGCCGCTGTCACAGTGGCCCGGCCAATGCTTCCGCGGCAATGGACGCCGATGCGTTCTCCAGCGCGTAGACGATCGGCGAGGCCCGCGACGAAGGCGCGGAATGTAGCGACGTTGGCGGGCACATGGACATCGAGAATCGGATAGGAGAGAAACTGCATTCCGGAGTCTTCGGCGAGCGGACCTTCGTCTTTCAAGCCGAGCCAGATGGCTTCGTTCGGGTCAAGCAGCGAGACGAGAATATCGACTCCACCCTGCTTGAACCCGAGGAGATCTTCTTTGAGCAGCTCGTCGCCGCGCGGGCGCAGAACGACGGCCAGGCCGACCGGCGGAGTGCTTTCGATCCAGAAAACGTCGTCCAAGTGCTCAAACTCCTGCAATCAAGATCGTAATCTTCGAATTGATGATAGACGGTCGGCGCCGGACAACTTACGCAGGGGTCGCGCAGAGGTCGCCCAGAGGCCGCGCAGAGGCACGCAGGAAACTGTGACGAGTCCGGAATCCCCCGCAAGGATGCGAGAATAGAACCAGCGCCGGGTCACGGTGGCATACTCCTCCCGCGCATGGGGCCTCTCGAAGATGCTGCGCGTCTTATCGACTCATCTTTTTCTGAACCATCGTTTGCATCCGGGTCTGCTTGAGCTGGCGGATCGATCGGGGGCGCAGGCGGTGGAGATTTTCGCCGCGCGCCAGCACTTCGACTACACCAGCCGCGAAGAAGTGGCAGAGCTGGCCGAGTGGTTCCGAGGGAACGCGCTGCAGCCGTTTTCATTGCACGCTCCGCTTTACCCCGACCGCGAGATGGGCCGCGCCGGCGCTCCGGGAGTGAATGTGCTGCACCCGGAGAAGTCGCGCCGCATCGACGCTATGGACGAGATCAAGCGCGCGCTGGAATGCGCTGAGCACATTCCCCTGCGCAATGTGGTGGTGCATCTTGGCGAGCGCGACGACGCCTGGTCGCAGCGCACCATAGAGCTAGCGCAGACTGCGCTGGAGCACTTGGGCGCGTTTGCGCGTCCGCTTGGCGTGCGGCTGCTGGTGGAGAATCTGCTAAGCGAGGCGACGACGCCCGAGCATTTGGTAACGATTCTCGAAATGGGCCACCTTGACAATGTGGGCGTGTGCCTCGATCTTGGCCACGCGAACATCACCGTCGGAACCGCGGCAGCCATCGCGACTCTAGGCGGACGCATCGCATCGGTTCACGTGCATGACAATCACGGCATGAAGGACGAGCATCTGTGGCCCGGCGATGGAACGGGCGACGGAATGATTGACTGGCCGGAAACGGTAAAGGGGCTGAAGGCGCTGGCCTCGCCGCCTGCAACGGTGCTTGAGATCGGCTACGCGCTGGCTGAGCCCCACGCTGAGGTGCCCGCGCGGATTGAGAAAGGCTTCGCGCTTTTCGAGTAAGACGTCAGATTATCTGAAGGCTTTCAAACCTCAGTCCGACGCGATGAGCTCGCCGGAGACGATGGGGCGGGTGCGCGGCAATTGCCCGTGAGATGCAGCAAAGCCAACAGCCGCCAGGACGCCGGTGAAGGCAAGCAGCTTGACGAAATTGCCGGGCCGGGTTTCGGGCAGGACTCTCCACAGGAGTAGGAGGAAGGTATGGGCGGCAGTGGTGGCCCATACCGAGCCGTAAAAATACCGGCGCTCGAGACCCTCGCCTTTGGTGGAAGGCCCAACGCGGGGCAGCTTGCCCATGAGGCCGAGGAGCAGGATGAGGGCGCAGAGCGGCGAGTAGCAGTAGTAGTAAATCTGCTTGAGGTGCCAGACGCCTGTGGCCGAGGCCAGCACGAGGCCGCTCAAATTGAGCAGCGTGAAGTTGAGCACGGCGTTCCAGGCGAAGGTATAGCAGACGCGGCGATAAAGCGGGTTGGGCCGGTCTTCATCGAAGCGAAGAATGTAGGGGCACGGCTCGACGCCGGGAAGGCGCCCGCGAAGGCCGGCAATTCCTGTGCCGATGAGGACCGCAGCCAGCCAAGTCCAATTAATCCAATGGAAGCCACGGGAGAACAAGGAGAAGGTAAGCGGTCCGGGGGCAAGAAAAAAGACCCAAATCCAAATGGGCCAATGCGCCAACCGGTATATGCGTGTGTTGCGATCCCGGAACTGGCGCTCTTCAGCGAATTCAAATTTTCCGTTGTAGGACATCTGGCTGAGTCTCGCAGACGAGGAGTGAGCGAGTCAACTGGCCGTTTGGGGGAGTGTCCCGCGTGGTTACTGCCGGATGAAGTGCAAGACGCCAGGGTCCAATTCGGCGCCACACTGGATCGGGGCCAGGTGGCCGCAGCCAGGAACGACATCGAGCTGGGATTGCGGGATGAGTTTGTGCATGATCTGAGCCTGATCGAGGGGAACGATCTGGTCCAGAGAGCCCCAGACGATGAGGACGGGCATCTTCAATTGCGCTAAGAGGCTGTCTGTCACATCCTGGGCCGTCTTCATGGTGGCCAGCGCGCGCTTGATGACCCAGGCGTTGTGGGCTGAGATGCGCAGGTAATCGCGGGCAATAAACGGCGGAATTGCCGGCGGATTGGGCATGAGCAGGGCGTCGAGCTCGTCCAACTGCTGGGGCGAAGTGGGGGTAAAGAGGCCAGTGTTCCAGGCAGGCTTGATGCTGAGACCGGCGGAATCAAAGAGGATGAGTTTGCTCACTCTCTCAGGATGCTCAAAGGCGACAAGCTGCACGATCCATCCGCCCATGGACCAGCCTCCGAGATCGACTTGTTTAAGTTCGAGGGCATCCATGAAGCCGACCACCAGCCCAGCCTCGTCGCGCACGGAGTAGGAAAAATCGGCGGGCTGCTGGCTACGCCCGTAACCGATCAGGTCTGGCATGTAGACGCGGAAACCCGCCTCGGCGAGATAGGGCCCGACGTTCCACCAATCCTCAGCGCGAGCGCCCAGGCCGTGAATAAGAACCACTGGCTGCCCGCCCGTAGGCCCCACAGCGAGGTAATGCATGCGGTAGCCGTCGACCTTGACCGAATGGTTCTCAATTCCGTCGCGGTACTCCTGCAGGTAAACCCGCGCATTGAGGTAGCTGGCGGGGCGCAGATAGAATCCGAGCCCGGCAACGGCGGCAAGGGCAAGCAGGACGACAAGCACGAGGGCAAGCACTCGAATTGCGCGTTTCACGGGTCTATTCATCGTTGTGGGGTTTCTCGTTGCGCAGTTGCTCAGCCCGCTGCCAGCCCTTTTCGATTACGCGCACTGTGATGGGATCGAGGACGAGGGCGCTATGGCTGTTCCACTCGGCGCGCTCGACCCAGCGGACGGCCTCGGCGTCAGATGCGGCGCGCAGTTCTCCGCCGGTGACGCGGCAGAGGTAGTCGGCGATGACGTAGTGATAGCGGACGCGGTTGCCTTCACGCCCACCTTCGAGTTCGATGCGGTCCAGAAGATCGATAAGCTCGATCGGCTCGACGTCGAGGCCGGTTTCTTCGCGGACCTCGCGGACGACGCCGGCGGTAAGCGCCTCGCCGACTTCGAGCATGCCGCCGGGGAGCGTCCATTGGCCCTTCAGGGGCTCAGTGCCGCGGCGAACGAGAAGCACGCGGCCGTCGTGAACGACGATGCCGCCGACGCCGACCAGTGGCGTGGAGGGAAACTCGCGCTCGACTTTGGTTTCGATGCTGGTGTTGATCCCGGCGTCCATGCGATAGCCCAATTCTGTCACGGCGCGGTAGGGGCGGAGAGCGAATCGTTTGGTTTGCCGCTATCATCCAACTAGAAGCGCCTGCAATTAGAGACGCGGGGGAAGAATGGCTGAGTTTACGCTGAAGATCGACGGGATGCACTGCGGGAGTTGCGTTAAGCGCGTGAGCCAGGCGCTGGCCACGACGCCAGGAATCGTGGTGAGCGAGGTTCGCGTGGGGGCAGCAAGGGTGAGTTCGGACCAGGAGCCGCCGCCGCTCGGTTTGGCCATCGCCGCCATCGCAAAAGCCGGCTACACGGCGTATTTAGAATCACAAACCGGTGACGCGGCTTCATCCTGAGCGGCCTCGTCCCCAAAACCTTGCTCCCCCAAACTTGCTTCCCCAAAAATTGACCGGATCGGATCGACTTGTGGCCGCACACTCTACAGAATCGCTGACGCTGCCCGTTCTGGGGATGACGTGCGCCAGTTGCCAGCACCATGTGGAGGAGGCCTTGCGAGACACCCCAGGGGTCGAGCAAGCGAGAGTCGATCTGATGGCGCATCGCGCCAGCGTAGTGTTTGACCCCGCGCTGGCCGCGCCGGAGCAATTGGTCGCGGCGATTCGCGGAGCGGGCTACGACGCGGTGCTGCCCAAAGCGAGTGAGGGCGCGGGCGGGCACGCCGAACACGGAGAAGATGCGGCGGCGGGCGCGGACCTTAAGGCGTGGGTGACATTGGCCGCGGGCGCGGCAGCGATGCTGCTGGCGATGCCGCTTGGCATGGAGGCGGGCGCGCCAATAGGCGGAGCCGATCGCGTGATGATGCGCGTGTTTCCGTGGCTCTATGCGCTGCCGGCGAGTGGGTTGCGGTGGTTTCTGCTGGCAATTACGGCGGCGGTTGTGGCCTGGGCGGGGCGCGGGATTTATGTGAGCGCCATCAGCGCGCTGTTCCACGGCACAACGAACATGAACACGCTGGTGAGCCTGGGAACGGGCGTGGCGTTTGCGTATTCCACTTACGCGACGATTGCGCCGGGGCCTGGGCGCAATGTTTATTTCGATGCGGTGCTGTTGATTGTCGGATTTCTATTGCTGGGGAAGAGCCTGGAGGGTCGGGCGAAGCAGCGGGCGCTTGCGGCGCTCAATGCACTTTCGCGATTGAAGCCGGTGAGTGCGCGCAGGATTGTAAATGGCGTGGAGACTGTGGTGCCGCTCGAAGAGGTGCGGCCGGGCGACAGCATCGCGGTGCTGCCGGGGGAACGCTTTCCTGTGGACGCAACGATTACTGAAGGACGCACGACGGTGGACGAGTCAATGCTGACGGGCGAGTCGACGCCCCTTGCACGCGAGGTGGGCGGGCGCGTACTGGCCGGTTCGCTGAACTACGACGGCGCTGTGGTGTGCCGGGCGGAGTCGCTGGGCGAGGCCACGGTGCTGGCGCAGATTACGCGTATGGTGGATCAGGCGCAAAGCTCGCGCGCGCCCATGGAGCGGCTCGCCGACCGGGCGAGTGCGATTTTTGTGCCTGTGGTTCTGGGCCTCGCTCTGATCACTTTCGCCGCGTGGCTGATCGCCGCACACTCGCTTCCACTGGCGCTGGCGAGCACGGTGGCGGTGCTGGTGATCGCGTGCCCGTGCGCGATGGGGCTGGCCGTGCCGGCCGCATTGACGGTGGCTGTGGGACGCGGCGCGCAACTAGGCGTGCTGTTCAAGGGCGGTGAGGCGATGGAGCGGCTGGCGCACCTGGACGCGGTGGTGCTGGATAAAACGGGAACGCTGACGGTGGGCCGGCCTGTGCTGGAGGCGGTTCACGGGTTCGCAGGGCACTCAGAGGACGATTTGCTGCGCATGGCCGCGGCGGCCGAGGAGCGGTCGAATCATCCGCTGGCGCTCGCCGTGATTGACGCTGCGAAAGCGCGCGGCCTGAAGTGGCAACCGGCGCAGGATGCGCAAGTTCTGCCCGGACGCGGGCTGACGGCGCGCGTCAAAGCGCAGGTCGACGGGCGCGTCGACGGGAATATCGAAGGGCACGATTGCGTTTTAGGCAACGAAGCGCTGTTCAGTGAGTCCGGCATCGCGCTGCCGGGGGACGTGGCGGCGCCGGCGCCGGGAGTGACACGGCTGTGGATGGCGCTGGACGGCGCGGCCGTCGGATATTTCGACGCGCGCGATGCGCTGCGGCCCGATGCGGCCGATGCAATCGCTGCGCTGCGGCGCGATGGGCTTCGCGTATTGATGCTGACCGGTGACTCAGCTGCCGCGGCGGCGCCGATTGCGCAGCAGGCCGGGATTACAGAAGTGGAAGCGGGGCTCGATCCGGCGGGAAAGCTCAAGCGAATTCGCGAGCTGCAGAAATCAGGCCTGCGCATTGCGATGGTCGGCGACGGCATTAACGACGCTGCGGCGCTGGCGCAGGCGGACGCGGGCATCGCCATGGGAACCGGCGCGGATTTGGCGCAAGAAGCGGGCGATGTGCTCCTGCTGCGCGCGCAGCCGATGGCAATTCCCGCATCGCTCGAGCTGGCGCGCGAAACGGTGCGCATCATGCGGCAGAACCTGGGATGGGCGGTGGGCTACAACGCGATCGGGATTCCGCTGGCGGCGGGGCTGCTTTATCCGGCTTTTCACATTCTGTTGACGCCATGGCTGGCGGCGGCGGCAATGGCGCTGAGCTCGGTGTGCGTGCTGGGCAACAGCTTGCGGCTTAGAGGCTGGCAGCCCGCGGCCAGCGGTGCAACGACACGCTAGACAACGACACGTTAAACTAGCCGCAGGTCTCGTTTGTGCGCATCCTTACCCGCTACATTCTCGGCGAAATTCTCTCCCTCACGCTGATCGGTTGCGCGCTTTTCACATTCATTCTGTTCATGCCGCAACTGCCGCACATTCTTGAGGTGGTGGTGCGCAACAGCTCCACGCTTACCGATGTGGCGCAGGTGTTTCTCTTCACGCTGCCCAACCTGTTCAAGGTCACAATTCCGATGGCCGTCCTGTGGGGGATTCTGCTCGGCCTTAGCCGGCTGGCTTCAGACAGCGAGATCATCGCCATGCGCGCGTCGGGGCTGGGCATCGGTTACTTCGTGCGCGTGGCGTCGATTGTTGCGATCGGGGGAACGCTGCTGGGGCTGGGCAATTCGCTGTATCTTGCGCCGCGCGCGAACCAGGCAATTATCGAAATGGAACAGTCGCTGGAGACGTCGCAGGCCAGCTACGAGATTCAGCCGAGGATTTTTTACGAGGACTTTCGCAATTACGTTCTTTATGTGCAGGACGTGCGCTCAGGGGCGGGCGCGGCCAACTGGCGGCAAGTGTTCATGGCCGACGTTTCCAACCCCGCGAATCCGCTGATTACGACGGCAGCCTCCGCGACGGTAGTAACGGATAACACGCAGGAGCTGCTGATGCGGCTGCGCGACGGCGTGCGCGACGAGACCGTGGCTGACGAGTCCGAGCAATCGAACATCTCCACCTTCACCACCACCGATTTGCCCCTGGTGCTGGGCCAGCAGAGCGACGTACACCTGGGGCGGCTGGACACCAAGCTTTACGCGATGCCGTTGAATGCATTGCTGCAGCACACAAGCGGGCCTGACGGCAAGCGATTCCTGATCGAGCTGCACAACCGTTTTGCCTTTCCCGCCGCGTGCCTGGTGTTGATGCTGGTGGGCGTCCCACTGGGCGTCGCCTCGCGGCGGGGCGGCAGGAGCTCGGGGTTCGTGTTCACGATTCTGCTGGTGTTCGTTTATTACTTTCTCTCTTCGACCGGGATTGAGCTGGGCCACGAGAACAAACTGCCTGCGTTTATCGCGGTGTGGTCGGCCAACCTGCTGTTTGCCGCGGCGGGAACATTTCTGCTGTGGCAGATGGCAACGGGAGGGCGAATCCTGAGCGCAATTTCGGCGTGGATTGCGCGGTCGCCCGAACTGATGGCCAGGGCAAAGCGTAATGGATTCCCGTTGAAGGAAATGTTGGGAAAGCTGCAGCCACTCGGGGCCGGGACAACAAAAACGAAGACGCGCGGTATTTTTCCGCGAATCATCGACGAGTACATTGTGCGTGAGTTTGTGGGTCTGTTCGCGCTGGTGCTTGCCGGTTTTGTTCTGCTGATGATCGTATTCACATTTTTCGATTTGCTGGGCGATGTTCTGCGCAACCACATTGCACTGGCTATTGTGGGCGAATATCTGCTGAACCTGACACCGAGCATGCTGTACCAGATCGCGCCGCTGGCGGTGCTGATTGCCGTGCTGGTGACTTTCAGCGCGCTCAACCGCAACAGCGAGATCATCGCCATGAAGGCCACAGGCATCAGCCTCTACCGGCTGGTGATTCCGATCGTCAGCATCGCGATGAGCCTGGCGGTATGTCTGTTTTTGTTTGACCAGTTCTATCTGCCGCAGGCCAATCGCAGGCAGGAGTCGCTGCGCAACATAATCAAAGGGCGGCCGCCGCAAACCTTCCTGCACCCGGAAGAGCAATGGATATTCGGCCCCAAGGCCGCTCCCGGCGAACC
The DNA here is from genome assembly GCA_003134815.1 of Acidobacteriaceae bacterium. Classification (GTDB taxonomy): domain Bacteria; phylum Acidobacteriota; class Terriglobia; order Terriglobales; family Acidobacteriaceae; genus Telmatobacter. Next base: position 23,689 of record PLCO01000009.1, on the reverse strand, counting down.
CGGCTGCATCTTCTACTACGAATTTTTCGACGCCGACAACAACGAATTCGCGAATCTTTCGGTCTTTGAGTTCGAGCCAACCACTTTCGAACTGACACGGCGCATCTTCGCGAAGCGAGCCGCGTGGGATGAAGATTCCAGAACATGGCGCTTCCAGAACGGATGGGAGCGCGACATCAAGGGCGGGAATGTGACAGCGTACCGGACGTTTCTTGAGACTTCGTTCCCGGAGATGCACGCGACGCCAGATTACTTTAAGAAAGAGGACCTGGAGTCGCAGGAGATGAACTTCGGCCAGCTCGATCGCTACATCCGCGACCTGAGGCAGAGCGGATTCGACACTAAGCGGCTGAGCGTGGCGCTGTGGCACAAGCTCTCCTACCCGCTGATCGCGGTAGTGATGGCGGTTCTTGCCATTCCGTTCGCGCTTTCCATGGGCCGTCGCGGGTCAATCACGGGAGTTGCTGTAGCCATTGGCGTGGCGCTTGCCTATTGGGTGGTCGACGGGCTGTTTGGCGCGATGGGCAATGTGAATTATCTGCCCGCATCGATGGCCGCGTGGTCGGCGGACATTTTGTTCGGCCTCATTGGCGGATATTTGCTGCTGCGCACGCCGACGTAAAGGCAGGGACGTAGGGACCAGAGAGCAGAGCGTTTTCCCGCGACCTCTTCGCCTGGAATGGCATCAATCGTAAAATAGAACTATGCTCGGCGACCTCGCCCCCCTTTACAGCTATATGCGCCGCTACCGCTGGCAGTACGTGCAGGGCACGCTGGCATGTGTGGCTACGAATATCGTCGCGGTGCAGTTTCCGAGCGTGCTGGGGATGGCCGTCAACCGGATTCAGCACGGAACAACCCGCGAGTTAATCCTGATCTTCGCATTGATCCTGGTGGGCATCAGCCTGGTGAAGGGCGTGTTTCTCTATGCGCAGCGCTGGATTTTGATCGGCATTTCGCGCGAGATCGAGTTCGACCTTCGCAATGATCTGTTCCGTAACCTGGAAACGCAGGACTCGGGTTTCTACCAGCGCTACCGCACCGGCGACATCATGGCCCGCATGACGAATGACCTAAATGCAGTGCGCATGCTGCTGGGTCCGGCGCTGATGTACAGTGCCAATACCATCTTCCTGAGCGTGTTCGCGCTGTTTTTCATGCTGCGCATCAGTCCCTACCTCACGCTGGTGGCGTTGGCGCCCATGCCGCTGGCGAGCATCCTCGTGCAGTACCTCGGGCGCCGGATTCACGAGCGCTTCGAGCGCATCCAGGCCAGCTTCAGCGACATCTCCGCGCAAGCGCAGGAGAACTACTCCGGCGTGCGGCTGATCAGGGCGTTCGCACGCGAGGAATCGCAGATCGGGCTGTTCGAGCGGCTGAACCAGCAGTACATCGGGCGCGCGTTGCGGCTGGTGCAACTGATGGGCATGCTATGGCCGACGCTTGAATTCATTCTCGGCATTTCCATGGTGATCACGCTGCTGGCCGGCGGACATCAGGTTCTGGCGGGCCGCATTAACGTGGGCCAGTTTGTGGCGTTCAGCACGTACATGATCATGCTCATCTGGCCCATCATCGCTGTGGGCTGGGTGATCAACATCTTCCAGCGCGGCACGGCCTCGGTAAAGCGCATCGATGAAATCCTCAAAGCCGAGCCGGCCATCACGGACGACAAGCGCTCCCCGCTCTCAAGTCTTGTACCGGAAACGGTGCTGAAGGGAGAAATCGAATTCCGTCATCTCAACTTTAGCTATGGCGAGACGCCCGATCAGATTCCCGTTCTGCGCGACATCACCTTGAAGATTCCGGCGGGATCGAGCCTGGCCATCGTTGGGCCGACGGGCAGCGGTAAATCGACGCTGGTGAACCTGATTCCGCGTATCTACGACGCGCCACAGGGAACGCTCTACATAGACAGTCGGCCGGTGAGCGAGTATCCGCTTGCCGTTCTGCGGCGGAATATCGGCATGGTGCCGCAGGAGACGTTTCTTTTCAGCGAGACCATCCGTGAGAACGTAGCCTTTGGAGTGCCGCATGCGAGCGACGAGGAACTGCTGGAGGCGGCTAATGCGGCGCACATCCGGCGCGAGTTCGAGGAGTTTCCGCAGGGATTTGAAACCATGGTTGGTGAGCGGGGCGTCACGCTTTCAGGTGGACAGAAACAGCGCTCGGCCATTGCGCGCGCGCTGCTGCGGCGCCCGGCGATTCTGATTCTGGATGATGCTCTGGCCAGCGTGGACACTTATACGGAAGAGCGAATCCTCGGCGGGCTGCGCAGCTATACGGAGACGGCGACCACAATTCTGATCTCGCACCGAGTGTCGACGGTGCGCAACGCCGACCGCATCGCGGTGCTCGACAAGGGACGAATCGTCGAGGTTGGACGCCACGACGAGCTGCTCGCGCTTGACGGCTACTACGCCAGCCTCTACCAGAAGCAGCAACTGGAAGAAGAGCTGACGGTCGCGGGGTAAGCAAAACGGCAAGTCAGCGAGTCGCAAGCCAGAGCGCTGTTACTCGATCCCCAGAACCTTTACGATCACGCGCTTGCGGCGCTGGCCGTCGAACTCGGCGTAGAAGACGCGCTGCCAGGTGCCCAGGTCGAGCTTGCCATTGGTCACGGGCAGCGTGGTCTCGTGGTGCAGCAGCAACGATTTCAGGTGCGCGTCGCCATTGTCCTCGCCGGTGCGGTGGTGTTTGTAGTCCGGGCGCGCCGGGGCAAGCTCTTCAAGCCACTTGCCAATGTCTTCAATGAGACCGCTCTCAAGATCGTTCACGTAAACAGCCGCAGTGATGTGCATGGGCGATACAAAGCACAGGCCGTCCCTGACGCCGCTGCGCGCGACGATCTTCTCTACATCGTCGGTGATGTGCACCATCTCGCCCCGCTTGCGCGTTTCAAAAACGAGATACTCAGTGTGACTTTTCATAAACTGCTCCTTCGATGCGGCGGCTTGCAAAAAATTCCCGCGTCGCTCTCGCCCTTATCCTACCCGCCGTTATCATGCCCGCCATTATCCTGCCCGCCGTTATCCTAATGGAGCCGTGAAGCGACCCCGACAACCCGATGCAGCGAAGCGCCTGCGCACAATACACGACAATTTGATGCGCGCCTACGGTCCGCAGCACTGGTGGCCGGCAAAAACGGCCTTCGAGGTAATCCTCGGTGCGTATTTGACGCAAAGCACCGCGTGGAAGGCAGTAGAGCGTTCGCTCGAAAATCTTCGCGAGGCCGGCGCGCTTACGCCTGAGGGATTGCGCGCGATTCCGCTTGCCAAATTGCGTAAGCTCATCCGGCCTTCAGGATTCATCTCGCGGAAGGCGCCGGCAATCAGAGCATTTGTGGCGATGCTGGAAAAGGAATTTGGCGGCTCGCTCAGTGCGATGGCCGCTACACCGACGGCGGCGCTGCGCGAACGGCTGCTCGAATTGCCCGGCGTGGGCAATGAGACGGCCGACGCGATTCTGCTGTACGCGCTTGGGCATCCGGTCCCTGTCGCAGATGAGTATCTGCGACGCATTGCAAACCGGCACGGGCTTGTCGCGCTGCCACCGGGCCGCGCAAGAATCCAGTATGACGAACTCTCCGATCTCACACGGAAGGCGTTCGCCGGCGATGCGGAGGAGAGCCGCGCACAACTCTTCAACGAATTTCACGCGTTGACGGTGGCGGTGGGCAAGGCGCACTGCGGAAGGACGGCGCGGTGCGATGGCTGCCCGCTGGCGGCCGATCTTCACCGCGCAAATTAAAGGCTGAAAGCTGTAATCTGGTTGCACTATGAGCCCAACCCCGCAGCAGCCCCAACTGAATCTAGCCCAGACCGCGGACTATCGCGAGTCCTACGCCAACAGCGTGCAAGTGCGCGTAAGCGTGTGGGATTTCCAACTCGTCTTCGGCCTGGCCGCGAGCGAAACTCCGGACCAGGTGACTATCCGCAACCACCAGGCGATTTTTCTGAGTCCGCAGCAGGCAAAGGCCCTGTTTAATGTGCTGGGCCAGAACATCGCGCAGTACGAGCAGGCATTCGGCACGCTCAATCTGGAGCCGCAGACGCAGAACTTTCCGCGCGGGCCGGTGAATTAAGCGGCGCGCGAGCGCACCGCAGGAGCGAGCACTTGCGCCTGAAAGGAATTCTGAGTCCGCGGCGGGATGCGCCGCTGCCCATCTGGATGATTTTCCCCGTCATCTTTATGGCGCTCTATGCCAGCCACCTCACGCTGCTGCGCGTTCCTTATTACTGGGACGAAGCCGGGTACTACATTCCCGCGGCGTGGGATTTTTTCCGCACCGGCTCGCTGATCCCGACAACAACGCTCAACAACGCTCATCCGCCGCTGCCCAGCATTTACCTCGCACTGTGGTGGAAGACGTGCGGCTACTTTCCCTACGTGACGCGCGAAGCCGTGCTCGTGATCGCGTCCTTAGGACTGCTTGCCGTGTGGCGGCTTGCGATGCGGCTTGTGGGTGTGGCCTCCGTTGCCTTCTGGACCGCGCTGCTGACGGGAATTTATCCGATCTGGTTCGCGCAGAGTTCCTTGGCGCAAGCAGACATTTTTGCTGCTGCGTGTTCGTTGTGGGGCTTGGTCTACGCGCTGCCGAGCCGCGGCCAAAGCCCCAACCCCAACCCCAGTCCCAATCATGTCCCGTGGGCTGCAGCGCTGTGGTTCTCCGCCGCTGCGCTTTGCAAGGAGACGGCAGTTGTGATTCCGCTGACACTGGCGGCGGTGAACATTGCTGAGGGCTTTCGGCTTGCCGCGCCGGTGCGGGCGAAGCGGTGGCGGGAAGTGGCGTGGTTTTCCGGCTGCATTCTTCCTTTGGCCGGTTGGTACGCGTACCACTACGCAAAGACTGGATTTCTCTTCGGCAATCCCGACTACCTGCGCTACAACGCCGAGGCGACGCTGGCGCCAGTGCGCATCCTGGCTGCGTTTGGCCATCGCATTCTGCACCTCACCGCGCACATGAACCTTTTTGTGCCGGTCGGAATGGCCTTTGCTGCGCTGCTGCTGGCTCCACGGCCTGACGGCGAGGGCCACAAGCGCGCGGCGATTGAACTCCCGGTTCAGATGCGGATATTTTTTCTGCTGCTGGCCAACGCGGTGCTTTTCAGCGTGCTGGGCGGCGCATTGCTCACGCGCTACCTGCTGCCGATGTATCCGCTGGTGCTGCTGATCGCGGTCACGACTTTCTATCGGCGCGTTCCTTATTGGCCTGGCCTGGCGCTAATTTCCGCGGTAGCGTTTGTCGTGGGTCTGTTCATCAATCCGCCTTATGGATTTGCGCCGGAAGACAATCTGGCCTATGCGCGCGTGGTGCGGATGCACGAATCCGCGATCGCGGAGCTGACGAAACAGTATCCCGGCGCTACGGTGCTGAGCGCGTGGCCCGCGACCGATGAACTTTCGCGTCCCGAGCTTGGCTACGTGAGGCACGCGTGGGATGTGGTTGCGATCGACGATTTTTCTGCCGGGCAGATTGCGCGCGCCGCCGAGGACCCGCAAACGTACTCCGCCGCGCTGGTGTTCTCGACCAAATACGATCCGGACTCTCCGTTCGAGAGGCTGAGTGGTGAAGCGCTCGACGAGCGCTACTTCGGCCTGCACCACGATCTGCCGCCAGAAGCAATCGCCCACCAGTTGGGCGGAGACCTGGCATGGAAGCGCGACGACAACGGAATGTGGATCGCGCTCATTCACTTCAATCACCCGGTTGAAGCGCGGCTGGAGCTGGGCCCGGGCGGAAAATGACCGGCCCGCCAACCGAATAGGCACTGAAAATTCGACGAGCAAACGTGTGCAGGAAATTTTCTCGCGCAACGCGGGAACAGTTTGATTGGGTGCGGTGTCTACACAAGCACAGTGGTACCGGATGGACCGGGATGGGATGTGATCGGAGGGCCGCCGTAGGACTCCGCTCTACGTGCTTCGGTGCGCAGAGCGGGTCGCGCCTGCGCCCTGCCACAAGTCTTCCACCCCTCCCTGACGGCACGGCTGAATTGCAGTTGGGGGAGGTCGGCCATGTTCGAAGACTCAACGTTTGAAACCATGGGCAGAATTCACACGCGCAGCCGCGGCTGGATGATGGCGACGTTTGCCTTCAACAGCTCCATTCTGCTGGCGCTCGTGATCATCCCGATCCTGCATCCGGAGATGCTGCCGCGGATCACGAACGCAATCCCGATCGATGCGCCCGCGCCGGTCGAGAACCCCATACCGGTGGTGCGGACCGAACAGATCCCTGCCGCGCGGACAGAGACGCCGAGCGGCCCGATCCAGGCGCCGCGGCAAATCCCAAGCACGCCTTGGGTTCCAGGCACACAGGAGCCGCCGAGCTCAATTGGGCCTATCGTTCTCACCGGCGACCCAAGCGGCATGGCCGGCCCGGACAACCCGTTCAATGGACACGGCACGCATCCCGATGTGCGTCCCGCGACGCCGCCATCAACGCAGCACGTTTCCTCCGGTGTGATGCAGGGAATGCTGATCGACAAAATCATCCCAACCTATTCGGCGATAGCGCGGGCGACGCACACCTCGGGAACGGTGGTGCTGCAGGCCACCATTTCGCGCACAGGGACCATTGAAAATTTGCGCGTGATGAGTGGGCCGGCGCTCTTGCGGCAGGCGGCACTCGATGCAGTGAAGCAGTGGCGCTACCGGCCGTACATGCTGAACGGCCAGCCTGTGGAAGTGGAGACGTCGGTGGAAGTGAACTTCACGCTGGATTGAATTCCGAAAGGCTGGCGCGGGGCGAGCGTCGTCGGCGACAATGGCGGTGCCATGAGACTATTGACCCGCCGCGAGTTCGTAAGCACAACCTCCGCCACTGCAATTGGAATTCTTGCCGCGCCTGGATTCTTGCGCGCCGCTGCACAGGGACCAAAACGCACACGAGTGTTTGTCGGCTCTCACGCGCCCGACGGAATTCTGGCCTTCGACTGGGACCTCGCGAGTGCGACGCTGACTCCGGCAGGCGTGGCGGCCAAAGTTCCCAACCTAGCGTGGCTCGCGCTGTCAGGCGCGTTCGTTTTTTCGGCGTCAGAGCTGGATGCGTTCGAAGGCAAACCGACCGGCGAAGTGGCGAGCTTTCGCGTGGTCGGTGGCGAATTGCAGCCGCTTTCGGCGCGCAACTCAGCCGGCACAGGAACTTGCCATGTCGCCGTGGACGCGACAGGCCGCATGTTGGTCTCCGCGGACTACACCGGCGCGAGCGCAGCGAGCTTTCGCATCGAGGGCGGAAAATTGAGCGAGGCCGTGTGGACCGAGCACTACACCGAACACGGACCGAACACGGATCGGCAGCAAACCGCGCACGCGCACTTTGCCTCGTTCTCGCCGGATAATCGCTTCGCCTACATTAACGACCTGGGCGACGATTGCATTCATATTTACAAGGCCGATCCGGCGACGGCGCGGATGACCCCGGCCGGAACCTATCACGGAGCGCCCGGCTCCGGCGCGCGCACGTTGCACTTTCATCCCAATGGACGCACAGCCTATTGCATGAATGAGCTGGTGTCGACGGTGGACGTGCTGGAGTGGCACAAGACCGACGGAAACCTGACGTTGGTCGATCACATCGAGTTGCTGCCTGCGGATTATCACGGGCCGACGCGTGGCTGCGACACCGTGATTACGCGCGACGGGCGCTTCGTTTATTTCGCCAACCGCGACGACAATTTCCTGTATGCGTTCCGTGCTGATGCGAAGACCGGAAGCCTGACGCCGATGAAACGGTCGAACTGCGGAGGAAAGACGCCGCGCAACTTCACGCTCGATCCTACGGAGCGATGGATGCTGGTCGCGAATCAGGATTCGAATGTCGTAAGCGTATTCGCGCGCGATCCGGAAACCGGCGTTCTTTCCGATGAGTTGAAGAGCAGCGTCGCGGTAGAAGCGCCCATGCGGATACTGTTCGTGTAACTTACGCCGCCTGCGTTTCGCCCTTCAACTGCTCGGCTTGGTAGTGGGCGATGAGCGCATCGACAATGGGTTGCAGGCGGCCCTGCATCACCAGGTCGAGTTGATGCAGCGTCAGGCCGATGCGGTGGTCGGTGACGCGGTTCTGCGGAAAGTTGTAAGTGCGAATCTTTTCGCTGCGGTCGCCTGAGCCGACCTGCTGTTTCCTGGCTTGCGCGAGTTCGGCATTCTGCTTTTCCATTTCCATCTCATACAAACGCGAGCGCAACACGCGCATGCCCTTCTCGCGATTCTTGATCTGCGACTTCTCGTCCTGGCAACTGACAACGGTGTTGGTGGGCAGGTGGGTAATGCGCACGGCGGAGTAAGTGGTGTTGACCGACTGGCCGCCGGGACCTGAAGAGCAGAACGTATCGATTCGGATGTCCTTGGCCTCAATCTTGATGTCGACATCCTCGGCTTCAGGCAGCACGGCAATGGTGACGGCCGAAGTGTGCACACGGCCCTGCTGCTCGGTTGCCGGCACGCGCTGCACGCGGTGCACGCCCGACTCCCATTTGAGCTGCGAGTAGACGCGCTCGCCCTCAATGATGGCGATCACTTCCTTGTAGCCGCCGATGCCGGACTCCGAGATCGACATGACCTCGACCTTCCAGCGCTTCTGCTCGGCAAAGCGCGTGTACATGCGGAAGATTTCAGCGGCAAAGAGAGAGGCCTCGTCGCCGCCGGTGCCTGCACGGATTTCGAGGATGATGTTCTTCTCGTCGTTGGGGTCTTTGGGCAGCAGCAGAACTTTGAGTTCTTCTTCGAGCGCCTGTGAGCGCGGCTCGAGCGCGGCGATCTCCTCCTGCGCCATGGCGCGCAGATCGGCGTCGTTCTCAGCCAGCATGGCGCGCGCCTCGGCGAGTCCCTGACGGACTTGCTTGAGCTCGCGGTACTTTTCGACGGGAGTCTGAATCTCGCGCAGAGCTTTTGCTGTCTTTTGATATTTCTCGTGGTCGTTCAGCACCTCGGGCAGCGCGAACTGCGACTGCATCTCGTTGTAGCGCTGCTCCATTTGTTCCAGGCGGTCAATCATTGCGGGCCTCCGCGGTTCCGGGGTCTGGGGTGAACCAGTGAATAAGTGAAAGAGTGAATAAGTGAAAGGGTGCAGCAGCAGCGTATGCGGCGGGAGCCGCTAGAGGAGGGCCGGAATGGGCTTGCGAAGGGTCATTGCAGTTCTTATTCTATCGCGAATCGGGATCTAGATAAACTGACTTACAACCCGCCCTTACCCAGCAGAATACCGATGCCATACGTGACCGCGCCTTCGACGGCGCCGACGGCGGTCATTTCAAGTCCGGATGACCACCAGGAGCGGACAGTGATGAGGGACTTGGCAGCGCCGACGGCAAAGTGCGCGGCGAGCGAGACAACGGCCGCGGCAATGACGGCGGGGATTCCCTGCATGAAGAAGAAGGGAATGACCGGAATCATGGCGCCGACGGCCGTGGACAGCGCGCCGGAGCTGGCTGAGATTAGGGGGTTGGATAGCGCCTCCTCCGACGAGCCCAGGCGCTCGGCGGAAAGCGCGCGCAGCAATTGCTCGGGGTCGCTGGCGATGTGGTTCACCATGTGAATCGCGTCTTCCTCGGGCAGGCCCTTCACCTGGTAGTAGAGCGAAAGCAGCTCGCGGGCCTCGGGGCCGTTCATCTGGATGGCTTCGCGCTCGCGTGCGATTTCGGCGTGATAGATTTCGCGCTCGCTCTTGGCCGCGAGATAAGCGCCTGATCCCATCGAGAGCGCCGACGCGATCATGCCGGAGAGGCCGGCGAGGAGGACGTATTTTGGATTGCCGGCGGTGGCGCCGGAAACGCCAGAGACGATGCCGAAGATGGCGCCCAGGCCGTCGTTGACGCCGTAGATGGCGTCGCCGATCCACGCGCCGGGCTGCCTGCGGCCCTGGTTGCGCTTGGCCAGCATCTCGTCCAGCACTGCTTTGGCGTCAATTTTGTGCGTACCGGCAGGGGCGGTGTAGTGGCCGCGCAGCAGCGAGCCGAGCTCGTGGTAGTGGTCTTTTTCGTCCTGAATAACGTGCTCGAGAATGGCGATTGAGCCTTCGTCTCCCAGGGCCTTCAATTGCTCGCCGTAGCTGGCGATGTGACGGCTTTCTTCGATCTCGAGGCGGCGCAAGGCCATGCGCATGCCACCGGCGCGACTGGCCAGCGAATCGGCGTGACCGCCGGGTCCACCAGAGTAGACCGGCTCAGGTCCGCCGAGATCCTTGATGCGGCCCTCCCACAGGTGAGCGTGCTCGATCTCGGCCTGGGCCAGATGGCGAAGCACCTGCGCGCGCACTGGGTCAGAGTCGCGGTCGGCGAGGGTCTTGTAGGTGTGGTAGCCCTCCATCTCGGCTTGCCAGTTGCCTTCGAGGGCGGCAAGGATCTTCTTATTTCTGGCGCCGCTCAAAATGGCGATGGGCATGGATCGAACCTCGCAAAGGGTCTGTTAGCAGACCCTGCATGCAATGAGGATAACGGATCGCGCCGCAGACGAAACAGACGAGCGCTCCCACGCCGCCGGCGGGCTCGGCCAGCCTGCCGCTGTCTCCCGTATAGTGTTTTGTGAGCTTGGGAGAGCAATCCCAGGAACGCGGAGAAATTGTTTTATGGCAGAGAACTCAAAACCGTCGGCGCCACTTACGTCGCCGGGTTACTTTGTTCCGTTCGTCACCGTTACGGCGCTGTTCCTGACCTTCGGGTTCATCACCACGCTGAATATGTCGCTGGTGCCGCACCTCAGGTTGATCTTCAACGTCGGCTACAAGTCGGCAATGCTGGCGGAGTCGGCGTTTTTTCTGGCCTACTTCGTCTTTTCCGCGCCCACCTCAAAGCTGATTGAGACCATCGGCTACAAGAAGACGATGGTGGTCTCGCTCTTCATTCAGGTAGTGGGCTGCCTGTTGTTCATTCCCGCGGCCAATCTGGTCAATTTTCCGCTCTTCCTCACCGCCTGTTTTGTTGTGGGCGCCGGCGTAACGGCGCTGCAAACTTCCGCCAATCCTTATGCCGCAATCCTTGGTCCGGAGGCGAGCGCTCCGGTGCGTTTGACGCTGGCGCAGGCATTCAACTCGATTGGCACAACGGTGGCGCCGCTGTTTGCGGGCGCGTTTATCCTTACCGATCCCACAAAGTTTGCCACGCCCGCGGCCATTGCCAACACCGTTCGCGGGCCGTATATCGCCATCGCCGGTGCGCTGCTGCTGCTCGGAATCGCCGTGGCGTTCGCTCGATTGCCACACATTGACCAGCCGCCTTCGTCGCACGTAAAGGAAGGCGGCGCGCAGGCGAGCCGCAGCGTTTGGAGCTATCGGCACACTGTGCTGGGCGCGCTGGGAATCTTTTTCTATGTCGGCGTGGAGGTTGGCCTGGCGTCAATCGCCGTGAACTTCTTCAAGACGCAAGGCATGAGCTCCTTCCAGACGGCGTCGGACGTAGCGGCGCTCTACTGGTTGGGCGCGCTCGTAGGCCGCTTGCTCGGGTCATGGATCCTGACGAAGGTGAAATCGGGCAAGCTGCTGGGCATCTTCGGGTTTGCCGCGGTTGCGCTGGTGCTCATCGCCATGTTTAGTTCTGGCCAGGTGGCCATTGCGGCGGTGGTGCTGTGCGGATTCTTCAACTCCATCATGTTCCCCAACATCTTTACGCTGGGCATCGCGGGGCTGGGACCGATGACCAGCAAAGGCTCTGGCCTGATCATGACCGCGATCGTCGGCGGAGCGGTGATTCCTTTCCTGCTTGGCATGGCCGCAGACAAGGGAGCTTATCTGTACGGACAGGCCCACGATCCCGCCGGTGTGCAGTACGCCATCGCACACAACATCGCATACCACTCGCTGCTTGCGGACAGATATGGCATCCAAATCGCCTTCGTGATCCCGCTCATCTGCTACGCCTATATCGCCTGGTACGGGTTATGGGGATCGAAGCCACAAAAGACGGCGGCCGCTTAGCCACTGTTTCGTCGCGCGCGCATCGGAAGTCAAGCCCCTGCTCCGGCGAATTCTCCGTAAACGACTGGAAACAAGGCGTAAAAATTTAAGCCAAGTTTGCCGATTATTTCGCCCGTTCGGCGCATAATCCATTCATGATCCAACTCCACGATTCCCTTGTCGAGGTCACCGCTCCATCGACGACATTCAGATCGGCGAGAAGACCTCAACCGCTTGCCTCACTGGCTTCCCCACTCGCTTTCAAGGTGCGATTCGGAGGTCCGAAATTAATTAATAAAAAAACGTTCTCTTTTTTGGTGCAAAAATACACTTAACCCGTTCAGAATCAACAAAACACTCTCAAAATCCTCGTCGATTTTTTGCGTTTTTTCGCGTTTTTTCTCGATTTTTGTTTGCAAAACGCACCTCTTCGGCCCCCAAAACGCACCAGACTGGCCGTCTTTTTCGCGATATCCCGCGCGAGACTTCCTGCACGAGAATTTTTACCGGCTGACCTCGAACGTAACCTGATTCCGAACGTAAGATGAAGGCCAGCTTTAGGCAATGTACGCAATGAAGCGAAAGGCAAAACAGCTCGCCGGGAAGCCGAGCCGCAAACCGGGCCGCAAATCGGGCCCCAAATCGGGCCCCAAACCGGGCCGACGAACCCTGCTGCTGGCTTTCGCCGCGGTCCTGTTCGTTGTGATTCTACTTTTGCGCATGCTTCTGTTTGTCTCGCCGCACGCGCGGCATCATTTTTGACGCGCTGCGCGACGGGGTGCGCGCATACATCTTGGTTTCGGTGCAGACTTATGGAGGGATCACATGGACCCGGATTAAGCCCGGTCCAGCTCGGCAAATAATTCGCTCAGCAAAACGCGAATCGGAGTCCCGGGCACGGCCAGATCGCCTGTTCGTACCTCTTCGAGGCCGGCCTCAGTGGCGCGATAAGCGAGGCGCGGTTCCGGGTCGATGATCCAGATATGCTCGACGCCGAACTGCCTGTACTCCGCTGCTTTTTCACGCATCGCCTGAAGCGTGTCTTCGGGCGAGAGAATCTCGATGGCGATGAGAGGCGGTTGGGTCACGTAGCGCTCGAATTTGTCGCCGGCGCGCATGACCAGGACATCTGGAACGCGGAAGCGGCGCGCCTGGGTCTGAGTGCGCAACTCGGGAAAGACCTCAACGCGCCACTCCGTGCGCTTGACTGCGAAAAGAACCGTGAGGAACCGCTGAATGATGGAATGCTCTTTCTCGCCCAAGTTGCGCTCCTCGATTTGCCCTTCGACAAACTCGCGGTCGGGGCTCCAGGTGGTGCGCAGGTATTCGCGCACGGTCCAGGGCTCTTCCATATCCGGGAAGGCTGAGTTGGGCAAAGTCGCCATGAGCCGATTATCCTCCAAACCGGGTGCGGGGGCCAGCAGCGGCCGGGCAGAGCCATCCTACGCCCGATTCGCGCGCAAGGTCTTCCGCTTTTATCTACCGGCGCCTGCAGCGGCTTCCACTTCGCGCCACACTTCCGGCGAAAGCTTGATTTGCGCAGCGGCAACGTTCTCTTCAAGGTGCGCCACCTTCGATGTGCCTGGAATGGGCAGCATCACAGGCGAGCGCTGCAGCAACCACGCAAGAGACAGTTGCGCGACGGAGACCAGACGCAGGCCGGCGATGCGGATGAGTTCCTGCGCGGCGGGGTGGTCCGGCTTGAGCATCTTTCCGCCGGCATAGGGATACCACGGCAGGAACGCGATTCCGCGGCGCTCGCAGTAAGCGAGAGTTTCCTCGTGACGGCGGTCGGCGAGCGAGTAGCGATTCTGAACGGAGACAATGGGGACGATTTTTTCGGCGGCTTCGATCTCGGCGGCACTGACCTCGCTCAAGCCGATGTGTCGAATCTTTCCCGCCTCCTGCATGCGGCGAAGCGCGCCGAGGGATTCTTCAAGCGGCGTGCGCGGGTCGATTCGGTGTAATTGATAGAGGTCGATGCGCTCGAGCTTCAGGCGGCGCAGGCTCATTTCGACGCACTGAATTAAGTAGCCGGCGCGGCCAACGTATTCCGTTTTTGCGGGGCCTTGGCGCGTGATTCCGCCCTTGGTGGCGATGACCACGCCGGGAGAATAGGGCGCGAGCGTCTCGCCGATGAGGCGTTCGGCAATCTCTGGGCCGTAGGCATCGGCCGTGTCGATCAGCGTGACACCGAGCTCGACCGCACGGCGCAGCACGCGGCGCGCCTCGGCTTCGTCGGCCGGCTCGCCCCAGGCTCCGTCGCCAACCAGGCGCATGGTTCCGTATCCGAGCCGATTGACGGGCAGATCGCCGCCGATGAGAAATGTGCCGCTGAGAGCCGCCGAAAAATTGGAAGGGCGAGTCATTTGATTTCAATGGTATCCGCGCGCGGAGGCGTGGGACAATGTTGGGTTTGGGTGGGGGTTTGGCTGTGAGTTCGAGCCTATGTTTGCGCATAGGTTTTGAAAATTTGGAACCAGCGGGACACGGCCTGCGTATTTTTAACCTACAGGCGAGGAGATCCAGGAACATGAGCACCTACACTTACCCAAATGCGGATGCGATTTTTTACCAGCACTACCAGGCGGCGCGCCGCGACGAGGTCGTTGGCATCTTGCTGGCGCTGTTTCTCGGCGGATTTGGCGTGCATCATTTCTATCTGCGGCGCACGGGGCTGGGCATTCTCTATCTCTGCTTCTGCTGGACCGGAATTCCTTCGCTGCTTGGGTTGATCGAGTGCTTCTTTATGCCGGGGCGCGTGCGCGAGTACAACTCGATTCAGGCCGCGATGATCGCGGCGTCGTTGGGCATCGCGGTGCCGGGATGGGGCCTTGGGGTCAATGGGCCGGTGAACGTGCCGCCGGCTGGCGGCGTGCCGGCATATCCTCCGCCGTCAGCGCCAGTTGCAATGGCAACACCTTACGCGCCGCCAGCTCTAGTTGCGACATACGCGCTTCCTGCCGCTCAAAATGCAGTGTGCCCGAGTTGCCAAAAGAGCAATCCGCCAGGGGCGCGTTTCTGCGTCGTGTGCGGGGCGGCGTTGGAAGAACACTGATCAGTCGTCAGAGACGGCACGGAATTTCTCGGCGGCGCGGATTACGCAGCGGGCTCAAGAACCGCGATTCGCGTCACGGAGATGACGCTGATATCGTCGCGCTGGCCGAAACTTTGCGCGGCGCTGGCAAGATCCGCAGGGCTGGCGGCAGACCGGACAAGATCGAGAACGCGGTCGAAGCCGAAGAGATGGCCATGAGCGTCCGTCGCCTCCACAATTCCATCAGACATGAAGAGCAATTTGTCGCCGTTCTTCAGGCTGAAGCGGGTCACAGAGAACTCCGCGCCTTCTATCACTCCAAGTGGCAGCGCGCCTTCCATCGGGACCTGCTCGCCATTGAGATAGGGCGGCAAGTGGCCGGCGTTGGCCAACGTCACCGCGCCGTCGCGAGCGATCTTGAGCGCGAGGCAGGTCGCAAGGGAGTGGCCGCGGCCGAGCAGCCGCCTGTTGAGCGCATGCAGAACAGACTCAGGGTCAATGCTCGTGTCGGCCACAGTGCGAATTGTGCCGACCATTAACGCCACCAGCATTCCCGCCTGCAAGCCTTTGCCGGCGACGTCTCCCGCGACGATGAGCAGGCTGCCGTCTTGCTTGCCAGGAATGATCTGGAAAAAGTCGCCGCCCACTTCCTCGGCGGGCTGGTAGATGGATTCGACAGTGAACCCCGGAACGGATTCAACCCGCTCGGGAAGAATGACCTGCTGGATTTCGCGCGCAGCTTCGAGTTCGCCCTCGAGCAGCGCCTGCTGGCGGCTGGTGCGCGTGGCACGCAGAACCATAATGATAGCGAGCGAAAAGTAGAAACTGATCGTCCCTAAATCCGCCAGCCCGATAGTGAAAAAGCCAACAGGAAACGCATTGATCAAAACCGCTGCGTGGACGGAGACAGCGCGCAGCGGAGGAAAAAGAGCGAGCAGGCCGATGACGATGCTGGCGTAGATCCACAGCGAATAAAGGATGAAGGGAATGAGCAGAATGCCGGCCTCGCGATTGCCGCGCCGCAGTTGCCTGAATAGCAGAAAAGGAATGACTGCGGCAAAGACGATTCCGATGGGGATGGTGAACAGTGGGGCAAGAGCGACTGGAAAGACGCCGTAGTCGAAGCCCACATTGCTGACCACGGCGATGAGAAAGGCAATCGCGATGGCCAGCCAGACAAACCACCGCAGCCGCTTTTGCAGAAACGCCTGAACCATGAGAACGATGGCAAAGTAGACGGCAATCTGTATAGCCTCGTTAATCAGCCAGAGACTAACTGGAATGTTGCGCCGGATGGAAAGAAAGAGCAGAGGCAGAGAGCCGGCGTTGAGAGTTCCGAGAATGAATACCCAGAAGTACTCCAAGCGTTGGCGCTGGGCGATAAAGAGCGCGAGCGCCACAAGGCCGACGCCGAGAGCCAACAGGTACTCAAGGAAAGGGGCAGAGTTCTCGGCGATCATGATGAGCAAGTTCTGGTTTTCGAGGGCAATCTCGTCACCGAGCGTCAGCATGCCGCCGCTGAATCCGGGCAGGTTGCTGGTCCACCATGTAGTCGGCGCGCGCGCTCGAATGGCGATGACCAGCGAGCCGGTGCGGAGTTGCGCGGCCGGGATTTGCACGATCAGCCGGGCGCTCCGTGTGGCGGCAACGTAAGGCTCAACCTGGCCGCACTGCATGAGCTTTTGGCCGTTTACGTAGACCTCGAAAGCGCGGGCAACGGAGTAAGCCTGCAATGCCAGTTGTTTCCGATTTGGATTGACATTGATGTGAATGCGCCGCCAGACGATCGGCGTCTGATTTTGCGGGAAGTAATCGGCGAGCCGGGATTCCGCGTCGACGTGGATCCATTTGGAGTCGTCGAAGCCGCGTTGGGCAAATGCTAGATCATCGCCGGCCTGGACCAGACCGGAAACTCCAATCTCGACCGGCTCCTGCAGGCCGGTTGCATCGAAGGGTTGCGCAGCGGAGCCGGCGACGGGGCGCGGGGCAGTTCGAGCGCTTGTCTGGGCAGCAAGCGCGGCAGTGCCCCAGACCAAATGAGCGTACAAAAGAGCGCAAATGAAGGCTGGAAGCAGTTCGGAACGGCGCCAGGTCATCAATTTAAACGACCCTCACGGGTATTGGGTACTACCCTACCACTGCCCCGGCGGCGGATGCCAGATGGAATCGAGTATTTGCGGCCGAAGCCAGATTCGCGAAGCTACATATTGGCGTGGCCGGAACGCATGCTCTCATTGAACTTGGGCTTGGAGAAGTCGAGGGCGGCTTCGAGCGCCTCCTGATAGTCGGCTGCGCGTTCCATCAGGGCGGGAGTGGCGGCGGCGAACTCGCCTGCGAGCAACATCAGCCCGTGGCCAGCTTCGTCACCGGCCATGCGCAGCAGGTCGGCCTCGGTGGTGTTCAGGTACTGCGCGTCGCGCGGATCGGCGATCCACACCGGCTTGCCCTCGCCGAGCACACCTGAGAGCCAGTAGACCTTGCTCAGCAGGTAGCGTAGCCGCTCATCGTCGTCGGTCTCAGTAAAGATGAACTTCTTTTGCCAGCGGCTGTAATAACGAGTCGTGACAGGAACGGGCTGGCGGTTTCCGGACTTCACGAATTCGAGCTGGCCCGTGTCGACTGTCTTGCGGATAGCGTTGTAGACAAACGTCTCCGCGTAGGGTTGCTCCATGGCAGGCACGATTTCAGCAAAGGTGAGCGTGACCGATGCGGAGATTTTGGCGTGCAGGTCGTGCGCGCCGCCGTCGGCCACATGCACTTCGCCGTGGACGATATGGGTATCGGCGCCGGAAGTAGAGGTGTGGAATGGCCACTCGAATTGACCGAAGGCGAGCGGCACGCCGCCGATGGTGACGTAGCAATCGGGCCGCGGATTCTTGAGACGCTTGGCTTCTCCGGCCAGGTGAGCGGTCATCTCGGGCAGTAGGTTTGGCTTGTCGAAGTCGAAGGCGTCAGTCAATTCCAGCTTAAGTGACCGGCTCGCTGCGTCCGCGCCGGCCAGGCCGAGCTCGAAGACGGCCGTTGGCTGGCCGTGAAAATCGGCGCCTTGTTTGACCGAGATGAGAACCAGGCCGGCTTTTTCAGCGGCTGACGTAAGCGATGCAACGAGTGAAGTTTTGAGATCGGAGGCCATGAGCGGGGAATCCTGAGTCGGAGATTGATGCAGAATCATTGTAGCCTCCGGCTACCTGGCCCAGCTGTCAGCTGGTGCGCCAGCCAACGAGCAATCTCGGCCTCGCAAGAGTAGAGATGCGAACGGAAGGCCGCCAGCCCGCCCCCAAGCGCCGCAATTACAATGGCAGACGTGACCTCCGAGACGCCGAAGCACATTATTCTTGCCGAAAACCTGACCAAGGTTTACGCGGCGGCCCGCATCCAGGTGACCGCGGTGCAGGGGGTTTCACTGGCCGTTGAGCCAGGCGAGTTTGTGGCCATCGTGGGGCCGTCGGGTTCCGGCAAGTCGACTCTTTTCTATCTCTTAGGCGGGCTTACTCGGGCCACCGAAGGCCGCGTGGTGATTGACGGCGTCGACTTTGCCGCCCTGAACGACACCGAGCGAACGCGGCTGCGCAAGCACCGGATCGCCTTTGTTTTCCAGAAGTTCAACCTGCTGCCGACGCTCTCGGCGATGGGCAATATCGAGATCGCATACACGGTGAGCGGGCGCGCCTCGGGTCCTGGCGGGAAGCCTCTCGACCGGCAGTATCTTGACCACTTGAGCGACATGCTGGCGATCCAGGGCAGGCTCGGCCATAGGCCCTCCGAGTTGAGCGGCGGTGAGCAGCAGCGTGTGGCCATCGCCAGAGCGCTCATTACGCGGCCGGCGATTTTGCTGGCGGACGAGCCGACCGGCAACCTGGACACGAAAACCTCGGACGCGGTGTTGCAAATGCTCCTGCGCTCGAATCGCGAACTGGGCCAGACGACGCTGATGATCACGCACAACCCCGAGGCGGCGGCGATTGCGGGACGAATCCTGCACATGCGGGACGGGCAAATCGTGAAGGAAGCAGCCGGATCGGGGCCTGCGCCGCTTCGGTAGTCTGTTTCGGCGACATACCCACAGCCAGCATTCTAGCGTTGACTCTCCCGGCTATTTTTGTTATCTTTGAAAGGTTCGCAAGAACGCCGCCTGTGGTGTGTTTGTACGATTCGTGACATCAGGGCGGAGTCGGGAAACTCTCCGTGCAGCTTGAATGAGACAGAGAGATTTCCAGGGCCGGATGAAGTCAGCCGGCCAGACAAGTTCCCGGAATCGCTCTCTTCTTGCGGAGGGCAGGGAACATTCGAAGCAGTACTTGCATCGGCGGTCCGCGCGTTCCCCACCTTGGAGGGGCTATGCGGGCCGGAAGCGGGAAACGGAATTGGCTCCGCGCAGGGATAAGTTTCCTGGGTGGACGACCGACCACCGTCCCGGTTCTCGTCTGAGAGTGGAACGAAGACAGACGCGAAGCAGCTACCTGGGGCTTCTCTGTGTTTTGCGGGCTCAAATGCCTTCCAAAACCAGAACAGCCCGAAGGGCGCGTGTGCGGCTGTGAAGCGTCGAATGAAGGGTTTTTGAAGTAAGGAGCTGTGGTTTGCCAACTTTTAATCAGCTAGTCCGCAAGGGGCGTACGGCCCCTCGTTACAAGACGGCGTCGCCTGCGCTGCAGGGTTCGCCGCAGCGGCGTGGCGTTTGCACGCGCGTTTATACACAAACGCCCAAGAAGCCGAACTCGGCGCTGCGCAAAGTGGCTCGCGTGCGGCTGACTAACGGGATTGAGGTCACCACTTACATTCCCGGTATCGGCCACAACCTGCAGGAGCACTCGATTGTGCTCATTCGCGGGGGCCGCGTGAAAGATCTTCCCGGAGTCCGCTATCACGTGGTGCGGGGAACTCTGGATTCAGTGGGCGTGACCGCCCGCTCGCAGAGCCGGTCAAAATACGGCGCCAAGCGCGCCAAGGGCGGCACGGCGAAGTAAAGGAAGACAGCCTCTAGCTGCTAGCTCCTAGCTTCTAGCTGGTTTTTGGGTGAGCCGGAATTGCGGCCTCCCGCAAGAGGGAGCCAAAAGCTAGCGGCTAGAGGCTAGTAGCTGAAATTGAGGATTTATGCCGAGAAAAGGGCACATTGCGAAGCGGGAAGTGGCGCCGGATCCGGTGTACGGATCGACGCTGGTGACGAAGTTTGTGAACTCTATGATGTGGGGCGGCAAGAAGTCGACCGCTCAAGGCATCTTTTACCAGGCGATGAAGAACCTTGAGGAGAAGGGCGGCGGGGACGACGCGCTCAAGCTCTTCAAGAAGGCAGTGGAGAACTGCAAGCCGCTGCTTGAGGTGAAGACGCGGCGCGTAGGCGGCGCCAACTATCAGGTGCCGATCGAGGTGAACGCCGACCGGAGAACCTCGCTGGCCATCCGCTGGCTGATCACTTTCGGCCGCAGCCGCGGCGAGAAGGGCATGACCGACAAGCTTTCGAACGAACTGCTGGATGCAGCCAATGGGCGTGGCGCGGCCATGAAGAAGAAGGAAGACGTGCACCGCATGGCTGAGGCCAACAAGGCCTTCGCGCACTACCGGTGGTAGAGATGCAGGGACTAGGGGACGTGGGGACTCGGAGCGTCCGAGACTCTTGAAGATTGAGCCGGCTAGAAAGAAGCTGCCGGGATTGACGAACGATCAAACCGTGGGAAAGACGTCCCGCAAGGAAATGAAATCGTGGCTCGCACCGTACCTTTAAATCGCTGCCGGAACATCGGGATCATGGCGCACATNNGAGCAGGAGCGCGGCATCACGATTACCTCCGCGGCGACCACCTGCACCTGGCACGACATTCGCATCAATATTATCGATACCCCGGGCCATGTGGACTTTACCGCTGAAGTGGAGCGCTCGCTGCGCGTGCTCGACGGCGCGGTGGCGCTGTTTGACTCCGTAAGCGGCGTGCAGCCGCAGACAGAGACCGTTTGGCGGCAAGGCGATAAATACAAAGTCCCTCGAATCTGCTTCGTCAACAAAATGGACAAGAACGGCGCGGACTTTGAGCATGTGCTCGAAACCATTCGCAAGCGGCTGGGCGCGCGGCCCGTGGCGCTGCAGATTCCCGTTGGCGCCGAGGCGAATTTCAAGGGCGTCGTGGACTTGATCGAGATGAAAGCGATTCTCTGGCACGATGAAACCCTGGGCGCGGAGTTTTCGATCGAGCCGATTCCCGCCGATCTGCAAAAGAAAGCCGAAGCCTTCCGGCTGCAACTGATCGAAGTCATCGCCGAGACCGACGATGTGCTGCTGGAAAAATTCCTCGAAGGCGAAACACCGACGATCGAAGAGCTGAAGGCCGGCATTCGACAGGCCACGATCGATCTGAAGGTCTTCCCGGTGATTTGCGGAAGCGCATTCAAGAATAAAGGCGTTCAGACATTGCTCGACGCGGTTGTTGATTATCTGCCCAGCCCGCTCGACAAGCTTCCGGTTGAGGGCATCAATCCCAGAGATCACTCCAAAATTGAAAAGCGCAAGCCCGACGACAACGAGCCGCTCTCGGCACTGGCCTTCAAGATCATCAACGATCCTTACGGCAAGCTGTGCTTCGTGCGCGTTTATTCGGGCTCGCTCAAGACGGGCGACACGGTCGAAAATCCGCGCACCGGCAAGACCGACCGCATTGGCCGGCTGGTGAGGATGCACGCCAACAAGCGCGAGGATGTGACCGAGATTTTGGCCGGCGACATCTGCGCCTGCCTGGGCGTGAAGGATCTGAAGACAGGCGACACGCTTTGCGATCCGCATCATCCCATCGCGCTCGGCGCGATCACCTTTCCTGACACCGTGATTTCGGTAGCAATCGAACCCAAGACCAAGGCCGACCAGGAAAAGATGGCCGTCGCGCTGTCGCGGCTGGCCGATGAAGATCCCACCTTCAAGGTGCGGACCGACGAGGATTCGGGGCAGACGATCATCAGCGGCATGGGCGAGCTGCACCTCGAGATTCTTGTCGACCGCATGAAGCGCGAGCACAAGGTCGAGGCAAACGTTGGCGAACCCAAGGTTGCCTTCCGCGAAACGATCCGCAAGATGGCCGAGGCCGAGGGCAAGTACATTCGCCAGACCGGCGGGTCGGGCAACTACGGCCATTGCAAGCTGCGCGTGGAGCCGAACGAGCCGGGCAAAGGCTATGAGTTCATTAATGGAATCAAGGGCGGCTCGGTGCCCAGGGAGTACATCAAGCCCATCGACCAGGGCGTGCAGGGCGCGCTTGAGTTGGGCATTCTGGCCGGCTTCCCCATCGTGGACGTGAAGGTTACGCTCTACGACGGCAGCTACCACGAAGTGGACTCGAATGAGATGGCCTTCAAGTTTGCCGGCTCGATCGCGTTCAAGGAAGCGGCAAGGCACGCGTCGCCGGTGTTGCTCGAGCCGGTGATGGCGGTCGAAGTGACCGTGCCCGAGGAGTACATGGGCGTGATTATCGGCGACATCAACTCGCGTCGCGGGCGGATCGAGGGCATGGAGCATGCCGCTGGTTCGCAAGTGATCAAGGCGATGGTGCCGCTAAAAGAGATGTTCGGCTACGTGAACGAGATTCGCTCGTCCACGCAGGGCCGTGCGTCGTATTCAATGCAGTTCGCGCGCTACGAAGAGGCGCCGCGCATGATTGCCGACGAAATTATCGGCAGGGCGCAGGGCAAGTGAAACAAGCTTCTAGCCTCTAGCTTCTAGCTCGGACACGGAGAAGTGAACTAATGAGGCAGACTTTAGCAGGATGAGGCTAAAAGCTAGCAGCTAGAAGCTAGCGGCTGTTTTTGAGTTTTGGGGCTGGAGCCGGACCGCCGGCGCCCCGATGAGCAACAGGCAGCACGAGCGATGAAAGGGATGCGGGGATTTTTATGGCGAAGGAAAAGTTTGATCGTTCAAAGCCGCACGTAAACGTGGGGACGATCGGGCACATCGATCACGGCAAGACGACGTTGACGGCGGCCATCACCAAGGTATTGCAGAAGCACAACCCGAAGAACGTGTACCGCTCGTTCGACTCGATTGATAACGCGCCGGAAGAGCGGGAGCGCGGCATCACGATCGCCACGGCGCACGTGGAGTACGAGACCAAGAACCGTCACTACGCGCACGTGGATTGCCCGGGGCACGCTGACTACATCAAGAACATGATTACCGGCGCGGCGCAGATGGACGGCGGGATACTGGTGGTTGCCGCGACCGACGGTCCGATGCCGCAGACCAAGGAGCATGTGTTGCTGGCTCGCCAGGTGGGCGTGCCGTACATCGTGGTGTTCCTGAACAAGTGCGACGCGGTTGAAGACACTGAGCTGATCGATCTGGTCGAGATGGAAGTGCGCGAGCTGTTGAGCAAGTACCAGTTCCCGGGCGACGACGTGCCGGTGGTACGCGGGTCTGCTCTGGGTGCGTTGAACGGCGAAGCGCAGTGGGAAGCGAAGATCGACGAGCTGATGGAGGCGGTGGACAAATACGTGCCGCAGCCGAAGCGCGATATCGATCTGCCATTCCTGATGCCGATTGAGGACATCTTCTCGATCTCCGGACGCGGAACGGTTGTTACGGGCCGCATCGAGCGCGGCAAGGTGAAGGTGGGCGAGAACGTGGAGATTGTTGGATTCCGCGAGACGCGCACCACGGTCTGCACGGGTGTCGAAATGTTCAAGAAGCAGCTGGACGAGGGTCTGGCTGGCGACAACGCGGGCATCCTGCTGCGCGGCACGGCGAAGGAAGACGTGGAGCGCGGAATGGTGCTGGCCAAGCCGGCGTC
>PLCO01000053.1 GCA_003134815.1 Acidobacteriaceae bacterium | reverse complement strand
CCCCCACCCCGTTTTGGGGTTAAGAGATTTGTTTTCGGTCACTTGTACCCCTGATCATTCCTTCTAGGTCTTTGATTCCAAAAGACTTAATACATAAAATATCTGGAATCAGTGGGTTACGGCCCCTCTTTTTCTAGTTTTGCCCTGTTTCTGGTGCGGTCTGACATTGGAAAACTTGTCAGGAAGAAAAGACAGATGGGAAAAGGGATGGGCGGCTAGAGGGATGCTGGAATCCCCGCCAGCGTCCTCGAAACCGCCCACCACTCTCAGAGGGAGATACAACCTACCCAACTAAGAACCAAGTCTAGCGAAACGGCGGAAATAATCGGCAAACTTGGGGAAAATATAGTTGGTTTGGAATGAGGGAGTTGGCGAGGGATGAGGCGGGTGAGAGGGTTGACGGAAAAGCAGCGGGCTTAGCGGAGAGGGGGGCCATCCCGGGGAATTGGCGCTTGGGCGGGAGGTGCTAGCCCGCCCGCAGCGCCTTGCGGCTGGGCGCTGCCCTTCCCGTCGCCCAGCCTCTTAAGGACGCGGTCGAGGCTTTTTGTGGTCTTAGTGAATTGCAGGGAGTGGTTTTCGGGTGTCAGGGCTCGCAATGCTAGCCGGTAGGATCCAGCCGCCTCCTCCAGATTTCCCATTGTTTCGAACGCAGTGCCGAGATTGTTTTGCGCTATTGCCCATTGGAGGGGGACCTTTTCCAATGTCAGTTCCTTTAGGGCCTCACGATAAGCGTCAATCGCCGGCTGACACCGTTCTTTACCGCCGGTGCGTTGGCCGATGGCTGAGAGAGCGTTGCCAATATTGACGAGTGTCCCGGCCCATAGGAGCGGAGCATTCTCCCGCGCGAGTTCCTTTAGGGCCTCGCGGCTCGCTGTCACCGAAGCTTGCAATCGTTCTGTCCCGCCCTCACGTTTGCCTAGGTCAAAAAGCGAACTGCCGATGTTGGCCTGTGTTATTGCCCAGTCGTGTGGGACTTTCTCTCGGGGCCGTTCCCTCAGCGCCTCGCGGTGAGCGGCTAGCCCAGCTTCTAGTCGCTCCGTGCTTCCTTCACGCTCTCCGATCGCTTGGAGTGCGGTGCCGAGATTGTTTTCGGCCGTAGCCCACTGGAGCGGAGCCTTCTCCCGCGTCCATTCCTTGAGGGCCTCGCTGAGGGCTGCAACCGCTTCCTTCAGTCGTTCCGTTCCGCTCTCGCGTAGGCCGAGCGTTTCGAGGGCGACGCCGAGGTTGTTCTGCGCTCGTGCCCAATCAAACGGAAGATTCGCTTGTGTGTGCAACTTTATTGTCTCGCGATAGGCTTGGATGGCCCTCTCGAGGGCTCTTGGGTCACCGCGCTGTTCTCCGATTGCTAGCTCGACATTTGCGTAGGATCGCAGTAGGGTGCCACGGTCGACTGGTCCCATTGATGCGGGGAGG
The DNA here is from genome assembly GCA_003134815.1 of Acidobacteriaceae bacterium. Taxonomy (GTDB): domain Bacteria; phylum Acidobacteriota; class Terriglobia; order Terriglobales; family Acidobacteriaceae; genus Telmatobacter. The sequence continues at coordinate 87,800 of PLCO01000053.1, read as the reverse complement.
CTTGCGACAATTCGACCGAGCTTCGATGCCACGGGTATGAGAACGTCGGCGATATATGTGCCTGGATTCTTGGCGGGAAGGACAATTTCGGCGGCAATTGCGGCCAGAGCAGCGGCCAGTTCGGGGCCGAAGTCCGGTGCCAGGAGCATCTTGTCGGCGAAGGTGAAACGCTTTTGCTCTCCGGCGTCGTGGGCGGCTGATGTAAATCGGAGTTCTACGAGTTTCGACTCCTGGAGGACTTGGCCCCATATTAGGAGATCGCCTTTGTGCTTGCCGAAGTTCAGATAGGTCTGGCCCTTGCGGTTCGCAACGCGCGCGTCGTCTTCTGGGTTCCCCTTCTCTTCGGCAGTGAGCGCAATTCCTGCGCGCAGAACCTGAACACTATCGCCCAACTGTTGCCTTAGGGTCAGAAGGATGTGACCCCTGTGCGAACCCTCGTTGTCGTCACCTTTGAGTTCCGCTACATAAATGGTCACCCTGCCTGGCGTAGGTTCACCATCGGGATGCCTGCGGCGCTCACGCCAGCGGGACCAGAGAGTCGTTACGGTGGCAATACTTGCCCAGAGCAGGAATGTGAGGATTGCTGTGATTTGGCTCGGAGTGGCGCGCTGCTGGAACGACGCTGGCAGCTTTTCTGTGAGCCTGAATGTGGAGATGATCGCAGCAACGGCTAGGGCGGCGAGGGCCGCAATGGTCTGTGGATCGCGGAAGATCTCCGACAGACGGCTTCTTTGGGGATCGGACGGCAAAGGCGCTCCTGAGACAATCGGACGACGACGCTCTCCATCATGGCACGGGATGGGGCGGAGCGTCCGTTTTTTGCGGCGCGACTTCGCCGCGCTCTTTGTTTTTCAAATTCTTGTGGGTGGGTTGATGTACTCGATTCGGTCTGCGACGAATGGATGGGTTAAAACCCATCCCTGCCGGCCCGCACTCTTCAACGAGGTTCTTTCGCCCCTACGGGGCTGAGGCTGTTTTGGGGGGGGCTTTCCCAGGATTCCGCGCGCTGCTCCACCCCACGGACCAAAGATCGATCCGCGGGAGCCCCGTTCTCCACCCCACGGACAAAGACCTGTCCGCGGGGACCCCGTTCTCCACCCCATGGACGAAGACCCGTCCGTGGGGACCCCGGGGCCGCGGCGCGCTCCATCCTGGGCTAACATCTGTCGCTCCCTATGGGAGCTCAAAGAGCCCAGAGCAGGCGTTCGAGTTAGTTCGGCGGGCGGGCGCCCGATCACCGCAGGAAGCAGGATCGGCTCGCTGGGACCCCGATTGCGCGGCGGGTGCCTGGGATCAGAGCACAGGGGCTGAAGCCCAGATTCATTTTTGCGGCCTTTGCGGCATGGCTGAAGCCAAGCCCTGATACAAGGCCTGTGAGTTGGTGTTCGTGCTATCCCACCCTAGCCACAAAAACAAAAGCGCGGCGAGGATGGGGCACCCGCCCGCCGATCTTCATGCGCGACTTTGAGAAACCGCGTAAGCGGAAACTACTTTTGGCCTTGATGTTTGAGAAGGTAACAACCTTCCGGATCGCCGGCGGTGCAGCCCTTTTGATACAAAGCGGTGGCATGCGCCGCGTCGAGGGTTACGCCGTCTGCGGCATCGTACATCGCGCCGAGCTTGGTACAGCCATTGCCGTCGCCGCCATCGCAGCCCTTCTGATACATCGCGGCCGCCTGCGCCTTATCCTGAGGAACACCAAGACCGTCTTTAAACAAAGATCCGACGTTCGTGCAGCCTGCCGGATCTGCGCCCGCGCAGCCCTGGCGATAGAGGGCCATGGCGCGATTCAGGTCTTTCGTAACGCCAAGCCCTATTTGGAAATTGATGCCGAGGCCGGTGCATCCCGCGGCTTCACCCTTATTGCAGCGGCTTTCGAGCAGCGCATCGGCCTTGGCATAGGCCGCTGTAGCCTGCGCGTCGTCTGCCGTGACGCCCAGTCCGAACTGGTAGGCAATCGCGAGCTTGTTACATCCGTCCGCGTCCCCGGCGTCGCAAGCTGCCTGGTACCGGACGGCCTTCTGGGCCGCGGTTTCTTTCTGCGCGCTGAGCAGCGGGATGAAGCCCGCGCAAAGCAGAAGGGCAGAAAAAGTGGAGAAACGCGACTGCCTCATCATTGAGGATTCTCTTTTCTTAGTGCACTGCGAGATTACTCCCCCTCTGGAGCGGATGGGGAGAAAAGATGAGCCTTCCGCCCCGGTCTCAGAAGCGAGACCGGGGGCACCCATTGTTCGAGGTGGGTGGGGGTCGCGAGAGGCAACGGCAGATCCTTCGCGTTGGTTCGGGGCACAGGCTCAGTTCGGGCGGAGCAGCTTGGTCAACTGATCGGGCGGGACGGGCCGGCTGAAAAAGTTTCCCTGGGCTTCGTCGCAATCGTGATTCCAAAGAAACTCGAGATCTTCAGCCGTTTCAACTCCCTGAGCAATGACCCGGAGATCAAGGCTGCGAGCCATGCCGATGAATGCTTCGACGGCGGCCGTTCCACCGGGAACGGTGGTGATTTGGCGGACGAACGACCGGTCGATCTTGATGGCGTTGACGGGTAATTCCTGCATGCTGCTCAAGCTGGAGTTGCCCGTGCCGAAATTATCGACCGACACATGCACGCCCGTATCCCGGAGAGACTTGAGGATAAGAGCCGCGCGCTCGGGATGGTGCATTAGAACACTCTCGGTTACGTCCAGCTCCAGGAGCCCCGGATCCAGGCCAGTTTTGTTGAGGGCCGCGAACAGCCCATCCAGAAAATCCTCGCTCTGAAACTGCACTCCCGAGATGTTGACGGCCATCGTCTTTGCGGGCATGCCCGCCTCTGCCCAAGTTCGGGCCTGGGCGCATGCTTCACCGAAAACCCAAGCGCCGATGGGGAGAATCAGGCCGGATTCCTCCGCGATGGGAATGAACTGCCCCGGAGGAATGGTTCCGCGCGTGGGGTGGTTCCAGCGCGACAGCGCTTCAGCCCCGATGAAGGCTCCCGTCTTCAGATTGACTTTTGGCTGGTAGTGCAACGTCAACTCGTTGCGCTCCAGCGCAAGCCGCAGATCCTCCCCGGTGAGCTGGCTCTCAAGCGCGCAGACGTTCAACTCCGGACTGTAGAACTGACAGCTCTGGCAACCGTTTTTCTTGGCCCAATACATAGCCGCGTCTGCATTCGCGATGAGCGTCTCGGCATCGGAACCATCGTCGGGGTAGATGCTGACGCCGATGCTTGCGGTGACGTGAACCTGGTGGCCGTCGACGGAATGAACCTCGCCCAGTGCGTTTAGGATTCTTCTTGTTGTCGCGGCGGCGTTCTCAGGCCGGTTTATATCTTGCAGCAGTATGGCGAACTCATCGCCTCCGTGCCGGCAAACCGTATCAGGGTCGCGTACGCAGGCCAGCAAGCATTTTGCGACGGATTGAAGAAGCTTGTCGCCGACCGAGTGCCCGAGAGAGTCGTTGACCTGTTTGAAGCCATCCAAATCCACGTACAGGACAGCGGCCTGGCCTCCGTTTCTGCGAGCAAGGGAGATTGCCTGGCCAACCCGATCACTAAAAAGCAATCGATTGGGCAAGCCGGTGAGAGAATCATGTTCGGCCAAATGAGTTATCTGCTCCGACTGCGCGTGCGCCGCGCTTACGTCGCGAAAAACGATCACTGCTCCGGTAACTGTTTTTTCAAGGTCATGGATAGGGGCAACGGAGTCTTCGATGAAGACTTCATGGCCGTCGCGGCGGATGAGCAAACAATTCAGCGGCAGTTTCCCCGTCAGGTTTTCCGATGCCGCCTTCTTCATCGGATCCAGGATTGGCTTGCGGGTAGTGGCGTCCACGATGCGGAAGACATCGGTCAGGTGGCGACCGACAGCCTCCTGCAGCGGCCAGCCCACCATGCTGCCGGCGACGGGATTGAAGAATGTGATTTTATCCGCCATGTCGGTGCAGATCACGGCGTCTGCGATGCAGTTGAGGGTGGCCTGGGCGCGATCCTTTTCATTGGTCAGGATCTCTTTGACCGCTGTGCGCTCAACGGCATTGTTCAGGGTTCGCATGAGCTTGCGCGGCTCAATCTGGCCCTTGATGAGATAGTCTTGCGCGCCCTCATGAATGGCTTGAATTGCTTTTGGCTCGTCGTCCAGGCTGGACAACAACACAATGGCGATGTGGGGCGCAGTTACACGCGTGCGCCTGACCGCCGCAAGTGCATCGGGATCGGATGATTCTTGTGAGCCCAGATCCAGTCGGCTCAGGTCGAGCAGGATAATGTCGACGGGATGCCCAGCGAGATACGTCTCGGCATCTCTAAAACATTCGACGTGGGTCAACGTGAAAGAGTGTGAGCCCTGATCGTCGAACATTGCGCGGATTATGCGGGTCTGTTCGGCGTCATTCTCGATGAGAAGAACTATCTTGTCTGGGTTTTTTTGCATCCGTTTCACCTCGGCGCGGCGACCTTGGCGCCACATGTCTAAGATTCATGAGTTCGCAGAATCCTCCCAGACGATATTGATCAAAGAATCTCAAAATTCCCGCAACAGAACTGTTCTCTTTTGCTCACCTTGGATTGACGAATTTGGTATCGGTGATTCGGCGGAGAATACCTTGTTGACTAGGTTGGTACCCGTGATTCGGCGGAGAATATTGTGAGCTCATTCACCGCAAATTACGGGAGCGAAGACGGGGCAGGCGGGTTCTCGACTCCCTGCCCGGACACCGAGCCGCCGGCCCCCTGCGATCAACCCTCGATCAACCCTCGATCAACCCTCGATCAAGCCTTCAGAGGCCGGCTTTCGGGGGCCTGTCTGATCCATGCACCGGGTGTCCTAAATGGAACAGACAATTACCGTTTGCGATGCTACCGTTCCGTGTGAAGGACTGCGCGCTCTGGAACGGAATGATGGCCCCCGCCTCCGCCCCACTCAGCGCTGATGAAGATGATCCGCACCACGACACACCCAGGGAGAGGCTGTCTAAATGGGTAAGGTAAACCGGGAGCCTTTTGATAATGCTGCTTTTCTCGCGGCCGAAGGGCCGGGACGAAGCATCAGCAATTTCCTGCCAAAGCACAACTTCTTTTCCCAGGGAGACGCAGCCCACTCTGTGTATTACCTTCAGGCTGGCCGAGCCAAGCTCACCGCCATTTCCAAGCGCGGCAAAGAGGCGACGGTTACGCTGCTCGCCCCCGGAGATTTTTTTGGCGAGGAGTCGATTGCCGGAGCGGGAACGCGGCGAACGGTCACGGCATCAGCCATTACCGCCTGCAGGATACTCAAGATCGCGACGGCGGAGTTACTCCGCGTTTTCGAGGCGGAACATAAGCTTTCCTCCTTTTTCTTGAAGTTCATCGTGGTTCGGGGCATCAGAACTCAGGCAGACCTCATCGATCAGCTATTCAACTCCAGCGAGAGGCGTTTGGCGCGGACGCTCTTGATGATGGCGGAATATGGTGAACCGGGTAAGCCCGAGGCAAAAATCCCACGGGTAACGCAGACGGCCCTTGCCGAGATGATCGGTTCGACCCGATCACGTGTCAGCTTCTTCATGAATCGCTTCAGGAAGTGCGGCTACATCGATTACAACGGCGGCATCCGGGTTCACAAGTCGCTGCTCAACGCGGTTTTGCACGACAAGCTGCCCGAGGAGAATTCATCACGGCCCAAGCTCCTCGACCCTGCTCCCAGCAAAGCTCGAACCGCCAAACGAGCCAAGCTCGCGTGAGCAGCGAAGGCCTCGCATCGGATTCCATGCTGGCTTAGCCGTGCGCAACCCGCCGCGATTGATTCTTTTTCGAAGGTGCGGGCGGTTTGCGCGTTCATTGCGGATTATGGGAGCGAAGACCGGGCGGGCGGGCCAGCTGCATCGGGAGCCTGGCGAACAGCCACCGCTGGAGCCCAATTCGAATCGAGAACATTGACCAGCGACCAGGGACTGCCGGCCAGATCGTAGTGAAACGCTCCCTGCTGATCGACCACGAGCTTGCTTGCCGGGTACATGAATCCAGTGCTTTTGGTATTGTCGGTGTCATTCATTTCGAATTGACCAACCATGAGGTCAACAGACCGGGAGTCGGGGGATTGGGAATCCGGGTCCGAACTGACCTCATCGGATTGAAGCGGACGGCTGGCGATAAAGGTGATCTCCCGCCCGGTTGGCGTAACCACCATTTGGATGAAGGCGACGTCAAAATTGGGATCTCCAGTGAGTGAGCAGGATCCGACCGCTTTCGTCCTGGAGAGCGCGGCGGCCAATTGCCGATCCTGGCCCTGCTGGAATGCCAGTGAAAGAAGCTGCAGGTCAGCAGAAGTGGTGAAGTTGTAAACGATGAGCGTTACGTCGACGGTGTTTCCGGCCTGGGAGTAGGTTGCGCGAATCGTCTCGAAATCGGGGTTCGCGGCGAATGCCGGAGCGGCTGCCAGCGTGAATGTGCCCAGCAGCGCCACGGTCAGTACTGACTTGCGAAAGCATCGATTTGTGATTGTGAGTGCTCGCATTTTGCCGTCTTTCCAGGGATCTGGGCCCGGGGATTTGGGCCAGAGGATTTGGCAGGGGATGTGGGCCAGAGCCTGTTCGCAATGCTCAGGCTGCGATCAGGCCCTCGCTTCGCGCCGATCATTTGGCTCTATTCTGTCGCTCTATTCTGTCGTTCTACGCTGCTGCCTTTTTCTCTTCAGGGTTCTGATGCTGGATGAGTTCGTCGAAGATGGCGCGGGATTGAATCATTGCGAAACGGAGCTCTTCGGTGGTTGCATCAGCCCCACTGGGACGCACCGCAATGGCATGCGCCGCGCGGTAGCTTTCCATCATGCCAGGATGGCTAACGGAGAGATCCGCGGCGCTTTGCTCAAAGGTGTCCCTGGGATAACCGCGGGCCACAAGGAGCGCAGCAATCAGGTTGTCGGCTTCAGTGACCGCAGCCTTGGGGTAATCGACAAAGCGGGATTGCACGGTTTGCCAGTCGGCGACAAATCGCTCACGCTCATTGACGCCGAGTTCGTGGATTTTCATCGCGTCGACGCGGGTTTCACGGCCGGCAAGTTTTGCCTCGGCCTTCCGCGAGGAGCCGTGCTTTAGAACAGCTCGGTCGTACTCCGATCCGAAGCGACTGCGAAGTGCCTTGGTTTTGCGCTTTTCAAGATAAGTGGCAACGGCGATGGCAACAACGAAGAGGACGGCAACCGCAGCGACGATGAGCTGGGTAGGCGTGAACTGACTGAACATTGTGCTCTCCTACGCGGGATTTCCGCGACGACAAAGGGTGAATGGGGAGGCTTCCCAGACGGGAAGCAACCTGCACCAATCGATCATGGGCGGCCGAGCGCATGAATGCTGGGCATAATTGCTCATTGCGGGAATTGAGTGGGTTGTTGGATACAGTGCTTTGCTGCCACCCGTACACTTCTTTGCTGCCGGCCAGCCCGGATCAAACTGCCAGGCTCTCTCACTGGCGAAAATCTGGCAACGTTCCGCATGGGCGGTCATCCACTAATAACGAGATGGCTCTTGCATCTTTCCGGCGACGCATGGCGCGGTAGGCATTGACTGGGCAGGACTTTCGGGTTGACCCGCTCATGGTGCGGGCATAGTGTGGAGTAAATCGAATGGAACTTCAATGGTCCGTTCTCCATCAATCACGCTTCGAGATTGATCAGTCCTGCACGTCGTCGCACAGGTTAGGGCGCAGAGGCAGGTTAGTTCCCCCCGATTTTCGCCGTGAACACATCTCCGCTGTTGAGAGGAAGACGTGGCTACAGTCAAAGAGATTCCTGCAAATCTACTGAACCACCTGCCGGGACGTAAGTATGACCGGCAGTTTTTCTTTGCGATTACCTTGCTGCTTGTGGTGGTGGTCGCGATTGGGTTTGGGCCGACCTACTACCTGGCGGGTGTTTTTCGAGCTCCGCTGCCGTCGCGGATTGTGCACATTCATGGAGCGGTCTTCAGTACTTGGATGATTCTGCTTGTAGTGCAGACGGGCCTGATTTCAACCAGGCGAGTTGAGTGGCACCGCAAGCTCGGCGTGGCGGGGTTTGTGTTGGCTTGCGGAATGGTCCTAACCGTGCTACTTACTGCCGCGGACTTTGCGATGCGGGCGAAGACCAAACCGAACTCCGAGGCGCTACTTACTCTTCTCGTTGTTCCGTTTACCGATGCTGCCGCTTTCGCTGTGCTTGCGGGGTTTGCCTACGCGCTGCGCAAGAATGCAGCGGCACACAAGCGACTGATTATCATTGCCACTGCCGGACTGACTAGGGCGGCGCTGGTTCGCTGGCACGTTCCGATTCTGTTTCAACATCAGCACGCAGCCTATATTGCGACATACGTTTTTCTAGTTTTACTGGCCACATACGATCTATGGTCTACGCACAAGATTCATCGCGCTACGATTTGGGGCAGCGTGTTTCTTATTCTTATGGGACAGATCGGCGGCTTCATCGGTCCAACTGCACCCTGGCATGCCTTCGCACATTGGGTTCAGAGTTTGGGCGTGTGACATCCGCTCTGGATGGGATTCCGGCCTGATGGTGGCCTATTCGGACCTTTCGAGTGAGCCAAATCACTCGGCCCCAGCCGGCCCGGTCGGAGATTTCCGGCTGTCGGCTGTCCGCCACGCTTTCGGCGCCGATGATGCACTACGCCGCATGCCCTCGGCATGGATGATATCAAGCCTTGCTGCTAGTCGCGATGAAGGTGGCAGTTTCCAGCGACTCGGCAGGATTGCAGTGTAACGCGCGGCAGCAAAGGACTATTTTAGCTGGCAGGATTGGACTATATTGAGTGGCAGAATTCAATATAACCAGCAGTGGGCCGTAAGAGAAGGCTGAGAGAAATGCCGTCTATCGTTGCGGGGAGGATGACTACCGGATCAATCTGGCTGGATCAAAGCTGGCTGGATCAAAGCTGGCTGGATCAAAGCTGGTCGCGATTCCGCCGGACAGCGCCGACGCCTCTCGGATAGCGCTCAGTGGCGCCGCAATGACCAGCGCTGAAGGCGTCAAGGCGAGCTCGACGGACAGAGGGGTTCTCGCTGTCGCGGGGGTTGTCGCCGTCGTACGAGAAGGTTTGCCGGAGGAGGTCGCGGTCGTCTTCGGTTCCGAAATAATACCGGAAAGGCGCCCTTTCTTCACTTCGATTCTCAAGGTGTGCTTTTACGTCTATGAACACGCCGAGAGCGAGGACGAAGGCGCCAACAATCATCAGGACAAGCGTAAGGTGGGGCATAACGTTCTCCTTCGCATTCGATGACCGGAGCCGAAGCGGCGTGGCCACGCAAACCGGCGAACGAATCAAATGTGAACCCGAAGAAGCGGGAGGGCTGGTCAGAATTGCTCATCTCTGCTCATCATTGAGAGTTATGGGAATCCACGGCTCGTGGTGGGTGTGGCGCGAGGCCGCGTCAGGCGAGCATGGGAGGGATGACGTTGACGACGAAGTCAATGAGGAAGCGGGAGGAAGTGGCCGACGATAGTCGAGACCAGGTGCGACGCTAGAGATAGAAGGCGGTGGAGATTGCGCCAAGCACAGGCGCGTGACAAGCGCCCTTCCGCATGGGGACAATTTATTCGTTTCACCTTATGCGTTTTACTTGCCCGAATATTCCTGGAACAAGTCAGGAAATTCCTTTCTGAGCGCCTCGACCTTGGGCCGGTCGCAGACCAGAATGTAGGGGTTGTCAGGGTGATGGAGAGCGTAGTCCTGATGGTAGGATTCGGCGTCGTAGAAGCCCTTTAGAGGCACCACCTGCGTCACAATGGGCTTGCGAAAGACTTTGGCCGCGTCGAGCTGCGCGATGTACGCCGTGCTGATATTCCGTTGTTCTTCGCTGGTATAAAAAATGGCCGAGCGGTAAGAGGTCCCGACATCGTTTCCCTGACGATTGAGTTGAGTGGGGTCGTGAACGACGGAGAAGAAAATCTGCAGAAGCTTGCCGTAAGTGATCTTCGAAGGATCGTAGACGACCTTGACCGACTCAGCGTGGCCAGTCGTCTCGGTTGTAACCTGGTCGTACGTAGCTGTCGCCGCGGAACCCCCGGCGTATCCGGCCGTTGTGGCCACCACGCCCTTGACGCGCTCGAATACCGACTGCGTTCCCCAGAAGCATCCTCCGGCGAAGATGGCTGTCTCCTTACTGGAAGTGTGTGCGAGGGCGGCATCGACCTGTGGGGCCGGTATCCCGCCGCGGGTCTGCGCGTGCATCCAAAGACTGAAGCCAAAAGCGAGGAGCACAACGCAAAGAGCCAGGTAGAAGTAATGTGAACGAAGCATGGAACCTCCAGACTCTCGCGAGCCTTACCTTGAGACGCCGTAAGGGGTACAGAAGTTACGGCCTGTAGTGCGCTTGACACAAGAATAGTGGTGTCAATTCGCCCGGTGCGGGAAGAAGCGCAAAATAGAAATATGCCTGAGAACGCTTTTGCCCGGATTCTTTCAGAAGTGAGCACGTTCGCAGAGACTGCCGGCGATCTGGCGGCGTTGCAGGATTTCATCGTCGAGATCATTTCAAGCCGTTTGCCCTACTACAACTGGACGGGCTTCTACATGCTGGACCCTGACGACGCAGCGACTCTTGTCCTGGGCCCGTTTCGCGGAGCGCCAACTGCGCACGTGCGTATTCCGGTGAGCGAGGGAATTTGCGGCGCGGCAGTGGCCGAGAACCACACGGTCATTGTGGACGACGTTCATTCCGATCCGCGCTACCTTGCCTGTTCACTGGAAACCAGATCGGAGATTGTGGTTCCGATTCGAGCCAACGGCGTCGTCGCGGGCGAGATCGATATCGACAGCCACGACCTGGCAGCCTTCTCCGAACAGGATAGAGAATTTCTGGAGAAGTGCGCCGCCATCGTGGGCAGCTTTATGGAACGGGTTCAAGCTGCGTCTTTGGGACCAACGCTGACTTCGGGCCCGTCTTCAGGCGCGAAATAGAAACGATAGTGGTTTCTGCAGGCGGGATTGAACTGAGCCGTACAACGCGGACAGCGATAGCTGCTGCTCATGTATTCGCGGATCGTTAGCTCGTACCCGCAGGCCCCGCAGAGAATCGCCCGAACGTCCCATTGCGAGCGTGGCCAAACCTCGATGTCATGAGCCGCCAATGATGCGTGGCAATCCTTGCAGGCATAGTAGATGCCGCAACAGGCCATCTTGATGGCGACGATGTCGAGCGGGGAGCGGTAATGAACGCACCGAGTCTCCGCATCCATTTCCACGCCTCGGACTTCGGGACGAGTCTCGGGGCTGGTCTCGGGTTTAGCCGGCTTCACATGACAATCAAAACACAACGGGGGAAAGCACGGTAGCGGCAAAACGGGTCCCAAGCGCGGCGCCCGGCAAGTTGTTGCGGGGATGGGTTAGTATTTGGGGTTGGCGTCAAAAATCGTTTTACCCGAGGAAGAACTGTGACCAAACGCGGACCGATTCAATACGAAAAGAGCTTTAACGCACAGCACTCGCCCATGGGGGCATTTATGAGCTTTACCTGCGGGAACTTTGGAACTCGCGGCGGAATTGGCTTGCAGATCGGGCAGCCCGGAGACCAGGAGGTCTTTGTCGGGTTCAAGGAGGGGGACCGCTACTCGGACGCGACGCTGAAGTGCCTGCCATTTTACGTGGGAGCGGTTAATCGTGCGGCGGATGCGTTCCTGGTGGAGCAGGCCGGGCCGTCGGAGCAGAACGTGAAGCCGGATGCGGAGCCCTTCAAGGATGGCGAGATTGCGCGGTCGTATGGTTGGGCGACCGACGAGTGGCGCGCCGATGGGCTGACGTTTACGGTGCATTCGCCGTTTGGGTCGATTCCCGACCCTGCCGCGGACAGCGCGGAGCGGATGCGCGAGGGGCTGCTGCCGGCAGTGCTGGCGCGGCTGGTGCTGGACAACACGAAGGGCACCGAGACCAAGACGGCGATGTTTGCGCTGAATCATGCGCGGCCGGGCGAGCGGATATTGGAAGACGATCTGGGAGCGGGGCGGCTTGGGTTTGCTTTCAGGCGCGAGGCGGGCGGAGCGGCGGAGCTGTGGGATTTGACGACGGGGAAGAAAGCGGCGGCGGATGCGGAGCCGTTTGTGTTTATGCGGTGGTCAGCGAGCGACGGGGTTCGCGAGCGGCATAACCCGGTACATCTGCTGGGGTCGTGCCCAGGATTCGGGTTCGAAGTGCCGGCGGGAAAGAAGTATGCGTTGACGATTGCGCTGGGATCGTATCTGGAGGGCGCGCAGACGAATGGGCTGGACGGGAAATACCTGTACGCACGGTATTTCAAGGGCCTGGGCGACGTGCTGAAGACGGCGCTTGACGGCGCGGACGAGTTGGCCGCGCGGGCCGAGGCGCTGGATGCGAAGCTGGACGCGGCGAAGCTCTCGGACGATCAGCGGTTCATTATTGCGCACGCGACACACAGCTACTACGGGAGCACGCAGTTGCTGGACGTGGATGGGCAGCCGCTGTGGGTGGTGAACGAAGGCGAGTACTGCATGATGAACACGCTCGATCTGGCGGTGGATCACGTGTTCTGGGAGCTCGAGCACAATCCGTGGCTGGTGAGGAATTTGCTGGATACGTTTGTGCGGCGATACAGCTACACGGACGAAGTGAAGGTGTACAAGACGGAGATTGCGATGGCGGCGCCGCTGGGGCAGGCCGATCCGTCGCAGGCTCCGCCGGCTCCGGATGAGGCGCAACTGACGCGGCCGTACGACACCAAGCTGGGCGGGCTGAGCTTTTGCCACGATATGGGCGCGCACAATAATTTTTCGCCGAAGGGGCGAAGCAGCTATGAGCTGGCGAATCTGACGGGATGCTTCAGCTACATGACGCAAGAGCAGCTTTGCAACTGGATTCTGGTGGCCGGATGCTACGTGGCGAAGACGTGCGACGTGGAGTGGCTGAAGCGAAACAGGGGCGTTGTCGAGGCGTGCCTGGCGAGCATGATCAATCGCGGCGGGGATGTGGGGTTTGCGCAGTACGACAGCACGCGGACGGCGGGCGGGCAGGAGATTACGACGTACGATTCGCTGGACCACTCGCTGGCGCAGACGCGGAATAACGTGTACATCGCAGTGAAGAGCTGGGCGAGCTACCGCGCGCTGGCATTGCTGTTCCGCGAGCTTGGCGCGGCGGGCGATGAGAAGCGGGCGACGGATTTGGCGGTGAAGGTGGCCGGCGTGGTGAGCGACCAGGCGGTGGATGGAGTGCTGCCTGCGATCTTCGAGAAGGCGAACCCGGGATATGCGTCGCGGATTTTGCCGGCGGTGGAAGGGTGCGCGTATCCGCTGTATTTTGTGAAGACGGGCTTTGCCGGCGGGACGTTGGAGCAGGTGTTCGGGACCGCCGAGGAAAAGCGGATGTACGACGCGCTGAAGGAGCACACACGGAAGCTGCTGCTGGATGCGGAGCGGCGGAATTTGTTTGCCGACGGCGGAATCAAGCTGTCATCGACGAGCAACAACTCGTGGATGAGCAAGATTTCAATCTTCATGCACGTGACGCGGAGGGTGTTCCATCTGGACGAGGATCCCAAGGTGGCGGAAGTGTTTCGAAATGCCGACGCGGCGCATGTGAAATGGCAGACGGAGGGCAGCTCGTACTGGGCGTGCTGCGACCAGATCGTGTCGGGCGAGGGCAAGGCGAGCCGCTACTATCCGCGGATTATTACCAGCGCGCTATGGATGGAGTAGAAGCAGCTTCTAGCTGCTAGCTTCTAGCTGCGATCTGCTGGCTACCGGCATCGGGCTCTGCACAGAGTCCGATGGATCAGGGTACCGGCGACACAGGACAGGCGCCTCTTTGCGCATTTTCGTTGCAATTCGTGATTGCGCTTGCAAATCACTGCCGGAGTCGAAGAGAATCCGAGTATTCGGCGCCGGCCGATGAATTCCCTGGGGATACCGACAATCAGCGCGGTTGTTCAGTAAGTAAAAGCCGTACCATATGCAGCTGACTCGGTGGAGCCGGCTCTGCCGCTGGGAAGTTGTAGGACGCGTATCATGACCTTGTAATCAGGAGCTTGTGATGGGGACATTTGCGTGGCAGACATGGAATAGCTCTCCCTTCAATGTCGAACGGAAGCAGGGTAAATTGGCGAGCACTGTGATTCTCGAATTCAAGGGACCGTTCACCGTGCGCGACGCGTACACAAGCCTGCCGCCGATGGTGCTGAACAAGATACTGGATCTGGAGACCGCGCCGGGCGAGGAGCCGCCAAAGTTGAACGTTCTGGACCTGACCAACTGCCCGTATATGGATTCGTCGGGCCTGGGCATCATCGCGACTCATTACGTGCGCTGCCAGAAGCATGGCTTGAAAATGGTTGCCGCGGGTATGAGCCCGAAGGTTCGGGAAGTTTTCAGAATTACGAAAATGGATACAGTGATTCCTATCGTCGCGACGGTTGAGGAAGCGGAGAGCAACTAGATTCCATTAGATTTGCCGATTTTGGACTTGCGGTTTTCGGTGTTCTAAAGCACCGCGACCTGCCCGCCGTGGGTGTTGGCTTGAGCTGAGATTCGGCCTCGGCAAAAAAATCGAAGGAAATTGAGTCATTTTTGCGCGCGATAACGCCATCTATGATGAAGGCCGAATGAGAGCGCGGCAATGCAAGATCCCGGGGGGGGTTCGCCGCGCTCTCGGCTTTCAGCCGCCTGAGCCTGCCGGACCATGAATGGACTAGGGACTGGACTACGGCTGGCGGGTGGTCAGGCCCTGGGCGACCGTAGGAGCAGCGGGCGTGTCAGCGTTGCGCGGAGCCATGGAAACGACAACGTAATCGCGGTCTTTATTGTCGAGATCCTCAACACGGAGCACCATCTTGTCCTTATCGAGGCGGAACTGCGCATGGCCGCCGATGGGGAGAAGCACGGGATGCTTGTCGTCGCGCGGGCGCAGGCGATAGACCACGGCGTCGGTTTGAAGAACATATTCCTGGCAAAGCACTTCCTGTGACTTCTTGTTGCCCGAGTCAGTGCCGAGAAGTTCGCCGGCGAAGGATTTGTCGTCCTTCTCCGAAGTGCCGCAGTGGACCGCGTCCATACGGAGAAGCGTGCCCGTCTGATAGGGCTTGGGGTCTCTGGCGTAAGCTGACGCCGCGAGGGCGACCAGCGCGACGAATACAAAGCGTGAGCGCATGAAATAACCTCCGTCTGCTTTGAAGGGCCTGGGGGAGGTCCTTCAAGGTGGGATGCAGACATGTGCTGATTTTAGGGCAGGTTTGGAGTTCCGCCGAATTACGGAGGTAATGGCGCGAAGGAGGCAGGACCGGTGAGGGCGCGTGCCCGCGCAGCGGCGATGCGGCGTTATCGCGCGAAGAATGCTTCGACGTCGGTGATGGTTTTGGTAACGCGGTAGGGCGGGAGCGATTGGAGGAATATCTGGCCGTAACGCTGGCGGGTAATGCGGGGGTCGAGGAGAACAAGGACGCCGCGGTCCTCAAGGGAGCGGATGAGGCGGCCGAAGCCCTGCTTGAGGGTGAGGACGGCTTCAGGGACCTGGTAGTCGAAGAAGGGTTTGCCACCGGATTCTTCGATGGCCTTCATGCGGGCCTGGACGACGGGGTCGGAGGGGACAGCGAAGGGCAGGCGGTCAATGATGACGCAACTGAGAGCTTCGCCCTGCACGTCAACGCCCTGCCAGAAGCTGGAGGTGCCGAAGAGAACGGAGTTGGGAGTGGAGCGGAATTCCTCTAGGAGGGCTTTGCGCGGGGCGGAGCCATGCAGGAGGAGCGGAAAATCGAGGACCGGAAGCAGGCGCTCGTAGAGGGCGCGCATCTGGCTGTAGCTGGTGAAGAGACAGAAGGCTCGGCCGCGGGTGATGCGGAGAACGCGCTCGATTGTAGTGGCGGCGGCGGCGACGAATTCGGGTTCGCGCGGGTCGGGCATGGAGGGCGGGAGATAGAGAAGAGCCTGCTCGCGGTAGCGGAAGTGGGAGGGGACGATGAGCTCGCGGGTTTCAGCGAGGCCGAGACGGCGGCGGATGTGCTCGAAGCTGCCCTGCACGGTGAGAGTGGCTGAGGTGAGAACGACGGTGGGGATCTGGTCGAAGACAAGCTCGCGAAGGAGCGCAGAAACGTCAATGGGAGTGGCCTGAAGAAATGTGGCGCGAGCACCGCCGCTGCGGGCGGCACTGCGAGGGGCGGAGCCTTGGGCGGAATTCGATGTCGGGCCGGCGCGCCGGTCGAGCCAGAAGACCGTGTTGGACGCCTTTGATTCGAGCATGAATTCGAGATCGGCGCGGAGAGTTGCGGCGCGGGCCTTGAGGCCGGGGGCAACATCGAGATCGGCGAGACGCTCGAGATCGGATTCGATGAGGGTGAGCGTGGAGCGGACGGCGAGATAAAGGTCGCCGGAGGATTCGAGAAATTCCTCACGATTGGTGAAGGGATGGCGGCCATCGGCGGGCATGGGAAGCGCAGCGAAGAACAGGCGCGCACGCTCGCGGAGCTGCTGGGTGAGCCCGGGGATCTGCGTGGCGGAGGATTTTCCGCGAAGGAGGACTTCGGTGTCGCGGGCGAGGTCTTCAAAGCGGAGATTCGAGAGTGAGCGGCCGAAGTACTGCGACGCGACCTCTTCAAGTTCGTGTGCTTCGTCAAAGATGACGGCGGCGGATTCGGGCAGAACGCCGGCGTCGGGCGCGTTGCCGGCGGCGAGGCGGACAGCTGTGTCGGCAAAGAACAGGTGGTGATTGACGATGATGAGGTCGGATTCTAGAGCGCGGCGTCGCATCTCGGTGATAAAGCAGCGGCGATAGTCGGGGCAGGTAGAACCGAGACAGGCGTCGGAACGGGCGTCGAGTTTGTGCCAGAGGACGCTGGATTCAGGGAGGGCGGAAAGCTCGGCGCGGTCGCCGGTTTCAGTGATCTGTTCCCACTCGGCGATCTGGCGGTATTCGTCGATTTCGTCGAGGCCCGAGAGAATCGGCTGGTCGCGTAGGGCGAAGAGCTTGCGGCGGCAGAGGTAGTTGGCGCGGCCCTTCATGTAGCAGACGCGCAGCTCGCCGAGGAGGGCTTCAAGGAAAGGAACGTCGCGGAAGAAAAGCTGATCCTGGAGAGCCTTGGTGCCGGTGGAGATAATCACTCGCTTGCCGGTACGGAGCGCGGGCAGCAGATAGGCCAGGGTTTTGCCGGTGCCGGTACCCGCTTCAACGATGAGATGGCGGCGCTCAGAGAGTGCTCGCTCAACAGCTTTGGCCATTTCAAGTTGGCCGGGGCGGTATTCGAAGGGGAGTGGGGAATTAGCGAGGATTCCACCGGGCGAGAAAAACTCGTGGAGAGTGGGGAGAGCGCGAGTTGAAGTGTCAGAGGAGGGCATGGAGGGCGCTCTATCCATCATAGGGGGAGGCGCATTGGGGCGGGGCGTATTGCGGAGGGGCGGATTGCGGAGGCTGGAAGGGAAAGTGCAGCTGGGGTGGGAAATCCCTTTAGGGTGGCGGCAAAGTTCCCGCGTTGATGCGGACAGTACACTGATGAAGCAGCGCGTTATCGAATGATTCGCTGCTGGAGATTATTTTGCCCACTTATCGCAGATCGGTTGTGCCAGTGAAAGCGGGGGCCGCGAAGCTGCCGCTGGTGGCGATTGTGGGGCGGCCCAACGTGGGCAAAAGCACGCTGTTCAATCGGTTGACGGCGAGCCGGCGGTCGATTGTGGGCGACGAGCCCGGGATTACGCGCGACCGCATCTATGGCGAGTACGAGTGGCTGGGGCGCCATTACCGGCTGGTGGATACGGGCGGAATTGTCCCCGACGATCCGGAGCTGATGGCGACGGAGATTTTTACCCAAGCCAAAGTAGCGCTCGCGGAAGCTGATGCGCTGGTGATGGTAGTGGACGCGCGGACGGAGCTGGCGCGGCCGGACTACGATCTGGCGCAACTGCTGAAACGCGGCGGCAAGCCGCTGTTTCTGGCCGTGAACAAAGTAGAGACCGAGGGACTGGCGGCAGAGGCAGAGAACTTTCGCCGGCTGGGAATCAGCAATGTGTTTGCGGTGAGTTCGGAACACGGGCAGGGAGTGGGCGAACTGCTGGACGCGATTGCGGAGGCGATTCCTGAGCGGGCGGATGAGGTGGAAGCGGGTGAGGAATCTGCAGCGGGACAAACAGACGAAGAGGGCGAGGAAAAAGACGACAAGAAGATTCGCACCCACGGAGAGTTTGAGCAGCGCGAGACGGCGGTGGCGATTATCGGACGGCCGAACGTAGGCAAGAGCACGCTGCTGAATGCGCTGACGGGGACGACGCGATCGATTGTTTCGCCGATTGCTGGGACGACGCGCGATGCGGTGGATGAGGTGGTGGAGTTTGAGGGCCAGACGCTGCGGTTTGTGGATACGGCAGGGATCAGGCGCAAGGGCAAGACGAAGTTGATGGCGGAAAAGATGAGCGTGGTGATGGCCAGGCGGCACCTGGAAGCGGCGGACGTGGCGCTGGTGCTGATCGACGCGACGGAGGGCGTGACGGCGAGCGACGCAACGATCGGAGGGTACGCGCACGAGAGCGGGCGCAGTGTGATTATCATTGTGAACAAGTGGGACCTGGTGACGACTGGGCGAACCGACGGAAAAAAGCCCGCGGACCGCGAGATTTTTGAACAGCAGGTGCGCGGGGCGCTGAAATATCTGGATTATGCGCCGGTGATTTTTTTGTCGGCGCTGGAGGCGATTGGGCGGGAGCGGAAGGGCATGACGCGCGTGCTGCGCGAGGTTGTGGCCGTGGCTAAAGAACGGCGCAAGCGTGTGTCGACTGGCGCGATGAATAGATTCCTTGAAAAGATCGATTTTCAGCGGGCGCCGGTGCCGATGGCGAAACGAATCAGAATTTATTACATGACACAGGCGGCAGTGGCTCCGCCGACATTTGTTCTGTTCACGGATCGCAACATCAAGCTGCACTTTGCTTTTGAGCGTTTTTTGGAGAATCAGATTCGGGAGGCGTTTGGATTCAAGGGGACGCCGGTGTGGTTCAAGGTGAAGGCGCGAAATGCGGGGGACAAGGGATAATGACCATTGGCGCGGGGGCAGTGTAGGGGTGATTTGCGGGCATCCGCGTGTAAAGTAGGCAGTCATGCTCTTTGAGCTATTCTTCCTCGCCTTCCTGTTAGTCTCAGTGGTTGCGCTCGCGGGCGCGATCATCGCGATTGTGCGGGACGCGCGACATACGGCGAAACGGGTTTTGTGGATGCTGGCTGCCAGCTGGGCCGTCTATCTTGCACTTGTTGCCGCAGTCTCCGCGGCCACTCCGCAACGCATCTTCCCGATGGGCGAAGACCAGTGCTTCGATGAGATGTGCTTCGCAGTGGTCAAAGCCGAGACAGCGACGGAACTCGGTCCGCCCACCCAGATAGTGAAAGCAACCGGTGTCTTTCATGTCGTCACCATTCGCGTCGGTAGCCATTCCGGCGGCAGAACGCAGCGCGAAGGCGGCTTGCGAGCGCTGCTGTTGGATGCGGGAAAGACTTATGCCCAATCGCCGGGGGGTCAGCGCGCGTGGGAGTCTTCCAATGGGGCCACTGCTCAGCTGACCGCGATGCTGAGCCCTGGGGAGACCGTCTTGAGCGTGCAGGTCTTCGATCTTCCCAGAGAAACCGCGAGTCCTGGACTTGTGCTGAGCCACGGGTTTACGCCTGGGTACTTCGTGATCGGGGAGTCACCCATCTTCAGAAAACCAGCATTGATGCGGATTGCTCCATAACGTCTCACTGCTGGTCGGCGGCGTGTGGGGTTGAGGGCAAGTCGCCACCGGAACCGTCGAGGTTGCGGATGTGGATGCTGGCCTCGGTTTCAGGGACGGTGCCGTCATTGGCCTGGACCTTGATGGGCTGGCCCTGCAGAAGGATGCGCTGCGTGGCCTTGCCGCGTGCGGGGACGATGACGCGCTGGGTGACTGATGCAGCGGCGTTGCTGACGGTGACGGGAATTTCGGCGGCGGCGTAGCCGGAGTTGGAGAGATTGACGGCGACGAGCCAGTTGTCGCCCTCGGTGTGCGAGGGAAAGACGCCGTCGATGGCAATATCGGGAAGACCCTTGTCGGCATCGATCCAATCAGTGAAGAACCAGGAGAGATCGCGATTGAGGTCAGGTTTCGGCCCGAGTGAGGACGACTCCCCGCTCGAGGCCCGGGCTTTTTCGATGAGCTTCTCAAAATAGGCCGAGCTGGTGGTCGAGTCTGGGCCTCCGGGCGGGCTAAGGCTGCGCGCGGGATCGTCGGCAGGCGAGTAGCCGCGGAGAACCGCGGAGAGCGCGGCATCGCCTGCTAGATCGCGGAGCATCCAGAAAACGTAGGCGGCCTTGGAGCGGTAGTAGACGGGCGAGATGGCCTGGGCGAGCGGCTGGCCGGAGCTTTCGCCGGGACTGGCTGGCTCGGCAAGAGCAAGAGCCTCGCGGCCGGATTCGAGCGATTCGAGCGCCTTCTGTCGGCCCTGCTGTTTTTCGATCCATAGAGTTCCCATGAAATGAGCGACCCCTTCGCTGAGCCACGCGGGGGGCGAGGACGTGGATGTACACAAAAATGCGTGTGTGAGCGAGTGGGCAAAGACGCCGTCTAGCTCATCGGGCGTGGCCTGCTGAATGGCGGTGACGAGCAGCGCGCCGGTTTCGAAGGGCGCGTCTTCGGGGTCGGGGAGATCGAGGATTGTTAGCTGGGAGCGCGGCGCCTGGCCGAGCCAGCCTTGCAGGAAGGGCGTGACGTAGGAAGCGGCGGAAGCCCAGCCTTCAACTGCGGAGTCGTCCTCAGGCAATGTGTAAAGCGTGGTGTTGGTGGCCTGGTGAGCGGTGAGGACGGCAAGGAAAAGACTGGGCGCTTCAAAGCCGAGAGCGGGTTGGTCAAGGCTGGCTGCGGCGATGCCGGGAACTTCAGGGCCGGCGGTTGAAGGCTCAGTAAGCGCAAGCGGGACGCGATGGCCGTTGATGAGCGCGACGGTGGGGGCCTGGCCGTGGGGATATTCATCAGTGAGGCTCAAGCGGAAACGCGCGCCTGCCATGCGGAGCTTGTGCTCGCCCATCTCGTCGAAGACGCGAGCGCCGTCGCCGAGGATGACGGGAACGCTTGAGACGGGATACCAAACGACGTTGCCGAATCCGCGCAGGCCGGTGAAGTCGATGGCGATGGTGTCCCAGTCGGTGTGGAGAGCCGCATCGTCGGGCGTGCCGATGGTGATGAGACGCTGGGCGGATTGCGGGATTGTGCCGGAGTAGGTGACGTCGAGCGCGAGCGTTGCGCCGGGGGCGAGCGGAGCGGCGAGGGCGATGGCGGCTTCGTGAAGCCGGCCGGTGTGGTCCACGTCGGAATTGAGAGTGGCGACGGTGAAGGTGAGGTCGCGGCCGGCGATGCGAATGTTTTCCCAGTCGAGCGAGGAAGAGATTTGCAGCGGGATGTGAGCGAGAGGAGTGTGGCCGTCGTTGCGCACGGTGAGGAGGGCGCGGACGGCGATCTGCTGCGCGACGGGGCGGAGATGCACGTCCATGTCGAAGGCGGTGAAGGTGAGGACCTCGCGTTCTGCGTCTGTGGCGACAGGAGCGGAGACGGGCTGGCCTGCGGATTTTGGCGCTGCTGGGCCGGTGGTAGTGGTGGTCTGGCCGTTGTCCTCTGTTGAGCGGGAGAAGATGACCTTGCCGTGCGGTTGCTGGTCGGGCGCAGTGGTGGGCGTTGGTGCCGGCGCAGTGGGCGTGGTCTGACAGAACGAGGGGAGTGCGGCGAAAAACGAGACCGCTATCGAAAGAATGAACACGGGGCGCAGCGCGCTGAGGTTCGTGCTATCCCACCCTAAGCGCGATGAAACAGCGCTTCGGATGGGGCACCCCACTCGATCAATAGGATCAAGGTTCAAGAACCGAGGCCTTTCTGCTTCCTGGGTTTTGACGCGGCCGGCGGAGTAGTGAGAGCGCTTGCAGCACCGGGACGCGATTCAGCAGCGGCGCGGCGCTGGCGAGCGGCTTCGAAGAGGACAACGGCTCCGGCGGCGGAGACGTTCAGGGAGCTGACGCCGCCCGCCATGGGGATGCGGAGCAGATGATCGCAGGTGCGGCGAACAAGATCGTGGAGACCTGCGCCCTCGCGGCCGAGGACGATGACCAGATCACCGGAGAAATCGAATTGGTCGTAAGCGGTTAGGCCGCGCTCGTCAACTCTCGCATCTAGCCCGACGATCCAGAGGTTGCGGCGCTTGAGCTCTTCGAGGGAGCGGACGAGGTTGACGACGCGAGCGATGCGGAGGTGCTCGACGGCTCCGGCGCTGGCTTTGACGGCGGCAGGGCTGAGTGGAGCGGAGCGGCGCTCTGTGAAGAGGACTCCGTCGACGCCGGCGCCGTCGGCAACCCGAAGAAGAGCGCCGAGATTTTGCGGGTCTTCAACGCCGTCAAGCGCGAGGAGAAGGCGAGCGGTGGAATTGCCCGCGGTGGATTTCCTTGCGGATGGGTCGGGCTCGAAGAGGTCTTCAAGAGAGAGAAATTCCTGCGGATGGACGAGCGCGACGACCCCCTGGTGATCGGCGGTTTTAGCAGCGACGGTGAGTTGCTCGCGCGACCCCTCAAGGACGCGGATGCCGGCGTCGCGGCATTGCGCGATGAGGCGGGCGAGACGATCATCGTGGCGCTCGCGAGCGACGAGGACGTGATCGAAGCGGCGGCGGCCGGCCTTGAGAGCTTCAGAAACCGGATGCAGGCCGTAGAGAACTTCCATGTAGATAGTTTAGTGGGCGCGCGTGCTATGAAGACAGCTTGGCGCTGGCAAGGCGATTGAGGCTGACGCCCTGCTCGGCGGCCTGCACGGCCAGCGAACGATGCACCTCAGGTGGAATACGAATACGAAATTGGCCGCTGAAATGCTTGACGGATAGTGGACTTGGGACTGACTCTCCCGCGCCCTCCATATCCCTCACAGCAGCCCTCACGATTCTGCGGATTCCGGTCAGGGCATCTTCAGGAGTGCGCGCGAGCCAGGAGAGCGAAGGAAACTCCGCGCAAAGGCCGACATACTCGTTGTCCTCCGCCGACCATGTGACGCGGTATGTAAAGCGGTCAGCTTTGGGATTCCTTCTCAGAGTGTGCTTCATGTTGAATTCCTTTGAGTTTGTCGATGGCCGCGAGAACCTGGCGAACCTGATATGCCTTGGCCTTCCCTTTCTCCTGTTGAATGTTGACGCGCGGGTCACCGGACCACGGTGTTCTAAACACGGCATGACTTGTTCCACGTTGGCGCGGCTCGCCGAAGTATTCCACGCATAGTCGAAGCAGATCTCTGAATCGAACATTCGTGGGCGCGCGGCGCACTGCTTCGAGAAGCTTCTTCGAAGTTGCCATGCTTTTCCATGGTACCACTATTGACACCACTTTTCAAAGTTGGTTTGCGCCGGATTCGCGCGAGACACAATGGGCGCCGTTGATGACGCGGCGCCCAGATGAATGCGGATCGTCAACTCAGACGAAAATTAAGCGGCTACACGGGTCCGTCCGGGGAGGTCTGCTGCCCTGGAAGGGCTGGGGCGCTGACCGCGCCGCGATGCTTGGAGTCAACCTGGAGAGTGATGATCTGCTGTTTCTTGTTCCGCAGAATGGTGACCTGGACGGGCTTGCCCACGTTTGAGCGAAGGTCGCGGTCCCAGTCGGCGGAGGTGGCGATGGCATCAGCGCCGACCTTGAGAATCACGTCGAAGGCCTTGAATCCGGCGGCGGCAGCTTCGCTTTTGCGCGACACTTGCTTGACCATGAGGCCGCCCGTGATGCCGAAGTACTCGGCCATCTGCGAGGTAAGCGGCTCAACCAACGCGCCAACGTTTAGGGTGCTGGTGAAGAGCGACATGTGGAAGCCGCTGGAGATTGGAGCGTTAGAGCCGGTGAGGCCCATTGTGGGTGGCGGCGCAACGGGCGCAATGCCATCGACGTCGATGTCGAGCCGGGTCCAGATGTCGTGCTCCATGACCTTGCGGTCGACCAACTGCACGCCCAGCGTCTGGACGTTGCCGTCGCGGCTGATCTCAAGGCTGACTTTGCGGCCGGGCGGAATATCGCGGAGCATGCGGCGCAGAGCGTCGGCGTCGGCGACGTTCTGGCCATCGATGGAGAGGACGACATCGTTCACCTTGAGCCCGACCTGGCCGGCAGGGGCGTCGTGATCGATAAGCGTGATAAGGGCGCCGTGAACATCCTTGAGCTTGAGCGCCTGCGCCTTATCGCTGTCGACGTCTGTAACATCCACGCCAAGATAGCCGGGAACAGCGGTATGGGCAAGCAGCGGGCTGGTGTCCTCAAGGAGTGAGGCGAGCTGGCCAGTCTGGGAGAGCGCGGGACGGGCCACAAGGAACAGGAAGGCCGCGGCTGCCGCGAACCCAGCAAATGCAAGGGGCAGACTCGATGTACGAATAGGGCGCGAAGTACGAATGGGATGCGAACTACGAATTGGCCTCAACAGGGGCTTCATTGCGGTTTCTCCATCATGTTTCGTCGTCCGGTCCGCGCTCATCAAGACGGCGCAGTGGCCGGAAGGGTTAGCACAGTTACTGGAATTGCGGGACCCGGCTTAAGACTTCCCGGGAAACGGTTCGAATCTGAGGACTCTGGTCGGTGTTGGAAACAGAATAGAGCACCTGGCGGACGCTGGAATCGGCGTCCACCGGCTCCAACAACCCAATGGCCGCGGTCCGAATGGCCGAATCGTTATCGTTCAAAACGGCTTCAAGAACTGCATCGCGCACGCGCACGTCGTCGGCCACATAAGGCTCCAGGCCCTGGAGAGCCTTTTGGCGGACCTTGGGGCTTCGGTCGTAGCGGAGGGCGTACATGAGCGCGTCGCGGATACCGGAGGGCTGGCAACTGTGGCCGGCGCGGCACTCGGCTGCGAGCAGGGCCACGGAGTCATCGCGGACACCGGGAGAGGCGGAATCTTCAGAGGCCAGCATGAGCAACTGACGAATACCGGGATCGTCGAGCGAGCCTTCGATCTGGCGCGGAATGACCTGGTTGTAGTTGACGTCAACAATTTCGCTGTTGGGATGGCGCACGATGCCGGAGATGCCCGCCACGTTGGCGAGTTGCGGAAGGTCTGCGGCAGGCAGCACCTGCGCTCCGGCGGGCGTAGCGGCCTGGGCCACGGTTGCATTGTGGGCAGCGCGGTTCTGGGCGTACTCGAAACCGCCAAGAGTGCCCGCACCGGCGCCGGCAACAAGCAGAAGCAGCGCCGCGACGGGCGCAGCCTGCATGCTGGCGAAGTTGTTCACGATGCGCTGGCCGAAAATCTCATACCAACGGCGGGGCGGCAGCAGGTCAAGGGCATCGTCGAGTTGCAGGTGAGCGCGGGCAACGAGATTCGGATCCGGCTCGACAACGGGATGCGCGTCGGCGAGCAGCTTAAGCGCCATGATCTGTTCGCGCTCTTTTTGGCACTCGGGGCAGGCAATCACGTGCCGCTCGAGCTGATGCACCTGATCGTCGGGCAGCTCCCCATACGCTGCCGCGACCAACTGTTCATGTGAAAGTTCGCAATTCATGGTTACGTCCTTTTAGCCTCAGAAGTACAGCTTTTCAGCTTCTAGCTTCCAGCTCATCGTGCTGAATCGACGAGCTGTGCAGTAATGGACAACTTCGCAGCTATTAAAGAAAAATCCGCCGCTCAAGATTCATCTCAACTCCGCCAGTTGTGCGCGCAGCTTTTTGGTTGCGCGGAAGAGGGTGTTCTTGGCGGTCTCTTCCGTGGTGTTCAACATTTCGCCGATGGTGCGCAGGCGAAGGCCCTGGTAGTGCTTCAACTCAAAGACCATGCGCTCGCGCGGCGTGAGCTTGCCCAGCGCCGCCTGAATCTTTGCGCCCAGCAGCTTGCGATCGAGCTCGCGGGCGGGATTGGAAAACGAGCGGTTGTCAGAGACGGAGGCCAGAATGTCGATCTCGTCGCCGCTGCGGTCGACCACAACAGCGTGGTCCTCGCGGCGAGTCTTGCGGCGGCGCAACTGGTCCAGGCAAAGGTTGGTGACGATGCGGTAGATCCAAGTGTAAAAAGAGCATTCAAAGCGGAAGTTCCCAATGTACCGGTAGGCTTTGAGGAATGCTTCCTGGTAGATGTCTTCTGCGTCGTGCTCGGAACCGGTGAGATGGAGGGCCAGGCGAAGAACCTGGTGTTCATACTGGCGGACGAGGGTGTCGAACGCAACTCCGGAGCCAGCCTGGGCCTCGCGGATGAGGTCCATCTCAAGGGCGCGGCTTTGTGCCCGGCTCGCGTCGTTCTGGCCAGGGTTCTGCCGCCTTGCTCCGCTCATTGCTCTGGAAGCAGCCACGTCTGGAGAGGATTGTACCCCCCCGGCTACCGGCCAGGCTAAAGTGGCTGCCGCTTGGGCGAGACTCATCGAAGGGTTCATGGAAACTCTGATTGCGTCTGTAGCCATCGCTTCTCCGGTCGCGGAAGATGCAGACAGTGCTGAGGGGGTAGACGTGGAATGGGAGTAATTGTAAGCAGGTTGCCGGTGCGGAGCCAGGCCCGTTGGGGATTTGCCGGTGGAAGGGCCAAATTGGGCCGGCAGGCCCCGATACACTGGAAAGCGATGACTGGAAATCTTTTTGAGCACGAGGCCACTGGGGATGGGGCAGGCGGGTGGCATGTCGCGCACTGCGATGGGGGATCGCGAGGCAATCCGGGGCCAGCGGGGTACGGGGCGGTGGTCGAGGACCCTGAGGGACAGGTGGTCGCGCGGCTGAGCGAGTACCTGGGCCGCCAGACCAATAATTTTGCTGAGTACAAGGGATTGCTAGCAGTGCTGGATTGGGCCTTAGCAAATGGGGCGAGACGGCTGCGAGTGGTTTCAGACTCAGAGCTGATGGTGCGCCAGATGAAGGGCCGGTACAAGGTTAAAAGCCCAGGGCTTCGGCCGCTGTGGGAAGAGGCGCAACGGCTCGCGCTCAAGCTAAAGGGGTTCGACATGAGGCATACGCTGCGCGGCGGAAACAAGGAAGCCGACCGGCTGGCGAATGAGGCGATGGATAAAGGACAGGGAGTAGGGAGTGGGGAGTAGGGGGGTTGGCGGAGTTAGCGGGGTTGGCGGAGATGGCGATGCTGGCGGAATTGGTAGGTCGGGCGGAACACGAAAGACGGGTCGAGAGGAATTGAGGAATGGCTGGTGAGCGGGAACCGTACCTGAAGCGAATGGGATTTGGGTTGGTGAGGTACAACCTCAAGCGAGATTTGCGCTCGCTTGGCCGCCGCGTGAGCGGGAAAGACCAGCGGCGAATGGACAAATACGTTTCAGGCGCGGGCGAGAAGAAGCTGAATCTGGGGTGCGGCGAAAATGTTCTTGCAGGATGGCTCAACGTGGACTTCGATCCGCTGAGCGAGGAAGTGGTTTACCTGGACGCAACGGCGAGGTTCCCGCTGCCCGATGGAGTGTTCGATTTCATTTTCAGCGAGCACATGATTGAGCACGTTACATATGCCCACGCCGAGCACATGTTGCGCGAATGTTTCCGAATCATGAAGGCCGGCGGCAGGATCAGAATTTCGACTCCGGATTTGAAGTTCCTCATGGAGCTTTACCGAACCGACAAGTCGCCGTTGCAAATGGAATATATTCGGCGGACGGCCGAAGACCTGGGATTGAAGGCTTTGGATACGCATGTGATCAACCGGTTCGTGCGCGAGTGGGGACACCTTTTCATCTACGACGAAAAGGCGTTGAAGATCGCGCTCGAAGAGGCCGGTTTCGCGGAGATTGAGCGGTGCGCGTTGAACGAGAGCCGTTCGCCGGCATTCCGGAACATCGAGAATGAGAGCCGGCGTCCGCCGGGGTTCCTGCGGCTGGAGACGCTGACTCTGGAAGGGGTGAAGCGGAGTTAGCGGGGTTGGCGGAGTTAGCGGAGCTAGACGGGGAAGTGCTCCGAAATGCCTTTTATGGCCCGTTGACTCGTCCTTATGCTTTGCGGCCGAGCTCGTTGCGCCAGTGGTGGCCGGAGCTTTCGAGCAGATGGTCGGCGCACTCGGGGCCCCAGGAGCCGGCGAAATAATTGGGAAACACTTGCGGCTTTTTGGCGGCCCAGGCCTGAAGTATGGGCGTGTAGAGCGCCCAGGTTGTTTCGACGCCGTCGCGGTGCGAGAAGAGAGTCTGATCGCCGAGCATGGCGTCGAGGAGCAGGCGCTCATAGCCGTTGGCGCTGGATTTGCCGAAGGCGGCTTCGTAGTCGAAATCCATGTTGACGGGGCAGACGGTCATCTCGGGTGTGGTGGGGACTTTTGCGCCGAAACGCAGGGAGATGCCTTCGTCGGGCTGGATGCGGATGGTGAGCAGGTTGGGCTGAATACCGGAGCACGGGCCGGTGAGCGCCATGCGATTGAAGATGAGCAGCGGGGGCTGCTTGAACTGGATGCTGATCTCGGTGGCGCGCTTCTTCATGCGCTTGCCGGCGCGGAGATAGAAGGGAACGCCGGCCCAACGCCAGTTCTCAATGGTGAGGCGGAGCGCGGCATAGGTTTCGGTGCCGGAGTCGGGATTGACGCGGTCTTCATCGCGGTAGCCGACAACGTGCTCGCCGGCGACGATGCCGGGACCGTACTGCCCGCGGACAGTGCTGAGGATGGGAATCGCAGGGATGGCCTGCCAGACCTTGAGTTTCTCGCGGCGCACGCTTTCGGCTTCAAAGCTGGATGGCGGCTCGAGGGCGACGAGCGAGAGCAGCTCCATCATGTGGTTCTGGACGACGTCGCGCAGAGCGCCGGCTTTTTCGTAAAAAGGCCCGCGGCCTTCGACGCCGAGCGTTTCAGCCACGGTGATCTGGACGTGGTCAATGTAATTGCGTTTCCAGATTGGCTCAAATATGCCGTTGGCGAAACGGAAGACGAGCAGATTCTGGACGGTCTCCTTGCCGAGGTAGTGATCAATGCGGAAGACCTGGTTCTCCTGGAAGACGGCATTGACCTGATGGTTGAGTTGGCCGGCAGAATCGAGGTCGTGGCCGAAGGGCTTTTCAATGACGATGGCGACGCGGCCTTTTTCGGGGTGGGCCATGCCTTGCGCGCCGAGATTCTCAATGATGCCGGTAAAAAACTCCGGCGCCGTGGCGAGATAGAAGAGGCGATCGGGGCCGATTCCCTTCTCCGTGGCGATGCGATCGAGCTCGGTTTTTAGACCTGCATAGCTGGCCGGATCGTCGAAGTTGAGGGGAAAGTAGCCGATTTTGGCGACGAAATCGTCGAGCTTTGGATCTTTGGCGTCGACGCCGCCAAACTCGATAATGCCGGAGCGCATGTCGGCGGCGAATTCGTCGCCGAGCGGGCGGCGCGCGACACCGACGATGGCAAACTTTTGCGGCAAAAGGTTCGATTGCCAAAGATGAAAGAGCGCAGGCAGAAGCTTGCGCTTGGTGAGGTCGCCGGAGGCGCCAAAGATGACGAGAATGCCCGGGTCGGGGATGCGCTCAGCGCCCTTGCGGAGTTGGGAGAGATCCTCGGGGCGCACTGTCATTTGCATGGTGGCCATGTGCGAAAAAACCTCCGGCTTGGGAAAAAACAGCTTCCAGCTGCTAGCCATTAGCTACTAGCTCGTTGTGCGAGAACTCAGCGCGTCAACGAAACGCGGAAGGGCTGAAGGCTAGAAGCCAGGAGCTAGAAGCTGATTGCTCGGTTCATCCCTTGGCTTTGGCGAAGCGCTTGTTGACTTCAGCCCAATTGACGACGTTCCACCAGGCCGCGAGGTAATCGGGACGCTTGTTCTGGTATTTGAGGTAATACGCGTGCTCCCAGACGTCGTTGCCGAGGATCGGATAAAGACCTTGCGAAAGCGGCGAATCCTGATTCGCGCTGGTGATGACTTTGAGCTTGCCGCCGGTGAAGACGAGCCATCCCCAGCCGGAGCCGAATTGCTTGGCCGTGGTCTCGTTGAAGGTCTTCTTGAAAGCCTCGAAGTCGCCGAAATCGGCGGTGATCTGCTTGGCGATTTCGCCGGAAGGGCTGCCGCCGTTGCCGGCCACGTTCGCGGGACCCATGATGGTCCAGAACATGGAGTGGTTGGAGTGGCCTCCGCCGTTGTTGCGAACGACGCCGCGAATATCTTCAGGGACCGCGTTGAGATCGCTGATGAGGTCGTCGACAGATTTGGCGGCGAGCGTGGGGTGATTGACCAGCGCGGCATTCACATTGGTGATGTAGGCCTGGTGGTGCTTGTCGTGGTGGAGCTTCATGGTTTCAATGTCGATGAACGGCTCAAGCGCTGAGTATTCGTAGGGGAGCGGTGGTAATTCGTATGCCATAGGGGAAAATCTCCTTCGTTCGGATTGTACTTTGTGGGTTTGGCCCGGATGAATTGTGTGTTGATTAAATTCAACTGCCGGGCGAGAAAGACACCTATCAGATGGATGCGGAAACGGGCGGCCGGGGTGCGTGAAAGTTCACAGAGTGAGATGCATGGGGAGGAAATGGACGGTTGCGAGCCAGCGTTGTCGAGCCGGCCCAATAACGAAATATAGCGCTAGAGCGGAACCGGAGTAACCGTGTCCTATTGAGTTTTGAGTCGGGTCGCCGCTCCCTGATGCTCCCACCCCAACGACAAATGTCCGTCGTTGGGGACCCCGGGATGGTCGCGTCGACTTGAAGTCAGTGCTTTCAGGATACGCCGACTCCGGTTCCGCTTTATTCAGGAGGCGGATAGAAGGGCAGCTTGTCGTTTTTGGCGTTGGCGCGGCGGACGGTGGCATCGTCAAAGAGCAGCGCGGGCGCGAGAACAGTGGTGGGGGGATCCGCGAAGTAGTTGGCGACCCAGAGATCGTTGCCGGCAGCGTCAATGCTGGAGCGAAGTGCACGATCGTCGACGTCGTCGATCTCTGCGCCGCGCACCAGCTCGCGCTTGCCGTCGGGGCTGACGCGGTAGAGCAGGCGAGGAGAGCGGTCGGGGCCCATTGTCTGCACGAAATAAACGCTGGCAAGGCCGCGATCCTTTGCCATGTCGAGGAGCTTCTTGTTGAGATCATCGGTTGAGAGGCCATTGTCGGCGGAGATTTTGAGGACGCCGATCATGGGGTGCGGCGGGCCGGTGATTCCGGCGCGGCCGTGGCCGTTCGATTGCGGGAAGTCGCGGACGGGCTGGCGGCCCATGAGGTAATTGTCGAGGCGGCCGGCATTGACGAGCTTGACGGGCTGCGCGGCGACGCCCTCGTCGTCGACGGCATCGGCGCCGAGGAGGCTTTTCCCGTTGAATGTGGTCAAGCTGGGATCGTCGACGACGTTCATGAAGTCAGGCAGTACGCGCGCGTGGTAGCTGGAAGCGAACGCGCCGTTGGTGCGAGCTTCAGTGCCAAGAGCAGGGCGCGTGGCTGTGACCGCCGCGGCGAGGAGGCTGTGCAGTGTGTCGGCAGCTGCGTCGGCCGAGAAGAGGAGCGGGCCGTGGTACTCCTCTTCGACAAGGGGAGCCTTGCGAAGCTCTGCGAGCGAAGCAAGCTCCGCGACCGCGTGCTGATTGAATACGGTCTCTGAGTCGAGGTCGGCAGGCGAGGTTCCGGACGATCCGTAAGAGCGGTCGAGGCGCATGCCGTCCGGGGCCTGCGCGCCGGCGGCAAAGGATTCCTGATAGTCGACTGCGGACTTGCGAACGATGGTTCCTTCGCTGGTGACGAGCCGGGTGGTGATAGCGCGAGCGCGAAAACTGGCGTTGGAGTACTCGATGTCGCGCTCGCTGGCGGTTACTGAGGCATCGGTGCGGTAGAGGCCACTGACGCGGGCGACGCGATCGGCCCAGGAGTTCTCGTCGACGTGAAGGGCGATGGGTGGGCCAAGCGAGACGATGGGCTTCTCCTGGCTGAAGTCGTCGGCCTGCGGCGGGGTTTGCACCTGCTTCAGCTCCGCCTGCTTTTGCGCATAGGCGGAGAGAGCATTTTTGTAGGCCGTGTCGGTGGCGGTCCAGAGCGAAGAGCGCAGGGCGATGAGGTCGTCGTCGAGTGCGGTCACTTGGAGCGAGCCATCGCCGCGCACGCCGGAGCTGTCGGTTTTGTAGTCGCCGACGCGGACAGTGACGCGCACGACGCGCTGGTGAGCGTGGTCAGAGCCTTCGCTTGAGCCGAATTCGGCGGTGGTCTGGAAGTCGTTGACGTCTTCAATGCGGTACTGGATGAAGAAGGGCTTGGCAAAGCCCTGCAACTGGAGCTGGCTCATGCTGCGATCGAGTTCAGCGAGCATGGCTTTGAGGACGGGATCTTTTTCGGCGTCGGCGCGGGTGGGCTGAGCCGGGAGTCGTGACATGCAGACGAATAAAACGAGAAGTCCGGTACAGGCGACCATAGCGCACAAGCGTCGCGGGTTCATTGGGCCTCCTTGGTCGCGGGCGGTTGAGTGTCCGCGCCGGGGATGGGCAGGATGGGCGGGCGCGCTGTACCTTGCGGTTGGCGCTGCGTTTCAATGGTGCTGAGGAGCATGGCGGGAGCGACAGCGCTGACGGGGATGGTGCCCGACTCCGCGCCGCACTCGCCGTTGAAGACTTCGCTCTTGTCGCCGGTTGCGATGATGCTTTTCATGGCGGCGAGCGGCGTACCGACGATGCCGACACCGCGGACGAGTTCGTCAGGCCGGCCGTCGACATAGACGCGCCAGACGACGAGGGGAATGACCTGGAAGGCCTGCGGTGAGCTCCGCTGAGTGACCGCAAAACCCGAAGAGATGTCCTCAAAGTAGAGGCCGTATGGCTTGCCCTGCTTTTTGGCTTCGTCAATGAGCTGCTGTCGCAGCGCGGAGTCGGAGACGCTTTTGGTTGATGTGACGATCAGGTTCCCTTGGCGGCCGGTGGGCACATGGCCGGATTCCGCGCGGCCATGGCCGTTGGAGGCGCCGAAGCTGGCGATGGGCAAGCGCGACATGAGGAATGTTTTGAGAACGCCGTCTTGAATAAGGTCGACGGGCTCGGCTTTCTGGCCTTCATCGTCGTACTGGTAGCTGCCGCTGAGCCAGGTGCTGCCGAAAGCTGTGACCGTGGGATCGTCGACGACAGAGAGAAAGTCAGGAAGAATTGGTTTGCCAACGTCTTTGGTGAAGGTCTGGCCCTCTTCTTCGCCGCGCTGGCGCTGGCCCTCGAGGCGATGGCCGAGGACTTCGTGGAAGAAGACGGCGGCGGCGCGGCCGGAGAGAATGGCGGGGCCGTCGAATGGCTCAGTGACCGGAGCCTTGCGCAGTGCTTCGAGACTTTTGCCAAGATTGCGCATGGCGGCTTCGAGGTCAGCCTGTTTGGGAAGGCCGTCAACCGTTTCAGCTTCGAATGTCTGCTCGCGGAAGAGGTCCATGCCATCGTCGGCGCGGGTGACGGCGACGGCGACCAGGCGCGCCTGCAGATGAGGCGTGACGACTTGCGATCCCTCGGAGGAGGCGAAGTAATCGGTCTCGTTCTGCACGCTGAGCACGACCATGTTCTCGTACACGTCAGGGTAATCGCGGAAGATGCGGGACAGTTCCCTCACCCGCTGCTCCCATGACGTACGGTCGATGACGATGGGCGGAGCGACGGCGCCGATGTGCTTCTGCTGAGGTTGCTGGCTGAAATCGGGAGAAGTGTCCTCTTCCCTCGCGCGGACCTCTGCTTCAGTCTGGACGCGAAGGTAGCTGTCCAGAGCGTTGCCATAGCCCGTGTTGGTGGCCAGCCAAAGCGATCGCGCCAGAGCCTCGCGGTCGTCGCCGAGCGGAAGCTGGAGGCTGTTGACGGCCGAGCCGCGATGCGTGCCGTGCGTGTTGTCAAGTTTGGGATCGCCGACGCGCACCTGAACATCGGCCGAGCGCGTGCGACCTGCCGAGTTGCCTGCGAGTGCACCGTAGAGGGCGCGAATGGAGACGTAGCTTGCGTCGCGAACCATGTAGCTGAGGAAGTAGGGCGGCAACTGCTTGTCACTTGCGGGAGCGGCGGTCGTCGCGACACCAACGTTGGACGGCGACGCGGAAGACGACGAGGGGCCCGCGGACTTGCCCAGCGTGGTGAAGGCGCGATGGAGTTCAGAGGTCATGGCGTCGAGAACGACAGAGACCGGCTGCTGAGCGCGAATTGTGGGCTGGAAGCCAAACGGCAGAAGGAAAGTTACCGCGGGCGCGAAGCGAAGGAGTGAGATGATCCGGCGCCGCGACTGGACTATAGAATGGTTTGGCGTGAGGGCTCGAGGACTTGGCGAAAGCATGTGTTTGTTCGATTCTCGCAGAATGGGCGGGCAAAGGGAGAACAGGATTGAGAATTAGACGGTTCGTGCGGTTGATTGTCTGCTCGGCCCCGTTGCTGGTTGGCGCGTTGCTGGCTGGAATGAGTCCGCAAATGCTTGCCGCGCAGAGCACAGATACGCCGGCAGCGCCGGCTCTGAAGCGCGCTGTGGTTTTGACGAGCCCGCAACAGGCTTATTCGCTGCCGCCGGACAAGCTGGTCAAGGCGATCAGCATCAGCCGCATCCGCAACATCCTGAATATCGCGGGATCGGTCTGGAGCATTGTATTCGTGTGGCTGCTGCTTGCGACGCGCGCGTGGGCGGCCCTGGAGCGCTGGACGCAACGAATTTCGAATCGGCGCTGGATTCAGGGAGCGGCCTTCTTTGCGGCGTACCTGATCATCGACGCACTGGCCGGGCTGCCGCTGGAT
This sequence comes from Acidobacteriaceae bacterium, assembly GCA_003134815.1. Classification (GTDB taxonomy): domain Bacteria; phylum Acidobacteriota; class Terriglobia; order Terriglobales; family Acidobacteriaceae; genus Telmatobacter. The sequence continues at coordinate 53,291 of PLCO01000053.1, read as the reverse complement.
TGGATCGGCCAGCACTATGAACGCAGTTACGGAATCAGCGTGCAGGAATGGGGCGGCTGGCTTGGCGATGTGGGCAAGACGTTGGGGCTGACGATCGCGATCGGCGTGCCGATTCTGCTGCTTTTCAACTGGATTGTACGGCGCTGGCCGCGGCGCTACTGGCTCGGCATCTGGGCGGTGACACTGCCGATTCTGGCGGTCCTCTCTTTTATTGAGCCGCTGGTTGTGCCACTTTTTTTCAAGCAAGAACCGCTCGCGAAGAATCACGCGGCGCTGGTGGCAAAGCTCGAGACGGTGGTGGCGCGGACGGGGATCGACATTCCGCCGGACCGAATGTATCTGCTGGAAGCCAGCGCGAAGTACACGGGGATCAACGCATTTGTGGCGGGGATGGGCGCGACCAAGCGGTACGTGATGTGGGATACGGCGACGGACCAACTGCCAGACGATGAAGTGTTGTTCGTATTCGGGCACGAGAGCGGGCACTACGTGCTGCATCACATTCCCAAGGGATTCGCATTGTCCGCCGTGGGCTTGTTCTTCCTGTACTGGATGTGCGCAGCGTTTGCGGCGTGGATAGTGCGGCGGTTTGGAGCGCGCTGGGGCATGAGCGAATTGCACACCGCGGATAAAGACTTCTCTGTCGGAGCCCCGCAGCTTTCGTCGCGGACTGGACTGGTTGTGCTGCTGTTTTCGATCTCGATCGCGAGTTTTCTCTTGCAGCCTGTGAGCAACGCCGTCAGCCGCCACTTTGAGCACCAGGCCGATGTATTCGGGCAGGAGGCGATCCATGGGATCGTACCGGACCCGCAAAAGACGGCGGTCGCCGCGTTTAATGCGCTGGGCCAATCGTGGCTGGAAGATCCAAATCCGAATCCATTCATCGAATTCTGGCTCTATGACCATCCCAGCACGCAACACCGTGCTGAGTTTGCCCTGCACTACGATCCGTGGGTGAACGGAGGGCATGGGGAGTTCTTCAAAAACTAGTTGTCAGGGATCAGGTGTCAGGGGTCAGCGACAAAACGCCTGCGGTTCAATTGAGGAGCTCGAAGATTCCGGCTGCGCCCATGCCTCCGCCGACGCACATGGTGACCATTCCGTATCTGAGCCGGCGGCGGCGCATCTCCGCGAGAAGCGTTGCGGTAAGTTTTGCGCCGGTGCAGCCGAGCGGATGGCCGAGCGCGATGGCTCCGCCGTTGACGTTGATTTTTTCCTGGTCCAGATTGAGAGCCCGAATGATTGCAAGAGTCTGCGCGGCGAAGGCCTCGTTGAGTTCGATGAGGTCAATGTCTGCGAGCTTGAGGCCGGCGAGCGAGAGCGCCTTGGGAATCGCGGTAATGGGGCCGATGCCCATCTCTTCAGGCAGACAACCGGTGACAGCGTAAGAGACGAGGCGAGCGAGCGGCTGAATGCCGAGTTCTCGTGCGCGGCCGGCTTCCATGAGGACGGCGGCGGCGGCGCCGTCAGACGTTTGCGAGGAGTTGCCCGCGGTGACCGTCCCTTGCACGTGAAAGGCGGGCTTGAGCTGGGCGAGGGCCGCGGCGGAGGTGTCGGCGCGAGGGCCCTCGTCGGCGGAAAATTCCTTTTCACGAAGGCGGGGCTTTTTCGGAGGAATGTCTGGCGTTGCGGTTGTAATTTTGACCGGGATGAGTTCATCAGAAAAGCGGCCCGCGGCTTGCGCGGCGAGTGCTTTCTGGTGGCTCGCAAGAGCGAAGTCGTCCTGGTCAAGACGCGAAATAGAGTAATGCCGGGCGACGCGCTCGGCGGTGAGGCCCATGGTGAGAAGCGACGCGGGATAGTTGGCGGCGAGCCATGGATTGGGGCTGGGCTTGCTGCCGCCCATGGGAATGAGGCTCATGGATTCGGCTCCGCCGGCGATGATGACGCTCGCCGCGCCGGAGCGAATGCGGTGATCGGCGAGCGCGATGGCCTCGAGACCGGAGGCGCAGAGGCGATTGACGGTTGCGCCGGGAACTTCAACGGGAATGCCTGCGCGAAGAGCAGCCATGCGCGCGATGTTCCAGCCCTGCTCGCCTTCGGGCTGGGCGCAGCCTAGGATGACATCTTCGATGGCGGTTCTTTCGAGGGCAGGAATCTTGTCCAAAGCTCCGCTCAATGCAATTGCGGCAAGATCGTCAGGGCGCGTGTTGGAGAGCGCGCCTTTGGGGGCGCGGCCAACGGGCGTGCGGACAGCGGCGACGAGAACGGCTTCCGGCATGCGCTACTCCTCCACGATTCTACGGCGCACGAGTCTTGGGCGCACGATTCTTGAGCGCACGAGTCTTGGGCGCACGATTCTTGAGCGCACGAGTCTTGGACGCACGAGTCTTGGACGCACGAGTCTTGGGCGCACGAGTCTTGGGCGAACGAGTCTTGGGCGGCTCGGGCCAGGCATCATCATTCAGTCCCGAATATCGTTCAGTCCCGAATCTCGAGCACGATCCAGGCACTCTTCAGATAGAAGTGATAGACGGTGTGGCGATCGACGAGCGTATCGGCGAGGGCATCGTGGTCGAGGCGCGGCGGCGGATGGAGCATACCGAGTTGCGCGTCGTGGACATCCCCTGGCGATGCGGGGTCGATGCCCCAGTTGAAGCCGAGAACGCCGCTGGGATCGTGCGACTGAAGGCGCTCGGTTTCGGGGGCCGAGGCCAGCGTGAAAGGCCGGCCGGAGCCGCTGCCAAAAAAGACCAGCAAAGAGACGGTGCCCTGCGCGGAGCAGAGGACGGCCCAATCAGAGGAACCGGGCTGCTCAAGGCTGGCGTGGACGACATTCTCAGGGCGGTGGGCCTCGTAGGTTTGCGGAATGAGACAGCCGCGGACGCTAAGTTCCGTTTGTATGGCGGGCGGCAGATCGGGAAACGAGCTGATGGGAAGGTGGCGAATGACGTAGGGGGTTGAGTGGCCGTCGAACATGATCTGGCCGTACTCGACGAGCGAATTCGGAGGGGACGACTGGTGCGCGGAGATTGGAACGCAGGCAAAGAGAAACGCGCCAAGAAAAGAGATGGACGATTTGAGCGGAATGCCAACCATGGGATCATCTCAGGGGCGAACGAGGCCCAGTTGGAGCAAAATCGCGTCTTCTACCCGGCCCATGTCCTCAGCGCTAAGCGCTCCGATCCTTCTGCCAATTCGCTGCTTGCTCGCTGTCGTCAATTGGTCGCCCATCGCTTTTCGTTTTTCGGCGTTAAGGGTTATGAATGCCTCGCCTGGATAAAGGCGATCGGCATTTGAAGTGATTGGAACAACCTGAACCCGGTTTAGATGGGTGTTTGCAGCATTGTTTGACAGCACGATCGCAGGCCGTACCTTCTTAATCTCTCCGCCGAGGCTGGGTTCAAAATTCAGCCAGTAGACATCTCCACGCTCAATCGATGTCGCCAATCAGCGCCTCCGTCCACTCCGCTGCTTCAATTTCACGAGCCCGGTCAGAGGCCATCTGGCGATAACCCTCAACCAAGGCCGTCTGCGTTTCCCTATCTTTCTTTTTGGCGGCTTCCAGAATGGCTTCTTCGAGTTCCTCAGGCACTATGAACCACGCGGGGTTTCCCCGCGACTGGGGAGTGCCCTTGCTGTTGCCGCTATCGCCGTTCCACCGAATGCCGACGGCAGGCGAACCATCCCACTCAATCTGGGCAACGGACCAGCTCTGGTCAACCGGCCCTTTGTCATAGATCACTTCCACGGACTTTACTCTGTCTTTGGGCGAGAGAACTGTTTTGGGGTCGTGATACACGGGTAATTCTCCTTCAACCGCCATCTTTTCATACATACGTACGTACGTCAATATCAGTTCCGCAGCGGCTTGCCGGTTTTGAGGGTAAAAGCGATGCGCTCCTGCGTCTTGCGCTCGCCGCAGAGGGAGAGAAAGGCTTCGCGCTCGAGATCGAGAAAATACTGCTCGCTGACGAGTGTTCCCGGAGTAATGCGGCCGCCGGCAAGGATGTACGCGGCCCAACGAGCGACCTTTTGGTCGTGTTCGGATGCGTAGCCGGCTTCGCCCATCAAATAGATTCCCATTTCGAGCGTGGCCAGCGCGGCCGTGCCTGGAGCCTGGATTTGCGTGCGTGGTTGCGGCGGAGCGTAGCCAGGTTCGGCGAGCGCGGCTGCCTGAGCCCTGGCGTCGAGCAGCAGGCGCTCGCGGTTCATGGTGATGCGGTCGGCGGGCGCGAGGAGGCCGAGTGAGCGCGCCTCAGATGCGGAGCTGGAGACCTTGGCCATTGCGATGGTTTCAAGCGAGCGCTTGAGCGCCGTGGCGAACTCGGCGGATTGGGCGAAGCGCGAGGGCGGGTCGCGGGGATCTGGCGGGGCGAGCGCTGTGGCTGCGTCGAGCGCGCGCAACAACATTTCTTTGGTCCCGCCGCCGGCGGGGATGAGGCCGACGCCGGCTTCAACGAGGCCAATGTAGGTCTCTGCGTAAGGCTGGCGGCTCGCGGCGTGTAGGCAGATCTCGGCGCCGCCGCCGAGCGTGAGGCCGAAGGGCGCGGCAACGACGGGACGCGGGCAGAACTTGATGGCCGCGGTCATCTGCTGAAAGTTGTGAATGACGCGGGCGAGCTCGTCCCACTCACCCTCTTGCGCGGCAAGGAGAAGCTGCATGAGATTAGCGCCGACGGAGAAGTTGTCGCGGTCGCCGGAGATGACAAAGGCAGAGAAATCGCGGACGGCATCGGAGGACGGATTGAGAACGGCGGAGATGAGAGAAAGAACGTCACCGCCGATGGCGTTCTTGAGCGAGTGCAGCTCGATGCATGCGATGCCGTCGCCGAGGTCGACAAGCGAAGCGCCGGGGTTGGAGCGGATGACTTTGTGGGTGCGGCGAAAATCGGCGACGCGAGCGTGACCGGGGACGGCGGGAATTGAAATGAGTTGATTCGTTGTCGGCTGAAAACAGGCGTCGCGATCAGGCGAGTACCAGCTTGTGCGCGAAGCCGCGAGAAGTTTTTCAACGGGTGCGCCGACGGGAAGGCCGAGAGCCTTCATGCGGGCGACGGATTCGGCGACACTGGCCGCATCCCACATTTCAAAGGGGCCTAGTTCCCAGTTGAAGCCGGCGCGCATGGCGGTGTCGATGGACGGAGCACCGTCGGCGACCTCGCCGATGCGATCGGCAGCGAAGTTCCAGAGCGAAGAGAGAAAGGGCCAGAGGAAGGCCGCGGCCCTGTCTTTTGCCGGGTTGTTCGCAAGCAGCATGCGCAGGCGCTCGGGAAGTGTCGCAGCGTTTTTCGCCATGTCGAGCGAAGGCAGCGCGGGCTTGACGGCGGGGCGGTATTCGAATGTGGAGAGATCGAGGACGAGGCGCTCGTCTTTACCATCTGCACTGCGGATCTTCTTGTAGAAACCCTGACCGGATTTGTCCCCCAGACAGCCGCGCTTGATCAACTCGTCGAGGATGGACGAGAATTTACCGCCTGTGACGCCCTGGGGGAAGTTGGCAGCTACGTGGGCGAGGATGTCGATGCCGACGAGGTCGGCGAGGCGGAAGGTTCCAGTGCGCGGCCAGCCGATGGCGGGGCCGGTAAGCGCGTCGACCTCTTCGATTGAGAGTCCCTGCTCGAGCATGAGGTTGGCGGCGTTGAACATGCCGGCAATGCCGATGCGATTGGCGATGAAGTTCGGCGTGTCGCGCGCAAAGACGACCTGCTTGCCGAGGTGGAGATCGGCGAATGCGGAGAATGCGGCGACGGCAGCGGGATCAGAATCGGCGGTGGGGATGACTTCGAGCAGGCGCATGTAGCGCGGGGGATTGAAGAAGTGCGTGCCGAAGAATTTTTCCTGGATTTGGACTGGCAATACTGACGCGATTTGCGATATGGGCAGGCCGGAGGTGTTGGTGGTGAGAAGCGCATGCGGAGCGAGATGAGGAAGGACGCGGGTCAGCAGCGCGGTTTTGATTTCAAGGTTTTCGGCAACCGCTTCGATGATCCAGTCGCACTCTGAGAGTTTGGGCAGATCGTCGTCGAACGTGCCGGGAGTGATGAGCGCTGCGCGCGAAGATTCAAAGAAGGCAGCGGGCTTGGATTTTGCGAGGGCTTCAACGGCGTTGACGGCCAGCGATCGCTCCGAAGTCCCAGGTTTCGCAGAAAGATCGAGGAGAAGAACAGGGATTCCTGCGTTGGCCAGATGCGCGGCGATGCGGGAGCCCATGGTTCCGGCGCCGAGAACGGCGGCACGGCGAACGAGACGCGGCCTACTTCCGACGCTCGTGATGGGAGTTGCGGCCGTGGCGGCGGTGCTCATGCGGGCTCCCCTTGCGGCGTGAATTTAGATGCGATTCACAGATTCGATTCTCTGGCGTAAACGCTCGAAGCATACGCACTGTGACGGCGCGGGGTCAAGGATGCGCGCCACTCAATAAGGATGCAGCGTTAATACTCGACCTTATTTGGCGCAGCGATCCAGGCGGCGAAACTGGCCCATGCTTCGTCGCTGAGCAATTGCGTTGAGGGGAGTTTGCGCTGGCTCGAGTCTTTGCGGATCTCGGCGTAGAGAAAGGCATCGTCAAAACCGGCGCGGGCTGCGTCGGCGGCGCTGGCTCCATAGTAGACAGCATCAAGCCGCGCCCAATATGCCGCAGAGAGGCACATCGGGCAGGGCTCGCAACTGGTATAGAGTTCGCAGCCGGCGAGCGAAAAGGTTGCAAGAGCTTTGGCCGCGGCGCGGATGGCGTTGACCTCGGCGTGCGCAGTGGGATCGTTGGTCTGGGTGACGGAGTTTGCGCCATCACCGACGATTTTGCCGTCGCGCACGATGACCGCGGCAAACGGTCCGCCTGTCCCAGTAAGAACATTGCGCGTGGCCAACTCGATGGCGCGACGCAGAAACTCCGGGTTGGGATGGGATGGCATGTGATGTGAGTCCAGAACCTGAGGGAAGGCGAAGACAGATTCAGTATGGCACAGGGCCTTTCCGAGAATCCGCGAGGGTAGATTACGCATTAACGGCACTTAACGACTCGCCCATTGGGCCTTATGCAGCGTCTACCGTGCCGACAAACACAAGCCCAAGGCCATTGCTAATGGTAGCCGTGTTTCGGATCGTAGGCGAGCTTGACGAGGCCGTCACGGTAGTCGATGTGGATCGTCAACAGGTCGAGCGTAGTTGCGCCGAGCAATCCCGAGATCTCCATCCCTTCGTCCTTCGAAATCTTTGACATGTCGAAAGCCAACACACCATTCACCTGTTGCGAAAGATTTGCGAATCGGAAGATGATTCTGTTGGCCAAGTAGGTCTTGTTCACCCCGCCGTCGATCCCCTCTACCCTGAAAGAACTATCGCCGTAGACCTTTGTCACTTCGCGGGCAGCCTGCGGTGAAATGGTGGTCGTCCATGAGCCGGTGTCCAGGATGAAGAGTTTGATCTTGGAAGCATTGAGCGCGGCCGGCAAAATCAACTGATTCCCCACTCGAAAGACCTTCGTGTAGTCCTTCATTTCGGGGGCAATATACCGATCGAAGGGGCCGTGGGACGGCGGCTTCTCCGCCGCCGCGTTCGCAGGCGGGACGGCTGGTCCGGATTGCGCCGATTTCTCCATCGGCTGGCTATCGTCTTCGTCGTCATCGTCGTCAGTTTTCAATTTGCTGGCGGAATCTGGTTCCTCTCCAGGGCGTGGCGGCAGCGGGCCGAGGGATAGTTTGCGCATTGGGTAGTCGAGCGTTACAAGAAACTGCGAAAAGACGTCCATGCCGATCAGACCGTCGATGTCCCCGGGCAAGTAGCGGCCGTCTATCACCTGGACCGCGCAATTCTGAAACTCAAGGTCACCGATGCGAATTGAGTCGACGTAGGCGGTAAAGCCCTTTCTTTCTGCTTCGTCACCGATGCCGCCAATCCGGTTCTGCGAGAAAGCCAGCAGCCCTGCATGTTTCGCAGTCGAGCTGCTGACCAATAGACCGCCCGCGCCAGTATCAATTTCGAGGCGCGCATTGCGATTATTCAGCTTCACGTCAAGGCCAAAGCCGTCAACGTCTGTCGCATCGCGCATCAGGTAGACAAACGGCATTTGGGTGGCTGTAATCTGCGAAACCAACTTGCAAGGTTTCCTCGGCTCGGTTGATAGCTTCTGGATGTGTTCCAGGTAATCTCTCAGGTGGCGGACGTCCTCGGCGTCATCGCCTCGCGGCTCATTCAGGTAAGCCTCGACCTCCTGAACGCGCTGCTTGAGTGGCAACGTCATCATCCACTCTCCGCGAATTTCCGGGTCGTCGGGATCGAGCTGATGCGCCGTAAGAATGTGAGAACGGGTCGAAGCATAAAACGAACTGAGTCGGAACAAGTCCGTTAAGAGTAATTGCGTACGGGGGTTGCACGGATCTAGCTTGAATGACTCGTCGGCAGACTGAGCCGCGATCCAGGGCTCGCCTTGCCGAAACTCGACTTCACCGCGCAGCGTGATCAGCACTGCCAACCCCGGCGCCGGGGCCAAAGCGGCTTGAACCGTGTCGGCAGCCTCCTGGACCTTCTGGTCGCGGAGCAGCGCATGGACGAGGCCGACGGTCAGCGCGGCGTTAGAGGGATCTGTTGCAAGTGCCTCGCGGTAGAGGGTCTCCGCCTTTGCGTAGTCGGCGGCCAGCAGGGCTTTTTCAGCATCGTTGGGCGGGCCGTGGTGAAGAACAGGGCATGGCACCGCGCATGAACCTCGCCCAGAAAGACAGAGAACTACGACAGCAAAAAGGGCGCGTGGAACGCTTCGCCTTGCAGAGCTCACAGCAATTCTTATCACCGCCATAAACGTCCCTCTTGCATCAATGCCGACCAGGTTATCAGCGAGTCATGCGAAAAGCGAGCCAGCAGGGAAGGATGGATTTTGCTGGAATGTTCAGGCGGCCGCGTGAGCCTCAAGAACCTTCAGAAAGCGAGCGAGCCAGACCGGATGAGCAGGCCAGGCGGGGCCTGTGACGAGATTGCCGTCAACGACGGCGTCCGTCATGTCGACAGAGACGTAAGTTCCGCCGGCAAGTTCTACCTCAGGAGCGCAGGCGGGATAGGCATTGATCTTGCGCCCCTTGATGACGCCAGCGGCAGCGAGCAGTTGCGGGCCGTGACAGATCGCGGCGATGGGTTTGTTGGCCTTGGCGAAGTGACGGATGAGGTCGAGAACTTTGGGGTTGAGGCGGAGATACTCAGGCGCGCGCCCGCCGGGAATGATGAGGCCGTTGTAATGCGCAGGATCGATCTCGTCGAACGTGGCGTTGAGCGTGAAGTTGTGGCCGCGTTTTTCGGTGTAGGTTTGATCACCTTCGAAATCGTGAATCGCGGTGCGGATCTGATCGCCTTTCTTTTTGCCGGGACAGACGGCGTGGACGGTGTGGCCCACCATTTGCAGAGCTTGAAATGGGACCATGATCTCGTAGTCCTCAACAAAATCGCCGGCGAGCAACAATAGCTTTGCGGGTTTCATCGCGCGAATTCCTCTGCACCAAGTGTGCCATAAAATGCGGGCGCACGCCGGGCCCCATCAATGTGGATGAGCGTGGCACGCTGCGCAGGACCGAACAGATCACGGTACGCGTATACTGCGTGGACACTCTTGGAGGCGACGGAGAATGAACGCGGAAACATTGTGGCCGTGGCTGTTTTACGGGTGGGTTGGCCTGGAAGCCTTGATTTCCATTGCCACGCGGACGCGGCGCGTCCAGGGAACCTTGCACGACCGCGGAACTCAACTCATTATTTGGGTGGTCATCGTGTTCTCGTTCTTTGCCGCGGGCCGGGTGGCGTTCCCCGGCTCGGAGATGAGATTCCCCCATCATTTTCTGCAAATCGCCGCTCTCGTTCTCATCGTGGCAGGCCTCGTTGTCCGCATTGCCGCCATAGTGACTCTTGGCAGGTCATTCAGCGCCAACGTCGCCATCCGCTCCACGCAAACGGTGCGGCGCAAGGGACTCTACCGGGTGGTCCGGCACCCATCCTATTTGGGAATGGAGATCATCTTCCTGGCCGCAGGAATCCATACGCACAATTGGGCCTCATTGGCGACTGTCTTCGTTCTTCCCACGATTGCCGTGTTGTATCGGATTCATGTGGAGGAGGCGGCGCTGCTAAATGCGTTCGGCGAGGAATATGCGGATTACATGAGGACGACGAAGCGATTGATCCCCGGCGTGTATTGAGGACGGGATACGGCGATCGGTGAAAAAGGGCACTGGTGTCGCGATGCCGCAGATGCGCGGAAGTAAAATTCCCTCATGGCTGAGACTACAACTCTTGCAGCGCTGAATACGCGGATAGTGTCGTGCGAGCTTTGCCCGCGGTTGCGGGTGCACTGCACCGAAGTAGCACGGACGCGGCGTCGGGCCTATTTGGACTGGGAGTATTGGGGACGGCCGGTGCCATCGTTTGGCGACCCGAAGGCGCGCGTGATGGCCCTGGGACTGGCGCCGGGGGCGCACGGATCGAATCGAACAGGAAGACCATTCACGGGCGACGGATCGGGCGACTTTCTTTATCCTGTGCTGCACGAAGCGGGGTTTGCGTCGCAGCCGAAAGCTGCTTCACGCGATGACGGGATGAAGCTGAACGGGCTTTGGATCACGGCTGTAGCGCGCTGCGCGCCGCCGGGCAATAAACCGACGCCGGAAGAACTGCGCAACTGCGCGCCATGGCTCGATCAGGAGATGGCCTTGCTCCCGGATTTGCGTGTTGTGGTTTGTTTGGGGCGCATCGCGTTCGATGGCTTGCTGGGACATGTGGCGCGGACGGCGGAGCTGAAACGGCGTGCTGGGTTTGATTTTGCCCATGGAGCGGAGCACAAACTGCCGGGAGGGTTGATCGCAATCGCCAGCTATCATCCGTCACTGCAGAATACGAACACGGGCAAGCTGACTCGCGCGATGCTGCTCAATGTCTTTAAGCGGGCGCGGAGACTGGCGGAGTTGTGAGCGGCGGAAGCGATATTGGCGGCCTTGATGAGCAATTGGAGCGGGAGACCGGGATCGAACCGGCGACATTCAGCTTGGGAAGCTGACGTTCTGCCACTGAACTACTCCCGCCGGGAGGGCCAGAGCCAACGTGATGAAGTATATCTCAATTCACGATGGCCCCGGAGCCAGCGGCGCTCAGCGCATTGGCTGTGAGACTTTTCCCGATGCGGCGACAACGATGATTCTCCGGGCGGCAGGTTGCGGGGATGCGAGACCGCGAACAGGGTTCGAGAACTGTTCATTTCGAGCGTGGATCGTTGATACTTCTGGTGTGCGCGGAATCATTCGGTTGATTGTCCTGGCGGTCATTTTCGCGGCGGTTCGGTCTGGAACGCAGGCCGCGGTTTGCCAAACCAGAGTGCGGGCGTGGCAAGGCGCCGTCGAGCTCGCGGCGAGAGAGACACCGCAGGCAAGGATCATTGTGCTCGACATTGCGAGTGATCGATTGCTAGCGGCGACTGATCTGAAAGATGCTGCGCGAACGCTGGCCGCGCCGGGATCGACGCTGAAGCCTCTGGTTCTATATGGACTGGTAAGCGCGGGCCGCTGGAATCCCGCAAGCCGTGTCGCGTGCAATCGGCAACTCGCAGTCGCCGGCCACAGGCTTACCTGCACGCATCCGCTCGCACCGCCCTTCAATGCACGCGAGGCGCTTACGTGGTCTTGTAACAGCTATTTTGCTGCGGTGGCGCGAACGCTCCGCCCGGAAGAACTGGAACAATTGCTGCGGCCTACAGGTCTGCTTGAGTCTACGGGTCTGGTCGGATTGACTGGCCTTGCGCACGACGAAGCGGTCGCGGAGTTTCGCGAGCCTGAGACGGTTGACGCAGAACAGCTGGCGCTGCTGGGAGTAGAGGGTGTGCGCGTAACGCCGCTGGAGCTGGGCGTAGCCTATCGCTGGCTGGCGCGAGAGATGGCCGCGCACCCTGATTCGGATGCAACTCAAGTGGTGCGCGCGGGGCTTGAGGACTCAGCCAGCTTCGGCATGGCTGGGCAGGCGAGTTTAGGCGGCGTTGCGGTGATGGGCAAGACAGGAACAGCGGCGGGCATCGCATTGAGCCAGTCGCACGGCTGGTTTGCGGGCATCGCGCCGGCGGAAAAGCCAAAGGTTGTGATCGTTGTGTATCTGCCGGCAGGCCGGGGCGCAGACGCGGCGCATGTGGCCGGAGAGATTTTGGCCGACGCTCCCTTGGAGAAGCCTTGAACAGACCGTCCGTGACCCGACCAGCCGCGAACCGACAGTGGATTGCGCGATCGCTGGTGAACCTGCTCGCAGCGGGCGGCGTGGCCTGGTCTAGCGTGGCGTGGTCCGGCGTGCAGCCGGCGCCGCAGGCGGCCGTGACCGCTGCGGAGACAGCGCGAAAAGCACCGGAGCCCACGCGAGAGACTCTGCGCGTGGGAATGTGGACGCTGTGGCATGATCGCGAAGTGGTGCTCACGGCCGCCGGACCGGATCGAAGAATCGCTTTACGAACCTGCGCCGACTGCGCGATGCTGACATTTACTCAACCGGCGGCTATTCGCGCCGACGGAGATGCGCTGATGCTGACGGCAGCAGGCCGAAAAGAAAATGCGACACGCGTTTGGGTTGCCGACCAGATAACGCTCACTGCGCATGGCGAAACCGTCACGCTGCACAATCCTGTGTCGATCGCGGCACATGCGGGAGTGCTGGTCATCGTGGTGACGCTGCCTGTAGAGAGCTATGTGGAGCGAGTGGTGGCGAGCGAAAGCGGCGCGGCCGATAGCGCCGAATCGCTGAGGGCGCTGGCGATCGTGGTGCGGAGTTTTGCGTTGCACGAGGCACACGGACATGCGGACTACGATCTGTGCGACTCCACTCACTGCCAGCTTTTGCATTGGGGCGGCAATGGCGAGCGTGGAGCCCAAGCGCACGCGGCCACGCTGGCGACGGGCGGCGAGACGTTGTGGTTTCGCTCGCAGCGAGCACTCGCCTATTTCGGAAAGGACTGCGGCGGGCGGACTGCTTTGCCGACGGAGATTTGGCCGCACGCCAAACCGGTTCCCTATTTGCCCTCGCAGCCTGATCGATTCTGCACGGCCGACGGCGGCAGGGAGTGGGCTGCGGAGATTTCGCGCGCTGATTTGACAGCCGCATTGGCTGCGCACGGGCTCGTCGCTCCGGGATGGCAAGACCTCAGCGTCGCGCAGCGTGGCGAGTCGGGCCGCGCAGTGACGGTTAAAGTCGACGGCCACGAGATTGGCGCTGATGACTTCCGGCTGGTGGTTGGCGAGTCGCTGGGATGGAATCGAATTCCCAGCACATGGTTCGAGGTGAGCCGCCAGGGCGACCATTTCACGTTTCATGGGCGCGGATGGGGCCATGGCGTTGGCCTTTGCCAGAAAGGCGCGGCTGCGATGGCGCAACAGGGGCATTCGGCACAGGAAATCTTGGCACAGTATTTTCCGGGGACGCGCGCCGCCGATGAAACGACCGGGCGCGAGTGGAGCAAATTCGCGGGCGACGGATTTGTTCTTGAATCTCTTGATGCGGGTGATGCGGCGTATGTGCCGGATCTGAATCGCGCACAGGCGGAGGCGGCGGAGCAGTCCGGATTGCATGCGACCGGGTCATTTACTGTTCGTGCATTTGCGTCCACGCCGGCTTTTCGTGATGCCACGTTCGCGCCCGGCTGGGTCGCGGCTTTCACCGAGGGCGACTGGATCGGAACGCAGCCACTGCGAACGCTTGCCGCGCGGCACCTATTGGCGGGCACCATGCGCCACGAATTTCTGCATGCGCTGGTGGAGCAGCAAGCAGGACCGCGCGCGCCCCTGTGGCTGCGCGAAGGTTTGGTGGAGGTTTGGAGCGAGGCCGACGGCAGGGCGAGCTCGCAGGCTGAGAAAAAATCCGCGCCCGCGCTGACTCCCGATGCCGACGACGCCACACTGCCGCACGCAGCAAGTGAGGCGGAATCGGCTGCCGCGCATCGCGCAGCCGAGTGGTATGCGGCGCAACTGCTCACGCGCTATGGGCGCGCGCTGGTGCTCGATTGGCTTAGGTCAGGGGTTCCCGCCGGAGTCGTTGCCGCGCTCGGGCAGCGGTAGCTTCACGGAATCTTCGCCCAGCGGGCCGGAACCAACGGGAACCGGGACGAGCCAGTCATCATCAGGCTTCTCCGCGGCAGGCGTGTTACGACTCAACAGCACTGCGCACCACGCTAACAAGAAAATCCAGCAGACAATTGCCAGCAGATACGCTCCGACGAGCTTGAGCATGACTGCCCAGACCTGATGCGACACGGTCCCCTGCGGCAGGCTCGTGAAGAAATGACTCGGCCACAGCACAGCGAGTAGGGCGGCAACGACAGCCGCCAGCCACCAACGCCAGTTGAACAGCAGGGGGATGATCCTTCGCCACGGCAATCGCCAGCCCCACTGCGCGGTAGACATCGCGTATGGAATTACTTTTGCGGGTACCGCGATCCAGCGGAAGATCCAGATAAGGATCGTGAGCCAACTTTGAATGTGATCGTAGGTGAAGAGCGTGGCCCGCATCTGAGCCGATGCGCGCGAATTCAGATAGCCGGCCCACTCGGGAACCTGATCGCTGCACCAGTCCAGAAGCGCCCACGCGGCCCAGAAAATCGCTGCCCAGACCAGAAGCGTGAGCGTGCCGATGACCAGGGAAGTGCGCTTTCGGTCATCCTTTTGCTCAACGTTGAGGAGCTTGCGCATGGTACCGGCCTGCAGCAGCAGAGCCGCAGCAAGCAAAACCAGCGGCACAAATAATGTGATCCCCACTTGCCACGCATATCTGTCGGGCAAACGCGTCCAGGCTGCGCCCGCGAGAATGAGCAGGAGCGTGGCCCAGAACTGGGCTGCGACCCACGCCAGGCTCAGCCGAAGGCGGCGAAAAAGATCATTGAAAATGTTGGTGGCTGCAACATCGTTCACGGCTGCACCTCCAGCGTTGCGGGGTCGGTGGTTGTCTGGACGTTCGATTGGTACATGGGTCCGGCCTGCGCGGGGCTGATCTGGAATAAGCCGGAATTGTCGACTTCGAGCAGGTAGACGTACTGAGTCCGCGCGCTGAAATCTGTGTTAAAGAACGCGGCGCGGTCGTCGCGGAACTCCTCGCGCGTGAAGAGTTCGGCCCACCAATCGGGCTTGTTATTCAGCGTGTAGAGGCCGGGGTTTGACAGGAACTCCGTGCCTGCCGGGATGGGGTCCTGAGCCTGCAAATACTTCCATGCTGTCCCGTTGAGCGCCAGCTTGACGGCAATGATGTCCCCAATATGGACCGGGCCTTTGAGCGGGACCAAGTCGTAGGTGATGGGATCGGTTGGCTTATCCTGGCGCTTTTGCAGCAGGTAGTAATCGCGCGTGATGTTGAGCGCGAGCTGGCCCTGCTGGAAGGATTTTTGATCGGCGGAGTACCAATTGTTCTGGGCGGACCAGTAGGTAATGCCATTGCCGCTCTTGCGGATTGTGATCTGGCCGCCACTCGTGGCTTGCGCCGCGGGAACCTTGATTTGCCATGGCGCCGCGAAGGCGTCCTCCGGACCAAAGTGGCGTTTGCCTACGCTGGTTCCGTTCACCAGAACTTCGACGTCTGATGTGTTGGCCAATTCGCCGCTCAGCGCAAGGTAATCGGTGAGGCCCTGGATGACCATCGAAGTTTGTTTCGTCGAGTACCAGTAGTCGCCCTCGCGATGCTCAGTGAGCCAGCGCGCAGCCTTGGGCATCAAGCCGCTGGAGCGATCCTGCCGGATGAGAAGCTTGAGCGCAAAGGCAGTGGTTTCGGGCGAAGTGTCATCGTAGAAATCCATCATGCCGTCGTAATTGCCTTGCCAGGATGCATCCACGTCGGTTGTGTGGGCCTTCTTTTCGAGAAGCACCGCGGCTTGGTGCGCTCTTGCATCGCCGGCCGCATCGAGAGCCAGCCCGGTGAGCGCAAGCCCTTCGTCACTGAGCTTGTCGGTACTCGCCCATGTTTCGTCGAGCGCGTCCTTGGGTGCGCCGCCGGTGGTGGCCAATGCGTAAACCGTATACGCGCGCAGATCGGGAATCATGTCGGGGTGCGCGGCCAGCGTCGACAGCAGCCAGTTGCGCGCACGGGTGAGACGATCGTCGTCGATGGTGTAGCCAGCCGCTTTGGCCTGTCCCAAACCGCTTACAACGTAAGCGGTCATGAAGACGAGACTGGGATCGTCCTGCCACCAGCCCCAACCGCCATCGTCGTGCTGATAGCTGTAGAGCCGCTCAATCCCGGCGCTGACCTCGTCGTTCAGCGTCTTTCGATCAATCGGCGATTTGATATGCAGCTTGTCGACAGACTGGGCAACGATCAAGTCGGGCAGGAAGCCAGACATCGTTTGCTCGGTGCAGCCCCACGGATAGCCAGTGAGGTAATCGAGAGCATCGAAGACGGTTCCAGCGATGGAGGGCGCGACAGTGACAGTGAGCGAGCGCGATCCCGGGTCCGATTTTGCCGGATAGCTGAACGACCACTGGTTTTGCCCTGAGCCTGAGAAGACAACGCCAGCTCCGTCGGCACTTTGCTGCACGCCGTACGGCAGAATCGGCAGCGTCATCTCGAGCGCGTCCGATTCTTCGTTGGTGAGGGCCTTGGCAGTGAGATCGGCGTTGCCGATCGTGCGTGCCTTCACGCGCCAGTCGACGTAGCTTTCGGCATTGGCGGGAATGGTGACCTTCTGCGTCTGGCCGCTCAGCACGTCCACTCCACTCACATCAAGCGCGAAGGTTACGTCTTTGGCTGTCGCCAGATAGTTGTGCGCGATAACGCGCAGCACCGTTTCGTCGCCCTGGCGGAAGAAGCGCGGCGCAGCCAGGCGCACAATCAAATTCTTGCGCACAAGCACACGCACAACTACGCCGCCGGCTTTGCCATCGTCGGTCATGGCACGGATGGTAGTGCGCCATGTGGTCAGCGCGTCAGGGAAGTTGAATGTGACGCGCGCGTGGCCGTTGGCGCCAGTTTGCACGCTGGGATTCCAGTAGGCGGTATCGGGAAATGCCTTGCGCACCTTGGGGACAACCAGATCGGAGCCTGGTTTTACCTGCGCCATCCGCGGATGATAGAGGCCGTTCGCCAGATCGGCGAGCAGCGGACTCTTGGTGCCTGCCTCGCCCGAGAAGAAGAAATCAAAGGAGGTCTGCGGATCGAGATACACGTAGCGCTTGGGGTAAAACGAATTGACGATGTCTGGAGTCGTGTCGGGCCGCACGGAGTAAAGCGCCTCGTCGACAACGCCGAAGCTCAGGTCGGTCTGCACAGGCTTGCCCGCGGAATCAACTGCAAACACGTCGTAGCTGGCCGCTTCTCCTGGTTCGTACTGAGTCTTGCTGGGCGTAGCCGTAACGGTGAGCGTTCGTTCGACAAGCGGCACACTGAGGCTCTTTTGCGCCGTCATCAACTGATCGTCGTGGACAATGACCGCGGTTACGATGAGGTTTGGCTGCGCCTGCTGCGTGATGGGGACATCGAAGGCAGCGCTCGCGCTGGTTAAATGGATGAGTTGCCGCGACTGCACGCTTTTGCCCTCAGTGGTGACGACCGCCCACGATTCTGCCAGGCCTGTTACCAGCAGCAGGTGCGCCGTATCGCCTACGCTGTAGGATTTCTTGTCGGCGACGATCTGCGCCTGCGCGTTGGTCTGGTACCAGGAGCCTGAGCCGTTCCAGACCCAGACATAGGTGGAGTCTTCGACGGTGCGATTCTCCGGAGTTTGAGCAGTGGCCTTCACTTCAAAATCGCCGCTGCCGCTCAAAGGCAGATCGACCAGAACGGTTCCGTCGGCGCCGGTCGGCGCATCTTTGCTTGCCGCAGAGGTATCCGTACGTTGGTGAGTTACGGAATCCCACGTCTCCAGTGCGGCGGCGATATGGACCTGAGTCTGCACGGGTTTGTTGTCGTAATCCTTCGCGGTGATCTTGACACGCACGGGCTGTCCTGCCTGGACTACATAATTCGTTGGCTCCACGCTCACGCGGAACGATCCGTAAGTGGCCAGCACGGTGGAGTGGCCCGCGACCTCGCGATTGGCAGCGTCTGTCACGCGCGCCTCGATGCGATAGTCCTGATCGGTGTGCTTGCCGTCGACTCGGGTCGGCAGCGTAACGGTGAGGTGACCGTTCGCATCGAGCATGCCCTGGTGCTCCTGCTGCTCGGTCTGGTCGTAAGCATCGTCGGGCTCGTCGGAATCGTCCGATGTATCGGAGTTTGCGTCCGCAGCGTCTCCGTTTTCGTCCTGATCGTTCTGATCCCACCAATAATGAGTGGACGTGTGCACGACGTAGGTGACCTTGGCGCCCGCGACCGGCTCGCCGAAGAAATATCGCGCGTTGATCGTGGCCTGAATCGAGTTGCCTTGCAGTACGCGCGGCGTGGACGGCGTCACGGTGACCTGATACTCAGGCTTCTTGTAATCCTCGACGTAGAAGCTGCCGGTGCCGCCTATGTTCTGCTCGGCAAGAGAAACGGAGTAGTAGCCCAGATCAGCATCGGATCCAAGGTTCAGATCCGCGGCAATCGTTCCGTGGGCCGAGAGCGTCAACTGCTTTCGGAGCACTTCCTTGTTCTCAGGCCCTTGAACGACGAGCGTGACCGTCTGCGGGCCGGGTAGTACCAGCGTGTCGTTCTGTTGATTGCGCACGATGCACTTGATGTGCACGCTGTCGCCAGGCCTGTAAACTGGCCTGTCGGTGTAGAGATACGAATTCTCCGTCTGCGTTCCGTCGCCCGAAAAGTTATAGCTCCAGGGCGTGACCAGTGCAGCGTCAGTTCCGTGGCGCGCCAGTATCCACACGTTCTCCGGTGCCGCTCCCTGCGCGCCGCCGCGAATCGTCATGGTGAGCGAGGCCAGTCCATCGCCGCCGGTTTTGCCGGACGACTGGAGCTGACCGTTAGCCCAAAGCACAACGTCCGCATTGGCAACGGGCGCGCCGGACTTGCGATCGGCAACATAGAGATCGGCGCGCGAGCCGCTCGTCCGCTCCACGACTGCGATGGAGGTGACGATGGCGACGGTGTATGCCTTATACGTGCCGTCGGTGGCCTCAATCAGGTAGACGCCCTCGCTCAAGCCATCAATGGGCAACTGTTGCGTGTCGCTGACCAGTGCGGGCGGCGTTTCGAGCTTCCAGCGCGCCACCAGTTGGCTCGGATTGAGCAGGGGAATCTGCGCGAACTGGGTCGCGCCCACGACCTGGCTGCGCTTGCCCAGCTTGGCTTGTTGCTCGCGGAAGTTGTCGCGCGCATCGTCGGTAAATTGGCCACGAAAGAAGTGCCGCATAAGAAACCAGAGGTGGGCCTTGAAGTCGTGCAGGCGCTCCACAAAGGTCTCCTGGTCGATTTGCTCCTGTGGCGCGTAGTTCTGCACGCCGAAGCTGTGCGGATCTTTGAGTCCGGCGAAAAACTTCTCTGCATCGCGCACCTTGTAGACGCGGAACTCAAGCTCCGGCACGTTGCGAGCAATGAGCTGGAACTTCACGCTCTCGCCCGGCGCGAAAGTTCGCGTGGTGGAAAGCGAGAAGGAGCGTGGCGCATCGGTTGCCGAGGCGGGAACAACAGCGGCAGCAAGAAAAACCAGACCCAGGGCGGCCACGACCGGCCTGCGGAGCGTCGTTTTCCGGTTTTTCGATTTCCGGTCAATCATGTTTCGGTCGGTCATGTTTCGGTGGATCATGGAGTTCCTCGCAGAATGTTCCAGCGATAGACACCGAGAAAGTTGGGGTTGCCGGGGAGCGGCCGCCACCGCGGCTCGGGATGGTCAAGAAGTTCAGCGAGGAGCACGCGGCGCAGTTCGCCCGGCTGTCCGTGGTCGGGCCCGGTATCGTAGACGACCTCCGTCGCTGAAGCCGAACGGACGACGATCATGGAATGCCACGGTGACGACTGGCCAAATTGGCGATAGAACAGCAAGTCTCCGGGCAGCGCTGCGCGCACATCGCGGCCGACAAAGTATGCGTTCCGCTCGACCAGTGTTTTGGCATCGGCAAATTGGGCGAAGGCGCCGTTGGAAAGATCGGCGGGCTGAAACTCACCCGGCCGCACGCGAAAGAGCGCCGTGCCGAGTGGTGTGTGGGGATAGCTCCATTCGCGAATTTCGCCGGGCAAGGCGGGAACTTCGATTCCGCTGGTCTGGAACCAGCTTTCATCGTGGCGTTTGAGCGCCTCCCGATAGGAATAGCGAAGCAGGCTTGCGCAGTCGGCAATTTCAGATGGAACTTCGGCCCGAGGACGAACCGTCTGGTACTCGGCGATCAGCGTGAACCAGCGGCGGAATGCGGCTTGGTCGGCCGGATCGGTCAGACGCAGAAAGTCGGGCGTGCCGTCTCCGAAGCGGTCGCCCCAAGCTGGCACCGAAAGTGATGAGGCCAACGCCAGCCGCGGATGGACGACTACAGCTGAGACTGTTTGGGCGTGAGCGTGGGGCACAAAATGAAGGACGCGCAGGCCAGCCGGGAAGACCCTGTAGCAACATAAAATCAGCGCGCACAGAGTTGTCAGGGTCGCGAACGCAATCAGGCTCCCGTTTCGGCGGGTCATGGCCGCCGGGCTGTCACCGGGTGGTCTGGCGTGCGTATTCACTTGGAGGCGAGAAAGGTTGTCGCACCTATCCTACGTCAATTCTGTGGAATGTGGCTATATTTCGTATAGGAAACCCGGCATCTTGTTAGGGGGGCCGGGTTTTGTTACCATCGGATTACACATGGTTTGCGCCTTACCAAGCCGCTCCTGTTGTTGCCTGTCGAACATCTTCGACGGGTGTCCCCGCTAGTCTCTGATCTCCTCAGCACAATCGATCCAGAAGACTCACCCGCCGCTGAATGCCGGGTTTGTTTTCGCGCGCACCGGTTTTCAGCATTCCCACTGAAGCCGAGAGGTCTTGAATGCCAGTCGCCGAATCCGGATCAGCGAAAACATCGCCGCAAATGCCACCCGTCACATCGCCGCGGTTGAACCATCTGCGCCTGCTTGAGGCGGAGAGCATTCATATCCTGCGCGAGGTGGCATCGGAGTTTGAGCGGCCAGTGATGCTCTACTCCATCGGCAAGGACTCCTCGGTGATGTTGCGTCTGGCACAGAAAGCTTTCTTCCCCGGGCCGATTCCCTTCCCCCTGCTGCACATCGATACCGGCTTCAAATTTGCTAAGATGCTCACATTCCGAGATGAGATGGCGCGGCAAGTGGGAGCGGAGTTGCTGGTGTGGCGCAACGAACCGGCCATCGCCGCGGGAACGAATCCCATCGCGCTCGATACCAAGCGCTGCTGCGGATTGCTTAAGACGCAGGCGCTCTTGGATGCGCTGCGGCACTATAACTTCGATGCGGCCTTTGGCGGCGCGCGGCGCGACGAGGAGAAGTCCCGGGCGAAGGAGCGGATTTATTCCTTCCGAGATGGGGCCGGGCAATGGGATCCGAAGAATCAGCGGCCTGAGCTTTGGAATCTTTACAACGCGCGCATCCATCCCGGCGAAAGCATTCGCGTGTTTCCGCTATCGAATTGGACGGAGATGGACGTGTGGCAGTACATCCACGAAGAGAAAATTCCGGTGGTCGATCTCTATTTCGCTAAGGAACGGCCGATGTATGTGCGTCCAATGGGCGCGGGTCAGGAGGCGCTGTTGCCGATCGAGCAGGATTTTGTGGCGCGGCCCGGCGAGAAGCCGCAAATGGTGAAGAGCCGGCTGCGCTCGCTGGGATGCAGCCCGTGCACCGGCGCCATTCGCTCTGATGCCGATACCCTTCCCGCCATCATTGCGGAGCTGATCGGGTTTCATTCGTCGGAGCGCGCGAATCGCGTGATCGATCACGACCAGGAAGGATCGATGGAGATTAAGAAGCGGGAGGGCTACTTCTAAGTGGCGACCGTTGCGACACCCGCATTTTCCATCGAGGAATTCCTGCTTGCCGAACGCGGGAAGGACCTGCTGCGTTTCTCCACAGCGGGCAGCGTGGACGACGGCAAGTCGACGCTCATCGGTCGGCTGCTCTACGACACGCAATCGGTCTACGAAGACCAGGTAAAGTCGATTGAAGGCAAGGGCACGACCGCGCCGGGACAGATCGACTTTGCGCTGCTGACGGACGGGCTGCGCGCCGAGCGCGAGCAGGGCATCACCATTGATGTGGCGTACCGCTATTTCTCCACAGCGCGGCGCAAGTTCATCATTGCCGATACGCCCGGCCACGAGCAGTACACGCGCAATATGGCCACGGGCGCATCGACCGCCGACGCAGCCATCGTGCTCATCGACGCGAGCAAGGGAGTGCAGATCCAGTCGCGGCGTCACGCCTATATCGCCTCGCTGCTGCGCGTGCGCCATGTGCTGGTGGCCGTGAACAAAATGGATCTGATCGGCTACGACGAATCGACCTTTCGCGCTATCGAGACCGAATTCAGGGCAATTCTTGACCAGATCGCAACCGACACCGGCTCGCCGGTCGAGGCTCACTTTGTTCCGGTGAGCGCTCTGAAGGGTGATAACGTGGTCCATGCTACGGGCGCGATGCCCTGGTATACAGGGCCGTCGCTGCTGCAACTGCTCGAGGCTCTGCCCTCCGCGCTGGACACGCGCAGCTCGCCTTTTCGTTTTCCCGTGCAGCGCGTGTTGCGGCCCGATCACACCTTCCGTGGATTCGCGGGGCAGATTGCGTCGGGAACTGTCCGCCGCGGCGACGAGATTGCAGTCTTTCCCTCGGGGCGCACGGCGAAGGTCGAGCGCATTGTGACGTTTGACGGCGAGCCCGACGAAGTGACCGCGCCGCTATCCGTGACGCTGGTGCTCGATCGTGAGGTCGACATCAGCCGGGGCGATTTGATTGCCGGCGTCGGCGCAGCGCCCGTGGTGGCCAGCAGCGTGAAAGCGTCGCTAGTGTGGATGGATCAGCGGCCGCTGGATGTAAATCGCCGCTACATGCTGAAGCATACAAGCCACACTGTTCCCGCATTTGTATCGCTCATCGATCATCGCGTGGATCTGGGAGCGCTGAAGCACGAGCCGGCGCTGACGCTGCGCATGAACGACATCGGCGCGGTCTCGCTGCATCTGCTGCGGCCGATCGCGGTCGACCTCTATCGCGAAAACCGCGGGACCGGCGCGCTGATTCTCATCGATCCGGAAACGAATGCCACCGTTGCGGCGGGCATGGTAACCGCGGCGCAAGGCAAGACGGTGGCGAGCGAGGAAGACGAGGCAGGCGCGTGGGGTCATGTAACCTCCGGTGAGCGTGAGGCGCGCAGGGGTCATCGCGGTGGCGTGTTGGAGCTGGCCGGGCCGACGGAGCTGATTGACGCAGTAGAGCGCTCGCTGTTTGCCATTGGCGCGGTCACATGCCGCATCAACGCCGGCGAACGAGCGACGCTGCAGCACTTGGGATTGCTTGATGCCGTCACCGACCTGCAAACTCAATCGGGTTTGCTCACCCTTGTGGCGCGTACCGGCGATGATGGCGCGCTGACGGCAAGCGCGGGCGGTTTCGATATCACGCTCGACGCCGAAAACAGAATGCATGCCGTCGCGGCGGTACATCAACTGCTGCAGCGCGCGGGAATCTTCATTGCATCGGAAGGGGCGGATTTGTAATGGGCGTTGCGGAGATTGCCGCGGAAGTGAACGCGAAGCTGGACGAAGTCCGGGCCACCCTGGCGCGCGAAGTTACCGGTAAGGGAGATGTGTGCCTGACCTGCAGCTTTCAGGCCGAAGATGTGCTCCTGACCAGGCTCGCAATCGCGCTTGACCCGCGCATTCCTGTTCTCTTTCTCGATACCGGCTATCATTTCGCCGAAACTTACGCGTATCGCGATCGCATCGCGCGCGAATGGGATCTGAACCTGATCAATCTGCTGCCGGAAAAGACGGTGGCCGAGCAGGAAGCGGAGTTCGGTTTGCTTTATCGAACCGCCCCCGATCGCTGCTGCGGCCTGCGCAAGGTTGAACCACTCTTCAAAGCAGTCGCTGGTTATCGCGTTTGGCTGACCGGTCTGCGCCGCGAACAGGCCCGGAGCCGCGCGGCACTGGAAGAGTCGGCGATGTTTTCGCTGCCCGGTGGAAAGCAGGTGCTCAAGCTGGCGCCGCTGGCTGAGTGGACCACTCGCGACGTTTGGTACGCATGCGAGCGGCTTGCGATTCCCTTGCTGCCGCTCTACGAGCAGGGTTACACCTCCATCGGCTGCGAACCGTGCACGTCGTTGCCGCTCGATCCCAACGATCCGCGGTCGGGCCGCTGGGCCGGGCGCAAAGTGGAATGCGGCATCCACATTCAGGCGGCGCCGGCGAAGTGACGCGCGCGCAGGCAGACTGAGGGCCAGGGAATGCAGTACTTCATCGGATTCTTCATCGCACTGTTCATCGCCCTCACCGGCGTGGGCGCCGGCACGGTCACGGTGCCCGTCCTGGTGCTGTTTCTCGGCGTGCCTGCTCCAGTCGCCGTGGGAATCGGACTGATGTTTTCGACGGCGGTGAAGCTGATCCTTGTGCCCGCGCAAATCGCGCGCCGTAACGTGGCCTGGCGCACGCTGGGCTACATGCTGCTGGGTGGAGCGCCCGGCGTTCTCGTCGGGTCGCTCTTTCTGAAGCATCTGATTAACGCGGGATCGGAGAACCTGCTCAACGCGATCCTTGGCGGGATTCTGGTCACCACGGCGATCTGGCAGATCATTTTTTCGTTCCGCCACATGGAGAATAACGAGAATGCGCGCGACCGCAGTCCGCTGCTCTCCTGGCTTATGTTTCCCGTAGGAGCGGAAGTGGGATTCTCTTCCGCGGGAGCGGGAGCGCTGGGCAGCGCGGCGCTGCTCAGTCTTACGCCGCTGGCGCCAGCGCAAGTGGTAGGAACCGATATTGTTTTCGGTTTCGCGGTTTCGCTTATCGGCAGCGGCGCGCACTGGTTTACGCACGCGACCAACACTCAGCTGTTGCTGCAGCTCATCATCGGCGGCACAGCCGGAGCGGTTTGCGGAACCATGCTGAGCAAGCGCGTTCCTCGGCGGCCTCTGCGTTTTGCGTTATGGGTGTGGCTGCTGATTCTTGGCGGTCAATTTCTCTTCAACAGCTATCATGTATGGGCTGCCACGAGATGGAACAAATCCGCCGGCGAAAATTCCCTCAGCGACCACTCGACGAGCGGCGGCAGCGGAGTGAGCAAACCGTAAAGTTGTTGATTCTTGATTGGCTGCCCCCCAGGGATTCGAACCCCGATAAGCTGCTCCAGAGGCAGCTGTCCTACCATTGAACGAGGGGGCAACAAGCGGGCGTGGCGGCTCGTCTTGCGACCGATCGGCCCCGCCCCCAAAGCTGGGCGCGCAAAGCCAACCTCTTCATGTTACGAAGATTCCGGCGCGCGGTCAATTTGCCGCAGGCAGGCAATCCGCCGTAGGCAAACAATCTATAGATGATAAAGTCCGATCTCAAAACTGCCCGGCTGCGCTCTTCCCGGTCCCAGATTCTTCTATTCCTCGCGAAGGACTTCAAGCGGGCGCAGGCCGAGAATGCGATAGCTTGCGATCCAGCCCGTGGCCGTAGCCAGCACCGCTGTTCCCGCGAGCGCGATCAACGTGGCGCCCCATGCGATATGAAAGCCCACGTCGAGCCGATACAGAAGCACGCGCGTGAGCAGGTTGGCGAAGACCACGCCAACTGCGCCGGCCAATAGACCCAGAACGCTGAACTCCACGCTGAAGATTCGAACAATGCGCATGCGCGTGGCGCCCAGTGTCTTGAGCACAACCGCCTCCTGCATGCGGCGGAAGCGAGTGCTGGCGATGCTTGAGGCGAGGATGGTGAGCCCGGCGAGAATCGAGAAGCCGGCAAGCAAGCGAACCACGAAAGTGATCTGGTCGACGACGCTCTCAATGCGCTGCATGACATCGGCGACGTTGATCACGGTGACGGTTGGATAGGCCGTGAAGAATGCGCGCTCCATTGCAGCCACCTGTTTGGGATCGATGTGCACGCCGCCGTACCAGGTAGACGGCTGGTCGGCAATCAATCCGGAGGGCAGAACAAACTGCACCCGCGCGCCAAGGTGCTGCCCATCGGCGCGATAGATGGCGGCGACTGTGAGGGTCCGCGTAGTTCCGCCGGTCTCAAGCTCAACCGCGGAGCCTATGCCTATGTGTAATCGCTGCGCGATTCCGTCGTTGACCGCAATTTGCAAAGGGTTGCTATTCGCCCACCATGCGCCCGCTGTCACTTTGTCCCCGTCGGGCGGCGCATCGGCCCAGGTCAACTCGGCGCTTTCCAACATGCGAATCGGATAGTGCTGGCCCTTCATTTGCTCCACCGGCTGGCCGTTGATCGAAACAAACCGACCCTGCACCACCGGCATCAGATTGAGTTGCTGACTCACTCCAGGTTGATGCGCAAAAAACGCCTTCACGCCGTCAATCTCTTCGCTTTGCATATCGACAAGAAAAATATTGGGCAGTTTTGGGGACGCGGTCTCGCGCAAATCGGTCAACAGATCTTTCTGCATGAGATAGACCGCGAGGATGAGCATGACACCTGTACCCAGCGCCGCCAGCACTGCGGCGGATTGATTGCCGGGGCGATAGAGATTGGCAAGACCGTGGCGCAGCGACGATGGCAGATGGAGGCGAGTGCGGTTCAGGAAAAACCGGAGAAACCAAAGCGCCACAGCCGCCAAAACCAGTAAAACCACCAGCGTGATGGTGAACAGCAGCGCAAACCACGCGCCCACTCTGGGAGAATCTGACAGCGCCCACGCGATGCCGGCCAAGGCGGCAATCACTACCGCCGCGATCCCGAGTTGCAACCGCCGCTCCCACCAACGCGCAAACCAGTCCGCAATTCCAGAAGGCCCCTGCTCCACCAGCCTGTGCAGCACCAGCACCGGCCGCACGGCCCGCACGTCGAGGAGAGGCGGCAGGCAGAACAGCAATGTTGTCAGCAGCCCGGTTCCCAATCCGGCCAACGCCGATCGCCACGGAAATTGGAGGATTACATGCACAGGAAGCAATTGCCCAAACGCCGCGGGCAGTGCGGCCATTACGGCAACGCCCGCAGCCACGCCCAGCAACCCGCCGGCAAAGCCGAGACCGAGCGTTTGCAAAAGAAAGATACGCAGCAGGTCAGATGAACCCGCGCCGATGGCCTTGAGAATCGCCAGCATGTCCATGCGCTGCTCAAGATGCGCGTGCATCGCCATGGCCACGCCGATGGCGCCGAGAACCATTGCGACAAGGCAGATGAGGCTCAGAATGGAGGTCGCATTGTCGAGGCCGCGAGTGAGCGCCGGGTTGCCCTCGCGGTAGTCCATCACCTGCGCGTCGGGCAGCGCCGCTTCAAGTTGTGCGCGGACCGCAGCAGTCTCGGCTTCCGCGGATACGCCTTTCGGCGGCGTGTCAGGCAGCTTGACGAGCAATCGCCGGCTGGCGCGGCTGCCCGTAGCAAGCAATCCGGTGCTCGCCAGTGCCGCCTCCGAGATCATCACGCGCGGGCCAAGGCCCATGCCGGCACTGATGCGATCAGGCTCCTGCTCAAGAACTGCAGCGATTCTGAAATCCACTTTGCCGATCCGCACAGTGTCGCCGACGTGTGCGTTCAGCCGGATAAGAAATTCGTCGGCAACGACGGCCGAGTCGCCCTGCAAAGCCTGACGCAGCGAGATTGCCGGATCGAGTTCCGCAGTTCCGTAGAAAGGATATTCAGCAGGATCGACGGCCTTGAGCGATACGAGAATTGGAATAGGATTAGAAGATACGGAGGCCATGGAGACAGTCTCCGCGACCCATGTAGAGCGGATTGCGCCGCCGCTTTGAGCTTCAACCGCCGCGATTTTGCCAAGTTCGTCGTAAGCCGGCGCACGAAGCATGCGCGCGCTCAGATCGCCTGCCAGCAGTGAACGTGCCTCCGTATTCAAAGTTTGGCGAAAGCTGTCGCTAAGCCCGCGGACTCCCACCAGAGCGGCCACCCCAATGGCCACCGACAAAACGACAAAACCGAATTTGCCGGGGGCCGATTTCAAATCGCGCCAGCCAATGGCAGCGGCGCGCTTCCAGCTCAGTGCGCGCTTAGCCATTCCGTGTCTCGTTTGAGTTGATTCCCTGTTCTTTGAGGATGGACTCGCTCGGGCCAGGCAGGGTGTCCTCGACGATGAGTCCGTCTTTCAGCACAATCCTGCGGTCGGCGCGGCTGGCGACTTCAGGGTCGTGCGTCACGAGAACAAGCGTTGTACCAGCCTTGCGATTCCGGTCGAGCAGTAGATCGAGTACCAGTCGGCCGTTTGTCGAATCGAGATTTCCGGTAGGCTCGTCGGCCATCACGATGGGCGGCTCGGCCACAAAGGCGCGCGCGATTGCTACGCGTTGCTGCTCGCCTCCGGAAAGCTGCACGGGATAGTGATCCACGCGATCCTTCAGTCCCACCTCGTCAAGCAGGCGCCGCGCCCGCGCAGTGCCGTTGCCTTCCAAATTGAGCTCGTAAGGAAGCAGCACATTCTCCAGAGCCGTGAGGGTTTGGATCAACTGATAGGACTGAAAGACGAAACCGATCTTGCGCCCGCGCACCGCCGCCAGCTCGGTCTCCGCAAGGTTGTGGATGGGCACGCCATCCAGCCAGATCTCTCCTTCGCTGGGTGAATCGAGACCGGCAAGCAGCCCGAGCAACGTGCTCTTTCCGCTTCCGCTCGCGCCCACGATGGCAATGAATTGTCCAGCGGGAATGTCGAGGGAGATGCCCCGCAAAATCTCCACGCGCCGCGCGCCATTCTGGATCCACTTTTTCGCGCCTTTAACTTGAATCAACTCACTCTCCCATCACTCGCAGTGTAAATGGCTGGTCATTGGAGTTCCCCGGCCCACACGCTCCGGCACGCGGCTACACTTGATACGTGGACGTTCGGCGCGCGGTTCTTGTCGCAGTTTGTTTACTGTTCTTGCCGGCTGGGCTGCTTTTTGCCGCCGACCGGCCAATTCTTGTCTGCTATGGCGACAGCATTACCGCGGGTTTGGGCCTTCCCGATGGCCAGGCCTATCCAGAGGACCTGCAGAAGCTGCTGGAAGCTCGGGGCTACGCGTATAAAGTGATCAACCTGGGCACGAGCGGCGCCACGACCAAGGATGCGGTCGCCGGCCTGCCTTCAGTGCTGCGCCTGCACCCTGCCATCGTGATCGTGGAGTTTGGCGGCAACGACGGGCTGCGCGGACTACCCGTCAACCAGACGCAAAATAATCTTGACCAGGTGCTAACGAGCCTGGAGAAGGCTCATGTGAAGATTCTCCTCGCCGGCATCACGCTTCCGCCGGATTACGGGCCCGATTACATTCGCTCGTTCGATCGGATATTTCGCGATCTCGCGGCAAAGCACCACGTCGCGCTCGTGCCTATGCTCTATAAAGATTTGATTCGCGTTCCGGGGACCATTCAGGGCGATGGGATCCATCCCACTGCAAAAGGCTCCACGATCATCGCCGGCACACTATTTCCCGTGCTCAAGCCGCTGCTCCGCAAGGGGCCGTAGTCTGGGTTGCACGCAAAATTGAAGAGCCGGGAGCGCTCCCGGCTCTTGCTGATCTAAAGACTTAATTGCGTGACTTGATTGCGGCTGCGGTGTTACTTTGCCTTGGCGGTGGCGAGAGCCTTAAGGCGGGTGTTCAAGCGGCTCTTGTAACGGGAAACGGTATTCGAGTGCAAAACGCCCTTTTGCACGCTCTTGTCGAGAGCAGAAACCGTGGCCCGGTACTGCGACTGTGCTTCTTTTGCGTCGCCTTTGACCAGCGCCTCGCGCAGGCTGCGCAGGCTTGAGCGCACGCGGCTCCGGTTGGCGCGATTCACTTCGGTGCGGGTTACGGTCTGGCGGGCGCGCTTGAGCGCCGATACGTGGTTTGCCATGGTTGTGCTTCCATCTCCAAAGCCTGAATTGCAGGGGTGGTCCCGGTTCTCAGGAAACCTGGTTTTCAGGAAAATTGATGCGGTGTAGGAAGCGGCTCCAGCCACATCCCTCGCAGTCTCTAAGTCTACGGGAATTTGCGGGGCGGGTCAATCCGGCGTGGATACGAAAGGATGGCTCGATGGACCACGCTCAATTGCGTTCGAACGAGGTTCGACTGCGATTGACTCAGCGTCGCGCGCAGCCGAAATCTTGACCCGCAAAATCGTGGCCCTAAAGAACTATTCGCAGCGGGCGGAACAGGTTTGACCCGGTTTCGGCAGCCCGGTATACTCGAACTTGCGTTACACCGGTTCCTGAGTTACTGTATCCCGAAGCCATTGCACTCAAGTGGCTCTTTCCTCAAGAAAGAGCCACTTTGCACGACTTCTGAAAGGGCTACAACAACTCAGGAACCGGTCTAAGCGGGAGTAGCTCAGTGGTAGAGCATCGCCTTGCCAAGGCGAGGGTCGCGAGTTCAAGTCTCGTCTCCCGCTCCATTCCGTATTTCCCCGGCGCCATTGAGCTGGGTAAAGAGTGGAATGGGCCGATCCGCAACCCGTGAGGCAGGCAACCCAAGGCGCGGTACCCAAGTGGTAAGGGAGAGGTCTGCAAAACCTTTATGCGCCGGTTCGATCCCGGCCCGCGCCTCCAAACCTATCAATAGTGTGTCCGTCGGCTAACCAGGTCGATCGAACTCCGCATTCATTCGCGCTGCGGCCACTGCCGCCTGACCGTAACTCAATCCGCCATCGCCCGGGCTTACGTCCCGGTGCAGCAGCACCTCGAACCCCATCGCGTTCAACTCACACTTCAACAATCGGGTAAGCAAATGATTATGCATCGTTCCGCCTGACAAGCATACTCGGGTCAGCAACGTGCTTTCACGCGCGTGTTGTACCGCCAGCGCAAAGCTGCGCGCTACCCAGGAATGGAAGCGTGCACTCATCACTGCTGCGTTCACGCCCGTGCGCCTGTCTTCAAGCAGTTGTTGCAACATCGCTCGCGGCTCAATCAACCAACCGTCTTCACCCGCCACGACGTCAGCTACATAGCTTCCCCATTCGCCTTCATCGGCCAACCCCTCAAGCTCGATGGCCGCCTGTGCTTCATAATCAACTGCGGCCCGGCCAGTCACCAGCGCGGCCACCGCATCGAACAACCTTCCACAACTCGAGGTAAGCGGGCCAACAGGCCCACGCCGCATCCATGCGAGCAAGAGTTTTTCATCTTGCTCTGGCCAAGTCAGTTCGCGCGCGGCATCTTCGCCCAGCAAACTCCATACTGCGCTCATCGCCATTCTCCACGGCTGTTCCACTGCCTTCGATCCGCCGGGCATGGGCAACGCGCGCAGATGCCCTACACGCCTGAAGTCGCACAGATCGGCAATCAATACCTCGCCGCCCCAAACCGTTCCATCGCTGCCAAAGCCCGAGCCATCGAGCGCGATCCCAATCACCTGATTGGTGACGCCGTGCTCCGCCATGCACGCCGCAATATGAGCGTGATGATGCTGCACCGCCATGCGCCTGATGCCGCGACTCTCCGTTTGTTCCTGTGCCCATTGCGTGGACAGATACTCCGGATGCAGATCGTGCACCACGCACTCGGGCCGCACATCGAACGTCTTCTGCATGTGCGCGAGAGCGCTTTCAAAAAAATCCATGCCTGGGAGGTATTCCAGATCGCCAATATGCTGGCTTTGAAATGCTTCATGCCCGCGCGCGAGTGTAAACACACACTTCATCTGGCCGCCCACGGCCAGCAAGGGCCGTGCCGCTACCGGCAAACGCACTGCCAGCGGAACATATCCACGAGCCCGGCGCAGGAACTGCTGCTCGCCTTCCACCACAGCCATCACAGAGTCATCGCAGCGCTGCAGGATCTCGCGATCATGCAGCAGAAAGCCATCGGCGATCCCAGCCAGCCGTTCCCTCGCCTCGTCGTTATCAATGCAGATCGGTTCGTCGGAAAGATTAGCGCTGGTCATCACCAACGCTTTCAGCCTGCCGTCGACAAATAGCAAATGATGGAGCGGCGCGTAAGGAAGAAAAATCCCGAGCCATGGGAGACTGGGCCACGGCAGACTGGGCTCCGGTAATCCGGGAGCAACTTCGGCTGCGATGTGCGGCCCATCATCGATTTCCAGCGTCGTTGATTCCAGTCTTCTCATCAGGACTACTGGCCGCTCCACGCTCGTCAGCAGCCGTCGCTCTGCCTCGCTCATCTTGCACAAATGCGCGGCCGCGGCCTCATCTTTTACCATCACCGCAAATGGCTTGCCGGCTCGATGTTTGCGCTCGCGCAGCCTGCGCACGGCAGCACTCTTTTCCGCATCCACGGCGAGATGAAATCCGCCCACGCCCTTGATGGCAATGATTTCGCCGCGCAGGAGCCGGGAGATTGTTTCTTCAAGCGGCGAGCCGGCCACGGCTTTCGCGGTCGCGCCGGGCGCGTCGACGAACATGAGCCGAGGCCCGCACACTGCGCATGCATTCGGCTGCGCGTGGAAGCGTCGATCACGCGGATCGTCGTACTCTCGCTGGCACTCAGGGCACATTTGAAAATTCGCCATCGAGGTCTGCGGCCGGTCATAGGGAACGCTTCTGGTCAGCGTGAATCGCGGGCCGCAGTTGGTGCAATTCAGAAAGGGGTATCCATACCGTCGATCGTTGGTATCAAAAAGTTCGCGTAGACAATCCGGGCAGGTCGCAGCATCGGCCGGAATTCCGGTGCGCGCTTCCGCTCCTCGCTCACTTGCATGGATGATGAATCCTGTCTCAAGTGTCGCGTCTATCGCTTCGGACTCAACAGCATCCACACGCGCCAGAGGCGGCCACTCCTCGCTCAGTCTCCCTATGAATCGCTCGATCTGCGTCGGGTCTCCCTCAACTTCGGCAACAACGCCCTCGCTATCGTTGGTCACCCAACCTACAAGCTCCTCTTCCTCGGCTAAACGGAACACAAACGGACGGTAGCCAACACCCTGCACCACGCCGCGCACGCGAATCCTGCGCCGGGCAATTGCAGGTTTCAGCGCGGGCATCAGCTCCGGCGCTCGCGAAATCTTCGGCTCAGATTCGTTGCAAGCCGGCTCGCCACTGACCGGCTTGTCAATTGCTGGCGACCCCTGCATGAAGACCCTCGCGAACTGCTTCCAGCCTGGCCTCAAGCCACTTCAACCACCCATCCAGGCCGCCCTCTTTCGTGGCCGAGCAACGCACAATTTCCATCCCCTGATGAATGCGCCGCGCATTGCGCTCCGCCTCATCGGCATCGAACGGCACCAGCCCCAGCAGGTCTACTTTAGTCATGAGAAATAGCTCGGACTTGAAAAAGATCGACGGATATTTCAGCGGCTTGTCGTCGCCCTCGGTGACGGAGAGCAGCACGATCTTGGCATGTTCGCCCAAGTCGTAACTCGACGGGCACACCAGGTTGCCCACGTTTTCGATGAAGAGCAGATCAATCTCGTCCAGCTTCCAGTCCGCCAGCGCGCGCTCGATCATCGTCCCATCCAGATGACAAGTACCGCCGGTCGTAATCTGCTTCACCGGATAGCCGTAGCGCGCGAGCCTGCGAGCATCGTTGTCGGTCTGAATGTCTCCGGTCAGCACGGCTACGCGCAATCTTCTTGACGGCTCTTCGCGGCCCAGCGCTTCGAGCGTTTTTTCAAGCAACGCGGTCTTGCCGGAGCCCGGCGCCGAAATCAGATTCAGGCACAGCAGCCCTGCCGCGTCATAACGCTGGCGTAGCGCTGTGGCAATTCTCTGGTTCTCGCTCAGCACCTTCTGCTTCAACGTGATCGTTTCCATCCCGCTCTACCTCCAGACAAGTCAGATCCAATTCATCCGACCCATGCATTACGGTTTGCGTTGAGCCGCATCGCTCGCAATCCAGCACGGTGGATTCTGCGCGCGTCCGGTGGCCGCAGGTGAGGCAATGCACCTCGCCCGGAATGACTTCGGCGTCGAGCTTTAACAGGGGCCACTCGGATCCGCGCACCGCAATCTCGAAACAGAATCGTAACGCGTCTACATCTACAGCGGCCATCACGCCGACTTTCACGCCAACGCGAAGGGGCGTCGCGCCGGGATACGCTTCCAACTCCCGGCTCACCGCATCCATTATCGATTCCGCAAGCGCCAACTCATGCATGGGCGATTCCCTCTGCTAACAAATGCGCGGCAACTGGTCCTGCGCCAGCATGTCCACGATCCGCTCCGTGCCCAGGGTGGTCCGCAATACCACCATGCGCGGGTGACGCTCGGTGACCACGCCGATTATGCGTGCTTGACGGCCCAGTTCATTGGCCTGCATCGCGGCCACTGCGGCCTGGGCTTCTTCCTCAGGAACAAACGTAATCATTTTGCCCTCATTGGCCACATACAACGGGTCCAACCCAAACAGCTCGCAGGCTCCCCGCACCTGGTCGCAAATGGGAATTGCGCGCTCCTCAATCTCGATGCCCACCCGCGCGCTGCGCGCGATCTCATTCAACGCGGAGCTCAAGCCGCCGCGAGTCAGGTCCCGCATCGCATGAAGCCGGGGCGCGGCCTTCATCACCGCCGCGCAAGGCTCATGCAGCGGGGCCGCATCACTACGCAAGTCGCCGCCGAGTTCGAGACCTTCGCGCTGCGCAAGAATCGTAATGCCATGCTCACCGAGCGAGCCATTCAGCACGATCCGGTCACCCGGCCTCACGTTGGCAGCGGAGTAGCTCACTCCTTCCGGCACGAAGCCGACACCTGTTGTGTTGATAAAAACGCCATCGCCGCTGCCCTTTTCCACGACCTTGGTATCGCCGGTCACAATCTCCACGCCGCATCTGCGAGCCGCCGCGGCCATCGAATTCACCAATTGTTTCAGTGTCTCGAGCGACAACCCTTCTTCCAGCACAAAGCCCGCGCTCAAATATCTCGGCGTTGCTCCGCCCACGGCCAGGTCGTTCACGGTGCCATAAACTGCCAGCTCGCCCAGATTTCCGCCCGGGAAAAACATTGGCTTGACCACATACGTGTCGGTCGACATCGCCACGCGGCCTGCCGGCACATTGAAGACCGCCTGATCGTCCATGCGCTCCAGTGCGGGATTGCGAAATGCGGGGAGGAACACGTCTTCCATCAATTTCGCGGACAGGCGTCCGCCTGAACCATGGCCGAGCAGAATGAATTCATCTGCCGCAAAGGGAATTGGGCACGCCAGCACGCTCATCGCACGCCTCCGGCCAATTCGCTTTCCGCTTCGTGCCTGCGGTACTGGTAATACGCCGCGCATGCGCCCTCAGCGGAAACCATCGGCGCGCCCAGCGGCCGCTCCGGCGTACAGCGCACGCCGAATGCCGAGCACTCTGTCGGTTTCCGGCGCCCCTGCAAAATCAGCGCGCTGATGCATTCAGCCGGCTCGTCTACGCGCGTCTCCTTGAGATCAAATTTCACCTCCGCGTCCCACGCCGCATATTTTGCGCGAATCTTCAGCCCGCTCTTTGGAATCTCGCCCAACCCTCGCCACTTCCGGTCGCAGACTTCCAGAACGTCAGCAAGCATCTGCTGCGCATGGCGATTGCCTTCCATGCGCACCGAGCGGGTGTACTGGTTCTCCACTTCGGCGCGGCCCTCTTCCAGTTGGTCGCAGAGCATGGCGACGGCCTCCAGCAGATCCACCGGCTCAAATCCGCCCACCACAATTGGCAGCCTAAATTCGCGCGCGATTTCGTGGTATTCGTCCAGACCCACCACTACGCACACATGTCCGGGCGCAATCAGGCCCTGCACGCGGTTTCCCTCTGCGCCGAGCAGTGCGCGCAGCGCCGGCGGTACAAGCACATGCGAGGCAAGGAGTGAAAAGTTCATCACGCCCTGCCGCGCCGCCTGCCAAACCGCTGCCGCATTGGGGGGCGCCGTCGTCTCAAATCCAACTCCGAAAAAGACCACCTCGCGCGACGGATTTTCTTTCGCCAGCCGCAACGCATCCAATGGCGAATAGACCATGCGCACATCGCCGTCCTGGGCCTTCACGCGCAGCAGGTCGGTCGTCGACCCCGGAACCCGTAGCATGTCTCCATACGAGGCAAGAATCACACCCTTCATTTCCGCCAATGCAATTGCCTTGTCGATCGTTTCCAGCGGAGTTACGCACACAGGGCAGCCGGGCCCGTGGATCATCTCCATGCCCGCCGGCAGCAGCCCGTCGATCCCATAGCGCACCAGCGTATGCGTCTGGCCGCCGCAAACCTCCATCAGCACCCATGGTTTGGTTGCTGTCCGCCGCAGCCGCTCAACCAGCGCGCGCGCCAGCTTTTCGTCGCGATACTCATCCAGATGCTTCACGGCCGGCCTTTCTCGGGCGCGCCCAGTTCTGCCTGCAACTCACCCAGTTCTTCCAGGTAAGCCAGCGTGGCCGTAGCTTCTTGCTCATCGATGCGGCTGATGGCAAAGCCTACATGCACAAGTAGATAGTCCCCGACATTGGCCTCCGGCAAAAGATCCAGGCAAGCCGTGCGCACGATTCCACCAAACTCCACGCGGCCGCAAAGCATTCCGTCTTCTTCGGTCTTCGCCAGCAGTTTTCCCGGAATCGCAAGGCACACGGTATTAGCTCCTTTGCAACCATCATAGGCGTGCAGACTTGTCTTGAGCGTGTTCTGGCTCACATCTCGGCTGGTTCCAATCTGACTGGGACTAGCCTGTAATACGCAGTACAAGCGCGAAGCGCGATAGGTTTGGATGTCCCGCACCGTCCTCGTTCTGTTCGCGGCCTCCCGATGGTGTCGATCAGTGCGGAAACTCTGTCGCCATATGGGACAAAACCGCGCCAAAATCTCTGCCTGTGACGAGAGTCACGGGCCAACCACAGGCCCCGCGCATAGAACATGGATAGAGCGAGTTACACGCCGGAGGTAGACGAATGAACCTCGCACCACCACCGCTTCCATCGGACGACAAGCGTTGGAAAATCGTCAACGGCACTATGCGGCGTCATGGCTTTGCTCGCCATGCGCTGATTGAAACGTTGCACACCGTACAATCCTCCTTCGGATTTCTCGACGATGTTGCGATCCGCTTTGTCGCCCAGTCGTTACACGTTCCGTTGAGTCAGGCGTTTGGCGTGGCGACTTTTTATAATCACTTCAGCTTGAAACCCGCGGGCAAGCACACCTGCACCATCTGCCTGGGCACAGCCTGCTATATCAAGGGCGCGGACCGGCTGATGGCTGAGGCAGAAAAGAGACTGAAGATCAAGGCCGGCCACACCACTCCGGACGGCAACATTTCCCTAATGACGGCCCGTTGCGTAGGAGCATGCGGCCGCGCTCCCGTGATTCTTGAGGATAGCGAGTTGTTGGGCCTGGTGGAACCTGGCGTGATGCTGGAGCAGTTGGAGAGGTGGGCAGCGCATGACTAGCGAAGAACTGCTGCAGATTGCCGAAGAGGCCAACGCGGATCGTGAAGCATCAGATTTTGAAGTGAATGTATGCGTTGCGCTTGGCTGTCTGTCGCAGCACAGCGACAAGCTCAAAGACACATTGACGGCTGAAGCTGCCGCTGCTTCTCCCCGCACCGGCAAGCGATGTCATGTACGCGGCACTGGCTGCATGGGTTTGTGCGCGGCCGGACCGCTGGTGCGTGTTGGTTCTGCGGCAGATGCAGGCGCGCAGACACTGTACGCCGGTGTGCGCGAGGGCGATGTCAAGGCATTGATTGAAAGCCTCGGCGGCAAGCCGGTTGAACGACTGACCGCGCACCTGGATCAGTACTTCCGTGGTCAGATTCCGATCGTGTTGGAAAACTCCGGCTATATCGATCCGGAAAAGATCGACGAGTACATCGGCCGTGATGGGTATCAGGCGCTGATCAAGGCGCTGACAGAGATGAGCCCGCAGACGGTGATCGAGCAGATTTCGAAGAGCGGGCTGCGCGGGCGAGGCGGCGGCGGCTATCCGACCGGACTGAAGTGGAGCACCGTGGCCAAGGCGGTAGGCGCGCAGAAGTACGTGATCTGCAATGCTGACGAGGGCGATCCGGGAGCCTTCATGGATCGCAGCGTGCTGGAGAGCGATCCGCAACGTGTGATCGAGGGAATGGCTATTGCGGGTTATGCGGTGGGAGCGAGCAAAGGATACATCTATGTGCGCGCCGAGTATCCGCTGGCTGTAACTCGGATGACGTCTTCTCTTCGCGATGCGCGCCGGCGTGGATTACTGGGCAATAACATCTGCGGGACGACATTCGCGTTTGACATTGAGATTCGCCTGGGCGCGGGAGCGTTTGTCTGCGGCGAAGAGACAGCGTTGATTGCATCGATCGAAGGGCTGCGCGGACAGCCCCGGCCGCGGCCTCCATATCCGGCAGTCTCGGGTCTGTGGGGCTCGCCGACACTCATCAATAATGTGGAAACATTCGCAAATGTGGCCCCAATCATTCGCAAGGGCGCGGAGTGGTACGCGAGCATAGGCACGGAGAAGAGCAAGGGCACTAAGGTCTTCGCGCTGACGGGAAAAATTACCAACACCGGACTTGTCGAAATTCCCATGGGAATGCCATTACGCGAGATCATCTTCGGCATTGGCGGCGGGGTTCCCAACGGGCGAAAGTTCAAAGCGGTGCAGACGGGCGGACCTTCCGGCGGCTGCATTCCCGAGGAGCATCTGGATCTGCCCATCAGCTACGAGGCGCTTATCGACGTGGGCTCGATGATGGGCTCGGGCGGCATGATCGTGATGGACGATACCTCCTGCATGGTTAATGTAGCGCGCTTCTTTATGGAGTTCTGCATGACGGAATCCTGCGGCAAATGCATTCCCTGCCGCGCGGGCACAGCGCAGATGTATCAATTGCTGACCAAGATTTGCGACGGCAAAGCGAGCCACGCCGATCTCGATCTGCTGATCGACCTGTGCGACGTGGTGAAAAACACGAGCCTATGCGGGCTGGGCATGACCGCGCCGAATCCAGTGCTGAGCACGCTGCGCTACTTCAAGCATGAATACATGGAGCACATCGATCACCAGCATTGCCGCGCGGGTGTATGCGCGTGCGGCAGCAAGCCCTTGTCTGAGTTGTCCCAAGCGGAGGTGCCGGCATGAGCGCTCCAGTGGATGTAAAAACACTTGTCATCGACGGAGTGAATGTGAGCGGAAGCGCCGGCCAGACGGTGCTGGAGGTGGCGCGGGAAAACAACATCTCCATCCCCACGCTTTGTCATCTCGATGGGCTTTCAGAAGTGGGCGCATGCCGGATGTGCCTCGTAGAGGTGAAGAACTCTCCCAAGCTTTTTCCATCTTGCGTGCTGAAGGTGGAGGAAGGCATGGAGGTGACTACAGCCTCGGACCGGCTAAAGCATTACCGGCAGACGATTCTGGAATTGTTCTTTGCGGAGCGCAACCACATCTGTTCAGTGTGCGTGGCGAATGGGCATTGCGAGTTGCAATCGACGGCGCAGTCGCAGGGTTTGACTCATGTGCGACTTCCCTATCGCAACCCCAAGCTGGATGTAGATGCATCGCATGAGCGTTTTGTTCTGGACCATAATCGCTGCATCTTGTGTACGCGATGCGTGCGGGTATGCGCGGAGATTGAGGGCGCGCATGTCTGGGATATTATGGGCCGCGGCATCGATTCGATGCTGATCGCCGACCTGCATCAACCCTGGGGTGAATCCTCGTGTACCCGTTGCGGCAAATGTGTTCAAGTGTGTCCGACCGGCGCATTGTCCGAAAAAAGCAAATTTGGCGCCGAGCATCCCAAGCATCCAGAGTTTCTGCCCTACCTCAACATGATGCGGGAGGGACAATGAGCGAAACCGCTGGCAAAACCGCAAGCAAGATCAAAGTCGCAACGGTATGGCTGGACGGCTGCTCGGGCTGCCACATGTCTTTCCTTGATATGGACGAGCGGTTGCTCGAGTTGGGCAGTCAATTCGATCTGGTCTACAGC
The DNA here is from genome assembly GCA_003134815.1 of Acidobacteriaceae bacterium. Taxonomy (GTDB): domain Bacteria; phylum Acidobacteriota; class Terriglobia; order Terriglobales; family Acidobacteriaceae; genus Telmatobacter. The sequence continues at coordinate 13,548 of PLCO01000053.1, read as the reverse complement.
CCGCTTGTCGACTTCAAGGTTTACCCGGAGCGCGTCGATGTGGCCCTGGTCGAGGGCGCGATCAGCAGCGTGGAAGACGAGCACAAGATTCACAACATTCGCAAACATACTAAATTCCTGATCGCCATGGGCGACTGCGCGGTGACCGGCAACGTGCCCTCGATGCGCAATCCGTTTGGTCCGGAAGCGATTCTCGATCGCGCCTATGAACAGAATGTCGCAACCCAGGCGCAGATTCCATGTGTGATTGTTCCGGCGCTGCTTGAAAAAGTACGCCCGGTGCATGAGTTTGTGAAAGTGGATATGTATCTGCCCGGCTGCCCGCCGTCAGCGGATACCTTCTACACCGTATTGAGCGACCTATTGGCCGGACGCACTCCGGACGTGGCAAGTCTGACCCGCTTCGGCGCATAGGGCCCGCTTCGGCGCATAAGGCCCGATCCGGCCCAAAAGGAGATTGAACGCCATGTCGCAGACCATCACCATCGACCCGGTAACTCGCCTTGAAGGCCACGGCAAGATCACGCTCAAAACTAACGACCAGGGTGAAGTTACAGAAGCTTATTTCAGCGTGACTCAGGTTCGCGGCTTTGAGAAATTTTGCGAGGGTCGGCCTTACTATGAAATGCCCAGCCTGATGGCGCGCATCTGCGGCATCTGCCCCGTGAGCCACCTGATTGCTTCGGCCAAGGCGTGCGAAGCGATTATGTCGATCGAGATTCCGCCCACCGCTGCCAAACTGCGGCGCGCGCTGAACCTGGCGCAGACCATTCAGTCGCACGCGTTGAGTTTTTTCTATCTTGCATCGCCCGATCTGCTGCTGGGCATGGATGCCGATCCTGCGCAGCGCAATATCTTCGGCGTGGCCAGTGCAAATCCCGAGCTCGGACGTGCGGGGATCGGCCTGCGGCGCTTCGGCCAGCACATGATTGAGCTGCTGGGCCGCAAGCGCATTCATCCGGGATGGGTGGTGCCGGGCGGAGTAACGGAGCCGCTCGATCCGGCCAAGCGCGACGAGATTCTGGGTCTGATTCCAGAAGCCTATGCCAACATCAAGCTCGCGCTCGATTGGTATAAGCGGATTGCCGACCGTTTCCGGGACGAGGCGGAAAGTTTCGCCAACTTCCCCGGCGCATTTCTGGGCATGGTGGCCGATGACGGTGGCCTGGAGTTCACTGACGGCAAGTTGCGGTTGATCGATGCGAAAGGCAAAATCCTGCTCGACAAGCTGCGGGCTGCGCAGTTTGAAAAGCATTTCGGTGAAGCAGTTGAGCCGTTCTCATATATGAAATTCCCCTATTACAAGCCATTGGGTTATCCCGAAGGCTCCTATCGCGTAGGTCCACTGGCCCGGCTGAATATCGTAAGCCATGCCGGAACGCCGCTGGCCGACGTCGAACTCAAAGAATTTAAGCAAAAGGCCAATGGGCCTGTGCTGGGTTCGTTCTACTACCACCACGCGCGATTGATCGACATTTTGCATGGGATCGAGATGATCGAGCGGATCTTCGGCGATCCCACAATCCTCGACAAGCATGTGCGCGCGACTGCGGGTGTGAATCGGCTCGAAGGCTCCGGCGTTGCCGAGGCGCCGCGCGGAACGCTCATGCACCATTACAAAGTCGACGAAAACGGCCAGATGGTTTGGGCAAACCTGATCATCGCTACCGGCCAGAACAATAACGCCATGAACAGGGGCGTGCTGCAGACCGCACAGCGCTATGTGAAAGGTGACAAGCTTGAAGATGGAATGCTGAATCGGGTGGAAGCCGTGATTCGCACCTTCGACCCTTGCCTGAGCTGCTCGACGCACGCCTACGGGCAGATGCCGCTATCGATCAAGCTGCTGGCCCCGGATGGCACAAAGCTGGATGAACTTCGCAGAGGCTGAGGGCGCAAGGGATGAAACCGGTACTGGTGTTGGCCTGCGGCAATACGCTGCGCGGCGATGACGGCGTGGGCTGGCGCATTGGCTCAGCGCTGCAAGACGAGTTCCAAAACGAACCGGCTGAATCAGCGGTTGAAGTCATCCTGACCCAGCAATTACTGCCCGAACACGCTGAGCCGTTGAGCAGATCGAACACTGCGATCTTCCTCGACTGCTCTGCAATCGCTCAACCCGGCGTCGTGTCCACTCATAGCCTGAGCCCGGCCCAATCCCTGCCTCGCATCTTTACCCACCATCTCGATCCCGCTTCGCTGCTCAAGCTCACGCAGGATCTTTACGGGCGCATCCCCGCACGCGCTGTATCGATAACGATAGGCGGCAAATCTTTCGAACTGCAAGAGCAGTTGACCGAGCCGGTCACGGCGGCTATTCCCATCGCGGTCCAGGCAGTCCATCGGGCCATCGTCGCTTCCGAACCGGAACGACGCGCAGCGACCCTCGTGCAGCATCCTCAGGAATGAGCAATGGAAAGATACCGTCATTCTGAGCGAGGTTCGGCGTACTGCCGCTACAGCGACTTCAAACGTCAAGCTTGATCGCGGCCCACTAGCTGAAAGGGAACCGTTAATCTAAGAGTGTGTTCGGGGAGCTTTCCGTCCCGAATAAGCGAGGACCGCGCCATGGCGGAAATTGAAATTAACGAACTGCAGCAGTTTGCCAGCGACAACTACGCGGGAATTTGTCCTGAGGCGTGGCAGGCAATGGATGCCGCGAACCGCGGGCACGTTACGTCTTACGGCGACGATCCGTGGACAGCCCGTGCGGCTGATACGTTCCGCACATTGTTTGAGACGGAGTGCGACGTCTATTTTGTCTTCAATGGCACCGCAGCCAACTCGCTGGCGCTGGCGTCGCTCTGCCAGTCCTTTCACAGCGTGATTTGCTCGGACCAGGCGCATGTTGAGACCGACGAGTGCGGCGCGCCGGAGTTCTTCTCGAACGGCTCCAAACTGCTTGTGGCGGCAAGCCCGGAAGGAAAGCTCACGCCGGAGGCGATTCGCGAGCTGGCGACCAAGCGCAGCGATATTCACTATCCCAAGCCGCGCGCGGTCACTCTTACGCAGTCCACTGAGACCGGCCGCGTTTACACGCTCGCCGAGTTGCGCGCGATTTCGGAGGAATGCCGGTCGCGCGGACTTTCGCTGCATATGGACGGCGCGCGCTTTGCCAACGCCTGCGCGAGCCTGGGCTGTTCGCCGGCGGAGATGAGCTGGAAGAGCGGCGTGGATGTGCTGTGCTTTGGCGGAGCCAAGAACGGCATGGCGATGGGCGAAGCTGTCCTGTTCTTCGATCGCGCATCGGCGACAGATTTTGACTACCGCTGCAAGCAGGCGGGACAACTTGCGGCCAAGATGCGGTTTCTTTCGGCGCCATGGGTGGGCATGCTGGAAAACGGCGCGTGGCTGCGCAACGCCGAACACGCGAACAGCTGTGCACGGCAATTTGCGTCGCAGGTTGCGGGTATTCCGAGCGTGCGTCTCGCGCAGCCGGTCGAAGCCAATGCAGTATTCATTGAGGCGCCGGAGAAAGTGCTCGACAATCTTCGCGCGCGCGGATGGAGCTTCTACACCTTCATTGGCGGCGCGGCGCGCTTCATGTTTGCATGGGACAGCGATCCCAAACGCATAGAGGCGCTGAGCCGTGACCTGCGCGAGAGCGCGGCCGCGTAGTTGGCGCGACCAGAACGCTATCAGCGAACCAATGCACCTATTGCTCCGGCTGCTCCCATTGGCCTGATTTTCCTGAGCGGAAGATGGCTTCAATCACAGCCATGTTGCCGATCGAGTCCTCGAGCGGGACCGGCACGTCTGTGTTGTCACGAACAGCTCTGGCGAAGGCGTCCCCTTGCAGCGCGTACTGATCTGAAGTTGGGAAAGCTTCCATCGTGATTCCGCTGAAAGTCAGGTCGCCCGTCGAATCGATGAACAGTCGCGTGGGCCGGTCGATGGGAGCGTTGAAGGGAATCTCAAGCTCGATGCGGCCGCGCGAGCCGAGAAACTGGATCTTCTGGCAGGGGATCTGCTGCGTACTGCATGTGAAGACCGCGTGGCCAATACCGAAATCAAGAATCGCCGAAGTCAGCCGGTCGATACCCGCCTGCGTATCGCGACCCGCCAGCTCATTGCGGCCCGTCTGCGCATCGCGATCGACGAGCCCGACTACACGCTGGGGCTGCCGCCCGAATGCGTAGCGCGAAGATTGCACGAGATAGCAGCCGATGTCGTAGAGTCCGCCGCCGCCCGTCTCAACCTGGTTGCGGATGTTGGCGGAATTGATGTTGAAGTAGCTGTAGACGCCGGCGACGGCGCGCAGCTCGCCAATGCGGCCCTCGTCGAGGAGTTGGCGCACGCGCAGCCATTGCGGCGCACTGCGGATCATGAAGGCTTCACAAATCTTGACACCGGTGCGGGCGCGAACATCCAGCAGCGTTTTTGCCTCAGCCACGGTCATGCTGATCGGCTTTTCGCAGAGCACATGCTTGCCGGCCTCCGCGGCCTTCGTTGTCCACGGAACGTGGAGCTGATTGGGCAGCGGATTGTAGATGGCATCGATATTGGGGTCTGCGAGCAGCTCTTCGTAGGAGCCGTAGGCAGTGGCAATGCCAAGTTTCGTGGCCGCCTCCTGGGCTTTGTTCAAGTCGCGCGAGGCGATGGCGGTAACGGTCGTCAGTTCGCCCTGCTGCATGGCAGGGATCACTTTTTTCAGGCCGATGTTGGCGGTGCTGAGAACGCCGAAACGGAGCTTGGTCGACATAAAGGCATAATACTGCCGAACCGGCACTGCGCGGATTAAGCCCTGTTAAACGCCATTTCGAGCGCCTCAGCGGCGTCGGCAGCTACCCGAACCAGCGCGCGATTCTTCGCATCAATGAAGCCGGCGGCGACGGCAGTGTCGAGGAAGGCCAGCATGCCGTTCCAATAACTCAATGTGTTGATCAGGATGCACGGCTTCGCATGAATGCCGATCTGCGCCCAGGTGATCGCCTCCATTAATTCATCGAGCGTGCCATAGCCGCCGGGCAGCGCCAGGATTGCATCCGACAGCTCATGAATACGAGCCTTTCGCTCGTGCATGGTCGAAACGAATTCGAGCGTGGTCAGGCCGGTGTGCCCGATCTCGCGGCCGCTCAGCGCTTCGGGCAGCACGCCGATCACCTCTCCGCCCGCGGCGAGCGCCGCGTCAGCCACTGCTCCCATCAGGCCACGACACGCTCCGCCATAGACCAGGCCGAGACCGGCTTTGGCAATTGCGGCGCCGAGAGCTGTCGCTTCTGCACGGAAAGCCGGATTATTCCCGAGGGCCGACCCACAGAAAACGGCGACGCGGCGCAGCGGCCTGGCTGAACTGATCATGATTGTTTCAGAATAACTTGCGTTGCCGAGTGGTTTGGCCCTTTTCAGGCTGAGGCTTCTGTGTCATGCTTGCTTGCATGGGAAACAAAGACAGAGGCAAGAAAGAAGTCAAGAAGGCTCCCAAGCCGAAGCCGAAACCAGAACCAGGACGCAAGCGCGAGATCTTCTCACCGCCGCCTCCGCCAAGGTAGAGAATGGCAGAAGTGCCCGATTCGCGCCGCGGCTGAACGGCCGCCTCAGGAAGAGTGTCGGCTTGCAACGCGCCAGACCAGCGCTTATCGCGCTCAGGCGCCTCAACAACAGTAAGGCCATCCTGCCTCGGCGGGATGGCCTTTTGTCTTGCTTGAATTGGTGTGCGGCGCTGCTCAGGGATGGGAAGGTGCGCCCGGATTCGGCTCCGTGCGGGCCTGCGCCTTTTCCGCCAAAACCTTGTGCGCGTTATTTTCAAGCGCCTGCGCCTCGGGCATGTAGGTCAGCGCCTTCTGCACCATTGGGTCCCAATCGGCAATAGCGCGCAGCCCGGTGAGCTGGCCGAATTGAATGGTGAAGACGTCCTTCTTAATCTGCGCCTTGATCCAATCGGAGTCGCCGTTGATGTCAGCGTCAGTCCAGTCAACGTCCTTGCTGGTGAGGAATTTTTTGAATTCGCCGAGCACGGCGTCGTCCACCTGGAAGTTTTTGTCGACGGTGTGAGTGGCCACGTAAACAGGCGCGAAGTGGAAGAAGACGTCTTTGTAGACCAGTTCGTCCTGGAACCGATTGGTGGTCTGCGGCTCGATTTTTTCGTCGGGCGTAATGCCGCCGCCGCCGTAGACGGTGCGGCCCGAATCAGTCAGCTTGACCTCGCGGTTGGAGGTGTCGGAAGAAGTGGGCCCACCGCCGGCGTGGTTGTAGTAGTCGTAGAGCGAAACTCCTGCATAATCGCGCTGGATGAGACGGCCCGACGGCGTGTAGTAGTGATAAGTAGTTAACGCGAGACCGGAGTCCTCACTGAGGTTATAGACGGTCTGTACCAGGCCCTTGCCAAAGGTGGTTTCGCCCACGATCAGGGCGCGATCGTGATCCTGCAGCGCGCCGGAAACAATCTCGGCCGCCGAAGCTGTGTCGCGGTTGACCAGCACGATGATCGGGAAGGTTTTGCCGTCATTGCCGTGCGTCGCCACGTAGTTCTGGTCGGAGTAGGCGCGGCCACGCTGGGAGACGATGGTCTGGCCCTTGGCGAGCAGGTGGTCGCAGACATCGACGGCCTGGCTTAACAGGCCTCCCGGATTCTCGCGCAGATCGAGGACCAGCCCCTTGAGGTCGCCGAAGCTGTCGATGGCGTCGTCCATCTCCTGACCGGTCGTCTCCTGGAATTGCGACAGGTGAATGTAGCCGATGCCGGGACGAATTTCGAATTTCAGATCGACGGAGGGGTGCGGAATTTCGTCGCGCACGAGGTCGAAGACCAGCGGCTTGACCTGGCCGTAACGAACCATCGTGACCTGGACGTGCGTCCCCTTGGGCCCCTTTAGCGCTTTGGCCACTTGGTCAGAGGTCCAGCCATCGGCCGACTTGCCATCAACGGCGACCACCTCGTCACCGGGATGAATGCCGGCGCGAAACGAAGGCGTGCCCTCGTAGGGAGTAACGACATATACGCTGCTCTTGCCGTTGTTGTCGTTCTGCTGCTGGATCACCATGCCGACGCCGTAGTAGTGGCCGCGCTGATCCTCGCGCAAACGGGCATAAGACTTTGGATCGTAGAAGTGCGAGTGCGGATCCAGCACCTGCAACATGCCCGGAATAGCGCCGTCGTAGATCAGGTCGTCGGCTTTGTCCGATGTGATCGGCTCGGCATAATTCTGCTCGACGATCGCGTAAACATCGGTGAATGCCTTGAAGCTGTCGCGCAGTTGGCTCTCATCCTGCGAGGATTGTGCGCCGACGCGGCGCTCCAGCACGGTGCCGGCCACGGCACAGACGGTAAAAAAAACAACCACGGCGAACAGCGCGCGGCGGGCACGAAGAGTCATGAGTAAACCGAACCTCCAGACAACATGCGCGGCAGGCACAAGTGGGTCGACTTTCCATCGCCTGAGAGCGAACCCGGCCAATGCTGGTTTTCCGCTCGATACAAATTGACCTTGCCCATTACTGGCAAGGCCAGACTGATGGAAGACCCGCTCGCACTAAGGCCGCGAAGCTGTCTTCGGCTAAAGTATAGCACCGCCTTATTTGACGTGCCTGTAGCCGGGCCGATAGCCGGTTACCGTGGAGTGGGGTCGCCTGAAGTCACTTTTCCCGTCGCTGCGCGCCCGCATATGTCGATACACCCTACGGCCCCGCCTCCGCTTTCCTTTTTGGCTCTCCCGGCATTTACAATTGCGTCTATGCATCAGGCACCAGGAAAGCGGGCGCCAGGCACTCGGCCGGACGTCGATTCTATGATTTTGAGACTTTTTCGCGGATTTGCAGCCTTCGCATTTGGCGCGGCGTTGTTGGCGTGTCCCAGCTTTGCACTCGGGCAGGCGAGCGAGCCCGAAAGCCCCTATGGCGGGTCGGTGGTCGAAGACATTATCGCCCGCGTCAATGACCAGATCATTACCAAGTCAGACTACGACCGCGCGGAAACCGAACTCGACCAGGAGGGACACCAGCACGGCCTGTCTATGCAGGAGATGGCGGCGGAACGCAAAGACCTGCTGCGAAACCTGATCGACCAGCAACTATGGCTCTCCAAGGCCAAGGAACTCGACATCACCGGCGAGACGGAACTGGTCAAGAAACTTGACGAGATTCGCAAGCAATACAACCTGGATACGATTGAAGATCTGGAAAAGGCCGCTAAAGAACAGGGTGTGTCCTTCGAGGACTTCAAGGCCAACATCCGCAATCGGATCGTCACTCAGGAAGTGATGCGGCAGGAGGTCGGCGAACATATCCAGATAACGCCCGGCGAGGTGGAGCGGTATTACGAACAGCACAAACAGGATTACGCGCAGCCGGAAAGTGAGCGCCTGAGCGAGATTCTTATTTCGACTGGGGCCGACGGATCCGACGATCCAGCCAAGGCCGCGGCTGCCAAAGCGAAGGCCGACGACCTTGAGGCGCGACTGCACGCGGGCGGAGATTTTGCGCAGTTGGCGAGGAGCTTCAGCGACGGCTCCACTGCCGCGTCCGGCGGCGATCTGGGCCAGTACAAGCGCGGCCAGTTGTCAAAGGTTCTTGAGGAAAAGACATTCAATTTGGCGTCGGGCCAGTACACCGATCCAATCCTCACCCGGCAGGGCTACATCATCCTCAAGGTCGTGCAGCATACGCCCGGCGGACCGCGGCCCTACAAGGACGCGCAAGAGGACGTGGAACAGGCTTACTACATGAGCCTGATGGACCCGGCCATTCGCGATTATCTGAGCCAGATGCGGGATCAGGCCTTTATCCAGATCAAGCCGGGATACGCGGATGACGGCGCAACACCCGCTGAGACCCATTCGAGCATCAGCTTTAGCGCGTACGTGCCGCCGGCGCCCAAGAAAAAAGCCAAAGTGGAAAGGACGCGCTTCCGCGAAAGCACGCGCACCTTCCGCGATAAGTCAGGTACGGCTACGCCGCCAGCAGGGGCTCCCGCCGAGGCCCAAGCCGGCACGCCCAGCGCACCGCCGGCAACGCCGGCAGCTGCGACGACGAAAAAGAACAAGAAAAACAAAAAAGAAGAGGCAGCCACCGAGAAGCCCGGCAAGAAAGAAAAAATCCGCTACGGCCAGGCGCCGCGCGAGACGTTGCCTCCGGCGAAAACCAACTCCGCCACCGAAGATGCGGGCGCGCTGCCCCCATCGAATCCAGAGACTGCTTCGAATGCCGACCAGCCGGCAAATCCGCTGGAGCCGACCGCGCCAACCGTAAAGACGCGCTTTAGCGCGCGCGCACGGCAGGCAAAAACAACGAAGACAAAAACCGCCCCCGGGCAAGCCGGTTCCACAGGACCCTTGCCGCCTGACGCTGGAGAGGTAGCCGACCAGCAAACGCAGTCATCTCCCTTGGGATTGTCAGGAGATACGTCGGGAAAAAAGAAGAAGAAAACGGCGACAGCCATAACCGACAAAACCAGGCTCGCGAATAAAAAGAAGAGTCCGGAAGAGTCGCAGCCCAAGCCCGTGCAGCAGCCAACGCCGATTCCTCCCGTTCCCGGAGCGCCTGCTCCTTCTGACCATCCTGACCAGCCGCAACCGCAGCCGCCCACACAGCAGTAGCGCGTGTAGATTCAAGCGTATCGATTCAAGCAGTCCAGACGACCGGGCCTGGGAGCAAATTCCCGGGCTCGCCGTGTCTCTGGGGCGTCGCAATATCAGCAATATCATTCGATTCCAAGCGGCGCCTTTGGCTTTGCGGGAGAATTGCGTTAATCTTCTCGGCAGAATGAAAGACATCTATATTGCGGATCTGATGGGCTTCGATGAGGGCAAGCCTTTCGACAGCTTCTTCCTGGTGCTGGCAAAACAGCAGCGGACCACCAAGCAAAACAAGCCGTATCTGAGCCTGACGCTCGGCGACAAGACGGGGCCGATTGAAGGGCGCGTGTGGGAGTTGGGCGACCCGCGTATCGCCAGGGAATTCGACCGTGGCGACATCGTGAAAGTGCGCGGCAGCGTGTCGCGATACGATGACCGCGCGCAGGTGAAGGTGGATCAGCTTCGCAAGGCGCTCGACGGCGAAGCCGACAAGATGGATATGCTGCCCGCGACCACACGCGACGTGGGCGAGCTGTGGGCGATTCTTGAGGCAAGCGTCGCGAGCATAGCTAATCCGGATCTCAAGCGGCTGCTCACCGCTTTGCTCACCGACGCACCGATCGCACAGGCGTTTCGCGAGGCGCCGGCTGCGCGAGGACTGCATCATGCGTGGCTGGGCGGGCTGCTGGAGCACGTAGTGAGTTTGCTGGGTCTCGCCGATCGCGTGGCCGCGCACTACGCAATGCTCAATCGCGATCTGCTGGTTACGGGAGTGATCCTGCACGACATCGGCAAGATTCGCGAGCTCAGTTGGGAGACAGGATTCGACTACACAGTGGAAGGCGTGCTCCTGGGGCACATCCAGATGGGCGTCGAATTGGTGGAGAAGACAATCGCCGGGCTGCCCGGTTTCCCCGATCGCCTTCGCACGCTGGTGCTGCACATGATTTTGTCGCATCACGGCAAGCTGGAGTTCGGCTCGCCCAAGCTGCCCATGATTCCCGAGGCGCTGGTGCTGAACTTCGTCGACGATCTCGACGCGAAAATGCAGGCTGTGGCCAGCGAGTTTGAGAAGTCCGCGCGCGAAGGCCGCGCGCCCGACGAGATGACGGGCAAGGTGTGGGCGCTCGATCAGCGGCAGCTTCTGAATACCAAAGCCTGGCTCGCCGGAGAAATTGAAAAAAGTTGAATAGAGAATGAATGCGCGCTCCACGAAGCCCGTGCTAGAATTCCTTCCGGTTCAACGGGACACTCTTGAATGCGCGCAGCATTCCTGAGTCAAGTTTCGTCCCCATCACTTCCCTCCCCTTCTTAAGGAGAAAGACCATGTCTGACACAATTGTCCCCGACAAAACGGGCAATCCCGCGCCTCTCGGACTGATCGGCTTCGGAATGACCACCATCCTGCTCAATCTGCACAACGCAGGATTCATTGCGCTGGATTCGATGATTCTCTCGATGGGAATCTTTTACGGCGGCATCGCTCAGGTGATCGCCGGCATGATGGAATGGAAGAAGGGCAACACCTTCGCTGCCACGGCGTTCACCAGTTACGGCATGTTCTGGCTTTCGCTGGTGGTCCTCATTACCTTGCCCAAAGCAGGTCTGGGTGTCGCTGGGCCTTCGGGATTGAGCGTCCCGGCCTACCTCGTCATGTGGGGCGTCTTCACGCTCGTTTTATTCTTCGCCACGCTCAGGCTCAATCGCGCGCTGCAGGTGGTCTTCGGATCGCTGACAGTGTTGTTCTTCATGCTGGCCGCCGGAGACGCTACAGGCAGCGCTGAAATCGGCAACGCGGCCGGATGGGTGGGCCTTTTTTGCGGTGCGTCGGCCGTATACACGGGCCTGGCGCAGGTGCTGAATGAGGTCTATGGGAAAACCGTGTGGCCGCTCGGACCTGTGGCTAAGAAATAGTTCCGAATGAGCCGAGATTCACTGAGGAATATTCAACGAGTCGAAAGCAAGGCGATCGAAGCTGCGTTTAGCGAATACCGCGACATTTTTAACCTTGCTGAGTCAAAGCTGCAACCCCGCGCCCGCAACTCTGCGGCGGTAAAATTCTGGCGACTCGATGACAAAGCTGGTTTGGCCCGCCAACGAGAGCAGATCATCGTCGCCGCTCACTAGCAAATCGGCTTTGCCGCAGTGGGCGAGATCGAGAAAGGGCTGATCCTTGGCATCGCGGCATGAAACCGGACATTGCTCGACGCAACTGATGCTCTCGCAGTAGGGAAGGTAGTCTCCCTGCAACTCCAATCGCCGCTCGGCGGAAAGTCGAAATTTTGAATACTCCAGAATTCCTATCAGTTCCGTGACGGTTGCGCGGCAGACAAGCGGAACGCAGGCACCACTCCGCCAGTGCCGTCGCAGCCACGCTAGGCGACTGGCGGAAAAAACAAGGGCTGAAATGACGGTGTTCGTGTCGAAGACGACGCGGAGGACTGGCTGTCCGGTCATTCGGTCGAGCGCGCCCAGGCAATGGCGTCTTTCACATCCTGCTCGGTGATCCCTAGTTGGGCGAGATATTCCCGCACCTCGTCGGCGCGGCTGCGTTGCAGTGGGCGCAGAGTGATGGAACTTCCGTCGGTGCTCACGTCGAAATACTCGACTCCTTTGAAGTTCTTTGCCACCGCTTTGGGCAGGGTGAGTTGGTTCTTAACGGTCAGTTTGGCCAGCATGACGGATCCTCTTTGGCGAAAGGAATTAGAGAAACAAGGAAACAAGGAAACAAGGAAATCCTACTACATTGTTTCCTTACTTTGCAAACCAATCCCACTGCTCTTTGGTAAGCGGCACGACCGAGAGCCGGCCAATAAGGACAAGCGGTGAGCGGGAGAAGAGCTTTTCCGCTTTGATTTGTACAAGGGTCTTCGGATTCTTGAGGCGTTTGCCTGCCTTCACGCGAACGATCGGGACCTTGGGATCGGCCGCATCGACGCTGAGGACTGTGCCCGTTCCCACAGCGGTGCGTTCGTCGCCGGTGTGATAGAAGATCCACTTCGTTCCCGGCTTCATCTCGCGCAGGTTCTTTACGGCGGTCGGATTCGTCACTCCGTCCCAATCAGTTTCGCCGTCGCGCACTAGATCGTCAAAGGAGTAGACGCCGGGCTCGGATTTGAAGAGGAAGTAGGACATGAGCAGTTCACAGTTCACAGTTCTCAGTTCGCAGTTCTCAGTAATCAGAGGGCGGTTCATGGCGGTCGGTGGTCAGTTGCCAGTTGTCGGCAGATCGCCGACTGATAGCCAAGCAAGGTTTTCTATTCCCTGTTCCCTATTCCCTGTTCCCTGCTTTTTATTCTCTGCCCCGCTTGCGGATCTCAATGTTGAGGCGCTTGATCTTCTGGTTCAGCGTGGAGAGCGGAATGCGGAACTGCTCGGCAGCTTCGGTCTGGTTCCAATTGCAGCGCTCGAGCTTTTCGATGATGATGCGGCGCTCGATGACTTCAAGAATGTCAAAGAGCGAAGAATTCGGATTGTGCTCAAGGAGCGCGTCCTGAAAGCTGCGGCCGGTAATTTGGCCGGGCAGCAGCTCGGCGCCGATCATCGGGCCCGATGAAAGCACGACGCCGCGCTCGATGGCGTTCTCAAGCTCGCGGACGTTACCCGGCCAGTCGTAATCGATGAGCGCGCGCATCGCATCAGTGGAGAGTTTGCGCGAGCCGAAATTATTCTCGTTGGCATAGAACTCGAGAAAGTGCTGGACCAGCAGCGGAATATCCTCACGGCGTGAGCGCAGTGGCGGCAGATCAACGGTGATCACGTTCAGGCGGTAAAAGAGATCCTCGCGGAAGCGGCCGTCGCGCACGGCCTGGCGGAGATCGACGTTGGTCGCGGCCAGAATGCGCACATCCACCTGAAGCTCCTGAATACCGCCGAGGTGCATGAAGCGCTTGTCCTGCAGCACGCGCAGAATCTTGGACTGCGTGTCGAGTCCCATGGTGGCGATCTCGTCCAGAAAGAGCGTGCCGCCGTTGGCAACCTCGAAAAGACCTTTCTTTGACGCGACTGCGGAAGTGAACGCGCCCTTGACGTGGCC
>PLCO01000004.1 GCA_003134815.1 Acidobacteriaceae bacterium | reverse complement strand
GCTCCAGCTGAGGATCTTGCGGAGATCCTGACTAACGGCCTCGCGAGCCGCTTCCGCAAATGCCGCAACGGCGACGTTTCTGGACGGCTCAGCGGGGGAGGGTGACCGATGCAATACTGTCATCGAACGCCAATGGCCTTCGTCATGCGCCTTGACCCTGCTCAGGCGGTGATCGGCTTGCCGCTTCCCACGGCATCAGATGGATGTCTCGAAACTTACTCGGGCTCGCATTCCCTAATCGAAAAATCCTGGCGGGCTGTCGTCAAATGGGGAGAATAGAAGGGATCTCTATCGAGCAACGTTCCCCATTTTTGCCTCATGAACTGTACTTCCTTAAAAGCGCGCTCGCGCTTTTCCAGCGTGTTCTCGCGGCCACGCGAGACGCTCTCATGATGATAGAGTTCGGCAAAGGGCGTCCACACATTTCGGTAACCCGCCTCGCGGACTTTGAGGCAAAAATCCACGTCGTTGAGGGCTATGCGGAGGGAGTCCTCGTCCATGCCGCCCACGTTAAGATAGAGCTGTTTTCGCACGACCAAACAGGCGCCGGTAACGGCGGAGAGTGTCTGAGGGGATTTTAGGCGATAGAAATAGCCTGGGTGGTCACGAGGGTAATGCTTGTGCGAGTGCCCCGCCAATTCTCCAAGCCCCAGGATTACCCCGGCGTGCTGGATCGTGTTGTTCGAATAGTAGAGCTTGGCACCCACACAGCCGACATCATCCTGCGCAGCCCACGTAACCATCTCGGTGAGCCAGTCCCGCGAGATTACCTCAACATCATTGTTAACCAGCGCCAGGATCTCGCCCACTGCGGTTCGCGCGGCGAAGTTGTTGATGGCCGAATAGTTGAAGGGATAGGGGTAGTGCAGGACGCGGATGCGCGGTTCTCTCTCTAGCTCAACCAGGAAGTTTTTCGTCGTTTTCTCCAACGATCCGTTGTCGACGATCAAGATCTCGAAGGGCTCGTAGGTCGTCTTTTCAAGGATGCTTCCGACTGACATCCGCAACAGGTCCACGCGATCTCGGGTCGGTATGATGATCGACACAAGGGGGGCAGGGTCGGGCAGGTTAAAGCGCAGCCGGTGGATGGGTAACCCGGCTATCTCCTCGACCACGGCCGGCAACCTCAACCGCTTCACATGGTCCTGGATCGCGCGGAAGGCGGCATTTCTGGAGAATGCGCTCGGGCTCGAAGGGGCGCGCTGATGATAGAGCACTTGAGGAACATGGCAGATCGTTGAAGGATCGATGCGCTCTATGAGTCGGAGGTTGAGGTCATAGTCGTGGCTGCCGTCGAACCCGGTTCGCCATCCGCCTAAGGCCCGGACGTTGGCCATGCGATGCACCGTCAGATGGTTCAGGTAGTTCTGCGAACGGAAAAGCTCTAGCGAGAAGTCAGGCTTAAAATGTGCATCGTAGCGGTCGCCGCTTGCATCGATCTTATCCTCGTCTGAATAGATCAGCTGCGTAGCGGGATGCGAATTGAGCGTTGCAATGACATGGAACAAAGCGTGGGGTGACAATAGGTCGTCATGATCGAGCGTCGTGACCCACTCGCCGGTCGCGAGCTCAAGCGCTGAGTTGGTGGCGAGGGTGCTTTGACCGTTCGTCTGGCGATAAGTCGCCTTGATGCGCGGATCAGCGCGCTCGTAAGAGCGAATAAGTTCTGCGACGCCTGGCGCTGTTGACGCATCATCGGCGACACACAACTCCCAGTTTTCATAGGTCTGCGCGATGACGCTGTCGATCGCCTCTCTCAGCAGAACCTCGGGCGTGTTATACGTCGGCATAAGGATGGAGATCTTCGGGCGGTGGGGGAGCTCCGCGCCACGCCGTCGCATATCCGTGAGATCCGCCTCGGTGAGAGTATCGTGTCGGCAGATCCAGTCTTTGTAGTTGTTCTCCGGCGATCCTATGGGCGTGATCTTGCGCCCCTCGGCCCTTCCGATTTGCACATAGTGCAATAGGGGATTGGCTCCCACCGCAGCCACATCAGCATTGCGGTTGAGGTAACCCACCGTGCTGAAACCTGGCGCAGGATCGCGTCCTTCGGCCGCTCCGCTAGACAGATAATGAGACAGAGGATCAAGCCCAGCGGCGGCCACGTCCGCATAGGTTCTGAGGTACCATTCAGCATCGAAAGTTTTGGTGAGTAATCGCCGTTCTCTCAACTTCCTCGGCAGCTTGAATGTTACCGACCACCAGGCCACCTTGGCGGCCCCAAGTGCCGCCCGGCGTATGCGCGGCGACACTCTGCTGCCGATCACACGCAGCCGCCGTGCGGCCTGCCATAGCGTGGAAACGGTCGTATCGCGCCCTTTCGATAGTTTGGCCAGAGCATTCGCACAGCGGGCCGTCGCGGTCACGGCGCACCCCACTCGCTGGGAGGCTTTAGCCTCTCCGCTCTCCTTGAGAGATTGAGAATCCAAATTGGGGCACCTGACTTGCGCGGGAGGACTGTGCCATTTTATGGAGTCGCGCAACGAATTCTCCCCCTCGAATACGATCCTCACGAATATGAGAAGCTGCTTTAACTTTACATCGTTCCTGATTCAGAAGTCGTCCTGCATGCCTCAAGGATGCTCTGCGAGCACGCCGCCCAACTGGGCATTCTGGATTCTCGCCGAATGCGCACCTCTTTTGCCGCGCGATAGTCAGGATCGAAGATCGCCCGCTCCACAAGCTCCAGACATTTGTCCAAATCTTCAGGCCCGTGATAATCGGCCAGGTCCCCGCCAACTTCGGGAATGGAACTTGCGTTGGAGGCTATGCAGAGCTTGCCATGCGCCAAGCTTTCGGAAACCGGTAACCCCCAACCTTCATAGGTGCTGGGAAACATCGTGAAGAGACAGGCGCGATAGAGCGCATGGAGCGTGCTTTCCAGCAATCCGCCTTCCTGGCCGAGCCACAACAGCTTGCCATCGAGAAAATGCACCTTGGCGAGCTCGTCGAGCAATGC
>PLCO01000010.1 GCA_003134815.1 Acidobacteriaceae bacterium | reverse complement strand
GATGGCCCCACCAGAGCTGGCGCGAGATGCACCAGTCGTGGAGGTTCGTCATCCAGTCGAGGTAGATTTTCTCGTGGTTCTCCGGCGTGATTCGGATGGCCTTGTTGCCGTTCGCATCGGGCCTCACGGCAGCGATGCCGAGCTCCGCCATGGATGCGCCGCCGGTATTGGGCTGCTTATTGACGGCGATGAACCACTGCGTGGAGAGGCGCGGCTCGATGACGCTCTTGCAGCGGTCGCAGTGGCCCACGTTGTTCACATGGTCCTTCACTCCAGCTAAAAGCCCTTGCTCTTCGAGATCGCGAACGATGTGCTTGCGCGCGACGTAGCGGTCAAGCCCGGCGTAAGCGCCGCCTTCCGCGTTGATGCGGGCCTGGTCGTCCATCACGTTGATGGCGGGAAGGTGATGGCGTTCGCCGAGAGCAAAGTCGTTGGGATCGTGCGCGGGCGTCACCTTGACGGCGCCCGTGCCGAACTCGCGGCTCACCCACTCGTCGAGCACGATAGGGATTTCGCGATTCATCAACGGCAGGCGCAGCTTTTTGCCGTGAAGGTGCAGATAGCGCTCGTCCTCGGGATGAATGGCGACGGCAGTATCGCCGAGCATGGTTTCAGGGCGCGTGGTCGCAACGGTCAAAAATTCGTCGGAGTCCTTGCCGTCAGCACCGACAACCGGATACTTGATCTCCCAGAGATGTCCTTTTTGTTCCTGATGGACAACTTCAAGGTCGCTTACGGCCGTTTGGCAACCGGGGCACCAGTTAACGATGTACGCGCCGCGGTAGATGAGCCCTTGATGGTAGAGGCGGACGAAGGCCTCGCGCACAGCAACCGACAGACGCTCGTCCATGGTGAAGTACTCGCGGCTCCAGTCGACGGAGACGCCGAGACGCTTCATCTGCTCGAGGATTGCTCCGCCGTAGTGGCGTTTCCACTCCCAGGTGCGCTCGATAAAAGCTTCTCGGCCGAGCTTCTGGCGCGATATGCCTTCAGCGACCAGTTGCCGCTCAACCAGCATTTGCGTCGCGATGCCTGCGTGATCGGTTCCCGGCACCCACAGCGCCCGTTCACCGCACATGCGCCGCCAGCGAACAAGGATGTCGATCTCGGTGTGCTCCAGCATGTGGCCCATGTGCAGGTAGCCGGTGACATTGGGCGGAGGCAGCAGAACGACGAAAGCCGGCTGGACGCCGGAAGACTGGTCGTCGGAATCGTGGACGGCGCTTTGGCTTTGCTCGGCGTTGGCGCCATTGCCGGGCGTCGGCTGCTCAAAGAGTTTTTCGCTGACCCAGTAGGCGGCCCAGCGATCTTCAATGGCGGTAGGGTCGTAGACTTTGGGCAGGTCGTGAGGCATTTTCTCGGTCGGAGGCCCCTCAGAAATGTGCGCCAACCCCTCATGATGAAAGGGTTTTGCGCGAGGGTACTACTCCTCAAGGTTAGCAGATTGCGGAGCGAAAAAACTCTACGGCGTGATAAGAGTCACAGTCGGGAAATAAGTGGCGTAACAGCGAGTGTCTCTTGTCAAAAGAGCACATCCGAGCACAGCTGCGTGGGCCCCGATGAAAAAGTCGGCGAGGACGTTACCCTTCGGTCCCCCTCGACGGCGATAAACGACGAATGCCTTGCCAGCGACAAAGGCCGCTTCGCGCGGGAGATCGAGAACGAGTAGTCCCAGCTCAGCCACCTTCTGGTCGAGTCTGGACTGTGCGGAGAACCGTGCAGAAACTTCGGAATAGATGATGAGATTAATGGCTAAGTCGTTCGCCGCCGAGAGTTGCCGCAACTGCTCGCTTGACCATGCGCTCCAATTCGGATCGCGATCCCAGATGTCGAGGATGATGTTTGCATCGACGAGAATCATTAGGGGGAGTCAGCGCAAGCCGGGATCGTCTTCGTCGTATCCGCGAATCATCGCCATATATTCGTCAGTAGTACCGTGCCACTTGATTTCCGCGGAACCAAGGGCGCGATCGAAGCGGTCAGGGCGCGGTTCAATTGGTCTCACCTTGCGAAGAATGGCTTCTCCGCCGCCAGAAAATTCGATCACGACCTTTGTCCCCGGCTTGATGTCGAGCGCATCCCGCACGACCTTGGGAATCGTAACCTGCCCCTTGCTCGTTACAGTCGTCGCCGCCATAGATGTTTGACCTCGAACTAAGAGTAATACTTATTGTAATACCAATGCTCGTTCGAGCAAAAGTAAAGAGCCGCCCGAAGGCGGCCCTCTGTATAAGATACTGACTCAGAATGGGTTGATCTTGGCCAGGCCCTTCTTCTTTTTCTTCTTGCTGGAGGATTCGTCGCTCAAGTCGGCCTTGGGCTTTTTCGTTTTGCCGTTGGAAGCGGTCTGTGTGGCGGGCTGAGCCGGGTTCTCGCCGGGCTTGATGTCGTTCACCTGAATCGGCGCCACGGTTGGTTTTTCAGGCGCGGGAACGACTGCCGTGTTGGGTCCAACTCCCGGGACGAGAGCATTGGGATCGGCAGTAGCGCCGGGCGCTCCAACTGCGCCGGTTGGCGCGTTCACCACCTCAACGCCAACGCCGGTGCCCCCGGCAGGCGCTTCCATTTGCAGCGGAGCGTTGGAGGGCTGGTCGCTGCGCGGCGGTTCGTTGGGGCCGGTTGGGGTCACGGCTGGCGAGGGCGCGGGCGGCTTGCCAACGTTCACGGCATCCATAAAGACGGCCTTGTTCTGGTTGGTAATGTCGGGAGCGAGTGTGCGGGTGGGATCGTCGAGTGTGGGCTCGCCCACATGGACAGCCTCAACTACGGTGGGGCCGCGCTTGATGATGCCGATCATCGTGTCAGTAAAGTGGAGCGGCTGGCGACTGCGTTCCTCGGCGTCGCTCTCGGCAATCGCGGTCGGTGTCGGCTCTGGAACAGGCCGGTTCATGGCCACGAGGCGGTCGCGCGCATCCTCAACGTGCGGCGCCATGGGATAGCGCGTGATCACCTTGGCGTACGCCGCTGCGGCCTTGTCCTGATAAACGGAGCGCATGCGCTCTTTGATGTCGCCGCGAAGGCCTTGAGCCATCTCGATGTTGTGCGCCTCGCCGGCATACGCGTCGCCAATGCCAATCAGCACCTGGTCGCTCTTGGAGTAGAGAGGATAAGAGTCGGAAACGGTCTCAAGCCTCGCGATGGACGCGATATAGTCTTCGCGGCTCAGGTAATAGCTGCCGATCTGGAACTCGCGCTCGCCCAAAACCTCCTGCACGTCGCGCAAGCGCTGTTTGGCGCGCGGAATGAGGGTCGAATCCGGGAACATGTTAATCATCTCCCGGTACTCCCGCTCGGACTGTTGGGCATTGGTAAAGTCGCGGTCCGGCTTTTCCATCTGCTCGTAGTAAATGTCGGCCACCTTCATCTTGGCTTCGGCAGCCTCGGGAGCATTCGGAAAGAAGGTGATGAAGTCCTCATATTCGGCTTCGGCCTGGGTTAGCGCCGCTTCGCCGCCTTCCTTGAACCAGGTATCGCCCACTGAAAGCTTGGCGCGCATGCGGTATTCCGACTCGGGGTAGGTGTTGAGCATGGTTTGCAGGTCGAGGCGGGCCACGTCATAGCGGCCCTTCTTCATGGCCACCATGGCTTTGTCGTAGAGCTCCTTGTCGGGCTGGCGGGATTGAACGCCGGCGAGGGGATTCGCGTTCAGGTCGTAGGGCTTCTTGCTCTTCTTCTGCCTTTTGAACTTCGGGTGCTGAACGTCGTCCTGGTTCTGGGCTGCGCTCTGATTTTGCGGGGCGTTCTGGGCGGTGCTCTGGTTCTGGGCCTCAGCTGCAATTCCGCTGAAGAAAACCGCCAGAAGGACAATCGTCACATTCTTGAAAGACAACCGGCTCATACCACCTCATTGGAAGGACGAACCCCGCTGGGGCCATCCGATGCTTGCGTGCGCTAGCGATTCCAGAGTTACCGCACCTCGAAACCGCAACCTCTGAGTGGCATTTTCCGATCGGGGTCCCCGCAGACGTCTTTTCGTCTGTGGGGTGGAAGGAAATGCCACCCTGCACCATCTGAAAAAGGACTCGTTAACTCTGGAATCGCTCTAGTGAATTCTACTCTTTCCAGCCGCCGCTTTGCCGGCGATGATCCGGTCGTCGGCCTCTCGCGCTGCAGCCAGCAAGGCACGGGCATCGCGCTCCGGCTCGCCGGCGCCAAAAACGGCGTTCCCGGCCACGAGCAGCTCCGCTCCCGCTTGGACGATGGCGGCTACGGTGTCGTGAGCTATGCCGCCGTCGACCTCGATCCTGAAATCGAGGTCCAGATCGCGGCGGAGTTCGACGAGATATCGGATCTTATTGAGGGAAAACGGGATAAACTCCTGCCCGCCGAATCCTGGATTGACGCTCATGATCAGTACGTGATGAACCATGGGCAGAATATCGATGATGAGGTCGACGCGCGTGGCCGGATTGAGCACCACTCCCGGCTTCATGCCGCGTTGAAGGATCATCTCCAGCGAGCGGTGTAGGTGGGTGCAGGCCTCGTAGTGGACGCTGAGCCAGTTGGCGCCTGCATCGGCAAAAGCGGCGATGTACTCATTGGGGTTCTCGATCATCAGGTGGCAGTCGAGCGGCAGTCGGGTACATTTGCGCAGGCTGGCTACCACGGGCGGACCGATGGTGATATTGGGGACGAAGTGGCCGTCCATGATGTCGACGTGGATAGCTGAGCCGCCGCCACGCTCGGCCGCGGCAACCTGGTCGGCCAGGTGGGCAAAGTCCGCGGAGAGGATAGAGGGCAACAGCTCGACCATGGAATTTGCGCAACTCCTTGCGGGGACAGTGTATCAGCGGGAGCGGGTGAAGTGGGCCATTGGCGGACTACGCGGCTGCGGGGGTTGGAGCCAGCGAAAGCGTCAGCACCGTGATGTCGTCCTGCTGGCCGAACTGGACAGCCGCATCTGCGATCTGCTGTGCCGCGCGAGAGCTGAGCTGGCGCGTGCGCTCAAAGCCGAAGAGCTCGCCCACGGCGTTGCGGGCTTCGACGACGCCATCGGACAAGAACGTGAGTTTGTCGCCCGGCGCGAGTTGCAAAGACGATTCCGCGTAATCTGCGGCTGCGTCCACGCCGAGCGGGAGACCAACGGGAATCTCGATCTCCTCGCCGTTGCGATAGGGCGGCAACTGGCCCGCGTTTGCAATCAGCAGAATTCCGGTCGCCGACAAATCTGCGCAGAGGCAGGTGGTAAAGCCCTCAATTCCGCTGTTACGCAGGGCCGCGTTCAACTCCTTGAGCACGGCTGCCGGACGCAAATCGTCGCAGCGGTCGGCCGCGCCAAGCAGCAGCGCTGAAGTTAGCGCGGCGGCAACTCCTTTGCCGCTTACGTCGCCCAGCAACACGCGCTGCGATCCGTTGGCCAGAGCGCGACAGAGATAGAAATCTCCGCCAACTTCACTGGCCGGCAAAAAGGCCGAACTGACGGTGACGCCGGGCGCGACCAGCATCTTTTCGGGTATGAGGAGATGCTGCACCTGCCGTGCTGCGGAAAGCTCGCCGCGCATCTCGGCGCGCTCGTCGGCCGCGATTCGCTGCTGATGAAAGATGTACCCGAACAGGGAGATCACCACGGCGGCGATCGCGAGGGACATCCAGTCCTGCACTGCGCCGGACCAGGTTTGGCGGTCAAAGATGACCTGCTGCAACTGGAACCAGCCCTCAATAACTCCCCAAATCGCGGCCAGCGCGGCCACGACGAGCATGCGGCGGCTGAGACTCGACCATGGCCAGAAGGCGATAAACGGTGCCGTACACGCAAAGCCCCAGATCCACCAGATTGGCTTGAAGCAGCTGACCTGCACAAAGAGCGAGAGCGGCAAAGCCCAGGGCGCGGGAAGAAAGACCGGCAAAACCGAACCGAGGAAAATGAAAACCCAGGCAGCAAAAACGAGCCAGTAGACAGCCGGGACGCGCCGATGGACAAGTGCAAAGTTGACGCGAACCAGCGCCCAGGACTCAAACATTGCAAAGCCAAATAGCGCACTGTCTAACAATAACGAGAGGTCCCCGTTGGAAACGTACGCCAGCATCAAATTAATTCGAGTTGCGCAGACGCAAAGGCAATAAATGCCGAGCCAGAATGCGGCTTTCTGCGTGCGGTCGAAGAGATAAAGCCCGAGAAGGAAGAGCCCGGCAGCGCCGATGAGTAGATAACCAGAGTAAGTCGGCACGAAACCACTGAGAACGTCGCCCCGTTCAGCTCCGTGACGATTCATCATTGATGGCCCGTCACCAAGGAGAAGATAGACGGGGCGGCCAGGCGAATTGCCAGGCAAAAGCATCGTCTGCAAGGTGCGCACGGCGAAGGTGCGCGCAGGACGGCTGGCTTCAGGCAATGTGGGGTAGTTCCAGACTGGTATGCGGTCAGAGCTAAATCGGCTTGCAGGTTGTCCGTCAACAAATACCTGGGACTCGACGGGGCCGTCGCTGCTGGCGATCACCACGGGGTGCTGGATTCCGCTGGTGTCGAAACTGGCGCGGCAGCGCACCCAAAGCACGTACGCATCGCCTGTCTCGCGGTAATCGGTGTAGGGCTTCCAGCCGCTCGGATCGACATTGGCGGCGGCCCAGGCGGGGTTGTCGCCGAGCCTGTAGACGCATTGATCCATCGGCACCTGAACGATTTGTCCCGCGGGCATTTGCGCATGGGCCGTGCCGGACAAGGTCATGAACACAACGATCAGCCACTTTCGCACTTGGAAACTCCGCATGAATATTTTCGGTTTGAGACCGCTTAGAACTTGACCGGATGATAGACCGCGAGGGCCGCGCAGGGCTATGGATTTGTTCGCGGACCGATCAGTTCTCCGGCGGCGGAAGAATCGTTTTTGCGGCTATGCGGCCAACGCCGCGCAGGATGGCTTTGACCGGCCAGCGGCTTTTTTCGCCGGGGGAAAAAATCTCTCCGGTGCGCTTTGCTTCAGGCCGGTAGTACCAGCGCTTGAGCAGAGCGAGATGGCCCTGGCGGACCGTGGCTGTCAGCGCGGAGGTGTCTTGCGTCAGCGCGGCGAGTGCATCTTCAAGCCGGCTTTCGAGAACGCCGCGAGCAAGCTTGGGCGCGACTGGTATTTGCGACTCGTGCGCTTCGGCTTGCACTTCCGCCGCTCGGCTGCCGCTGATTCCTGATTCCCGCTTTTCTACTCCCTGTTCCCTACTTCTTAATCCCTGCTTTTCTGTTCCCAGTTCCCAGTTCCCTGATCTCTGTTCTCTGATCTCTATCTGCTCCGGAATCGCTTCAACAGCCATCGGCTGTGCAAACAATGACGTCGAGCCGGACTGCTCATTCTGGATGCGCATTCCGAGAGTCGAAAAGGCGGAGGGGCCACGCAGCCGGCCGCTGTCAAAGAGAAAGACGGCGACTTCGTCGGGAATTGCCGAGGCTTGAAGAATGACCGCGCGAAGCTTGCTCAAGGGGCGAACGATCTCGGCGGCAAGCGTGTGCACGGCTTCAACGCGCTGGATTTGCGCATGCAGCGCGGCCGCGGATTCAAATGCGAGATTCGCCGATGCCTGATCGCGCTCGGTGCGAAGCGTGACGAGCCGGCTTTCGCCGCGCGTCGCGAGAAAGCCTTCAACGGCGGCCGACTCTTCTGCGTAGCGCTCGTCCGTGCAGCCCTTGAAGCAGGGCGCGAGGCACATCTTCATCTCGGAGTAGACGCAACCGGGATAACTCGGGTCGGGCGCTAGCTCAAAGGTGCAGCGGCGCAGCAAAAACAGCTTGAGCATCTCTTCTGCGTAGCGCTCGGCGGCGGCGCGCGAAGGGAACGGACCGTAGGCCCAGTCGGCTTCACGAAGGCTTGGCCGGTGCGTGACCGTGACGCGCGGATAAGGATTGCTGCCGAGAAAACGGACGAACGCCGGATGGCGCAGGTGCATCCGCTCCAGCGCTTTTGCTCCAAAGACCTTCTCCAAAAGAGAAAACTGCGTAAGCAGAGATTCGAACTCGGAGCCGGTGATCTGCCATTCGATCCGGCGAACCAGGCCTGCCAGATGAAGCCGGCGCGGATGCTTTTGAGAGGGCTGCAGAAGCCGCTCGAGTCGCGCGCGAAGATTCGGCGTACGGCCAACGTAGGGCTCGGTGTGAGAGTCAGCTCCATACAGCGCGAACACCGCCGACGATAGCGGGACCTGAGCCAGAGCGGCTTTGGGATCGTTAGGGTCAAAAGCAATAAATTGGAATTTGTTCTCCACGACCGCAGTCACCTTGTAACGCAGATCACAAGTACACGTGTTCAGAGTGATTTTACGGCGAGCTGCGCGGAATAAAGAATGTGATGCCCGCGGAAGGAGGACAACCTATCTCAGTGGTTCGCATCTGACGCAAGTGATACCGCAGTACGTGGAGGTGGTATCTTGAAACACTTTGCAGCAGTTTTGCTTCTGGTTTTTGTCCTTGGTCTTCCGGCAAATGGCTCTGCAAACCAGCCACTGCCGGCGCAGCACTCCCCCACAAGTTCCCTCACTTCCATCAAAATTCCTGCCGGCACCAAAGTTGAATTGGTTGTCATGCGCCCCGAATGGGCGCAGTCCGCCAAGAATGGCGACATTATCTACGCGCGAACTTCGTTTCCAACTGTTTTCGGCGGCGCCATGGCAATTCCTGCCGGCACTTACGTGGAAGGAACGATTGAAAGCGTAACGCTGCCGACGCGCAAGTTCGATCGCGCGGAGATTCAGGTGCTCTTCACCAAAATCATCTTCGCCAACGGTTATACGGTGCAGCTGCCCGGTGCGACAACGACGCCGCCTGCCCCGGCCGCTACTCCCACAACAAGCGCAACGCCAGCGCAGGGCGAGACTCTCATTGCCATCACCATTCAGGTGTACCCGTCGAACGATCTGCTGCTCGACAATGGCGCCGAGGTGGAGATGACGCTGGGCGCGCCACTCCAGTTGGACGCGAAGCAGGTCGCGCAGTCGATTCCGCTCTCGCGCATGCCGCAGCCGGGTCAACTGAAATCGGCCACTCTCTGCCGCGACATCCCCGGCAGTCCGGGCACGCCGGGGACGCCGGACACCGTCATTCCAGGTTCGCCAGGCACACCTGACACCGTGATTCCCGGAGGACCCGACATGCCGGACACAGTTATTCCAGGAACTCCAGCTACTCCCGACACAGTGATTCCCGGTTCGCCGGGAACGCCGGATGATCCCGGCTACACTTGCCCGACAAAGCCGCTCGTGATCTCCTCGACTCCAGTCAACAATCAACCAACGCAGAACTCTCAGCCCGTGGCGGCACGCTAAAGCGCCGAATATTTATTTTTGACGGCCGCCTGGAAGGAAAACTAGCTCATGTTCGCCGAATCCATTACAGCACTCATGATTGCTTCTCTCACGTTGGCGCAGACTCCGGTTCCCGTTGGGCAAATTACGGCGCCAAGCGCGCCACCACCCGCCGGACAGTATTCTGCGCCTGCCGCGCAGCTCATCACCGTTCCTACGGGCACCGCAATTCAGCTCACGCTGATGAGCGCCGTGAAAAGCAAATCGACGAAAGCCGGAGACACTGTGCGCGCGGTGGTCGCTTTTCCCGTGACCATCGGGACCGAGCTCGCCATTCCGGCAGGAACTTTCGTTGACGGCGATGTCCTGCAGGTGACGGCGCGCCCAAAGACCGGCCAGCCCTCGTTCCGCGTCCATTTCACGCGACTTGTGTTTTCCAATGGCTATTCAGTGGCGTTGAATGGCGAGAACACCGAGGCGCTGATTGTGCCGGCTGGCATCACCGCGCCGACGACCGATGTGGCGGAGCTCGCGCCGTTGCGGCTGCCGGGATCAAGCTTTGCGATGGGCGGAGGGCAGATGCCACCGCCGACGCTGCCGCCTCTACCCCCGCTGCCAGGCCCCAACGTCGCTGTCATAGGCGGAATCCTGGGAGGCGTATCGGCCCTCATCATTATCGGGATGCTTGTCGGGGCGCATCATAGCGCGAACAATACGGATTTCCTGCTCTACGACGCCGGATGGCAATTCCAGATGATCCTCGACAGCCCGCTCACGCTGGTTGCGGAGCAAGTTACCGCTGCTGCGACAGCGGCTCCCAGCGGAAACTAATCCGCTGCAGTGACCACAACCACGAGCCGTTGCGTGCCGTCGAGCGAGAACTCAAGCGGAACGGCGCGCCCAGTCGGCAGCGCGCTATCGTGATCGCGTTCCAGTTTCCCCGCCGTTGTGCCGGTGATCACCACATGAAGCTTCACTGGCGGCTCAGTTCCCGAACCAGTGGAGGGAGCTTCGGTGCGGCCCGTGGCCTTCCCGCTGCTGGTTTCCTTAGGCATTTGCAACATGAAGAAGCTGAGCGTGTAGTTGCCCTTGGGCCACACGCCAAAGTCGGCCGTGCCGTCCGAGCCGGTGGTGCGGGCAGCGCAGCCGCCGCCGGGGTTCTTGCCCAGCTTCACGTCAATGCCCTTCAATGGCGCGCCCGCGAAGGCGAGCTGGGCGAACGACACGCAGGCCACCAGCACCATAACAGAAAGAGATTTTCCGGCAATTCGTTTTTGGGGGGTCATCGCGCCTCCGAGATTACACAAGCATCCTAGTCTACTGCTGTCACGCCTGTCAGTTCCCCGAACTGGGCACCGGAATCCCGATAAAGCTGCGCTTTCGCCCGGTGCTGCGAAACTGCTATCCTTCGGGCGCGACAGAAAAACGATTTACGGCGGGAGTGAGCGGCGATGTGGTTCCTCGGCATGGATGTGGGAACAGGCGGAACGCGGGCGGTGGTGGTGGACGCCAAGGGCCAGTTGATGGGAGCGGCGTCGAGTGACCACGCTCCGTTTCGAGCTGAGCATCCGGGATGGGCGGAACAGGATCCCGAGGACTGGTGGCGTGCGGCTCAGGATGCGATTCGCGGTGCGCTGGCGGCGGGGCCGGAGCCGCAGGAGCCGATTGCGGCGATCGCGCTCACGGGACAAATGCACGGCGCGGTAATGCTCGATGAGACTGGCGCTGTGCTACGGCCGGCGCTCATCTGGTGCGACACCCGCACGCAGCCGGAGTGCGATTGGCTGACCGAAAAAATCGGCTACGAGCGGCTGATCGAGCTTACCTGCAATCCCGCGCTGCCCAACTTTACGCTGACCAAACTGCTTTGGGTCAAGACGCATCAGCCGGAAATCTTCGCCAAGATTCGCCACGTAATGTGTCCCAAAGATTATGTGCGCTACCGGCTCACAGGCGAATTCGCCATCGACGTGCAGGAGGCGAGCGGAACACTGCTGCTTGACGTGACGCATCGGCGCTGGTCGCGCGAGATGGCCGAAGTTGCGGGCATCGACATGAGCTGGCTGCCCAAGCTGTACGAGTCGCCGGAGATTTGCGCGCGGATCAACGATAAGGCCGCTGGACTAACTGGACTGACGGCTGGCACGCCGGTTGCGGCGGGCGCGGGCGACCAAGGCGCAGGCGCGGTGGGCATGGGAATTCTGCAGCCGGGCAGCGTGTCGGCGACCATCGGAACATCAGGGGTGGTTTTCGCCGCGACGGCGGCGCCAACAAAAGACCCAAAGGGCCGGCTGCACACTTTTTGTCACGCGGTGCCCGGACTATGGCACGTAATGGGCGTGACGCAAAGCGCGGGGCTAAGCCTGAACTGGCTGCGCGGTGCATTCTTCGCGGGCCAGAGTTATGACGAGCTAAGCGACGCCGCGGAAAAAGTTCCTGCCGGCTGCGAAGGCCTGGAGTGGGCGCCGTATCTGCTGGGCGAGCGCACGCCGCATCTCGATCCCGAAGTTCGCGCCGCATTTGCGGGCATCGGCGTGCAACACACAGGTGCGCATTTTGTGCGCGCAGTGCAGGAGGGCGTTGCTTACTCGCTGAAGGACAGTTTTACGCTCTTCGCGGAGCTGGGAATTCCAGTGACTGCAATTCGCCTCGGCGGCGGCGGCGCGCGCGGTACATTGTGGCGGAAGATTCAGGCCGGCATCTACGGCCACGCGGTAGAAGTCTTGGTGGCCGAAGAAGGCGGCGCATTTGGCTGCGCGCTCATGGCCGGCGTGGGCGTTGGCCACTGGAAGAATCTCGACGAGGCCTGCGCGCAGGCAATTAAAGTCGCGCAGAAAATTGAGCCGGACGCGAAAGATGTGGAGACGTACAAGGCCGGCTACGCGCAGTGGAGAAAGCTTTATCCCGCGCTGCGAAGCCTGCGCAACTAGACTCTAAGGGCCTCGGAAGCCTGCATTGCAAAGTCCGCAAATGTGAAACCGTCCCGCGTGACCACCTCTCCAGTTTCGATGGGCAGTGGCGATCGGAACATCGGCCCCGCATAGACGCAGGTGTGGAACTCACCGCGCTCTCCACAGGGATCGGCACCGGGCGGCAAATCGCGTAACAAGTTCAAATCAAACTCGCGTCCGGCAAAGGCAGCGGGTAGCTGCTTTGTGTCCACGCACGAGAGGCGCGCGCGCAGGCCGCCGGCGATCATCTCGCGCGCCAGCGCGTCTGTGGGGATTTTCCAGAGCGGAAACAGCGGCTCAAGTCCGGTGGGCGCAAGCTGCTTGACACGATAGCTTCGTACATCCTCCAGGAAAAGATCGCCGAAGGCGACAGCGTCGATTTTCTCGGCGATCGCGCGCTGGCAGGTCTCGGCCATGCGCTGCTCATAAACTTCGTTGGAACACGGCCAGGGCAGCGGAACAATCCAGAGCGGAAGCCCGGCGGTTGCAGCCTGTGCTTCGAGAACGGCGCGGCGGACGCCGTGCATGGCTACGCGATCGAACTCCGCGTTCAGTGTAGTCAGCAGCCCGCACAACTCGATGGCCGGATCGCGACGCAGTACATGCAGCGTCCACGCACTGTCTTTGCCGCTGCTCCAGGAGAGAAGAACGCGCTTCATAGGGTGATGATAACCGCCCCCGGCAAAGGAGGCGTGGCAGAACGCTCTGACCACAGATGTAATTCCAATGTGTAATTGCATAATGTCAGTACAGATTGTGTTACACTTTTATCTGGAGCTAACGCTATGCCGGTCGCGGAAGATCGCAACATGGAAGCCACGCTCAATCTGCGCGTCGATCCCGTGCTCAAGGCAGAATTTACTTCTGCCGTCGAGGCTGAGGACCGGCCCGCCGCCGAGGTCTTGCGCGGCTTGATGCGCAACTATGTCGAGGAGTCGCGCCGCCGCCGCTTTGCCGCTGAAGCACGCCGCCAATCGCAACTCATCGCTGCCTCAAAGGACGAGGCCGAGGTGATGCGCTGGATTCAGGACGTGAGCTTAACAAAGAGCCGCACGGCGAAGGGCCGCACTACGAAAGGCCTCAAATGAAACGCGGCGATCTGGTCACTGTGGCGGTTTCAGGAGACTACGGCAAGCCGCGACCTGCGCTCGTGGTGCAGGCTGACGCCTTCGACCTGCACCCCTCGGTGATTGTGCTGCCATTGACCAGCGATCTTTACGATGCGCCGCTATTCCGCGTTGCAGTCGGTTCTAACAAGGAAACCGGCTTACGCGCCGCTTCGCAAATTATGGTGGACAAGGCGACAACCGTTCCACGGGCGAAGATCGGGCCGCGCATCGGACGCGTAAACACAAATACGATGCAGGCGGTCGACCAGGCGCTGCGCGACTTCCTTGATCTATAGCCGCAATAGCCTACTTCGCAAACATCGTCAGGTCGATCGAGCCGGCCATTGCTTTGTAGCCATCGTCCTTGGGATGCAGGTGATCGCCTGAGTCGTAGGCCGCGTTGAAATGGGTTGGATTCGCGGGATCCTGCGTAGCCTTGTCGAAGTCGGCCACGCCGTCGAAGGTGCCGCTATTGCGAATCCAGTCGTTCACTGCTTCTCGAACCTGCTCGCCCTTGTCAGAGGAATAACCGGCGCCGCCGTAGGGCGTTAGCGTCGCGCCGATGGCCTTGATGCCGTGCTCGTGCGCGGCGTCGGCAATCTGCTTCAGGCCCATCTCCAACTGCTGCGCGGTGATGTCGTCGTATGGGTTTGTGAGGTGCGCGAGGCGGCCAATGTCGTTGATGCTCTCGAGAATAATCACATACCGCACGCCGCTCTGCGACAGCACGTCGCGATCGATGCGGGAGAGCGCGCTGGGACCCGCGACCTCATTCAGCACGCGGTTGCCGCCGATGCCGACGTTGAGCACGCCAATGTTTTTTAGATTGGGATCAGCCTGGACCCGCGCGGCCAGAAGATCGGGCCAGCGAAGATTCGCGTTGTGCGTGGAGAGCGCGCCGTCGGTGATCGAGTCGCCGAGAGTGACAATGGCGCGCGAGCCGTCGACAGCCTGCACGTCAACGCCGTCAAGGAAGTACCAGGAAAATATCTTGATCGCGCCGGGCAGATCCGCCGCGCTCGACACATCGCCACTGGCGATGAAGTTGTCCTGGTCGGCGAAGGAGTGGAAGGTTTCAGCGCGCATCACCTGCGAAGGGAGATAGAAACTGACCACAAGATCGGAGAGCGGCTGCACGGCGAGCGCGACTGGATCGGAGAACAGTTCCGCGCCCGGCGGAATGTTCACGGAAGTCGCGCCGCCAAACGTGATGGCATGATCTGTGCCCGGCTGAATGGCCGCGTTGCCCGCACTTAACGCTACGTGCGCGTCGCTGATGGTGAGCGGGTCAGTGCCATAAGCATTCGTAAATCGCACGCGAATTTGCGCGCCGCCGGCCGAGATATGGACGATCTCGCGCAGCGTGGTACCGCTGAACGGGCGCATGTTGTTGCCGCCATCGGCCACCATGGGAGCGGTAGCCCATGTGCCCACCCACAGCGGCGCCGACTGGGCAATCGACAAAACCGGAGCGGCAAGTGGAGTCACGGCAAATGCAAGAACGGCAAGACGGAAGCAATGTTTCAGCCTAGGTATTGACATCGATTGGTTCCTCTCGAATTTGGGAAATATTGGTCGAGCAAAAATCCTGAACGGAAAAATCAGCGCAAATCAATGTCGACGCTCAGCGGCGTATTCTCGCTGGAGTCGCCGACCCGAATCGTGAATTTTCCGGGATCGATGGTCCACTTCTGCGCGGTCTCATCCCAGTAGCTAAACGCGCGCGCGTCCAGGTTGATGGTCACGTGCTGTGTTGCGCCGGGATCGAGACGAACCTTGGCGAAGCCCTTCAATTCGCGCTCTGGGCGGTCCACCTGCGCGGAGGGGTCAGAGACGTAGAGCTGGGCGACCTCAACTCCAGCCACGCCGCCTGCGTTGGTCACGTCGAAACTGACCGTAACTGGAGAACCGGACGCAGCCGAAGCGGGAACCGCGAGGTTTGAAAAACTGAAAGTGGTATAGCTCAAGCCGAAGCCAAACGGAAACAGCGGGTGCTTGCCGGTAGTCGTCCAGTAGCGATAGCCGACCATCAGCTTGTCGCCGTACTTGATGTGCTCGATGGTGTAGTTGAGCGGTTTTCCATCGGCGCCGATGGTGTTGAGCGTCGTCGAGTCTTTCGGGTCGCCGTCGTACCACTTCGAGGAGGGATTCTCGTCCCAGCTGCGGTCGAAGCTGACGGGAAGTTTGCCTTCAGGATCGTGCTGACCAAAGAGAATCTGCGCCACCGCCGTACCGCCTTCCTGGCCGGGATACCAGGTGTGCAGGAGCACGGGCACTTTATCAAGCCATCGGCTGGTATCGGCTCCGCCACCGCCAGTGAGCGTAACAATCGTGCGCGGATTCATCGCGGCCACTGCCTCTATGAGCGCGTCCTGGCCCGGAGGCAGCGTGAACGTGCGGTCGGAGCCCTCGCGCTCAGTAGCTGCGCTAAAACCAACGGAGAGGATAACGGCGTCAGCCTGCGCGACAACTTCTTTCTGGCCGGGCCCGTCGGGAATTCCGGCGCTGTAAAAGATATGCACATCGGGTCCGAGCAGATTAGCAACGCCGGTGAGGATGCTGACCGGCTCAAACGCGTGCGCTTCCGACGACCCGCCTCCGCCGGTGACAGCGGGATACGCGTCAGGCCCGATGATGGCGATCGATTTCACTTTGGCGGGGTCGAGCGGCAACAGATGCCCGTCATTCTTGAGGAGCGTGATGCTTTCCAGAGCTCCCTGAAGAGCGACAGGCCGATCGGCGACGGAGTACGTTGAATCCGCGGGATCGAACTGCGGCCGATTGGTGAAGCCGTAGCGCAATTCGGTGCGGAAGAGGCGCAGGAGATGCTCATCGATGGCGGACTCTTTCACCTGGCCGGCTTTCACCGCGGGAACGAGATTCTTCGCGTTCATGAATTTCGGGCTGGGCATCTCCAGATCGAGTCCGTTGTTCACCGCGGCGACGCCGTCGTAAGTCGCGTCCCAGTCGGACATGAGCACGCCCTGAAAGCCCCACTCTCCCTTGAGCACCTTGAGATTGAGGAAATCGTTCTGCGTTGCGTGCACGCCATTGACGAGGTTGTAGGAGTTCATCACCGCGTCCACGTGGGCCTTGGTAACGGCAGCCTCGAACGCCGGCAGATAAATCTCGCGCATGGTACGCTCGTCCACATCGGCGCTGGCGTTGTGGCGATTGAACTCCTGATCGTTGAGCGCGTAGTGCTTCACGGTGGCTGCCACGCCCTCGGATTGCACGCCTTCAATGAATGGCACCACGAGGGTCGCATTCAGGAATGGGTCCTCGGAGAGGTACTCGAAGTTGCGGCCGCTCAAAGGCGAGCGCGCAATGTTCACGCCAGGGCCGAGCAGGAAGTTTACGTTCCGCGCGCGGGCATCGCGGCCAAGGCTTTCGCCCAGCTTGCGCGCAAAATCGGTGTCCCATGTGGCGGCCAGCGCAACGCCGCCCGCATAGGCCGTTGTGGGGCCCCAGGTGCGCACGCCCACCGATGCATCGGACATCTTGAATTGGGGCAGCTCAATGGCGGGCATGGGCCGCGTGAACATGTTGCCGATGCCGCCCAGAAGCTCGATCTTCTGCTCGAGAGTGAGCTTCGCGATCATGGCGTGGGCCCTGGCTTCGATGGCAGGCGAGTCGGGCACAGGAGCCTGGGCCGAAGCACGCGGGCCGCTAGCGAGCAGAAGTGCAAAGACGAGAGTGAAAGCGGGGCAAAGAGGGCGTTTGAAGGGCGTTTTCATACCGCGCCCACGTTAGCGCATTGGGCCGCAGGATGTACAGAGCGTGTGTGCATGGACGGTGGAATCGGCTCCGGAGTTCACCAAAGAAGGACATTCATGTGGCGAGATCGCGGTTTCAGGCGGAGGAAGGTGCGGAACTCAACAAGTTCGACAATGGAGGCCTTCCCCCGCGAAATCAGGAGTTTGCATTGTGACCCGAATCACACGCAGTGGTGAATCGCATCACCGTATGAGCTCGCTGTTAAAGCGCAGACTTGTCTCTCAATGAACGGGATCGCTGCGGACTTGGTCGAGAGGGGTCCATGAGCCGGAGGGGGAACGATGAGTTTCGATAAAGGCTTGAAAACCATTGTGGTGGCGACCGATCTGGAGGGCCGGGCAGACGCGGCGCTGGAATATGCGCGCAAGTTGGCCACGAACTACGGTGCACGAATCGTTCTTGCTCACGCGCTCGACCCCATGGAATACGCTTCGGTTGACCGGCTTCCCGTCAGGGTCGCAGGCCACCTGACGGCAAAGGCGCGCGCAGTGCTGGACAAGCTTTCCGGCGAGTTGCTTAGCGAGGGGATCCATAGCCACTCCGAGGTGCGGCAAGGCACCGTGGCCCAGACGCTGTTTGATGTGGCGCGGCAGCACGAGGCCGGGCTGATCGTAATTGGGACCAAGGGCAAGGACGGTGCCGGAGCTGTGGTTGTTGGCGCAATTGTCGAACAGCTGGCAAGGATTTCGCCTTGTCCGGTGTTGGCTGTCGCGGCCGACTGGAACGCCGGACCTAATCGGCCTTCGCCGGGCGGACCCGTACTGCTGACCATGGAACGGAATGACGCTGCCTCCCCGGCTGCCGCGGCAGCTTACTCTCTGGCGGTGACCTTTGACCGGCCGTTACTAGTGCTGCATGTTCGCACAGCCGCTGAAGCTGCGGCCGGTATGAACCCCTGCAGCCCGAAAGACTTTGGCATGAAGCTCCCCCCCCGCCCGCACCATGCGCTCAGCGGGGGCTCTGGCTGGCTGCGAGGCGAAGCTCCGGTGCATTGCCTCGTGAAGGACGGCGATCCGGTCGATGCCGTGGCTGAAGCGATTGCCGAGAACCACCCCTGCATTCTCGTGGCCGGGGTAAAGCGCTTAAGCGCGACACCCGGGCCGCATGGCACCGCTTTTGCATTGCTCTCTGCTTCGCGCGTGCCGGTTCTTTGCGTTCCGCCGGAGCCGGTGCGAGCCGAAGTGGATTGGGAAGTTGCGCTTCCCGTGGGAGCGCTGTAGCTGAGGAGCCTTCGCGTCGTGCGAAGAAGATGCGGGTGAAAGGAGAAACCGCCCCGTTTTTTTCAATATAGTTTGGTCCAGTCAAAATCGATCGCAAATCCAGAATGTGCTGAGCCGGCGCATGGGTGGGTGATCCGTGCCGACCGGTTTTGGCCCCCACCCATTTGAGCCGCATCCCTGTAACCGTGGAACGGCGGCAAGGGCTACCAGGAGCCTTGAAACCGCAAGTAAAGCGTGAAAATGATGAGTATTCAACCAGATACTCGATTGAATCGCCTGGCCGCCGTCGCGGCGCATTCGCTTGCGGAGTTGTTGGATTGCCCCCAGGACGCCGGTCGTCTGCTGAGTGAGGAAACACAAAGCCTCGACTTCGCACCCGGCGCTGTGGTATTTCGCCAGCAAGACTCCTGCAAAGGGCTATACGTCGTAGTTTCCGGTATCTTTGTTCGCAAGGCAGAACGATTTGAGGTGCGTGTAACCCTGGGATCGGCGCAGCCGGGGGATCTGGTGGAGCTAGCCGCCGCGCTCAGCGACGGATGCCATGCCTATACCTTGACCGCGGTCACACGCGGATCGATTCTGCTGTTACCGATTGAAGCGCTCCGCAGATCGTTTGAAATCTTCCCGCAGCTGCGAATGAGGCTCCTGGAGGAGCTGGCGCGCGAAGTGTCGCGGGGATATTTGGCCTGCTCCCTCATCCGTACGACTCCTGCCCACCGCCACCGCAAAGGAGAGCTGACCGCGTAGAACAGTCGCCGGAACCGGGAATCGCATTCCGAACTGGAGACACCCGGTGAAGTGCAAACGGAATCCCGAAGGTTGATCTGCTGTATACTTCTCCTAGTGCTCAGCCCCCCAAACGGCACAACTATGCCCACGCTCCACTCTCATCACCCTCCGGAAGATTGCCTGAATTGCGAGCACCGGCATTTGCGGATGTTCTGCAACCTCACGCCGGAAGCGTTGGCCGACTACGACCAGGTCGGCGTCTTGATGAGCCACACCCGGGGCGCCAAGCTGTTCTCCGAGGGTGATACCGCGCGCAATGTTTTTGTCATCTGCGTCGGACAGGTCAAAATCTCCTCGACCTCGCGCGACGGCAAGACAATGATTTTAAAGATCGCCGGGCCCGGCGACGTAATGGGGTTGAGCGCCGTGCTGGCCAATGTGCCGCACGAGGTCACGGCCGAGGCCATCGAGCCTTGCCAGGTCAAGACGGTCCGCAAGCAGGAGTTTGTCGATTTCCTTGGCCGGCACGGGATCGCATCCATGCACGCGGCGCAATCGCTCTCCGCCGAGTACCTGACCGTCTTCCACGATGCCAAGAGGCTGGCGCTCTCGGGCTCTGCCGGGGGACGCCTGGCGCGGCTGCTGCTCGACTGGGGAAACGCATCGCCCAACGGCAAGCCGGAGATTCGCTTCACCATGGCCCTGACGCATGAGGAGATCGCCAATATGGCGGGTACTTCTCGCGAAACGGTCACGCGGATGTTGAATCAGTTCCGTCGCGACAAGTGGATCGCCATCAAGGGCACCAGCGTGACCATCCTCAAGCCGGATCAGCTTGAAAAATTGACGGCGTAGTGCGCCATCTTTGCAATTCTTCCCGGCAAATCCCCGGCCCACCTGCATTTGATAGCTTGAATCCATGGCCGAAATAACCTCCCCGCCCATCGAAACGGCCCTCAACCTCGAATCCCTCGTTTCCGATGTCGTCGCGCAGGCCCTAAAGGCAGGCGCGAGCGATGCGGAGGCCGCGGCGCGCGAGGGCGACGAGTTCAGCGTAAATGTGCGCATGGGCGAGGTGGAGACGCTGAAGGAATCGGGCTCGCGTGGACTGGGATTGCGCGTGTTTCTGGGCAAGCGATCCGGCTCGGCTTCAACCAGCGACCTGACCGTGGAAGGAATTCGCCAGCTTGTCGAGGGAGCGCTTGCGCTTGCGAAGGTCACTGAAGAGGATCCGTTTGCAGGCCTGCCGGAAGCGGGCGAGTTTGGCTCCGCCGCCGGCGATCTGCACCTTTACTTCGACGATGTGTACTCGCTCGCTGCAGCGGAGCGCATCGAGTGGGCACGACGGGCTGAGGCGGCGGCGAGGTCTGCCGACCCGCGCATCACCAACTCCGACGGCGGCAGTTTTGACGCGGCCACAGGCCGCAAAGCCTTTGCCAACTCGCGTGGATTTGTGGGCAGCTACCGCACCAGCTATGCCGGCGTCTCCGCTGCGCCGCTGGCCATGGACGCGAACGGCAAAATGCAGCGCGATGGCTGGTGGTCGAGCGCGCGGCGGCTCAAGCTTCTCGAATCGCCCGAGGCCGTCGGCAAGGAAGCGGCGCGGCGCACGCTGCGGCGGCTGGGTGCGCGGCGCGTGCCCACGCAGCGCGTCCCGATTGTCTTCGCTCCCGAGACGGCGCGTTCGCTTGTCGGCTCAGTCTTCGAGGCCGCATCCGGCGATTCCATCTGGCGCGGCGCGTCGTTTCTCGCGGGAAAGCTTGGCGAGACAATTGGCTCGGCGAACCTGACCATCATGGACGACAACATCATGCTGCTGCCCACCGGCGTGGGAGGCTTCGGCTCTTCGCCCTTCGACGACGAGGGCCTGCCTTCGCTGCGCACCGTTGTCGTCGAGAACGGCATTCTGCGCAATTACCTGCTGAACACCTACACGGCGCGCAAGTTGGGCATGAAGTCCACGCACAATGCCGCACGAGGACTGGCAGGCGCGCCGGGCGTCGGCTGCGGCAATCTCTTTCTTGAGCCGGGAACGCAGACTCCCGAGCAGATGATTGCGGAGGTTCCGGCGGGGCTCTACGTGACCAGCCTGATGGGCTTTGGCACAAATCTCGTCACGGGCGACTACTCGCGCGGCGCCACTGGGCTCTGGATTGAGAACGGCCAGCTCACTCACGCCGTGGAGGAAGTCACGATCGCGGGAAATCTCGCCGAGATGCTGCGCAACGTGACGGCCATCGGCAACGACCTGGTCTTTCGCGGCTCGGTAGCGTCGCCAACGCTTCGAATTGATGGCATGACCATCGCCGGAGCATGAAAATCGTGGGAGAATGACACTCGTTAGGGAGTGAGCATTATGGCAAAAAAACTTGCAATCACCATCGCTGGCGCTGTTTCGCTGGGGAGTTACGAGTCAGGCGTAGCGTTTGAGGTCCTGGATGCCATCTCACAGCATAACCAGTGGGCCGAAGCGAACGGCGTTCCGGATCAGCGCATCGAGATCGATGTATTAGCCGGCGCTTCGGCCGGCGGAATGACCTCGGCAATGATCGCGCAGCGGCTGCTCTTCGATGGGCCGTCAATGGCCCAGCCCTACAACAATCCGCTCTACAACGCCTGGGTTCGGGACGTCGATATCGTTGGCCTTCTGGCTCGCCAGAAGGATGAGGACGCAACTCACTCCGTGTTCTCGTCCGATCTGGTGATCGGCGTCTCGAAGAAGTATTTGACAGGGCGGTACGCAACGCAGCCAGTTCCTCCGGCTCAACCACATCCGGCGCTGCCAGTGGATGGTCAGATTCAGCTCGGCCTGGCGCTATCGAATCTGAACGGAATCGACTACGTGCGCGCGACAAGCAGCGGTGGCGCGTTTACGTATACGGCGCACGAAGACGAACTTGTGCTGCCGATCGACCAGAATTCCGGCGACCGCGGAGACTTATGGGAAACGATACGCGCGACGGCGGTGGCGTGCGGCGCGTTCCCGGTTGCCTTTCGCGTGCAGGACCTGCTGAGGAATATTGTCGACTACCCAAGCCCGTTTCTTGATCGCTCGCTTTGGGACGGAGCGCCGAGCCGGTACTTTACGTACACCGACGGAGGCGTCTTTCAGAACGAGCCGCTCGGAATGGCAAAGAACCTGGTGGAAAACCAGCCCGGTGGGCACCTGAACGCCGAGCAGCGCGGATACGTCTTCATTGCGCCGCAACCGAAGAAGTCCGGCGAGATCCTCTACACGAACGATTCGAATGTCGACCCATCGCAGGCATTTGGCGCGGCCAATGCGAATTACAAGGCGGTGGTTGAGCATTTGGCGGAGGCCATGATTGGCCAATCGG
This sequence comes from Acidobacteriaceae bacterium, assembly GCA_003134815.1. GTDB lineage: Bacteria > Acidobacteriota > Terriglobia > Terriglobales > Acidobacteriaceae > Telmatobacter. The sequence goes on along the minus strand of PLCO01000010.1, from coordinate 73,370 downwards.
AGTTTCAGGATTGGATCACTGCGGAAGGCGTGAACGACCGGTTGAAACTGCTGGATAAAAGGGCCGGAGAGTTGCAGGTACTTTTCCTCAGCGGCGCAATGACTGCCGCGCAGGCGAATCCGGTTTCATCGGTACTGCTCAAATCATTCTTTCTGGAAAAAGGCGTCATGACTCCGGCGGCACTCGCGAATTTGCAGGCGGCGCGCACGCAGTTGAGAACGCAATACCAGGCCGAATACGCCGCGTTTCTCGACGATACGGTTGCCGCCGATGCCTGGCTCGACGCAGTTCTCGTTCTTGAACTCGCAGCCAGCCTGCACGAAAAAGAAGAGATGCTGATATACGACTTTGTCGCGGACAGCGAGTTGCTGGCGAGTAAAGGGCTGGAGTCATTCGAAGGGTTCTTCGATGTTCAATACAGGCAGCACGACTACGACTATGGGCGCAGCGTGGCTCAAACGCAATTGGCGAAGTACAAGGCGCAAACCGGGAGCATCTTCGCCAATCTGAATTGGACTCCGAAGCCGATCAATCCGATCGATCCGGGCCTGAACAACTTCGACATGTCAAAGGTCGACAATACGAAGCGGCAGCAGGTGTACGCGCAGATTCGCGACGCGGCCGATGCCCTGCTGCAGGAACTGGGCGTGGCGACGCTTGTTCGCAAAGCCCTGATGCTGTTTTATGTCCAGGGACGGATCAAGAAACTGCTCGCGCTCTAATTGCAGGCGACAGCGGCGCGAATTCCTGGCCGGAGTAAAATCTCCGGGCGCAGCCGGGGTTTGCGAGGATTCTCTTAGCTCAGGCGGAGCGAAGCGTGAGCAGCGCAATTTCCGGCGGGCAGTTGAAGCGAATCGGCAGCCCGACAGTTCCAAGGCCGCGATTCACGTAGAGTTGCAGGCTGCCAAACCGGAACCAACCCTCGATATACTTGCGGCCCAGGTCGGGAAGCACCAGCGGGCCTACGATCGGCAGGCGAATCTGGCCTCCATGTGAGTGGCCGGCCAGCATAAGCGAGACTGCCTGGCCTTCAGGAACAACGATCAGATCGTCAGCGTAATCTGGCGCGTGGCAGAGGAGAATGATGGGCTCATGCGCCACATTGCGGATGGAAGCCGGGATTGCCGCGCCCGGATCCGGTTCGCCCGCCACTGGATCGTCGAGGCCCGCGAGCCAGAATCTTGCGCCGGCTCGTTCAATCGCAACGTGGCCGTTGATAAGCACGGTGATGCCGTTCGTGGTGAGCGCCTCTGACACCAGCTCAGAACCCACAATAACGTCGTGGTTACCCATCACCGCATAGCGGTGGGGGCACTGAATCTGCTTGAGCAGATTGGCGCACTGCCAGGCCGGGCCAATGGAGAACCTCACCGGCAGAAGCTCATGAGTAACGAAGTCGCCGGTAAGAAACACCGCGTCGGGGTTCAGCTCGTTGATGTGGCGCACTGCGTCGCGCAAAAAAAATGGCTCAGTGTAGTCGTCCAGGTGAATGTCGCTGAGCTGCGCTACGCGAAAGCCGTCGAATGCCTGCGCAAGGCCGGGAATAAAGACATCGCGGTGCGTGATCTCGATCCAGTGCCGCTCGATCTCGCCCCCATAGATGGCCAGAGCGCCGCCGGCGCACGCGCTGCCCAACATGAAGCGGCGGCGCGTCATTGGCGCCCCCATGCGCGCTTTCGACGGTGAGCGAGACACTGTCATAATCCATGGTAGCGAATCTTTACGGGTGGCCAATCTCGGCGCGTCAATCAGGCAGCGCTCGCCGGTTCCAAGGGAACGCCCGCGAAATACCCAGCCACGTCGCGCCAGTTGTTTACGCGGACGAATTCCGTCGCGCCGATGTTGTGCGGCGCGGTGTACAGCAGCCCCTGGCCTTCAAACCGAAGCAAGTTCCTCGGCTGGTCGTCAATCAGAAAGTCGGCGCGGAGAATGCTCTTGTTGCCGCAAAAGACGTAATGCGTGGGCGGGATGAAGGGAAAGTGCCGTTGCAGCCAGCGATATTTGGGTCCCAGCGAGTTCGGCACAACCATGGCCTGCGTGGCGATGAAGATTTCAAAGCGCGAGCCCAGATCCTCGAGCACTGGCTGGGAGCCGGGGATCACATCCAGGACTTCGAAAAAATCCTCGGCGTCGAGAAATGCGCGAAGCTGTGCCTGCCGGTCTACGGGCGCAATCTCCCACAAGCCCTTGCCTGCCAGGTCCTCCGGCGTCACTTCTTCGTCAAAGGCCTGGTTGTAGCGGCGCAGGTGCTCGGCGAGCGTGTCGGCCATCACCTCATCCATATCGACACAGATGCGCTGCACGGGAGGATTCTCCTGGAGAGTGTATTCAAGAAAAGGTTAGCAGGCGCAGAACGCTGAGTGGCTGCATAGGTGGCCTGGGAAAGTTGTTTCCTTGGCTAATGAACCTACGCGCCTGCCTGGCGCGGCTTGCGCGGGGCGCGGCCTGCGCCGGGGATCAGCTCGGGCTGCGGCGCTTTGGGAACAGCCGCGATCGCAGGATCCCAGTAAAGCAGGCGGTTGCAACTGTCGCAGCTGAGCAGCTCGCCCTCGCGGAGTTGGTTCCAGACTTGCGGGCGCACGCCCATGCTGCAGCCGGTGCATTGCTGATTCTCGGCGCGGGTTATGCCGGTTCCGCGGGCTGAAGAAACGCGGTCAAAGCGCGCCAGCGATTCGCGCCCCAAGTCACCAGAATTGATCGCTGCGCGGACAACCTCGCGTTCCGCGTCCAGCGCAGCCAGCTCCATTGCCGCTTCCCGCTGGCGGGCCGCAACGCTCGCTCGAACAGCGTCCACCCCGGCAGCAAGCTGTTCCACCAGGGCGCGAGTTTGGGCCAGCGCGGCCTCGTGCGCCTCAGTGCGCTCCAGACTCGCGTATTCTTCGCCTTCCAGGCGTTCGGCTTCGGTGGTCGCGAACTGAATCTCGTGCTCGATGGCCGCGGCCTGCTCGGGAGTGGTGACGGAGTCAACCTGGACCCGGAAGCGGGCGACCTTCTTGCGATGCGCGTCAATCTCCCGCTCCAGGCGGGTGCGCATCGTTTCTTCACGGCCCAGCGCCGCCGAGAGATCGGCGGATTGCCGCTCGGCGGCGGCCAGCGCGGCCGTGGCCTGAGCAATCTCCGCAGGCAGCGCGCGCATCTGCTGGTTCAGGCGGGCGCGGTCCAACTCGATAGCCTGGAGCTTTACGAGGTGCTCGATCTGCGCATTCATCCGTGAGAAGAAGTCTACGGCATCAAGCCGAAAGGCACCAAGCCAAAGAGGCTGGCGTACGCGAAGATGTTGTTGCGATTTTGGCGGCGAAGCGCATCAAACAAAGCGGCGGTTCCGAATCCAGCGCAATCGGGGCCTGCGAAAATGGTCGCAGGCAAGGGCAATCAGTGGCGGCACCACGAGCAAAAAACGGCACAAGCGCTGATGACCGGCACCCTCAACTTGAGGACAACGCTCAAGATTCCGCCGGGAGCAGAGCCGGCGCAGGAAAAGATGAAGCTGAACGGAAGTTTGGTGCTCGATAACGCGGCGTCTACAAGCACGAAGATTCAGCATGACGTCGGCGAGCTGAGCCTGCGCGGGCAAGGCCAGCCAAAGAACGCGCAGATCGACGAGTCCCAGGTGCGCTCGGCGATTGAAAGCAATTTCACAATGGCCGGCGGAGTGATTCAGCTTCCCAATCTCAAGTACACTGTGCCGGGAGCGGAGATCGACCTGGCGGGCAAGTATGGCCTGGAAGGCGGTACCCTGAACTTCAGGGGCACGGCCAGAACCGATGCGACGGTTTCGAAGATGGTGGGCGGATGGAAGGGGATGCTGTTGAAACCGGCCGACAGCATTTTCAGGAAGGATGGAGCAGGCACGCTGGTTCCCATCCATGTCAATGGAACCGAGCACGATTCCGCTTTCGGGATCGATTTCGGCCGGATCGGACACACGTCGCCACAAATCCCCGGCCGGACTCAGTAAAGAGACGCAATAGTAACGTAAGGCATCACAAGAATGAGGAGACCGCCATGTGGATCGTTCCGATCGCGGCGCGTCGAATGTTAAAAGGGATTGCCGGATGCGCTGCCTGCCTGATGCTGGCAGCCGCGGCGATGAGGGCAGGAGGGCAAACAGCGCCGGTGGAAAAGACAAGTACTGCGCAGAGCGCGAAGCAGGCGAGGCAACTGGACTGGTGGAAGAACGCCGTGATCTACGAGATCTACCCGCGCAGCTTTCAGGATACGAATGGCGACGGCATCGGCGACCTGAACGGGATCGCGAAGCGGCTCGACTACCTGAAAGCTCTGGGAGTGGACGCCATCTGGCTCACGCCGGTCTACCCTTCGCCGGACGTTGACTTCGGCTACGACATTTCGAATTACATTGACATCGATCCGCAGTACGGCACGCTCGCGGACTTCGACCGGCTGGTGGCCAATGCGAAGAAGCGCAACATCCGCGTGATTATGGACATGGTGATGAACCACACCTCCGACCAGCACGAGTGGTTCATTCAGTCGCGGTCGTCGCGCGACAATCCTTATCGCGACTGGTACTGCTGGCAGGATGGCAAAGGCCAGACCGCAACGGACAAAGGCCAGCCGCCGAACAACTGGCAGTCGCTCTTCGGCCACTCTGCATGGCGGTGGGACCAAACGACGCGCCAGTACTACTACCACAAGTTCTACGTCCAGCAACCGGACCTGAACTGGCACAACCCCGCTGTGAACGACGCGTTCAAGCAGATCATTGCCTTCTGGCTCAAACGCGGCGTGGGCGGCTTTCGTTTTGACGCGATTACGACGCTCTTTGAGGATCCGAGCCTGGCCGACGAAGGAGTGCGGCTGGACAAGGACGGCAATCCGATCATCAACGCATACGGCGATCCGCAACTGGACGGCTCCAAAACCGACAACCAGCCCGGCGTGCATGAAGTGATGGAAGAGATGCGCGCCGAGGCGGACAAATTCACCACCGGCGACTTCCCGGGAACGCGCGTGCTTATCGGCGAAACCTACATGCCCAACATCGGCGAGCTGAAAAAGATGTACGGAACGCCGGATAAGCCGGAATTCCACCTGCCCATGGACACGCAAGTGGGCATGATTGACAAGCTCGATGTAACGGAGTTCCGGCAAAGGTTGATCGACGCGGAGACGCATCTCAGCTCGCACATCCCGCTACTGCTCTTCGACAATCACGACGTACGGCGCATCGACGCGCGCTACGGCGACGGCGTGCATGACGTGGATATCCAGCGCGTGATGGCAACCATTCTGCTTGCCAGCCGCGGCTCGGCGCTCGTCTACTACGGCGACGAAATCGGGATGAAAACGACTCCGCCCGAGCGCAAGGAGGACGTAAAGGATCCCATCGGGATTATCGGTTGGCCAACCGAGAAAGGCCGCGATGGCGAGCGCACGCCCATGCAGTGGGACGCAAACTCAAAAGCCGGCTTTACCACCGGAACACCGTGGCTGCCCGTGCCGCCAAGCGCGAAGACGATCAACGTGAGAGCGGAAAAGATTGACCCCGATTCGCTGTTCGCCTGGTATACGGCGCTCATCAGGCTCAAGAAAACCGTTCCGGCATTTGAGAGTGGCGCCAATATGATGCTCGACCCGGAAAACACAAAGGTGCTGAGCTGGATGCGCCAGGCCACGGGCACGCCGCAGGTAATAGTGTGCGTCAACTTCACGGCCAATCTGGAGATTGTTGACCTGACCCTCGGCGAAGCCGGAATGCGGGCGAGAGAATTGAAGACCTTGCTCAAGACGCCCGGCGGACCGGACACTGAGGCGATCAATCGGATTGTGCTGGGGCCATATGGCGTATATATCGGCGAGGTGCAGTGACGGGCATTTGCAAATTGCGTGCCCTGCTCTGCGTGTCCCGCTCTGCGCGCCCTGTCGAGTGGGAAGCCGAGGCCGCTTCATTATCTGGTAAGGGATTCGACCAGGCGATTCATCTCTTCTTCCTGCCGCTCGATCGACTCCACCAATTTGAATTGAGTTCGGCAGCGGTCCAGGTTGTGCCGTTCGCGATGCACTTTGAAGTAGGTATCGCCGGCCAGATAGTCGGTGAGGAAGCGAATGCCGATCTCGAATGTGATCAGCTTGCCTGAGAAGGCGAGATATTTTCTTTCCGCGGGAGTCAGGAAAACGCCCGCCGATTCAAGATAGCCGCGAACCAGCGCCTCGAACATCGGAAACTGCATCGCAACTTTGGAAAGATCCTGCTCATCTTCCGCCGCCGGACTTGTTGTGGTCCGCACCATGTCGCCAAAGTCGTAAAGCGCAAGGCCGGGCATTACGGTGTCAAGATCGATCACGCAAACAGCTTCGCCGGTTTTGTCGTCGAGCAGCACATTGTTGAACTTGGTGTCGTTGTGCGTGATGCGCTCCGGCAAACCGGCATCGAGCAGAATGCCGGTGATGGATTCGTGTGCGCGGGCAAAGTCGATCTCCGGTTTGGCAACTGCTGCACGGCCTGCAACGTCCGCAGCAATGGCTGCCTCGAGCGCGGCAAACCGTTTGGGCGTGTTGTGAAAATCCGGAATGGTCTCGTGCAGGCGCGGCGGGGGCAGCGTGCTCAATTGCTGCTGAAATCTGCCGAAAGCGCGCGCTGCCTGAAACGCCTGCTCAGTCGATGTCGCGGTTTCGTAGGTGCGCGCGTTCTCAATAAAGCGATAGGCGCGCCATGTTTCTCCTTGCGCGTCCACCTGCCAGTCGCGACCATCATGCGTGGGGATGAGCTGAAGCGCGCGGCGTTCACCATCGTGTTGATTTGTCGCCTGCGCAGCTAAATGCGCAGTCACGCGCTCCACATTCTGCATCACAGCAACAGGATCGCGAAACACATGCCGGTTGATGTGCTGCAGAATGTAGCGAACCGGCGCGCCTTGCGTCTGGCAGGTCACGAGATAGGTGTCGTTGATATGGCCGTTGCCATGCGGCACAATCGCCGAGACCTCGCCGCGAAACTCAAATTGACTGGCCGCGGCGCGGGCGTCCGGCGGCGAGCTCATGACCAGAGCCGCTCAGGATAAAGCCCGTCGGCGATGAGTCGGCGAATGCTCTCGACCACGCGCGGCCTGTCCTCGCGATAAGTGACGCCGAACCACGAATCGCGCGAGTGCAGCACTTTCACTCGCGCCTGCCCTGCGCGCACCAGTTCACCGACTGTGTTGGGAATGTAGCACTCCGACTTCAAGTCGGCGGCGCTGCTCTCAAGAAACTTTTCAAAATTCTCGCGCAGTTGCCCGAAGACCTCCGGCGTGAATCCCCACATGTTCATCGACACTGGCTCGTCACCGTTGAGCTTGGTCACGGTTCCGGCGGCATCGGTGTTGCGCGCGCCATTGCCGTCACGCTCGATCTTGGTGAGCTCCACGATGTGCTCAAGGTAGCCATCGGCTGAAACCTGGCAAACGCCTCGCGCTACTGAGCCGAAGTCGGAGAGCGTGTTACGCAGCACGAAGCCGACCATCGCATAGTCAGCCGAGCCGGAAGTCAGGTGCCCGGCCAGTGAGCGGTAGCCGTCAGCTCCGTAAAAATCGTCGGCGTTGATCGCGGCGAACGGATCGCGGATCGCGTCCGCAGCGAGCAGAATCGCCTGCGTGGTTCCCCACGGCTTGGTGCGTCCGGCGGGCACGGCGAACCGCGGCGGAATGTCTTCGAGCGCCTGAAAGACATAGTCGACCGCAACGCGCTTTTCAAACCGCGCGCCGACGATCTCGCGGAATTGCTGCTCAATGTCCCTGCGGATGACGAAGACCAGTTTGCCGAAGCCGGCGCGAAGCGCGTCGAAGATGGAGTAATCGATGATCGTTTCGCCGGCCGGCCCAACAGGGTCGATCTGCTTGAGGCCGCCGTAGCGGCTGCCCATGCCTGCGGCGAGAACGAGAAGTGTGGGAGAGGATGTGGCGGTCATATTCTCGAGTTTCGCCCAGAACTTTCTAAGAGGGCCTCACTCGGCCCCGCTTTGATCGACCCTGATTCAATCGAATGGTACAACACGAGGGGTTGTGGATCGACGGTGGAATGGACCCATGGGCAGCGGCGCAAGGGGTCTGCTAAAGTGGGTTGCCATGAGAATTCGCACTGCTTTCCGCCTGTTTTATTCTGCTTTGTTTCTCACCGCGCTGGCCTTTTCAAGCGCAACGCCGGCGCTTCGCGCCCAAACATTACCAGCCCAGCCCCCGCCTCCACAGAATCTGCCTCCTGTTCCCGATTGGGCGCTGCCCGGGTCAGCGACGCATCAACAGGTGGCGCCACCGGCGGACTTTCACCGGCCGAGCACAAACTTCGATGCGCCCGTCGGAATTTTCGACGGTCAGTCGGACGTTGGCAGCGCGCTGGTGCCAGGCAGCGCAAGTTACGACGCCGCGACGGGGCAGTACACCATCAATTCGGCGGGATATAACGTCTGGTACACGCGCGACGAATTCCGCTTCCTGTGGAAGCGCATGTCCGGCGACGTTTCGCTCGCCGCCGACATCAACTTCCCCGATCCCAAGGGCTACGGCGACCGCAAGGTCGTGCTCATGATCCGGCAAAGTCTCGACGACGACTCCAAAGCTGCGATGGTGGCCGAGCACGGCGCGGGCATGGTGCACCTGGCATGGCGGCCGGAGAAAGACACGCGCGTTACAGACATGGAGTTTCGCATCGGCGGACGCGGGCGGCCGGGCGGCGCGAGTCCCGACAGCCTCGTCACGATCAGCGCCAAGCGAATCGGAATCGAGAAGCGCGGCGACGAATTTTCGATTTGGTTGAGCCTCGACGGCGAGCCGATGCACCAGTTCGGCCCGCCGATCAAGTTGCACATGGACGCGCCATTCTACGTCGGCATCGGCTTCTGCTCGCATCAGCCGGAGACGGTAGATACGGCAGTCCTGTCAAATGTCGTGCTTGAGAATGCAGCCGGGAAAGTGAAGTAGGCAGACTTCCCAGCCCTCCATGTTGGTCTGGTTGCCGGAAAGGTGAGCAGCGTATATGGCATACATCTTGGCATTGGACCAGGGAACAACGAGCTCGCGCGCGATTCTCTTCGACGCCGGCGGCGCGATTGCGGCGGTGGCGCAGAAGGAGTTTCAGCAGTTCTATCCGCAGGCAGGATGGGTGGAGCACGATCCGACGGAGATCCTGACCAGCCAGCTCTCCTGCGCCGTTGAAGCCCTCGCGAAAGCCAGTGCGCGACCTCGTGACATAGCTGCCATTGGCATTACCAACCAGCGTGAAACCGTCATCGTGTGGGAGCGGGCTACGGGGAGGGCGATTCATCCGGCGATTGTCTGGCAAGATCGTCGCACGGCCGGGCAATGCGAGGCTCTCGAGAAGAGCGGCGCCGGAGAGATGGTCTCGTCGAAGACCGGCCTCGTGCTCGATCCGTATTTTTCCGCAACCAAGGTGAAGTGGATCCTCGACAACGTCGAGGGCGCGCGGGCGCGTGCCGATCGCGGCGAGCTGGCTTTTGGAACGGTAGACAGCTGGCTGATCTGGCACCTGACCAGCGGCCACAAGCACGTGACTGACGTGACCAATGCATCGCGCACACTTCTTTTCAACATCGTGAAAGGCGAGTGGGACGCCGAGTTGCTGAAGCTGTTCGGAATTCCTGCAAGCATGTTGCCCGAAGTCGCATGGTCCAGCGAGCGCGTGGGCGAGGTGACGACGACGCTCGGTCCCGTTTCGGGTCTCGGCGGCGTGGCAATCGCGGGCATTGCCGGCGACCAGCAGGCGGCGCTCTTCGGACAGTTGTGCTGGAGCGCGGGCGAAGCCAAGAACACCTATGGAACCGGCTGCTTTCTGCTGCAAAACATCGGCACGGAGTTCATGCGGTCGCGGCATAAGCTCATCACGACAATCGCGGCCAGCGCGCAAAAGCGGCTTGAGTACGCGCTCGAAGGAAGTATTTTTATTGGCGGCGCAGTGGTGCAGTGGCTGCGCGACAATCTCAAGCTCATCGCCACGTCGGCGGATGTGGAAGCCCTCGCGGCAAGCGTGCCGGACACGGGCGGAGTGGTATTTGTGCCGGCTTTTGTCGGCCTTGGCGCGCCGCACTGGGACGCGCACGCGGCGGGAATGCTCATCGGCCTCCGCCGCGACACCGGGCCGGGACACATTGCGCGCGCGGCGCTTGAAGCGATTGCGTTCCAGGTAGCCGACGTGCTGGAAGCCGTCCATAGCGAGACCGGCACACCGCTCCAGGCCCTAAGAGTCGACGGCGGCGCCGCGGTCAACGATCTCCTCATGCAATTTCAGGCTGACATACTCGGCGTTCCTGTTGTCCGGCCGCGCGTAACGGAGACAACAGCTCTGGGTGCCGCGTATCTTGCCGGCCTCGCGACGGGCTTCTGGCCCAGCTCCGATGCGCTGCGTGCCGAGCGGAAAGGCGACGTGCGCTTTGAGCCGAAGATGGGCGCGAGCGAACGGGCCGAGCGGCGCGGACGCTGGCAAAAGGCCGTCGAGCGAGCCAAAGCCTGGACCACATAAGAGTCTCGACTGCGTAAAAGCCTGGACTGCGTACCTCGACCGCGTAGTAGTCTCGATAAAACCGGCCGCAAAATTGACGGCCAAACGGGAGTCTTAGGATCGTGAAACTGTTTCGAGGCTGTCGACCGCTCCAGCGCGCCGTCGCTCTGCGCGATGCGCTCGCAGGCGTCGCGATGGCGGCCATGGACATTCCGCAGGTGCTGGGCTACAGCAAGATCGCGGGAATGCCCGTGGTCACAGGGCTTTACTCGCTGCTGTTGCCGCTGGTTGCGTTTGCGGTCTTCGGTTCGTCGCGCTATCTGGTGGTGGCTGCGGACTCGGCCACGGCTGCAATCTTCGCCGATGGTGTGTCGGGCGCGGCGACGCCGGCCAGTGCGCAATATATCGCTCTCGCGTGCATCGTGGCCGTGATGACGGCGGTCATTCTGCTGCTGGCGCGGCTGCTTCGGCTCGGTTTCATCGCGGATTTTCTTTCGCGGACGGTGCTGGTTGGCTTTCTTACCGGCGTGGGGCTCCAAGTGGGAATCTCAGTGCTGAGCGAGATGCTCGGCGTGCCAGTCGATTCGCACCGGCCCGTGGTCGAGCTTTGGGAAGTGCTTCGCGGATTGCTGTATGCCCATCCGCCTACGGTGGCGTTGTCGGCGTCGGTGCTGGCGTTTGTTTTGCTGCTGCGGCGCTTCGCTCCAAGAATTCCCGGAGCGCTGGTGGCCGTTGTAGCCGCAATTGCGGCAAGCGCCGCGTGGAACTTTGCAGGACATGGGATTGCGACCATTGGCCCGGTGGCTGCTGGTTTGCCGCACCTCGGATTGACCGCGCTGATGAGTCTTCGCAATATGAACCGCAAAGAGATCGAACTGCTGCTCACGGTGTCGGCCTCGTGCGCCGTGATGATTCTTACGCAGAGCGCGGCCACCGCGCGGATTTATGCGGCTAAACATTACCGGAAGGTGGACGAGAACATCGATCTGTATGGGCTATCAGCCGCAAATGCCGCGGCTGCGCTGAGCGGTGGGTTCGTTGTGAATGGCAGCCCCACGCAGACGGCGATGATGGAAGATGCCGGCGGCAAAAGCCAGTTGGCGCAAGTGACAACCGCGCTCGTCGTGGGAGTGGTGCTGCTGTTTCTCACCGGGCCGCTCCAGCATCTGCCCATTTGCGTGCTGGGCGTGCTGGTGTTCCTGGTTGCGTTGAAATTGATCAATCTGAAAGAACTCCATGAAATTCTGGCGGAGAGCCCGCAGGAATATGCGCTGGCGGTCATGACGGCTGTCGTCGTGGTTCTGGTGGGCGTTGAAGAAGGAATCGTGCTGGCGATGGTGGTGTCGCTAGCGCGCGTGGTGCGCCACGGTTACCACCCGCATAGCGGCGTGCTCGTGGCAAACCCGGACGGAAGCTGGAAGCTCGTCCCTGTTGCACCGCATGTGGTCACCGAACCCGGCCTCGTGCTCTACCGGTTTGGTGCGGAGCTTTTTTATGCCAATGCCGGACGGTTTATTGAGGAAGTTACGCTAGTGGTGCAACCAATGCCGTCAACCGTGAAGTGGGTAGTGGTGGACGCGGAGGCAATGACGCACCTGGATTACACGGCGGCGCGCATTGTGCTGGGGTTGAAGAGGAACCTTACTGAGGCTGGAGTAGAGCTGGCGTTCGCGCGCATGCCCTGGGATCTGAAATCCGACTTCGATCGGCATCATGTGACGGAGGCAATCGGGCCAAGCCGAATGTTCAGCCGGCTGCACGACGCGATCGCGGCATTTGAAGCGTCAGTGAAGCCGAGTGCCTAAATTGTGTCGTAGAATATGGCCTGCCCTTTTGCGTCGAGCTGCATTAACAGGTCGAAATCCGAGATGTTGCGAGTGAGCACTACGCAGCCGTTTTTCGCCGCTGTTAGAAGAATCAGTGCATCGTTGAGCGCTTTGCGCCGCTCGTTTTTGCTCGACTGCTGCAGCCGTGCCAGGAGTCCGGCAAGAATTCCCGCCTCGCGCCAGACATCCCGATCCGGCGCAAGAATGCGATGCGGCGGCCGCAATTCAACCGACGCGGCGATCTGTGCAATCACCTGGTGTGTCCCGGCATGCGACGGGTCGAGCAAACCGGCCAGAGCCGCTAACTCCGCTTCCGTTACCGTGGAGTGCCAGAGATTTCCCGCCCGGAGAGCAATCTCCACGAATTTCGGGAGCCTGCCTTGCAGAGCGTCGATGTAAACCGTAGTGTCCAGAAGAAGTTTTGGGAATGGAGGCTTGAGGCTTGAGAGATACGGTAACTGCGAGCGGTCCCGGCTGGTGAGTCTTTTGCGATGTTTCTCCGGCTTCAGCCGCCGCAGAGATTTCTCGAATTCAGAACTCAAGATCGAGTTCCTTGCTCACTGTTCCGCGCTGCCCTAGAAGCCATTCGCCGTAGTCGTCGGCAACCACGATGTTCGCAAGCGCAGCCTCGATCAGCCTGGAGTCGGATTGAATCCCGGTTTTCTTCTTCGCTTGCTCCACCAGTAGCGCGGGCATGCGGCCGCGCACCGTAAGCGTCCGGCCGCCGCGCAACAATCCCTGCTGTTCGGCAAGATACAGGACATCGCCGAGCCTGCGCCCGCCCGCGAACGGCTTCGGCCGCTTTGCGCTTCGGGTAACCTGGAATGCCGCTGCATGAGCCATGGAAGAACCTCAAGCCAATTGTAGCACAACCTGTATATATTTGCGCTACACGCCAGGATTCCAGGAATGGGCTCGGGCTTCAGGAGTTAGTTGTTCATGCGGGCGATGACTGATATGGCCCGCTCGGAATACATTTGCAACTCACACTGGCTCCGAGTCCTGTTTCAGACCGCAGTACCGGCAACAGCGCCAGTCCTTCGTTCTTTCCAACTTCCAACTCAATTTCCAATAGAACAAGTTCCCGCATCGAGGGCATCGGAATCGGTTCAGCCACACGCCCGCAGCGATTTGGCCCACGAACCAAGCCGCGAAAAACTGAACTGCAAACTGATTGGGCACATATTGTCCGAACCGCGGAAAGGCTTGGCTAATGATTCCGACCAACGGTAGAAGCCAAAACAAATTGAGCGCAACTACATAAACAACGAAGCGCCTCTTGCGCTGCCGCCACGCGGCCGCATACCTTTCAGCTTCGCTCGCGCTCGGCGTCACAATTCCGTCCACTCCCTTTTAGCGCATTCAGAGCCTTGAAGGGCCATTGCTCCCTTTGGATAAATGAAGTTGCGGGCTTACCCGATCTCCTGGTTCCAGCCTTCCAGCGTCTTTTTGAACTCCATCATGAACTTGCCGCCGTCTGCGCCGTCGATGAGGCGATGATCGAAGCCGAGGCAGAAGTACTGCATCGACCGAATCGCAATCGAGTCGTTGCCATCGGCGTCCGTGAGCACCGCCGGCTCCTTGCGCAAACCGCCGACAGCGAGGATGGCCGACTCAGGCTGGTTGATAACCGGCATTCCGTACTCGCCACCGAACGCGCCCGCGTTAGTCAGCGTGAATGTCGACCCGCCAACCTCATCGGGCAAGAGTTTCTTTGACCGCGCGCGCAAGGCGAGATCGGCGATGGAGTGGGCGACGTCCGCAAAGCTGCGCTGCTCCGCGTGGCGAATCACAGGCACGATGAGTCCCCCGTCGAGAGCAACGGCGATTCCAAGATCAATAGACCGGTGATAACGGATGGCAAGGCCCTGCGCAGAACCTTCAAGAGACGCGTTGACGATGGGGCAGCGGCGCAGCGCGGCGACGGCAGCCGCGGCAATGAACGGCATAAACGTGAGCTTCACGCCGTTGCGCGCATCGAAGTTAGCCTTGCGCTGCTCGCGCAGGCGCGCGATGCGCGTCATGTCCACCTTGTAGACGGTGTAAACGTGAGGGCTCGTGTGCACGCTCTCGACCATGCGCTCGGCAATGATGGCCCTCATGCGCGTCAGGGGCACGGCGTCGGCCGGCAATGAGGCGAGCTCCGGCGGCGTCACCGCTTGTGGTGCGGCAGGCTTCTGAACCGTCGTCTGAGCTACGGGAGAGCTTGCGGCGCGCAGAACATCATCTTTGGTGATGCGTCCCTCCGAGCCTGTTCCCGCAATGCGAGTGATCTGGAGGCCATGCTCCTTCGCGATGCGGCGGGCCAGCGGCGAAGAGCGGATGCGCCCGCCCGCCACCTGCGGTGGGGCAGACTCTTGGACCGGCTGCTGTGCCAGATTCGCCTGCGCTTTTGACGGTGCTTGCTGCGCTCCGGCCTTCGCCGCCGGCGCTGGCGCCGCATCCTTCGTGCCCACTTCGCCGATCACGGCAACCACGGTGTTAACTTCGACGGTGGCGCCTTCGGGAAAGCGTATCTCAGCCAACACACCTACGACAGACGACGGAATCTCGGCATCAACTTTATCGGTCGAAATCTCGAAGAGCGGCTCGTCGATTGCGACGGTGTCTCCGACAGCCTTGAGCCACTTCGTGATGGTGCCCTCGAAGATCGACTCGCCCATCTGGGGCATGATGATTTCCGTCGGCATGGCATTCCTCTTTCGCGGTCCCGCTTTTGCGATCAAAAGCCAGCCAACATCGCTCCAGCGGCGCCCCGCGCGCCGGGCCCCCGCGGATGGCTGGCTCAAAGAGGCCCGCGACAAATCCTCGTCCGTGGGGCGGGCGCGTCGGTCTCCTGCCGGATTATAAATCGCGGGCGCGCCGGCGACGCGGTGTCATAGCAATGCGCTGCGCAACGTTAGACGCCAGGAAGGGTTCGTTGTTCCGGTCCCTTGATGTAATTTGTAACGCGCAGAATCTCGTATACCGGCTTTTTGACGATTGTGCCTTCTACGATTTGGCGTTCGAGGAGGGTGACGGTTAGCAGGTCTGAAGAGAGGAACCTGTACTTTCCGGCCGCATAATCCTGGAGAAACTCCTTGTCTTTTATCGTGGCCGTGATGATGTCATTTCTGCCCCTGCCGCGATAAAAGGACCAGTCGCGAGGATCGTCTTCAAATGAGCCTCGCTTGGGGTTGAGAAACACGCCTTCCTGGATGTGCTCCTTAACAATCTCGTTGCTGGAAGTTAGCCTGGCCGCAGGGTCAACGAACTCTCTAATGACGGGGACTTCGCTCCGATCAAAGACAACCTCAGTCTCAGATTCTCCATCGATATAGGTTCTGATATCAGTCACAGGGGACTGATCCTCCATCGGCGCGCCATACACCTGATAGAGATGATTCGTAATTCTGGAACTCGAGAACAACTGATGCACGTGCGCGTTCACCGTAATGCTTCTGTCATCTCCTGCGGTATAACGGAATTCTCCCGGCTTCATTTCGTCGACGGCCTTCGGTCTTCCTTTAAGCCATTTGATCAGCTGCACTACGCCGACGACGCCACCGCTGCCCGTGATCAAGCCAATCCACTCAAGCAGGCGTTTCACCTGTTCTACCGATTGGGATCCCAACAAATCAAGCACATGTTGCAGATTCGTCTGAGGGAAGATCGTCAAGTCAACAATGAACGACCCCTCGCGGAACGGCTTGACGTTTACGCCAATCTGTCTGCCGGCGGGGTTAATTTCTTGATTGCTCTCTTGGATCAATTCTCCCAACGCTAGAAGAGTCGGGGCGAGCTTAAACACGTCCACTTCCTGCACGTTTCCGTCCAGTTTGTACACGAAATTGACATGATTTTCCGGCATCGTGAGGGACTCGCACAATTCTACGCCAGAAGCTCCAAAGCCTGCTGACGCCAAGGTGCAACTCAAAGATTCAAGTGGTACAGCATCAGAATTCGGAGGTTGACAGGCGCGTTCAAGCTGAAATGGGCCGGCCTTTACTGCGCCGCAGTCGCTCAATCTCCGGCGGAATCTGAAGTGGCGCGTCTTCTGCAGGAAACTCTCGCGCTGGAAATCCCGGCGCGGGAAATTCGCCGGCCGGAGAATTGGCTGCAGGTGAATCGAGCCTTGCGTCCGCCAGCGCGCGAAGCGAAGCGAGGTCTTCGACGCATACAACCGGTTCGTCAAAGACAAGGCCGAACTGGCGCGCAGCCATGGGTGCGAGCGATTCGAGAGTCGGAAGATTTTTTGGATCTGCAACTTCCCTTTCGAGACTCGTCACGGGCCGGTCGGTAATGCCGCACGGATTGATGAGCGCAAAGTCACGGAGATCGGTGGTGACGTTAAAGGCGAAGCCATGCGAAGTAACGCCGCGAGCGACGTGAATGCCGATGGCGGCAATCTTGCGGCCTCCCGGCACGAGGCCCTTGGACATGTCTTGCGCAGCGGGCGGTGCTTGTGCTGCCCATGGTCCTGAGGACTGCAGCGCGTTGGACGAGTTCTTCGCTTCGCATTTGAGTTCGCCGGACGAAATTTGTGGCTCGGAAAGACCGCACCACACGCCTGTTAATCCGCAGATGCGCCCGGCATTCACGCCAAACTCGCCGCAGAGGTGGATCAGCGCTTCTTCCATGAGGCGAACAAAATCGACCGGCCCGAGACGCCTGCCCGCCGCAGCGGAGGAATCGCCGGCCGCCCCCGGCCGAGAAGATTGGGGATTACGCAGGCTGCGTAGATCGAAGATGGGGTAGCCGATGAGCTGGCCGGGTCCGTGATACGTGACGTCGCCGCCGCGGTTGATCTCATGCAGCGTGACGCCGCGCGCAGCAAGCAGCTCGTCCGACGCCAGAATGTTAGCGCGCCTGGCGTTGCGGCCCAGCGTGAGCACGGGCGGATGTTCAAGCAGCAGTAACGCGTTGCCGATGCGGCCCGCCGTGCGCAGCGTGACAAGCTCCTGCTGCAGGCGAAGCGCCTCAGCGTAGTCAACGCGGCCGAGATAGAGGTACTGGATCATCCCTTACAGCGATTGTAGCGACGCAATCACGACGAATGCCAACTGCCGCATCCGGAGTTACTCCGCAACGCGCTGCTGCAACAAGGGCAAGAATGCCGTGCGAACGCGGTACGCCGCCAGTATCCAGAGAATGGCGACGAGGATCGCCACAGGCAGCGCTTTAGGCGACATCAGCAAACTCACAATGAATATGTTGACGATGATGGGACCAAGCACGGCAAGGGCCAGTGGCACGAATCGGTTGACGAGAAGCAACAGCCCTGCGGCAACTTCGCAGGCTCCGACGATGGACATATAGCCCGTAGCAATCATCGCTCCGAGAAACTCCCCGGCCACGCCCGAAGGCATGGGTGCCGTGGGAAGAAAATTGAAGATATGGTTGGAGCCGGCAAAGACCATGAGTGCGCCAAGCAGCAGGCGGGCAATGAGGGAAACGATTTTCATGAGCTTCTCCTGGGTGTTGAAATGAAAAAGGGAATGAAACCGTGAGGACGGATCTCGGCCCGGCGCGGAGAAAGTTATTGCCCCGCACAAAGTGGATGGCGGCAGACCGATGGGCGATGCAATTGTTTTTCCTCTCTGCGAGGCGGGGCCGTTCTACTTCGTCGGATCAACCAGCGCCTGATTCACAAGCGCGTGCACGCGGTAAAGCAGGTGGTGATTGTCCGGGCTTGTGCGGCGCTGGATCATTCCCACAAAGACGATGTCGTTGGTCGGGTCGGCCCAGAACCATGTGCCCGCGGCGCCGTCCCAGAAAAACGTGCCCTTGCCGTCGGAAAGATCGGCCAGCGGCGGATCGTAGACGACCGCGCAGTTGTATCCGTAGCCGAATCCAGGCCGCATGATGTGCTGGCCGATCCCAAATTGCCCGGTGAGCAGCGCGGCGGGCAGATGGTTTGATGTCATCAGCCTCACGGTAGCCGGCGCCAGAATACGTGTTTCGCCGCGCGTGTCGCCCAGCTCGCCGCCATTTAAGAGCATCTGCGCGAAGCGATAGTAATCCTCAACTGTTGAAACCAGGCCGCCGCCGCCCGAAGGATTCGGCGGCTGGGTGGCGTAGTCGTCGGGAATGCCGTTCGTCGTAGCTTCGGCGACCAGCTCGCCGTTGGCCTCGTGATAGCCGGCGGCAAATCGGGCGCGCTTGTCGGCAGGAACGAAGAATCCCGCATCCGTCATTCCCAGCGGCACAAAGATGTGGTCGCGCGTGAAGTCGGGGAGCGACTGGCCGGAGAGTTTCTCGACGATGTAGCCCTGGATGTCCATGGACGGGCTGTAAACCCAGCGCGTGCCGGGCTGATACAGCAGCGGAGCCTGCGCCAGCAGATCGATCCGCTCCTGAAGACTCTTCGCATGATCCAGATTCAAGTCGTGGACCATCTTGTCGACGGGCGTGTCGGCGTTGCCGTAGGTGAAGCCGGCAGTGTGCGTCATCAGCTCGTGCATCGTCGGCGCGTGATCCGGGTCCGCGAGCAGCATCTTGCCGTTGGCGTCGAAGCCGTTGAAAACTTTGAGGTGCGCGAATTCGGGGATGTATTTCGAGATCGGATCCGACGGCAGCCACTTGCCCTCTTCGTAAAGGATCATCATCGCCACGCCGGTCACGGGCTTGGTCATGGAATAGTCGCGGAAAATTGTGTCCTTGGTCATCGGCACGGCGGCGGACATGTCGCGCATTCCGTAGGTGCGGTAGTCCACGATCTTGCCATGACGCGCGAGCAGCGTGACAGCGCCGGCCAGATGCTTCTGGTCAATCTCTTCCTGAATCGCCGCGTGCAGCCGTTCGAGTCGTTCCGGCGAAAAGCCCGCAGACCCCGGTGAAACGGGATTCATGTCGATCTTCGGAGACGGAGCCGGAGCCGGAGCCGAAGCGGGTGCGGCCTGCTGCGCGCGCCCAGAAAACGAGCCGGTGATGAATAGAAGTGCGATCAGTGCGGAGGCGAGAGGGAGCGATGCGGTCAATCTCATGGGAATCCTTCAAGCGAGGGGTCTGCGGAATAAATCGTCCGGGAATCTTTATAGCAGATGCATCGAATGTCGCTTCCGCAAACCAACGTAATGCTGAATGCAAAGCCCATTCGCGATACACTAAATCCTGGCAGGAGGACCGGGCGGTCGCTGCCGGAAGCCCTTGCGCAAGCAGAGGTTGCCGGGAGAGGAAAGTCCGAACTCCGCAGGGCAGTGTGCCGGATAACGTCCGGGATGCGGGCTTCAAATCCCGCGGACGGCTAGTGCCACAGAAAATATACCGCCTCGGCTACCCCTCGGCTTTCGGGCTGCAGGGCTTCCGGAAGGGTCAAACAGGTTCGCCTGCGCGGCCAGTCCTGCTGGGGTAAGGGTGAAAAGGTGCGGTAAGAGCGCACCGCTCCGGCAGCAATGCCGGAGGCAGGGTAAACCCCACACGGAGCAAGACCAAATAGGGAGGGAAACCGGGGCCGAGAGCCAGGCGCTGGTTACGCATCTGCCCGATGCGGCAAGGCGGCTCAAGCAATTGCCGAAACCTCCGGGTAGGTCGCTGATGAGCGTCCGCGGTAACGCGGCGCCTAGAGGAATGACCGCAGTAGAACAGAATTCGGCTTACGAGTCCTTTTGCCGAATGCTCCAATCCCGACGACGTACTTTTCGTCGTTGGGATAACAAACGACAGCCCCGACCGGAGCAAAACCGGCCGGGGCTGACCATTTTAGGGCGTCGTCTGAAATTTCTTGGGTGCGTCTCTTAACCGATCAGGCGGATTTCCCAAGCCCGAACTCAGCAAACTGATGCGCCTCGATGATCCTCTGGGAATATTGGCGAATCTTCTCGCAGACTCCGATCACCATCTCTTCAACGCAGATGCAATAGACCTTTAGATCCCCATCCATCGGGCTGGCTACGGTGCCGTGCGTGATGTTGAAGATGCGGCGTGCCGTTTCGAGCAGGTCCGCATGATTCGGTGGCCCGTCCGATGCGTGGAATCTGGCGCTCATCATTGCGGAATTGAGAATTGTCTTAGCCTCTTTGGGGCTGCAGGTGTATTCCCAAACGTCCCAGGCGTCATTCTCGAACTTTTCGGCAAAGATAATGATTCTCATCCCTAACCATCCTGGGCAAAAAGCTGGATGCCCTTACCGATTTCGGCTGGCATCCCCTGCGAAGCCATGACGCGCAAATGCCTGATTAACTGGAACAAACGCGAGAAACTTGTCTCGAAACAGGCCTGAAACAATCTTGTTTGCAGCCAGTCTAGAGCAACAGTTCTGATGCCTCAATGCGACGAAAGGGTTATCCGGCACCCCCACATTCCTCTAATCGGCTCCGGATTCGGCCTTCTTCAGTGCTTATCCGTCTACGCTGCTAACATCAAACACATGTTGCGTGTAAAGCTTTTAGAAGCAGGTGCGCGGGCGCCGGTGGTGGCGCATCCGGGCGAGGACCTGGGCTATGACCTGTTTGCGTTCGAAGGGGTCACGCTGGCGCCCCGCGCCACGATAAAGGTCCGAACAGGGATTGCCGTGGAAGCTCGCGATCCGAAAACCGACACTCCACTGGGTCTGCTGGTGCGCGACCGCTCATCGATGGCGTCGCGCGGCATTGCCACCACCGGCGGCGTGATCGACTCGGGCTACCGCGGCGAGATCCTGGTCGTAATGACCAACCTGGGCGATACGGCCGTCGATTTGCAGGCAGGCGAAAAGATCGCGCAGATGGTTCCCGTCCCTGTCCTCACCGGTCTCGTTCAGGAAGTTGAAAGCCTTCAAGGCTCGATCCGCGCGGAAAAGGGCTTCGGCAGCTCGGGGCGCTAACTCGGGGCGCGAATCTGACCGGCCGCTGATTCGTTGCGCCCGGAACCCCGAATCGGCCACTTGCGTATCATGAAAGCAGATCATGCCAATCGGTGAGGCCTTCAAACTCGCGCTGCAATCGCTTTGGGCAAACAAGATGCGCTCCATTCTTACGCTGATTGGAATGGTCATCGCCGTTGCTGCTGTAATCACGGTGGTCACGCTCGTTAACGGAGCCAAGGGATTCGTCACAACAAAGATCAATACCTATGGCGCGGCCGTCATCACCGTCAGTAAGATGCCCCAGACGTTTATGACCATTGCGGAGTTTGTCGAATTTCAGAAGCGCAAAGACGTAACCTATGACGACTATCGCGCAATTGTCGACCTGTGCCAGACCTGCGCGGCGGTCGGCGCGCAGCGTGATAGCACCGGCAAAGTTGTGCGCGGATCGCAGTCCACGACAGACACTGACATTCGCGGCTGGACATGGACCATGCCGCCGATTTCGAATCTAAACATCGTGCTGGGCCGCTCGTTTACCGAGATGGAAGACCAGCACTCAGCGCACGTAGCCATCGTAGGCTCTGACATTGTGGACAATGTGCTCGGCGCCGGCGACCCGCTGGGCAAAGAGATTCGCGTCGATGGCGCGTCCTACACCGTGATCGGCGTGGGCGAAAGCCAGGGCAAAATGTTTGGCCGCAGCATGGACAACTGGGTGGCCATTCCCCTGACGAGTTTTCTTGAGGCTTACGGCTCCAATCAGAGCCTGCAGATTCTCGTGGATTCAGGCAGTGGCGGCGCAGTGATGGAGGCCGTAAGCGACGATCTGCGAACGATCCTGCGCACGCGGCGTCATCTCGCACCCGGCGCGCCTGATGCATTTTCCATCGATTCCAGCGCGACGTTCGGAAACCTGCTTGTGAGTATTTTGGACAATTTCGGCGCCGTCGTCATAGCGATCGCTGCGGTCACACTTGTCATCGGCGGCATCGTGATCATGAACATCATGATGGTGACCGTGACCGAACGGACCCGTGAAATCGGCGTGCGCAAAGCGTTGGGAGCCCGCCGCCGCGACATCCGGCTCCAATTCCTCATCGAATCGGCGTTGCTTGCTGCACTCGGAGGGCTTATCGGCGTAGTGTTTGGCATTACGCTGGCCAAGCTGCTTACATTGGCAATCTCATTCCCCACGATTGTGACGCTCTGGTCCGTCCTGGTAGCGCTTTTCGTAGCCACTGCTGTCGGATTATTCTTTGGCATCTATCCTGCACACAAAGCAAGCGCTCTTGACCCAATCACTGCGCTTCGAGCGGAATTGTAAAGCAGCTCTATGACAAGGAAAAACTGAGAACTGCCTTATGCACGCAATCGGCCAATCCGGAGAAGCAATCAAACTCGCGCTGGATACGCTGCGCAAAAACAAGCTGCGCTCGGGACTCACCATCCTTGGCATCTCCATCGGTATCTCCACCGTTATCTTGATCTCGTCCGCGATTAACGGACTCAACTCTAACATCGATCATTTTGTCAGCACGCTGGGCACCAACGATTTGTGGATCTTCCAATTCGAGCCGTTCGGCCATAGGCCCACGACCGAGGAGCTGAATCGAAAGAAGCTCACTTACGAAGACGGCATTGCCATGCGCAGCCTGCCGCACGTTATCGCTGTCGATCCCGAGTTGACCTACCAGAATTTTCAAACCGGGCTGGGCAGCGTTGCCATGAAAGCCGGCACGCACAAAATTCAAAATACGATCATCAACGGCAGCACCGAAGCCGTAACGCAGGTCGTCGACGTCAACCTGAAGGAAGGCCGGATGTGGACGGAATCGGAAGCGGAACACAGCGACAATGTGGTTGTTCTCGGCCACGACGCTGCGGAAGATCTCTTTCCGGACAAGTCGCCGCTCGGCCAGGACGTGGAGTGCGAGGGCGATATCTTCACCGTCATCGGCGTGCTCGATCCGCAGCCGCAGCCATTCGGCAGCGGACGCAACACTCAGGACAATTCAGCTTACTTTCCGCTGGGAACATTCAGAAAAATTCATCCTGAGATTCTGGACTACTGGATTGTGGCGAGATATGACAATCCCGCCAACAAAGCAATCGTCACCGAGGAGATTCGCGAGCTGCTCCGCGTTCGGCGCAAATTGCGCGTACAGCAGGACGACAACTTCGCCATCTTCAGCCCTGATTCGCTCACTCGCCTTTGGAATCAGCTCACCGTCGGCCTGTTTTCCTTCATGGTCGCCGTCTCTTCCGTCGGCCTCATGGTCGGCGGCATAGGGGTGATGAACATCATGCTGGTCAGCGTGACGGAGCGCACGCGCGAAATCGGCGTGCGCAAGGCGATTGGCGCAACCAGAAGAAACATTCTCCTCCAATTCACGCTTGAGGCGGTTACGCTTTGCATGGTTGGCGGGCTGCTTGGCATTTTTGCCGGAGCCCTGTTCACGCTCATTCTGCACTTCGCCGTCTCCTTTCTGCATGCCGCGCTTTCGTTTACTTGGGTCGTCGTATCCTTTGTCGTTGCCTGCGTCATCGGATTGGTTTTCGGCATCTATCCGGCGTGGAAAGCGGCAAGCCTGGACCCGATTGAAGCACTGCGCTACGAGTGAACCAGCCTCTAGCTTCTAGCTTTTGGCTACTAGCTTCGGCCTTTCCCACTTATCCTTACGTGCGAAAACCCGTGCTCGCGAGTCGACGATCCTTTCAAAACACCGAATCCATTGATGCGCGCACGAAGAGCTAGAAGCTAGCAGCTAGAGGCTGTAATCTAGCCGTTGTGATGCCGCACGCACTGGCGCAGGCTGTGGAGCTCGCGACGACGGCGCTGGCCGTGGCCGGAATGGGTTACTTTCTGGCGTCGATCATCGCGGCGCGTGTCTTTCTCCACGATCGGCGGTCTCCTAAGCCGGCGTTCGCGCCCGCCGTGACCATTCTCAAATCTCTCAAAGGACTCGACCCCGGCATGATGGATGCTTTTCGCAGCCACTGCCGCCAGAATTATGCCGGCGAGTTCGAACTGCTCTTCGGCGTATCGTCGCTGGACGATCCCGCGGCCGCGGTCGTCAAGCAACTGCAAGGCGAGTTTCCGGAGCGTGCGATCCAACTCATTGAGTGCCCGCAAAGACTGGGCACGAACGGCAAAGTGAGCACGCTCGCGCAGCTCGTCGAGCACGCGCGCCGCGATTTCCTGCTCATCAACGATTCCGACATTACGGTGAGCCCGCGCTACCTTGAGCGCGTGATGTGCTGTTTCGCGCCCGCTTCGCGCGACGCGGCTAAATCACCGGTGGGCCTTGTGACAACGCTCTATCGCGGCAAGGCGCACAGGCCAGTTTCACGCGGCAGTGGCCTGCCTTCGCGGCCGCCTTCGCAACTCGAAGCGCTGGGAATCGCGACTGAGTTCATGCCCGGTGTCTTGCTCTCGAAGATGATCGAAGGTGGCCTGCACTATGGCCTTGGCTCAACGC
The DNA here is from genome assembly GCA_003134815.1 of Acidobacteriaceae bacterium. Classification (GTDB taxonomy): domain Bacteria; phylum Acidobacteriota; class Terriglobia; order Terriglobales; family Acidobacteriaceae; genus Telmatobacter. The sequence continues at coordinate 48,846 of PLCO01000010.1, read as the reverse complement.
TCGCGGTACGCCGCGAGGCGCTGGATAAAATCGGCGGCTTGCTGCCGCTGGTGGATTACCTGGCCGACGATTACGAGCTGGGCGCTCGGGTGGCGAACGCAGGCTATCGTATCGAGTTGAGCGCGGAGGTCGTCGAGACCGCCATACCCGCGTATGCCTGGCGCGGATTCTTTGACCATCAACTACGCTGGCTGCGGACGGTGCGCTGCGCGCGGCCATGGGGCTATGCGGGCCTGATCGTCACGCATGGCTTCGGATGGACGCTCGTAAATGTGCTTGCGAGCGGAATGAGCCCGCTGAGCCTCTGGCTGCTTGCTCTGAGCTTCTTCCTGCGGCTTGCGCAGGCCATGACCGTGGGCGCCGCGGTGCTGGCAGATCACGAAGTGCTGCCGTATCTATGGCTGTTGCCGCTGCGCGATGTTGTCGCCATGGCCTTGTGGGTGGCCGGGTCTGCCGCAGACACAATCGTATGGCGCGGCGAGCGCTTCACGCTGAAAGATGGAAAGCTGGTCCCCCCAGAGCCCACCCCGTCCTGAGCGGCTCTAGGGCCTGTTAACACAACCTGGAATGGCAGCGACGGGAGCCAGTTTTGTTCAGTTCGAGGAGCAAGGAGCGCACTGTAACCGGTTACTGAAGCGACGAGCGACGAAGAAATGGACAAAACTGGCCCCGTCCCTGCGGGTTGCGGCGAAAACTGGGTCATACTTCGTTGTCGTCCTCGGCAGTGGGGTCGTCACAGCCGTCGTCCTCCGCCTCGTCTGACCGAATTTTCGCTCGCAACGCTGCTCATCCCAGGTTGTGTTAACAAGGCCTAGTCTGCTGCCGCAAGAGCGTCTGCTTTTTCGCCCGCACGCATGGCCGAGAAATCGATGGTGAGGCAGGCGCCGAGTTCGTTGAATTCCTTCTCCCATCGCAGGCGTTCTTCTGCGCCAAGCGCGGCGAGCCCGTAGTTGGGAGTGCGCAAAATCTCGTGCCAGATGTTCTGCGCCTGCCAGAGATTCAACTCAAACGGCAGCTCGGTAATCGCGCGAGCCAGCGCGAGCGCGCGCTCAAGCACCTTCAGCGATCCCGGGGACATTTGCAACTCGACCATGGTGCGCTTCATGCGCTGGTCGGCAATGTAGGAGAGCACGGCGGTCTCCAGTGGAACCTGATCCGCCTTGGCCATCGTGAGCAAAGAGCGCATCTGCGCCACATCGATGGGGTTGCCCTCGAGCAAGCGGCGCAAACCGGCGTTGATGGCGAAGCCGGCGGCGAGAGTGAGCGCGGGCGGCTTGGGTAGGTCTGCCTGGGAGAGAAAATGGATCAGGCTGGCGTGGTCCTGGTAAATCGTGGTGAGCGAGTTCTCAATGTCGCGCAGAGTAGAGGTGAGAATGAGCCCGACGATGCGGCGCTGCTCGTCACGGAAAAGCGACGTGATCGAGTAGTCGGCGTGGCCGTAGAACCGGTCGATGAGGCGAATGACCTCAGGGAAATCAGCCCGCCGCACATGGCCGGCGGCTTCAGTGGAAAAAGCCTCAAAGGCGGCAGCGCCTGCGTCGTCGTGGGCTTTCACGGCGGCGGTAATGTTCTGGTCGCCGAAGTGGAGCACCGCAAACGAGAAACTCTGCGCATGTCCGGTAATGGCGCTGGCCACATGCACGCGGCCCACCGCCAGGCGGCCGCGCCCGGAAGTGAAAATCTCGTACGAGATGCGGTGGATGCGATAGCAAAAAAGCTCCGTCTCATCGGCAAACGAGGAGAAGATCGAGCTGATGGCGTAGTGCGCGGCCACCTGCTCAAGGTACAGTTCCATTGTGGTGACGGACTTTTTGTAAATGCGCGCGCCGTCGCCTTCTTCAGGCGCGTTGGACCGGGCTTCACTCAGGCGTCCCAGAAATGCAAGCTCCAGCGCAGCCCCCTGTTGGCCGAACATCAGCTTTGCAAGCTGCAGCACGCGCGCCGCGTAGGCGATCACCTGCACCGTCTCAATGCCCGCAATGTCGTCGAAGAACCAGCCGCAACTGGTGTACATCAGCAGAGCGTGGCGCTGCATTTCCATTAGTTCGAGAGCCTGAACGCGCTCGGATTCCGAGAGCGTATGCGCCTGATGCGCGTTGAAGAAGCGGTCGGCGGAATCGGTGCTGCGGTCCAGCACTACATGGATATAAGCCTCGCGCGCCGCCCATACATCCTTGAAGAGCTTGCCGCCTTCGCGCTCGGTAAGGGGAGCGATCGCATCGCGCAGCTCGTCAAGAGCCTGACGCAAGGGCGCGCGCCACGCCTGGTTCCAGCCCGCCCTGCCGCCGTTGCAGCCGCAGTTGGAGCGCCAGCGCTCGATGCCGTGCTGGCAACTCCACGAAGTGTTGTCCACAATCTCGCACTCGAATTGGGGCGGAAATTGCTCCAGAAAGCTGCCGTAGTTGGTCAGCTTCACGGTCGTGTCTTGCTCCAGCAGGCGCAACGCGTAGGCCAGCGCCATCTCGCCGTACTTGTGATGATGACCGTATGACTCGCCGTCGGTTGCCACGTGAACAAGCTGCGGCTGATCCGAATCCTTGAAGCCCGCTTTCAGCCGAGCTGCAAGGTTGTCGCCGGATTCAAGCAGCCCTTCAAAGGCAATGGCGCGCGAGTCCGGGCCGTTGTGAAAGAAGATGGCGATCGTCGCGCCCGAGGCGAAGCGCACAAGATAAGGGCGCGTCGTGTCCACGGTCGCATTCGGCGTATCGGTCCATTCGGCTTCGCCGCCTTCGCTTTTCACCGGTCGAATGCGCCTGCATTGGTGCGGCGCAAGCACGGTAAACTTGATGCCGTTGGTCGCCAGCGCCTCCAGAGTGGCCGTGTCGGCCGCCGTCTCCGGTAGCCACATGCCCTCAGGCGGAGCGCCAAAGCTGCTTTCGTAGTCGGCCATGCCCCAGCGGATCTGCGTCTGGCGATCGCGCGCATTGGCCAGCGGCAGAATCATGTGGTTGTACCCCTGCGCCATTGCCGAGCTGTGCCCGTGGTAACGCTCGCGGCTGCGGCCTTCGCCGTCCAGGATCATGCGGTAGGTGCGCGGCGCGTTTTCCTTCAGCCAGCTCAGCAGTGTCGGGCCGAAGTTAAAGCTGATGCGCGCGTAGTTATTCACGATCCGCGTGATCTGATTTTTCACGTTCACCACGCGGGCAGCGCCGTTGGGCGCGTAGCATTCCGCGCAGATGCGCTCGTTCCAGTCGTGGTAGGGGGCAGCCGTGTCCTGGATTTCTACCGTCTCCAGCCACGGGTTCTCGCGCGGCGGCTGGTAGAAATGTCCGTGAATGCAAACAAAGCGCTTTCCAGGCGGCATGAATTGTCCGATGCAGTGCAGGCGCTCTTTCTGCCGCCCGCTCAAGCTATTTTACGGCCATCGCGCTCGCGCTATCTTGCCGAGCGCCCCGCGGGAGCAGTGTTCTTCGCCAGGTCGCAGGCACGCCAAAGGTACCAGCTTGCAACGGAGCGGTAGGGCGCCCAGCGTTTCGCGCGGCGAAGCATCACATCGGGCTTGGGTAGATCGGCCGCCTCAAGCGCGCGGGATTTGGGTAGTCGCTGGAAGGTCAACGCGAATCCCTTGCGCACACCGTAGTCGGTTACCGGCAGCACGTCCGGCCGGCCCAGGCGGAAGATGAGCAGCATTTCAACCGTCCATGTGCCGATGCCGCGTACCGCAGTGAGCCGTTCGACGATCTCGGCGTCAGACATTTTGCGGATGGCGCCATGCGTGGGCACGGTGCCGTCCAGGGTACGGGCAGCCAAGTCGCGCAGAGCCTTGATCTTGTTGCCGGAGACGCCGGCGGCGCGCAGCGGCTCATCCGGAGTGTCGAGCAGAAGCTGCGGCGCGGGATCGCCACCGCCAAAGTACTCGCGCAGGCGACGGTGAATGGTGGCCGCTGCCTTGCCGTGTAACTGCTGGTAGAGGATCGATTCGAGCAGCGACTCGAAAGGCGAAGTCGTGTTCTGCAAGCGGAGCGTGAATTGCCCGGCGCAGTCGATGAGCTTGGCAAGTTTCGGATCGCTGGCCCGCAAATGCGCCACTGCCTCAGCAGGATCGAAAGGAAGTTTGCGGCTGCGGCCGTCGTGAATCATAAGCAGGAGTCTATCGCACCACGCGACTGCTCGATCCTCTCAATCGCCGAGCAAGCTTTACCGATCGGCAGCGGCTCGCCGGGAGCGCACAGAATTTCTATCGGGCGTTGTTCCTGCGCAGTGGTAGGCTGGAACGGTTCCCCCAGAGGCCGCGTATTTCCTGTGGTTTACCCCCCATCTTTTTCGAATATCTGGCGCTGGCTGGCTGCGGGCGCCATCTGCCTGGGTGTGGCACTGTGCGCGCCGCGTGCTTCAGCGCAGGTTTATGACGCTACCCAACTGGGCCAGCCGCGCATCGATCTTGGCGCCGGCTGGCTGGTACACGCCGGCGACGATCCTGCTTACGCCCGCTCGGACTTCGACGACTCGCATTGGCTGCCCTTCAACGCCGCGACCGATTCTTTGCACACGCTTTTTCCCCACTCCCGCCCGGAGATCGTCTGGTACCGCCTTCATCTGAAGGTCCCGCCGCGCGGACCGAATCTTGCTTTGCGCGAGTACCAGCTTTCAAGCGCATTTGTCGTCTACACCGACGGCGTTCCGTTGCTTCAGGTGGGCAGCATCGCCCCTTTTACGCCTTATGACAACAGTGCGCGGCTCATGGCGAAGATTCCCGGCGATCAAGTCGCCACCGGCTTCATCGTCATCGCACTCCGCGTTCGCCTTTCGCCTGTCGATTGGGTCGATGCCTATCCCGGCCTCCGCGACTGGAAGCTGGCGCTGGGCGAGGATGAGGGCTTGGCTGAAAACACATGGCTTCAAACAATCGGCGAGAGCCTTCTTTGGTGGCTGGGCGATTTAACCCTCATTGGCCTAATGCTGGGAGCATTGCTGCTCTATTCCGCGCAGCGCAGGCGGACCGAGTATCTTTGGCTTTTCCTGTGGGGACTGGCTAGCCTTCTGCCTCTTCCCCTCAATCTTTTCAGCATGCTCCATACATTTCCGGCAAGCCTGAATATTCTTATCGGCCTGTCAGACCTCTTCAGCACGTACTTTATGGCGCGGATGTATCTGGCCTTTATAGACCGGCCAATCGGATGGCGGCTGCATGTGTATCTGGTATTCGCTTCCGTGACAATTGCCGTAATTGAGCCATTGTTCTTTGTGGGCGCTTTGAACACGGTTCAGTTCGCCTTTTTCCAGGCTCCGCTCACGTTGCTGATTTCGGTCATTCTTCCCGTGATCCTGATTGCTCGTGCCCGCCGTGGAAACCGCGACGCGGGTATTCTGCTTGTCCCCCTGTTTCTCACCGGCCTCTATTGGGACTTCTTCTATGGTGCATTGCTGCTGTCGCAGATTCCGGGCCTCCGCTATACCGCATGGCGCTTTTTTCAGTCCCTCAGGTACATGCCGGTCGGGCCGCTGCCGTTCGGGCCGTTCAACCTCAACGCTCAGGACTTTCTGAACATACTCGCGCCGGTAACCCTGGCGCTTATCATCCTGCTGCGCACCAACCGCGTGAGCCGCCAGCAGGCGATCCTCGAAGCCGAGGTGGCGAACGCCCGCGCGGTGCAGCAGGTAATTCTGCCCGACCACGCAGAAACCGTTCCCGGCTATGAAGTCGAGAGCGTCTACGAACCCGCGCAACAGGTCGGCGGCGACTTCTTCCAGGTGCTGCCTGACGGGGCGGGCGGCCTGCTGGTTGTGATTGGCGACGTGGCAGGAAAGGGATTGCCCGCCGCCATGCTTGTATCGGTGCTCGTTGGGGCCATCCGCACAGCGGCCGCGTACAGCCAGGTCCCCGCCGAGATACTGGCGCAACTGAACGATCGCCTGATGGGCCGCACCGATGGCGGATTTGCCACCGCCATGGCAGTCAGCATCGCTGCCGGCGGAGCTGTGACCATCGCCAACGCCGGCCACCTGCCGCCCTATCTCGACGGGCGCGAACTTGACCTGCCCGGCGCGCTGCCCCTGGGAATTATCAGCGGCACCCATTACGAAACGACGCAGCTTCAGCTTGCGCCGGGTAGCCGGCTCACGTTCTACTCCGATGGCGTGATCGAGGCGCAGAACGAGCGGCGCGAGCTATTCGGTTTCGACCGCGGCACGGCAATCTCAAGCCGTCCGGCGGCGGAGATCGCCGCGGCGGCCAAGCAATTTGGCCAGTCCGACGACATCACGGTCGTCGCGATTCGCCGCTCAGCGGCAATTGCCACCGCAGCCTGATGGCGGGATCGAAGGGAAGCTTGCGGCTGCTGGAAGCCTCTCCGCTTGCAGATGCGACTAACTTCCGGAAGAATTCACAATCGTGATTTGCGTCTGGCCGTTGTTCTCGCTCGCCGACTGCATAATCGTCACCGTGATGGAATTGGAGCCATTCTGCAACGTGATGATTCCGCCGTTTCCGGTCGTCATGGTCTGTGCAGTGGGTCCTGCTTTGTCTTTGTAGAAGGCGATCACTTTGTCGGGTGAGTCGGGCGTAAGGAAGTTCGCGCTGACCATACTTCTTCCGGCAATGGTCATGCGCAAGCCGCCCTTGCCCTGCGTGGCGCCGGGATAGATCGCAATTCCCAGATCGCTTGCGGTGAACGTATCCGATGCGTTGGCGGTAAAGGTGCCCTTGGGAGTATTCACCGTGATGTTTCCATCGGCATCCTTGTGGACAGTTTTGGCGACGCGGTAGACGCCGTAGGCAACGATGCCGGCGCCGATCATGCCAAGGCCGACCAGGATCGCCACGACGATGAGGATGACCTTGAGCGCGCTGGGACCAGACTTGGGTGGGGGCGCGCCATACGGTGGAGGCGGCGCGCCATACTGCGGCGGTGGCGCGCCATACTGTGTTGGAACCGGCTGAAACGAACCGGGAACAGGCTGGAATGAACCCGGCGGCGGGACTTGGCTGCTGTTAGGATCGGGCATCGTCGCTTCCTTTTCCTCGGAGAATGTTGATGTTATGAATTCCGCTTGTGGCCCGTTTGGGAACCGCTCCAATATACCTGATCTCATGCCCCTTCAGTAACCGCTTCTCTGCCGCCAGATCGTCCCGCGGGATCTTCGCGCCCGTTTTTCGCGTCTGTTGGTCGCGTTCATCACTGAGCCCGGCCTTTCTTCCCAATTCGCAGCCCCGCAGCCGAATAGCAAGCCCCGGCGCCGGACAATTCAAGCCCGGCGCTTTACCATCAGAACGTACATTCAGGAGCTCCACCATGAAGATGCGCCCGGGAGAGCAAACCGGTTTTCTGTTGTGCGGCAAGGAATGGGCTGACGGAGAGGCCTTCGAAGTGCGATCTCCGTGGGACCAGGGGCTGGTGGGCCGTGTAACCGTGGCCACCCGCGCGGATGCGCGCACCGCCGTCAATCATGCGTCCGCCAGCCTGCGCCGCACCCGTGCGAAGCCGCGCTGGAAGCGCCGCGAGATCCTTGAAAACGTGGCCGCAGCGCTCATTGAACAAAAAGACCGCTTCGTGCAGTTGATTGTGGCCGAGGCGGGCAAGCCGGTGCGCATGGCCCGCATCGAAGTGGATCGCGCCGTGCTCACCTTCAAAACCGCCGCTGAAGAATCCGTGCGGCTGGGCGGCGAGAGCATTCCGCTGGATTTGTCCGAAGGCAATGAAGGCCGCTGGGGGCTCGTGCAGCGCTTTGGCGTGGGTCCGATTCTGGCGATTACGCCGTTTAATTTCCCGCTGAACCTGGTAGCCCACAAGGTTGCGCCGGCCATTGCCGCAGGTTGCCCCGTGATTTTGAAACCCGCGCCGCAAACCCCCTTTACCGCGCTCGCCCTTGGCGAAGTGATCCTGAAGGCCGGCTGGCCTGAGGAGGCGCTTGCCGTGCTCACGCTGTCTGACGCCGACACCGCCTGGCTCGCGGAAAAAGAAGATCGCATCAAGCTGGTCAGCTTCACCGGCTCGGCCAAGGTGGGTTGGGAGCTGAAGGCGCACTCCGGCCGCAAGCGCGTACTGCTGGAGCTGGGCGGGAACGCGGCGATGCTGGTGCACAGCGATTGGAAGGACCTGGACGATGCGGCCTCGCGCACTGCGCACGCGGCGTTCGGCTTTGCCGGCCAGTCGTGCATCAGTTTGCAACGCGTCTTTGTCGAACGCCCAATCTACCAGACCTTTCTGTGGAAGGTAGTTGACTTTGCGGAAAAACTGGTCATTGGCGACCCCTCGAACGAAGCCACTGAGGTGGGACCGATGATTCGCCAAAGTGAGGCCGAGCGCGTGGAATCGTGGGTGAAAGAGGCTATCGCGAGCGGAGCCAAGCATGTGACCGGCGGCGAGCGCAAGGGATCGATGATTACGCCCGCCATCTTGACCGGCACCAAAACCGGAATGAAAGTTCGCGACGAAGAAATCTTTGGGCCGGTCCTGTTGATCGAGCCGTACGATGATTTCGAGGAAGCGCTGGCGCAGGTAAATCACTCGAAGTATGGACTGCAGGCAGGCATTTTGACGCGCGACTCCGACCGCATCTTCACCGCGTATCGCGAGCTGGAAGTGGGCGCGCTCGTCGTGGGAGACACGCCTAACTGGCGCCTCGATCCCATGCCTTATGGCGGCGTCAAGGACTCCGGACTGGGCCGCGAAGGCATCCGGTGGGCCATTGAAGAGATGACCGAGCCGCGCATGCTGGTGATGGCGTCGCCGGGCTAAAGTCGCCTGAATAGAGTCGCCGGGCTAAAGTCGTCAGGATAGATCGCAGGCGCGGCCGCTTTACTTAGCAGCAGTCCGTCACGACCTTTTACTTAGATCCCAACCGCAAATCGACTAAGCCTTTTTCTTAGCTTTGGCCCGCACCGCGGCCCAGCGCTTGCGTTGCGCATCGGCAATCCGCTTGCGCGCGTCGGCGCTTAGCACGCGCTTCTTGCGCCCTTTGCCTTTTTTGGCCGCTTTTCCGGCTTTGCTTACGGTTGCGGTCCCCAGGCTGGCTAGCAGGCCACGTGCTTGTTGGAGCCTTGCAATCTCGGAGTCTATTTGGGCAAGAATATTTTCAATCGCCATTGCGACAGGATAAATGACTTTATTCACATCCGGATAGGCTCGTAGAGAAGTTTTTTTGATTCGAGCAAAGATTTTTTCCACTTAGTCCCGGAATCCGATCGATAGAACGATCTGATCGAACCAGTTACAACAGCGAAACGACTTACGAATACAACTGCCCTGTTCCGTTACTTGTTCCGAAAGGGGAACAAGCGTAGCAGGCGAAGTCCATACTGAAATGCCTTACTTATGCGCCCCTCTTATGCTCCCAGATACAACACATGCACATAGGTGCCGAGCCGCACATTATAGGCAAGATACCAGCCCACATGGTCCGGATCGTCGTAGATGACGATCTCATCGGAGTTCCAAAGCCAATCGCTGCAGTAAGCCAGGTCGGCCTCCGCAACCCTCCAGTTCCAGTTGTTAAACCAGAACCTGGGGGCGCCTCCGCCGGCGATCCGCCACACATGCGCGGGACCAAAGCCGCCGGAGAATCGGCCATGTTTCCAAGGATTGTTGAGATGATAGCGCGGATCGTCGGGTCCGGTATCATGCCCAACCCAGTGACTCCCGTCCACGTGCGGACCTTTGTCATGGCCCGGCTCATCGGCGTAGTTACGGTGGATGTCTGGAGTTTGCGGCTTGCCATGGTACGCCGCGGGCCCATGCGCAGGCGGAGCTTGATGGCCGCCACCTTCATGCTGTGCCACTGCCGGCGCCGAGAATACAAGCAAAGCGGCAAATGCGATCAAAATGGACTTCATCGATTTCTCCTCACGACCAGATGACCCGATGACCTTTGGGGGGGGCCGAATCGCCCGTTTTGGGGGTATCATTCGATGGTCATCGACAACGTCTTGGTTGCTCAACGGCATTCTTGCACACGCCAGCGCTTCGCGGCACGTGAATTCTTCGCACCGTTGCCGCCTCTCTTTGGTCTGCTCGCTTTTTGCGACCCTGACTTTGCCAGCCCTGTCTTTGCCGGTCCTGATTCGGCTTACGCGGTCACTGCCACCGGCGCGCGCCGCCATGCGTAAAGCGGGAATTGGTTGGCCATCTCCGCCACCTCGCCGCGGATGCGGGCCAGCGCCGCATCGTCGCCGCGCCGTTCTAGAGCCTCGGCGATCCACGACGCAATCGTGCGCATCTCCGCTTCCTTCATGCCGCGCGTGGTCAGCGCAGGTGTGCCGACACGAATCCCTGACGGCTTGAGAGGCGGATTCGTATCCCACGGAATCGAGTTCTTGTTCACCGTGATGCCGGCCTTGCCCAGCGCCAGTTCGGCGTCGGAGCCGAGAATGCCTTTCTCGAAGACATCCACAAGCAGGAGATGATTATCTGTCCCGCCAGAAACCAGCCGAAAGCCCGCTGCCTGCAAGCCTTCGCCAAGAACTTTGGCGTTCGAGACAATCTGCGCGGCGTAGGCGCGGAACTCGGGGCGCAGTGCCTCGGCAAACGCTACTGCTTTGGCGGCGACAATGTGCACCAGCGGACCACCCTGCTGCCCCGGGAAGACCGATTTGTCGATCGCAGTCGCCAGATCCTGTGTGCTGATAATCAGGCCGGCGCGCGGCCCGCGCAGCGTTTTGTGCGTGGTGGTTGTGGTGATCTGCGCATGGGGCACAGGCGAAGGGTGCACGCCGCCCGCAACCAGACCGGCAATGTGCGCCATGTCGAAGATGTACACCGCTCCTACCTTGTCGGCGATCTGGCGCATGCGCGCGAAGTCCCACAGCCGCGAATAAGCGCTGGCGCCGCCGATGATAACTTTGGGCTTTTCCTGAATGGCAACCGCCTCCATCTCGTCGTAGTCGATGGTCTCGGTGTCGCGCCGAACGTGATAGAAAGTCGTCCGGTAGAGCTTGCCACTGAAGCTCAGGCGATGCCCGTGCGTCAGATGGCCGCCGTGTGAAAGGTCGAGTCCGAGAATCGTGTCGCCCGGTTGCAGCACCGCCGCAAAGGCCGAGGCGTTGGCCTGCGAGCCGGAGTGCGGTTGCACGTTGATGTGTTCGCCGCCGAAGATCTGGCGCGCGCGGTCGCGTGCAAGGTTTTCCACGATGTCAGCGTACTCGCAGCCGCCGTAGTAGCGGCGTCCGGGATAGCCCTCGGCGTACTTATTCGTGAAAATCGAGCCGGCCGCCTCCAGCACTGCCTCGGACACAAAGTTTTCGCTGGCAATCATCTCCAGGCCTTCGTGCTGGCGGAGAGTTTCCTGGTCGAGGGCGGCAGCAACTTCGGGATCGGCCTGGGCAAGGGTGAGCGACATGCGGTCAGTCATAGGAGAATTTTAAGCCATAACCGGATCGGGCGCGTTGTGGAGGCCTGTGGAGGATTGCTCGGCGAATTGTGCGCTTGAAGCGCAGTAGATCGGGGCCGGTCGGGAGAGCTAGAACACAGGCTTCCATCGAAAGTTGCAATCCGGTCGGGAAATCTTTTGGGGACAAACACGTGTGACGTTGGAGAGAGCCCTTTAGATTCGAAAAATCCGCTTAAAGCACAACTACTTTTTCTGGCCTGGGTCTCGTTGTGACATGGGCCGGCAATTCAAAATCAAAGGCCCCTGGAGAAAACCATGAAGCGCACACTCTTTACGCTTGCAGTGGCCGCCCTGATCGCTTCGGGTTCGGCCTTTGCTCAACAAAGTCAACCATCGACATCGCCCGCCGCGCAGACGCAGCCGAATCAGCCGGCGCCTACCGTCAATGACCGCAAACAGGATCAGCAGGGCCGCATCGCCAACGGCGTTGACTCCGGCCAACTGACCGCCGGCGAAACCAAGAATCTGGAATCGCGAGAATCTAATTTGAACCGCGAAGTCCGCGACGACCGCTCCGCCGATAACGGCAAGCTGACTTCAGCAGAGCGGCAGCAGATCAACCACCAGCAGAACGATCTGAGCCACTCAATCTACCAGGACAAGCACAACGCCAACGTAGCGCACTACGGCAACAATGGGGTGGGCCAGCGGCGCGAGAACCAGCAGGACCGAATCGCCCAGGGAATCCGCAGCGGGTCAATGAACGCCAACGAAACTGCTCGCACCGAGAACCGCGAAAAGGGAATCAATGAGCAGATTCACGCCGACCGCCAGGCAAACGGTGGAAAGCTGACCGGGCAGGAACATCGGCAGATCAACCGCGATCAGAATGGCGCCAGCCGCCAGATCTATCGCCAGAAGCACAACGGAAAATAGCGTTCGTGAGGCTGCGGCGCTACTGAGCCAGCGTCTGCTCCCCGACAGCAACCACGTGACCGTTCGAATGGTTGACGAGAAAGACGACGAGTCGAATCGGTTCGCCGTCTTTCTCTGCTTTCAGCAGGCGGCCTCCTGAGAGTTTCAGCGGCCGCCCATCGGCGGCATTCGAGCCAAATTCCTTAAGGACGCGCACAACGGCTACATTATGGAGCGTTCGCCCGGCATTCTCTCCGCCCGAAATCGCTGACTGGGTCGCATTCTCAGCCACAGCCGCCACTAAACTCGCCTTCAGACCCGGGTCCGCCTTCACCGTGAAATCGATGGAGCCATCAGTGGATCGATGCGCATTGATTTGCACCGCAAGCTTGGGTGCCGTAGCCGCGTTGGCGATTTCCTCCATCAATTTCCTCGGGTCGGCGCCGGCCACCTGCGCGGCTCCATCCACGACGAACTCCGGCGTGGCAGGCGACGGCAGCTTGAATTGCTGCACGTATTCATCCTGGCGCTGGTCAGCCTCAGTGATCGAGAATAGATCGTTCCAGCCTTGATGGTTCCAGTACGTCACATGCTCGCTGAGCACGATCGCTTGCGCGCCCTGAACAAACTGCTCCGCGTCGAGCTTCGTAAGAATCGCGTCGGCCGGTGGGCAGTCGGAACAGCCTTCGGACGTGAACAACTCAACAAGCACGGGAGTGCGATTCGCGGGCGACTGGCTCTGGCTTTTCGCTGCCGAAAGAAAGAACAGAGCCATTGCAATTGCAAGGACCAGCCGAGCTCTGCGAAGTGAATTGGAATTTTGGGAAACCATCTGTCCATTGGACCGCATAGACGGCCAAAAGGTTACGATCCGGCTGTTCCTCGCCGGCGTTCAACGATCCTATCCCCTATCCTATCTCTGATGCGGCTTCAATCGATCGCCCTTTTCCTCACGCTGCTGCTTGCTCCAATTGGGATGACGGCACCCGCGCAGACGCCCGGCGTCACGCTCACGCCTGCGATCGTCGAAGTCGGCTCGCCCGAGCTGATTCGCGTTCGTGTGCCATTAGGCGCAACGCTAAACGATGCGACAGTCGACGGCGAATGGCTGGACGGGGCGGGTCTGAACCAGAAGCTCCAGTTCTTTCGCGGGCGCGACGGTCAGGCGTGGTATGCGCTTGCCGGAGTAGACGTCAAGGCCGCCGCCGGTCCGTCGACTCTGCGCATCACCATCCACACCGCGACCGGCGCGGCCCCCGCCGGAGACCCGCCCTCGGCCGGAGACCAACTGATCGATCTCAGCCGCACGGTCCAGATTCTTCCCGCTCAATACCGCACCAGCGCTCTCACCGTCGCGCCGAACTTTGTTGAGCCGGGCCCCGACGAGCTTCCGCGAATCAAAGCGGAAGTCGAGCTGAAAACCAAATTGTTCGCCACAAGCGCCGCCCAGCCCCTGTGGTCCGGCGACTTTCGCGCTCCCGTTCATGCCCCGCCGACCGACAGCTTCGGCACGCGGCGCACCTTCAACGGTGAGCTGGCCAGCGTTCACGAAGGGATGGACTTTCGCGCCGCGACGGGAACGCCTGTGCGAGCCGGAAACAGCGGCGTAGTGGTGCTGGCGCAGCCTCTCTACTACGAAGGCAACTGCGTTGTCATCGACCACGGGCTGGGGCTGTTCACCATCTCTATGCACCTGAGCCGCATTGACGTGCACGAAGGCGACCGCGTGATCGCTGGCCAGCGGATCGGCCTCAGCGGCGCCACCGGCCGCGTCACCGGGCCGCATCTGCACTGGGCGGTGCGCTGGCAAAACGCCTACCTTGACCCCGCGAAACTGCTGCGCATGGACCTGAGCACGGCGCGCTAACTCGAGACGGTTTGCTCCGCGGCTTCGGCGGTGCTTTGGCTCGTAGCGCACCTGCTGCTCGTTTTCTCTTTCCGCAGCGCCTTGAATGCGCGATACACAAACCAGCCCAGGTACCAGCCGTCGATGTACTTGAACGGCGTTTCGCCGGTCGTGTAGTGTCCGCACGGCAGCACGCGCACCTCGTGATTCAAGGCGGTGCGCCTTGCGGCCTCAACCACCTGCAAGGAATATTCCCGCGGAAAAGTGAGGTCGTAGTTCGCGTACACAAAGAGCACGCGCTTTTGCGGGCCACCGGCCTCAGCGCTCACATATTTGGTGTAATAGCTGATGGGGCTGACGGCGGCCCACAATGCCCGGACTCGCTCCTGCGTGAGGCCCGCCGCTTGAACGCTGGCGCGTATGTGCCGCGTGCTTTGCCCGGTCCAAACCACGTCCCCGAAAGCAGTAGATGCGTGGTTGTATGCATTCACTCTCAGCCGCGCATCGTGGGCGCTGGCCAGAAATCCGTAGCACGAGCCGAGGCTTGTGCCCAGCACGCCGAATTGCTCGTAGCCCTGCTCCTCGAGCCAGTCGAGGCAGCAGCGGATATCGACCACCGCCTGGCGGCATGCCGAAATGGTGCGGCCAATGTTCGCGCTCACGGCGTAATCCGAGCGCTCCAGCTCCGCGGGACGGCGAATGTCGTGATACGGCTTCGAAAGCCGCAACGCCGATACGCCCATGCGGTTGAACAGCCTGCACAGAGAGTTGTGGCTGAATCCGTCGGCGTTCCATTGCGGCATCACCACAATCGCCTGCTTGGGCCGCGCGGGATCCTTGTGCGCGGGCGCGGGAAACCAGCGCGCATTCACCTGGTCGTTCTCCGGGTAGGGAGTGCGTTCCGGCGACGTAAAACGCAGGTACTGCGCTTTGGGCAGCGTGCCTTCGGCGGCCTGCTGCTTCAGCGTGGCGTCTTTGGCCAGAGTCTCCGGGCGCACGTTGGTGGGGAAGAGCTCCGGATGGCGCTCTTCCAGGCGGAAGTCCCTCGGGCGCTCGTAGCCGAAGAAAACATCGCTGTGGCGAATCAGCAGCTCGTTGATGCGGAGCATTGCTGCTTCAGCCGCCGCGGGGTCGCGAACAATATCGGGTTCGGGCGCCGCCGTGCCAAAACCATGCGCCTCAAGAAACGGAGCGACCCAATCGAAGCCCCACTCCAGCGGGCGCACCACGCGGTTTTCGTCGCGCGTGCTTAGCCTCGTCTCCCACGCGTACATGTTTCGCGCATACCAGCCGGTCAGCATCGATCTGCTTTGATTTTATCAGCGCGGAGACTTGTTGATCAGCGTCCTATTTTGAGTTTCGGCGCCAGTTTCGGCGCGCGCGTGTCGGCAGAATTACCCGCTACGCCGATGCTGCCTTGCGTTCACGCGACATCGCGAGCGCGTCTGCGATCAGCCAACCGGCGCTCAGCAGCGTGATAAGGGCGATGATCCCCTGCGAGATGACGCAATAGAGGCACCATACTTCTAGAACATACTTCTCGATGTAGGAGAGGTGCAGCGCGAAGCCCAGTCCGATGAGGGCCGCGACCAGCAGCGTGATGCGCCGTCGCGTGTACGCAAGAAATCCGAGCGCCAGATAGCCGGCAATGCCGATCGCCGCCACGGGAAAGCCGTCGATTACAGCATACGAGCTGTGGTTCACTATCCCGCAGTCCCAGTGGTCATTGATGGAGCATGGCTCAGTGCCAGTGTCGTAATGGACGCGCAGCGCAAGCGCGGAGACGCAAAGGCCGAGGAGGGCGAGCACAATGAGAAGTGGGCGCATAGTCGCAGAACAATCTTATCTGGATTGCACCATCATTCGCGCCCCAGAGGTTCTCTGGTAATGCAAGGAGGAACCAAGTCTGCTAAGTGGATTTTTCCTGAGCCTGGGTCCCGGCGGCAGGTCCACGGCGCCGGGGTGGAAGCAAAAGCCGCCCGGCACAGAACCTGAAAAGCCGCAAATTAACTCGATAACCGATCGACAGATTACGATGGACCCATGACCGGACGCACCACCGGAATTAATACCCGACCCGGCACGGGACCCAGCACCGCCGCGCAAGCCGGCCGCCGCATCGCCTTCTTCGGCGGAAGTTTTGACCCGCCGCATCTGGGTCATCTGGCCATCGCCCGCGCTGCGCGCGACGCGTTTCAACTCGATACGGTCCTCTTCGCTCCGGTCGGCGCGCAGCCACTTAAGCCCGAAGGTTCTTCGGCCAGCTTCGAGGACCGGCTGGCCATGACGCGCCTGGCCATAAGAAACGAGCCAACGTTCGCAATTTCACTTGCCGATGCGCCGAAATCTCCGGCTGCGGGCAACGCTCAGCCCAATTACACAATCGACACGCTCAAAGCCCTGCGCTCTGAATTCAAGCCTGACTGCACGCTCTATTGCCTGATGGGTGCGGATTCGTTCTTCGGCCTGCGGCAATGGCATCGCGCCGCCGAGATTCCCTTCGCGGCGGCCCTCATCGTCGCATCGCGGCCCGCAGCCTCGCGTCCCGACCAGCCCCTGGACGGATTGCAGGCGGCCCTGCCGCCGGGACTCACCCTGGAACCCGCGCCCAAAAACACATCCGACCAGAATGTCCAGCATATCGACCAAATCGAACCCGGTGCCGGCGAATCCAGCCCTGACAAATGCTGCATTGCCGTCCGCGCTTCCCTCATCGTGAATCCTGCCGGAGAACGCGCGCCCTTTTATGAGCTGCCCGGGCTGGATGTCGAGATCAGCGCATCGCAGATACGAGAATCGATTCGCCAAGCGACCCGCAATTCCGTCCCTTTAGTACCCAGCCCATCAACGCCGGAGGTCGAAGAGCCGAGCGTCGCGCCCGCCGGTTCCCCGCCACCTACTTCTGCGCGACCCGCTTCTGCGCGAATCGAAACCATGCTTCCCGCCGCGGTCGCCGACTACATTCGCGCGCACGGCCTTTATCGCTGAGTCGTTTTCTATTCCCTACGTCCCTGCTCCCGAGTCACCGGTCCCTACTGGCTATTGGCTATTGGCTGCTCGCTATTCCCCATTCCCTGCCCCCATTTCCCTACCCCCCGGTCCCTGCTCTACCATGAGCTTGGAGAGCCTTTCTACAGCATGAATATTTCACCGGCGCAGAAACAGACGCGCACCCTCGTACAGGCCG
Source organism: Acidobacteriaceae bacterium (assembly GCA_003134815.1). Classification (GTDB taxonomy): domain Bacteria; phylum Acidobacteriota; class Terriglobia; order Terriglobales; family Acidobacteriaceae; genus Telmatobacter. The sequence continues at coordinate 31,633 of PLCO01000010.1, read as the reverse complement.
CAGCCGCGGTTTGTGAAGAAAAAAAAGGCCGGCAAACTCGCATCCTCGAGCTCGATCCTGTCGACTCCGGCCTCTCTGACTTTTTTCTCGTCACCTCAGCCACCAACCAGCGGCAGGCCATCGCCATCGCCGATGAGATCGAATTTCGCCTCAAGCATAACTTCGGCGTCTATGCGAACTCCGTGGAGGGCCGCCGCAACGGCGAGTGGATTCTGCTCGACTACGTCGACTTCGTGATCCACGTCTTTCTTGACGAGAAGCGCGCCTTTTACGATATTGAAAGGCTGCGCAAATCGGCGCGCCCGCTCACTCCAGCCGAGTTCGACTCCGAGCTTACCGCCGCGCTGGCCGCGAAGACCCGCGCCGTGCGCAGCAAGAGCGGCACGAAGGCGAAGTCAGGCAAGGCGCCGGCGAGAACGAAAAGGAAGCGAGCGCCGGGAATGACGCCATCGAAGCGGGTAGAGGCCGCGACTAAAACCAAAGTGCACAAAAAGAAGCCGGGCAGCAAAAAGCGTTGATTGAAGTTGGCTTCGGCGCATTGGCAGGCAGACAGAGAGAACATCAGATGAAACAAAAGGCGCCCGTGGGGGCGCCTTTTGTGATTCCGGACCTGCCGGAGTTAGAAGACGAAGGAGAGTTTGGCCTGGATCAGGCGCCGTGAGGCCCACCCGTCCACGCGCCGTTCAATTCACAGGGCGGAGGGTGGCCCTCCGCCCTATTCGGGTGATCCGGACCATCAGAAGTTGATGGTCATCTGAAACTCTGTTTCGCGGGGCGCTCCTTGGTCGAACGTGCCGGTACGGCGTGGGGTGCGCTCGGAGTTCTTCACTGCGTAATCGGTACCGTTCGCGAACGGACTATTCACGTTGCCGCTGTCGGGCGAGTTGTCGCCAGGCGTGAGGATCACACCCGTGACGCCTCCATAATTGGCGAAATTGAACACGTTATAGAAGCTCACCGCGGGCGTAAAGTTCACGCTTTCGGGTAGCCACTTGAAGTGGATGGGATACCGCAGGCTGGCATCCATCGTGCGCAGCGGGCTGTTAGGAAACGCAGACTTTGGCGCCGGATCAAGCGTGGGCATGACGCCGCCGAGTGCCGCTAGCTGCGCCGAAGTGAAGAGACCGCTGCTGACGAGGACTTGGCCCGCAGGTGTGGGCTGGCCGGCGAATTTGGCATTGTAAGTGCTGATGAGTGTGTTGATGCTCCCGGGACCGTACTGGCGCATGTAAGCGCCGGGTTTGGTGCCGGGCATCAAATCGCCGACCTGACCGTCGCCATTGTAGTCGGAGCGGAAGATCTCGCCCGGACCCGCTCCCTGATCGTCGATGGTGAGGCTGGTCGGGAATGCGCTTTCAAGATGGCCGATGAGGGAGAGCTGCGGCCCGTACTTAAAGGTGGCCGAGCCGCCGAAGGAGAGGATGTGGGTGCGGTCGAATCCACCCCAGCCGAAGTTCCCGTCAATGTTGCGGTTATTGTACGAGGGTGAGGTGAAGAAGGGATCGGAACCGGCGGAGATGCCATTGTAGCCAGCGGTGGCCAGCAGACGGGAGAAGGCATAGGAGACTTCGAGGTTGCTCTGTCGAATGCCAGGCAGCGGACGGGCGACCTGTTCCTTAAAGTTGACCTGGAGGCCGTCATAGGACGCGTGGCCTTCAGGGTACTGGAAGGTGCCGACACCGACGTTGGGATTGACACCAGGGAAAGCAGCGATGGCAGCGCCATAAGCGGAAGCCGGGTAGCCGCTGTAGAGGGCGGTGCCGGAGTCCAGGCCGTTGCCCGCGTAGTCGCTGATGCTGGCGCCCGCCTCAATGGCGCAGTTGATATCGGCGCAGTCGAAGCTGGCGTTTGTGGCATCGACTGCAGCCTGGGCGGATGCCGGGTTGAAGTAACGTGAGTCGCCAACGTGATTAGCGTCAATGGTCTGGCCCAGCCTCCTCGTTTCAAGGCGGACGTAATCTGCGGAGATAACCGCTCCGGAGAAGAGCTGGCGCTGCACGCCGACGCTGATATTGATGGAGTAAGGGAACTTGAAATCCGGGGTGAAGGCAATTGCTCCATTCTGGATGGCGAGGTTGTAAGCAGCCGATCCGCCGTTGAGGCCGCCACTGCTGGTCGTAGCGCGGTAGTCCTTCTGGAGCTGGAGCCAGCCGGGAGCTCCGTCGGCCAGGGACTCGTTGCAGAGCGTCGAAATGGGAATGCCTGTGCTGGTCTGGGTCAGACTCCCCAGGGTATAGGCGCCTCCCAGACAAACAGGGGTGTAGACGGCGAATTTGCCGGTCTGGAGGCGGGAGGAGCGGTCGAACTGAACGTTGTTGAAGACGTTGCTGTCGTAATAAATGCCGAAGCCGGCGCGCAGAACGGTTTTCCGCGAGAACGATGGGTTATAGGCGACGCCGAAGTTGGGGCCGAAGTCCCAGTTGGGCTGCGAGACGCGATTGCCGAGGCCGGTGCCCCATTGATCGAACAGATGTGAACTTCCGGAGCAAGGCAGGTCGGAGCTACCGCTGCCGAAGGCGAAGTTGTCCCCGACGATATTGGAGCAGGGAACGGCTGCGAGATCGGAATTGGACCGGCCGGTATCGCGATCCCATCGCAGGCCGTAGGTCAAGGTGATGTCGCGCGCGATCTTCCAGGTATCGACGGCGTAAAGGCCCGTGCGCCAATCGCTCAGACCGCCGCCCGGCTTGCCGAAGCCTGGATTCTCCGATGCGTAGCCGAGATCGTTGGAGATATAGACGTAGTAAGGCCTGTAGCCGTGGAGCGGATCGGTCGGATCGCCGATGACGGTTGAGGAATTGATGGAAGCGTAAGGACCATAGCCGAAGAACGCTGCCAGGCCGCCGCCCTGGATGCGGTTGAGACTGACACCGTAGCGGAAACTATGGGCGCCTTTGGTCCAGCCGCCGTCGTAGCGGAGTTGCTTGTCGGACTGGTAGGTCTGCTGGGGGGCGTTGTCGTTGGGGCCAACGTAGAGGCCCTGAGCTGCGTCATGGAAGGCGAAGCCGGGGATGGGATTGTAGATCGCCGTGTTCCCGTTGGTGGTGTCGCCGATCTGGTTGTGGAACTTCTCGTAGCTGCCGCGGAAGCTGTTCGTGAAGCGAGAGGTACCGAAATCGGCGCCGCCGGCAATTCCCCAGGCGTTATCCTGGTTGCCGTAGGTGGAATAGACGTTGCCGGTGGCAAAGGAGTTGCGCTCGTAATTGCCGCGAACGAAGAAGTGCGTGCTGTGGGGACCGTTCCAATCCAGGCGGCCATCGGAGTAGGTGTCACGATCAGGGCTGCCGACACCGGGAAAGGCCTTCTGGATGGCCGTGAAGTCGGTCCCCAAAGAGACGGGGGCCGACTGGTCCTGCTTGAGGCGTTCGGAATTCGCAAAGAAGAACAGCTTGTCGCGCAAAATGGGGCCTCCGACGCTGCCGCCGAACTGGTTGCGCTGGAACGGGCTCGAAGTGGTTTCAAAAGTGGCGGCGCCGGCCCGCTGATCCTGGAAGTACTCGAAGGCCTCGCCATGGAAACTGTTGGTACCGGCCTTGCTCGAGATCAGGACGGATCCCTGAGACGTGACTTCCGTGGATGGGTCTGCCGTGGAGCGGGTCACCTGCTCCTCGCCGACGGAGCCCTCGGAGATGTTGAAGACGGTGGTGCCAACCGTTTCGTCCGTGACGTCCTGGCCATCGAGGAGGATTCGGGTAGTGCGGCCCGAAATGCCGCTGAAGGAAATCGCGGAGTACCCGGCCTTGGTGGGATCGAACCCGCCGTCCGCGCTGCCGCCGGCTTGAAGCTGAACGCCGGGCTGGAGCTGGGCAAAGTCGAGAACATTACGGCCATTCACGGGCAGCGATTGGAACTGCTGGGTGTTGACTACGCCGCTGATGCTGGGCTGGTCGGTGTTTAGCTGTACCGCGCCTTCGGTCACCTCCACGGTCTCGGTCGGAGCGCCGACTTTAAGCTGGAAGCTGCCCGGGGTTGCCGTCGCAGTACGAATGACGGTGTTGACGATGAGAGTCTCAAAACCCGTTGCGGAGACGGTGACCCGGTAGTTGCCCGGATTGAGGGGACCCACGGTGTAGAAACCGCTGGCATCCGTTTTGACCGCTACGACTTGGCCTGTGTCAGTTGCAGCAACGCGGACCGACGCGCCAGCAACCAGTGCCCCCGAAGTGTCGGCGATGATTCCCTGAAGCGAACCGCCATTTACGGAGATCGCCTGGGCGTGAGACATAGTTTGGAGCGCTAGCGGTAAAAAGGCCAATAATGCGAGCGCGAGCCCAAAAGCAAGGGATGTGGAACGAAGACTGAAAAACCGCATCGCAAATCCTCCGGAAATTCTCTGAATTGAGGAGCTTTTTGGGTGAAGCTTCACCATCCAGGTTGGGCGCTTTCGGTGGCTCGATGGGGAGGGCAAGTCCGATCCCGCAATTTGATCCAAACAAATCAAAAAAGTTCGATTTCCAAAAAACTCGCGCACAATACCCAACCGCGCAGGCTGGCGCCTGCTGGATGCGACTCCAATAAAGTGCAAGAATCTTTGAATTACTTAAGGCAATTCAAAGGCCAATTGAATCCAGCGGGAGCCAGGCGCTCAATAAATTGAAAATAAATGACATTGCCGTCTGCGAGCTCCCCCGAAAGTGTTAGTGGTATATGAAAATCAGTAGTATGGGACAACAATCTTGCATAAATGGGATCTAAGGCCACGTCTAACCTCCGTCCCACGTCGCTCGTCAGCAGTCACGGACAGCGCCAATCCCGTCGGTTTCTCCCACGATCGGCATCTCCGAGCCGCCAAGCTGACCGGCCACGTCGGATGTGGCACCCTCACGTTCCTGCGATCAACAGAAAGGGCGCCCCATTTCGGAACGCCCTTCGCTCGGGTAGAACGGAGTGACTAGAGCGACATAGTAACGAAGATACGGATCTCGCGATGGCCGGCGACGGTCGGATCCTGATTGTTGAAGATGTTCGCTCCATTGTTGCTGTAGGCATCGGTGTTGATTCGGGTGATCAGCATCGAGTTGTGTTCGCCGTTAGGCGCGCGAAGGGCTGCTCCAACCCGAGCCCAAAAAAGCGCGGCCGCTCGGAAAATACTTCCCAAGCGGCCGGAACGGTTGAGCGAAGTCTCTTAGAACGAGAACTTGACCCGACGGCTAGAACACGAATTTCGCCCAGATGCGGAGCTGACGCTCGTCGTCGAAGCGGGCCGCGCTGGTATTCATGAATGGATCGCCGGGACCCGGCGCCGCGTCCAGCAAATCGATCTGGAGCGGTCCGACGTTGTTGTGGTTGAAGAGGTTCTGGGCCTCGCCGCGGATCTGTAACGCGCTGTTTTCCATCCGGGGAATATGCAGGGCAAAGCTCTTCTGCAAAGCCGCGTTCATGTTCCAGTAGCCGGGGTTCCGGAAACTGTTCCTTCCGATCTCCTGCGACATGTTGGCTTGAGTGTACGGGTAGGGAACGACCCAGTGCACATCAGCCGGAGTAACAGGGTTGCAGGCTCCGGACACGTCATTGGCGCCGTAATCGAAGAGACCCTCCCCCGGTGCAGCCGTGCAACCGAGAACGGAGCCGTCCATCCCGATGGTTTCAAGTCCCTTTTGAGGGTTGCCCACCAGCGGCCGGTCGTTGGCTGAACTACCATCCAGGTTGAAGTCGAATCCGCTTAGATTGAATGTGCTGTACTGTCCGGATTGCCATGCGTTAACGGCCGAGAATTGCCATCCGCGGGCTCCGATGTCGACGATTTCGTTGGCGCCGGCGTTCGAGAGGTGCGGGATATTGGGAATCGACCACGTATAGGCAAGCGAGAGGTATTGCCGGAAGTCATACGCGGAGGGACCCCATTCCTGTCCGCGATGTCCGGGAGCGAGATTGGCCGAATACGAGGTCGGCGAGGCGAACAGCGTGAAGACCTCCGATCCATCGTCGAGGTTCTTGCTATAGGTGTAGGAGGCCTGCAAGAAGAGCCCATGCCGCATGTCGTGGCTCGCGCCGATCTGGAGCCCGTTGTACTCGGAGGCAGCAAAGTTTCCGCGGGCGATAATCGGTCCGCGCGCTGGGTTGACGCGGGTACCATTGACGAAGTAGTTGTATTGCTGATTGATGAAGAGCTTCGATCCGCGCGTTCCCACATAGGTGGCCGAGAACTTGACCTGGCCTGGCAATTCCCGCTCGATGCCGAAGTTCCACTGGTAGGTCATCGGATTCACGAGGTTGTTGGTCGTGAGCTCTTCGGTGTTGGTCGGTCCGATGGGACCGGGCGTCATTCCTGGGACGATGGTGCTGGCATTCGGTGCGCCGCGGCCTGTGGCCACCGAGACTTGAGGCGACTGCACGTTGGGTGCCGTCTCCTGGGAGTTGTCGGTGATATTCATGAACAAAACATCGTAGAAGATGCCGAAGCCGGCATGATAGACCGTCTTGCCATCGCCCAGGAACTTCACGCCGCCGTGGGGGTTGTAAGCAAAGCCAATGCGCGGCCCGAAGTTGTTCTTATCCTCCCTGACCCTGTAGACCGTTGCGATGGGATCGGTGAGAACGGTTGCGGGATTGATCGCCGGGTATTTCACGGCATTTTCCGGATTCGTCTGGAACTCCCACCGGAGCCCTAAGTTGGCAGTGAGATCGGGAGTCAGCTTGATGTCGTCCTGCCCGAAGAAGGCGGTCTGCCACTGGTGAGAGTCGACGCGATTTCCGCCGAAACTGATGGAGGCCGAACCGCTCGAGCCGAGGAAATCGTCGAGGAAGTTGTTGAGAGCAGTATAGCCGGAACTCTTGGCGTAACTCAGCGACCCAAAGTTATTGAAGGGTATGAAGTCTCTCACAATCGCGCGGGCTGCGTCGGCTCCGACGCGCAATGTGTTGTGACCGAAGGTCTTGGTCAGAGTGTCCTGGAACTGGTAGAAGTCGTGTCCGCGGCCTTGCGGAAGCGAGGTCGACTGCGGTCCGAGCTGCGGCAAGCCCGTATTGGCGATGTTAATCACAGGCATCTTGTAAAGCGGGTTGGCAATCGTGGCCGGGAGCTCGAAGAACTCGAAGTCGATGCGCGTAAGCGACCCGCGGAACTCATTCAACGTAGTGGGCGAGAAGACATGGGTGTAGCCGAAGAACGACTGCCACGGTGGGCCGCCCTGGCCAGAATCGAATCCCGGCAACTGTGAAGCGAAGTTGAACCAGTCCGGCTGGAGGTTGCCGTAATCGTGAAGGAAGCGCCCCGTGAAGTGGTCTCTCGAGGTCAGATCGTAGTCTGCTTTCGCCGTCCATTGCGTGTCGGATTGCAGGGAGGCCTGGGACGGGCGCCTGTAGGTGTCAAAGCGGAGATTGCAGGAGGTGCAATTGGTTTCGCTAACAATCTTTACGGCCGTCTTTGTGCTGCCATCGTAGAGGTATTGGCTGAGTGGCCCGATGTACTGGAGCAGCAGCGCCGCATGGGTGTTGCCGCCTGCGGCCAGACTCTTGAGATACGCGTAGGTGTTCGTCGTCGAACCATCGGTCAGAGTGACGACGTCCTGGTCGGTGGGTAAAGAAATAGGGTTAGGGGTGGCGGCGCCATAAAAGCGCGTCCATTGTGCAGCGCCAAAGGCAAAGAGTTTGTTTCTGATGATTGGGCCGCCGGCGGTGAACCCAAACTGATGTTGATCGAACCGGGTCTTCACGAATCCAGGACCGCGGGATAGACCGTCGACCGCGTTCAGGCCTGATCCTGAATACAGGTCCCAGCCGCTGCCGTGCAGTTCGTTGGTGCCGCTCTTGGTGACCAGGTTCACTACGGCGCCGCCAGCCCGGCCAAACTCAGCCGAGTAGGAGTTGGTCTGCACCGATACGGAGGAGAACATGTCCGGAATCTGAGGCTGAAGCGCCTGGCCTGCGATGTCGTTGTCGTTGTCATCCTGGCCGTCCATGAGGTAGTTGTTGGATCGCGAACGCGCTCCGTTAACTGAAATCTCGAAGCCGTTGCCCTCGCCGCCGTTGTTCACCAACTCCACTCCGGGGAGAGTGATTGCCAGCTCAATCGGGTTGAGAGAAAAGATGGGAACAGTTTTCAATTCGGTCGGCGTGATGGTCGTCGCGATTCCGCCAGAATCGAGATCGAGCGTCGCCGTTGTCGCGGCTTCCACAACCATCTCCGATTGCGCGCCCGCAACTTTCAGCTGCACGTCGTAGCCGGTGATCACCGTGGGATAGACCTGAAGGTGGTTGATCTCTCGGGTCGTAAAGCCGGCTTTGACCACGCGTATGGTGTAGGGTCCCGGCTGAACGGCGTCTGCACGGTACGTTCCCTCATTGCCCGTCGAGGTTACTCGTGATTCGCCCGTCGCCTCGTTGGTCAGCGTCACGCTGGCTTGGGTGACCACGGCGTCACTGGTATCACGTACAGTTCCGGAAATTGTACCTAAGCTCGTTTGAGCCATCGCTTCCGGCGTGAAACTCAACGCGACAAAACCGGCAATCAACAACAGGCTGAGCTCCAACATTGCAAAACGAAACCGCGAAATCCGCATCCTGAATCCTCCATTGTGAACTGGAACGTTTTCTTCCCAAATCGGAAGTCACGTCAGCTTGCTGACTTCCCTTCGTCCCTGCAAAACGGCCACTTGCCTTGCCGAGTGCCAGAAAGCAACTCAAATCATGTTGAGAAGTGAGGGCTGGATCAAATGCTCCCGTCACTTCGAATTCTGGCTTTGAGTTCTTGATCAAGGTCCGACCACTTAAAACCGGGAGCAAAGCCTTTCCATTAACCCTGCACGCGGTGGGCCATTCATAACGAATGAACCCCTGGCAGCTTGATAATAGAAAACAAAGGGGTTGTCCATCACCTATTGGTGGCACCAGCGCAATCACAATTGAAACGCCGTATTTGACCCTATGAATTTCCATATACCGCCCTATGAATAATCCAAAACTTGATCCCAAGTTTCGGATTTTGAGAGAGATGGCGAACGCGGCAGGCCGAGATTGCGACGTCATTTTAAGGTATTCTCCATTCCATGCAGGTCACTCTTGCCCACATCGGCGCCAAGGCCCGAACCCAGGACCCGTTCGAGGCCCCGACCATTGACTATCTCAAGCGTTGTGTTGGAGTTGTCCATTGCGACACACAGGCGTTCCGAAGCGAAACGGCCTTTTTTGATTGGCTCCGCAGGAAAAAAGGCCGAACAGACCCTCTGGTCCAGCTTTTGGATGGAAACGGTCGGCAGATGAGCTCCGAAGCTCTCGCGGAATGGCTCGGCGCGCGCCGCGACGAAGGCACGCAGCACATCGTCTTCGCCATCGGCCCGGCAGATGGCTGGTCAGATGAGGCACGAGCCGAAGCGAAACGTCGCAGTGGACTAATCTCGTTAGGGCCCATGACGCTGGCCCACCAACTGGCCCGCCTGGTCATCGCGGAGCAGATCTATCGCGCATGTACTATTCTCACGGGTCATCCGTACCACAAAGGACACTAGAGAATAGGTTTCAGAGCCACCCACCCGGGGGTACAATTCGAGCGAAGCAGTCCTCAAACAGGAGGTTCCGGTTAAAGGCGGCCAGGGAGATTTGTATCTTCGTTGTGTCGCAGTGACCGCCGCTTGAAGAGGGGGTAACGCTCCCATGCAGGATGAGGAAGATTTCGTGCCCCCGAATAAGCCGATTCACGGCCTGGGCCTGAGAGGCAAGCGGATCCTGATCGACATCGCGATTCGTGTTATCGCGATCGCAGTGGCCTTTTTGCTTCTTCGGAGCTTTGCTTTCGCTCGCGTTTCTGCCGGCCCTTCCGCGCTCATTGGCATTGCCCTGGTCCTGCTCCTCGCTTGGCCCGGCGCTCTTTCCTTTCGCCGGAATGCGCCAACCGCGCAAACCCGCCCCGGCCAGCAGGGTGCGGACGAAACTGAACTGTATATGCTGCGCAAGGTCATCGATAGTCTTCCAGACCTCATCTACATCAAAGACACTGAAAGCCACTTTATGTTGGCCAATCGGGCAATTCGCGCGTACATGACCGGCTCACCTGACGGGACTTTGATTGGACTCGACGATTCCTCCTTCCATCCGGACGAACTGGCTCGTGGGTTTCGCCGCGATGAGCAAACGGTTATGAGCACCGGACAGCAGATGGTCAGCCAGGCAGAACGTGTAGAAGGCGACGATGGGAAAGAGCGTTGGCTGCTGACAACAAAAGTGCCATTTCACGATCAGGAAGGGAAAATCGTCGGCATCATTGGCATCGGGCGCGATATTAGTGCACAAAAGCAAAGCGAAGCAGAAACGGTAAAAGCGCGTTTTCAAGCGGAGGCAGCCAGCCGGGCCAAAAGCGATTTCCTCGCCAACATGAGCCACGAAATCCGGACCCCGCTTAATGGCGTCATTGGCATGACCGATCTGGCGCTCGACACCGAACTCACGCCGGAACAGCGTGACTATCTCGAAACGGTGAAGCTTTCCGCCGATTCTTTGCTCAATGTGATCAACGACATTCTCGACTTCTCCAAGATCGAAGCCGGCAAAATCGACATCGAGTCAATCGAATTCGACGCCAGAGAATGTATCGAGACTACGTTGCGAATGCTCGTCGTTCGCGCGGAAGAGAAAGAGCTCGAGCTGCTCTGTGACATCGCTCCGGAGGTGCCGAACGTTATCCGCGGCGATCCCACGCGCCTGCGCCAAATCCTCTTTAATCTCATAGGCAATGCCATCAAATTCACCGCCGAGGGCCAGGTGGTGATTTCGGCGGAAATTGAACGGGTGGAGAACGGGATCTGCGTCCTTCACTTCATTGTGGCTGACACTGGCATCGGAATTCCCGAGGACAAGCAGAAGTCGATTTTTGATGCCTTCGCACAGGCTGACTCGTCCACGACTCGCGAGTTCGGGGGAACAGGACTTGGCCTTACCATCACTTCCCAACTCGTTGCCATGATGGGCGGAGAAATTTGGGTGAATAGCGCGCCAGGCAAAGGCGCCGAGTTTCACTTCACAATCAAAGCCGGCGAGAGTGGTGTTTCCTCGGCGCGGTCTGCGGCGGGTTTGCCCGATGGCATACTGGGCGGCGCGCGTGTTTTAGTGGTGGACGACAATCAGACGAACCGGCGCATCCTCGATCGGCTGCTCACTCGATGGGGCATGAAAGTTGTCTGCGTCAAGAATGGTGATGAGGCGTTGGCGGAACTTGACACAGCGCACTCCTCGGCCAATCCGTTTCGGTTGGTAGTGACCGATATGCATATGCCCGGCATGGATGGCTTCAGTCTCGTGGAGAAGATTCGAAGCATGCCAGATCTGGCCGCGGCCACCATCATGATGTTAAGTTCCGCGGGCCGTCGCGGAGATTTGGCGCGATGCCAGCAACTCGGCCTGTCGGCTTCTCTCACCAAGCCGGTACGCCAGAATGAGCTGCGCGAAGCCATCGTTCGTGCGCTCGATCGAAGGAAAGCACAGTCCGAAGTCGCAGTTCCTGGTGTGGAGCGGCGCGCCGCTTTGCCTCGATTCGTTTTGGATGTTTTGATTGCCGAAGACAATCCTGTAAACCAGCGCCTTGCCAAGCGCCTGCTTGAAAAACGCGGCCATCGCGTAACCGTCGTGAACAATGGCAGGGAGGCGGTCGATCTCCTTGAGCGCTCAACTTTCGATCTGGTGCTGATGGATGTGCAGATGCCGCTCCTCGACGGCATTGAGGCCACAACACTGATTCGCCTGCGCGAGAAGGAAACCGGATCGCACCAGGCCATCGTGGCGCTCACCGCCTATGCCGTGAAGGGCGACCAGGAACGGTGCCTGGCGGCAGGTATGGACGGCTATCTCGCCAAGCCGATTCGTCCCGAGGAATTGGACGCTCTCCTCCTGTCATACTGTTCGGGGCAAGCTGAAGCGCCAACTGCTTCTGGCTAGATTTGACCCTGACCGCAAAACTTGACCGCAACAGAAGTGGGGACACGATGAACTCGGAGCACTCAGCGCTCGAACAGTATGTGGATATGACAGAGTTGCTTCATCGTGTCGAAGGCGACCGCGAGCTGTTAATCGAATTGTTGACGCTGTTTCAGGAAGATTTTCCGCGGCTCCGGGATGCTCTGCACGCCGCGGTTGACTCGAAGGACCAGATTCAGGTTGAGAAAACCGCCCACACGCTCAAGGGAATGTTAGCCAACCTCTCTGTCAAACAAGCCAGCCGGCTCGCCGCGAATGTCGAGATCGCTGCACGCACAGGTGATGCGCAGCGAATCCTTGAAGCTGTGGCAGAGCTCGACCGCGACGAGCAGGGATTGGTTGAGGCGGTCGAATCGTTTATAGCGGGCGTGGAGCCATGAAGATACTGATCGCCGATGATGAAGAAGTTTCGCTCCGCATGCTGCAAAAAACGCTCGAGCGCGATGGCTACGAAGTCATCGCCGTTCGCGACGGCCGCAAGGCGGCTGAGCGGCTGTGCGACCCCGACGGTCCGCGCCTGGCTCTGCTTGATTGGGTCATGCCCCAACTGGACGGGCCGAGCGTCTGCCGGACAGTGCGCAGAATGCGCAGTCAGCGTCATGTCTATTTGGTGCTGCTCACTTCCAAATCGGCAAAGGAAGACATTATCGAGGGCCTCGAATCCGGCGCCGACGAATACCTGATCAAACCATTCGACCCCGGCGAACTGAAAGCCCGGTTGCATACCGGGTTGCGTATTCTCGAGCTCGAAGACAACCTGCTTGAAGCGCGCGAGGATATGCGCTACAAAGCCACGCACGACTCGCTGACGGCGCTGCTCAATCGCGGTACAGTCCTCGAATTGCTCGCCGCCGAGCTGAACCGGGAACGGCGCGATAACATCTCCATCGCAATCGCCCTTGGCGATCTTGACCACTTCAAGCTGGTCAACGACACTCATGGCCATGTCGTGGGTGATGAAGTGCTGTCTGAGACCGGGCGGCGGCTTCTCGGATCGGTGCGCTCCTACGACTTTGTTGGACGCTATGGTGGCGAGGAATTTCTGATCGTGCTGAACAACTGCTGCTCGGATACGCTGATGGATCGGGCCGAAGAAATTCGAACTGCAATCGGCGGCTCACCCTTCCGCACCTCCCAGGGCCCCGTTTCCGTCACCGTGAGTTTGGGTGTTCTTGCCGGCCATCCAACCGACAAGCGCCCTCTCGAAGAGATCCTTTGCGAGGTCGATCGAGCGCTCTATGCTGCCAAATCTGCGGGGCGCAACCGCTGTTGTTTGGCGCCGTCCTCCCGGCGCAAGACTCCCGCTGAAACCTGACATCTCGCTATGGCCGACACGCGACGCGGACTGATTCTCATCAACACCGGCCCCGGCAAAGGCAAGACCACAGCCGCGCTGGGCACCGCTTTGCGCGCCGTCGGATGCGGCATGAAGGTGCTCGTTCTGCAGTTCATCAAGGGCTCCTGGCACTACGGCGAACTCGACGCAGCGCAGACCCTGGGACCAAACTTCGTCCTGAAGCAAATGGGGCGCGGGTTTGTGAAGGTCGGCGGAGCAGAAGCTGATCCTGAAGACATTCGTCTGGTGCAGGAAGCGTGGAGCGCGGCACACACTGCGATCGACTCCGGCGAATGGGACCTGGTGGTGCTCGACGAAATTAACTACGCCATCAGCTACGGGATGCTCGATCCCTCCGAGGTCGCCGAGGCGCTCAAGGCCAAGCCGGAGATGGTGCACGTCATCCTCACCGGGCGCAATGCTCACCCCCTGCTGGTGGAGCTGGCCGACACCGTGACTGAGATGCGCGAAGTAAAGCACGCCTACCAGAAGGGCATCCTCGCGCAGCGCGGCATCGAATATTGACCGAAGGGAATCGAATATTGACCAGCGCGGAATCGAGTATTGACCGAAGGGAATCGAGATTCGACCAGCGCGGATTTGAGTGCGAGACCGAATCTCGCCCAGCGCGGATTTGAGCCGCAATCGAGTATTGTCCGGTCTGGAAATGAATTCTGAACGACGAAGGAGGCGGCTATGCCACAAACCACTCACCATCGCTGGGCCGACATCGAGCCTGAGCCGTTGAATGCGCTCATCACCCGCCAGTATGTCGTAGGCACAAACGTCATGCTTGCTCGAATTGTGCTCAAAAAGGGCGCGCAGGTGCCCATGCATCACCACGTTCATGAGCAGATCAGCCATGTTGTCGTAGGCGCTCTAAATTTCCTCGTCGACGGCAAACAAGTTACTGTGCACGCCGGCGATATTCTCTGCATCCCTCCGCATGTGCCGCACGAAGTCATCGCGCTTGAGGACTCCGTGGCGCTCGACATCTTCAATCCGCCCCGGCAGGATTGGATCAACGGCGACGACGCTTATTTGCGCGGAGGCGCCCCATCTCCGAGCCCCAAAAGTTAAGCCGTCGCTTTCGCCCCATCCATTTACAATTGGGTTCGGTATGTCGTGGTTTAAGCGCGAAGACGGCGAGTATTCTTCCGAAGCAGGCGGCCCTGCGGCGGAGAACGGACCCGAAGCGGGTGAGAGGAATGTGCGCACCGAGGGCCTTTGGGTTAAATGCCCCGGCTGCCGCCAACCCATTTATAAACAGGATCTTGAAGTCAATCTATTGGTCTGTCCCAAGTGCCAGCACCACTTCAAGCTTTCTGCCCGCGAGAGAATTGACACCCTTCTCGAACCCGGCTACGCGCTGGTTGATGGCGGCCTGCGCTCCACCGATCCGCTGAACTTTACCGACGTAAAGCCCTACAAGCAACGGCTGCGCAAAGCGCGCCACGACACCGGCCTCGATGACGCAATTTTGAACGCCGTAGGGCAACTGGGTCCGCATGAAGTGGTGCTCAGCGCCATGGAATATGCGTTCATCGGCGGGTCGATGGGAGCGGTCGTCGGCGAAACCATCGCCCGCGCCGTGGACCGCGCTCGTGCGGCGCGCAAGCCGCTGATTGTCGTTGCCGCTTCCGGCGGGGCGCGCATGATGGAGGGCGTCGTAAGCCTGATGCAGATGGCCAAAATCTCCACTGCTCTGGCGCAATTGGACGACGATCGCGTGCCCTACATCTGCGTGCTTACGGACCCCACCACCGGCGGCGTCACCGCCAGCTTCGCCATGCTGGGCGACCTGAATATCGCCGAGCCCGGCGCGCTGATCGGTTTCGCCGGCCCGCGCGTCATCGAGCAGACCATCCGCCAGAAACTGCCTGACGGTTTCCAGCGATCTGAATTCCTGCTCGAAAAAGGATTTCTCGATGCCGTCGTGCATCGCCACGCACTCAAGGCCTACCTGATCCGCGCCCTCAACTTCCTCAAAGCGTCCGCAGCCGCGTAACAGGATGCGCCCGCTGCTCATCCTTATCGGCTCGGAAACTGAACCGGCCAATATTTGGTGAGTTGAAGTGGCGAAAGTTGCACGCGAACTACTTCGGCTTTATTCTGGCGTGCCAGCGATCGCATGGCTTCTGTCTTTTCCTCGACCCCAACCTGCAGCTCGTCGAGGAATGCGCCCAACGAATCTCTATCTCCCAAACTTCGCGGCTCCATCGCGCCGCCTTGACCCGCATATGGAACAAACATCGCTTGAAACGATGGGTTCTCGCCTGTTCCATTCGCGCGAACCAGCAGCGTCCCTTCGATCCGTTGCGCTGTCATATTGAGCACTTTCAGGATTGCCAGCGCGGATGAGAGCCTGACGTCCTGGCCTGCCTCGAATTTCACGATTGTTGGCAGGCTCACTCCCGCGACACCGGCAAGTCGGCGCTGCGTCAATTTCATCTCCCGACGCCGCTTCTTTGCGGCCTTTACGATCTCCGGCCAGTCGAGTCGATTATCGGTTTGAACGTTCCATTCCATCTTTTCCTCATGTAGTCGGCAAGCTGATCGCGTAGTTCTGTCGTTCCGTGAGCAGCGTTGCGAATGGTTTCCTCGGCTTGGGCCATGCGCCTGCCAAGGTCATGTACAGCCTCTCGAAGTGCTGCCGCCTTCAGCGAGAACGACGTGGCCAGCGCCAGCAAATGCACCGCGCCGATTCCTGCAAGCGTCGTTGGATTCGTCCTCTGTCCCAGCTTGAGTGCCATCCCTGTCTGGCTATAGTCCGCATAAAGCGCGGCCGCCAGCAAATCATAGAACGGGGAAAGCCTCAGTTGATCCTGGTCGTACAGCAAAGCAAAGTTCTTCATGTGGGCATCGTTGTTTCCCAGCAGGATAGAAACGAGAATCCGCCGGAAGAGCCGATCGACATCAAGCAGTGCGCAACGCGGATTCTCGCGCAGCACGCGCGCCATGTCGCCGTAGCTTCCCTCGTATTTATCCTCGCTCCTCTGGTTCAGGATCTGATTGAACTCCTCGAAATGACGCTTGCCAATTGCGCCGTGTTCGACGGGACGGTCAAAGCGCCGCACCATCAGAGCTTCGTCCACAATCCCCGGTATCGGCGCGATCTGCACCGGCACGATCGCGTCGTCGGGCAATAGCATCCGTGCTGCCTCGGTGGTCAGAAATTCAAGCGGAACAATCTGCGGGTGGTTGCCGCTCGCAAGCTTGGCAATATGCGTGCTCAGTTCTCCGGCCGTTGCTGGTCGAAAACCATCATCGGTTTCCACCACCAGTAGTTTTGATTGAACTCCTGAAATGGAAGCTCGGCTGTTGAGCGCGGCCAGTTCCGCGGCATCTTCCGGCGCTTCCCCGGTCGCTGCTCGCGGCTTCGGATCGCGAACGGAAACGGCTCCGATGCAATCTTCCCCAAATGCTAGAAGTCGGGCAAAGCGATCTTCGACTGGAACACCAAGCCACCGAGCTTGAATCGCCGCCTGCCTGCCTTCGGCCAGTAGATTGTCAAAGAATGGATGCAATCTGCCCTGATAAACATAAGCTTCGGAGCGCAGCGGCAAAGTAATCGAAATCGCCTCAGCCCCTCCGCTCAAAAACCCTGCGTCGTAGACAAAGGAACAGCGCTCTCCGGGTTCCTGACTGATCGTTCCAGCCAGGCGATCTTTGAAGTACACGTATCCGTAAAGGAGCTCCGCCATTATTCCATCTTTCTTGACTATTACGACTGGAAGAGTATTCGATCATCCTTTATTTATCATTATGTCATAGTTGCTGCATGATGATAAATTATTGTTTAGTTTTATTAGTTATTTTTCTATTAATCAATAATTATTGTCTTATCAATGGATATAAGCCGGTTTGGATCAATAAAAATTGATCATGGTCTACTAGATCAGGGTATGAAAATCGCCTTGCGGCGGCTTCGCGCTTCTGGGACTCTGCATTGCGCACAGAAGCTTCGCTCGCGCCGGGGCGATTCTGAAACGGCAGGCGACCTTCACTAACGATCACAGGGGATGGAAGGGTTCGGTTTGCAAAAATCCGCCTTCGCAGAATAAAGACAGATCTGTCGCCTTACGCACGAAACACAATGCGCTGTGGCGTCCGAGCGCCACAAATCAAATGCGCATCGGCATCAGCACGTAGCGGTACTTGTACTCGGCGTCCGGATCTTCGGGCCGCATCTGGCCGGCCGATTGTGCGTCCTTGAACTCGAGCCGCACCTCGCCCGAATTGTCCAGGGCCTTCAGGAAATCGAGAATGTAGCCGGAGTTGAAGCCGACCGTGATCGCCTCGGACGAGTACGGCGTGTCAATGGTGTCTTCGCTCTCGCCCGACTCGGTCGAATTCGCGCTCACCTTCAGTTCGTTGTCCTCGAGCCGCATCCTGATCGCACCAGACCGCTCATCTGCAAACTGCGCCACGCGTTGGATCGCTGCCGACAGCTCGCTGGACCGCACCACGGCGAACTTGGTGTTGTCGCGTGGCATCACAGCTTCATAATTCGGGAATTGCCCGGTCAGCTTGCGGCTGCTCAGCGTACGATGGCCCACGCGGAAGAACAGCGTGTGTTCGTCGTCGGCGAACTCCACCTTCTCAGCTTCCGAGTTCGACAACAAACTCTGCAGCTCCTGCAGCGCCTTGCGCGGAATCAGCACGCGCTTCTCGCCGCTGATTCCTTCCAGCGACTCTCCTGGCTTCTCGACAAACGATAGCCGGTGGCCGTCGGTCGCAACCATCGCCAGTGACTCAGCCTTCAGAACCAGCAGCGCGCCGTTCAGCGTGTAGCGCGACTCTTCATTCGAGATTGCAAAAATCGTGCGTGCAATCAGTGTCCGCAGCGAGACAAGCGGAATGCTGGTAACCGCGATCGTCGGAAACTCCGGCACCTGCGGGTAGTTCGCCCGCGCCATGCCGACCATCTTCGTATTCGACCGGCCGCTGCGAATCTGCACCCAGTGGTTCTCCAGCAGTTTGATCGAAATGTCGCCGTCCGGCAGCAGCTTGATGTAGTCGTAAAGCTTGCGCGCGGGTATCGTACATGCGCCTGCCTTCTTCACCTTCACCTGCGCACTTGTGCGGATAGCCTGGTCAAGATCGGTGGCCGTAATATTCAGGCGATCCTCGTCGGCCTCAAGCAGAAAGTTGGAGAGAATCGGGATCGTGGTCTTGCGCTCTACCACGCTCTGCGTCGCTGTAAGTTCCTTCACCAGATCCTGGCGGCTTACGGTAATCTCCATCGCTGCCCCCTCAACCCCAGTTCCGACTCCAGCCCCGGCCTCAGACCCGACCCCAGATCGCCCGGCCGGCTTCTCCACTTCGGCTTCCGCACTCGGCATACCCCACCCCTGCTCCGGAGTGCCGTGCCCTATGCCCTCACTCTATAACAACTTGCAGGTCGCCGGCAGCGGCAATTTTTCTTCCTCCCGATTGTAGTCATCTCGCAGGAACTATGCGCGTGGAAAACCTGTCCCATTCTGTGAATTCTGCGCCGGTCTCACAAATGCCTGTTGAATCGTGCGCGGGCATTAGATCGGCTCTAGCCGTCGCCCCTTTTCCACTTGTTTCAATCAGCGTTGTTTGGTTGGCCGTGTCAGGTTCATTTCTGGTTTGTGATCGCCCCACTTTGCGCGTATCAGCTTCACGGGGAGTAGACGGGTATTAAGAGAGAAGGGATAAGTAAGAGATAAAACAGTAGCCCTAGTAGTTCGCTTCGGAAAAGTGGGAATCCGCGCAAAGTCGCGCAGGGCAAGCGAGTTGGATATCTGCTGCGTTTTCTAAATCCCGGCGCCGCAATCCGAACAAGCCGGAAAACAAGCTCGCGTCAGCCGAATCGCGCGCCTCTTTCCCACCACTCCCACAGCGCTTTCGGAATTGCCTGTGGAACGCCATGGGTTTGTGTGGATGATGCGCCCAACGCCAAAGGGAGCAGCGTCTTGCAGTAGGCGCTTCTTGCACAGTTGCCAGCTTCTGCCAACTTCGGGCCGCTGGCACCAAACCGCGAGACGAGTCTCTCGCTCGGCTCTTATACTTAACCTTTCATGCCCCGCTCCGCCACGTCCGACACAGCAACTTCGCCCGACACAGCAGCCCCCTCTTACGCAGTCGCCCCCTCCTACTCAGCCGCAATCGACCAACTGAATTCTCTCGTCCCCGAGCTCTACGCGACCGCCGGTCAGCCGCGTCGCCGGTTTTCGCTCGGCGAAGTCCGCGTCCTGCTCGACGCGCTCGGCAACCCGCAAACGCAATTCCCTTCCGTGCTCATCGCCGGCACCAACGGTAAGGGTTCAACTGCCGCGACACTCGCGTCTATCCTCTCAGAAGCTGGCCTGCACACGGGCCTCTACACCTCGCCGCACCTCGAACGGCCCAATGAACGCATCCGGCTCGGTCGCAAAGAAATTCGCAATGAAATCTCTGACCACCCGGAAATCTCCTCTGAAATCTCCGATGCCGACTTCGCCCGCCTCTACTTCCGCGTACACGATGCAGGCCAGCAGTTGCTTCTTTCCGGGCGCCTGCCGCAACTGCCCAGCTACTTTGAGATCCTCACCGCATTGGCGTTCCTCTACTTTGCCGAGCACAAAATCGACATCGCCATCCTCGAAGTCGGAATGGGCGGGCGCCTCGACGCGACAAACATCGTCAACCCACTTCTCTCCATCGTCACCGACATCTCGCTCGACCACATGGAGTGGCTCGGCCCCACAGTCTCCGCCATTGCCCGCGAGAAGGCCGGAATCCTGCGCCGCAACGGAACCATGATCACTCTGCCGCAGCACCCTGAGGCCAACCAGGTTCTCGGCGAGGTTGCCACCGAGCTGGCCGTCCGCGCAATCAGCGCCGCTCCCTACATGCCCGCCGCCGGAACCAGCGGGCCCTACTCCGTCGAAGCCCCCCAGATTTTTGAGACCTTCGGTGCCGCAATCACTGTCAATTCGCCGCTGGAAGGCGCGCACCAGCAGCGCAACATTGCCCTTGCCATCGCCGCCGCAATCGAGCTTGCTGCGCACCACGGCTTTCCCATCACTCCGGCCGCAATTGAAAATGGAATTCGCCGCACGCGCTGGCCGGGACGGATCGAGCATGTGGCGAAAAACGAAATCGACTGGATCCTCGACGTCGCGCACAACCCAGCCGGCGCATGGGCGCTGCGCGCGGGCATTCGCGGCATCCTCGAGAGTCACAAGCCCCGCGTGCTCGTCTTCAGTTGCCTGCGTGACAAACCTCTCGACGAGATGGCGCAGATTCTCTTTCCACTTTTTGATCAAATTATTGTTGCGCCCATCCACGCCGCGCGCGCCGCAGCCCTTGACGATCTTCTCGCCGCCGCCGCGGCAACCGGAACGCCGGCCATCGCCGCGGAATCCGTAAGCGACGCTCTCCGCCTTGCCGAACAGCGTGCAGCCGGAGGCGTCGCCGTCGTCTCCGGTTCGGTCTATCTCGTCGGGGAAGCGCGGGCGCTGCTGCTCGGTACTGCCAAATCATGACCCTGCGCCCCAATCCGCTCCCTCGCTTCCACGTCTGGCTGACCAATGGATTGCAGGATCCGCTCATGCTCGTGCTCACTGCCGTCTGCGCGTCCACCGCATTTCTCGTCTCCGTCGTCGACAAAAGCGGGCGCAATCAGCATCGCATCGCGCATTTCTGGGGCCGCAACATGGTGCGCCTCTCGTTTTCGCCTCTAAGCATCGTTGGCGCCGAAAACTTCCGCAAATTCCCTGTTGCGGTCTACGTCTCCAACCACACCTCTTACATGGATACGCCTGTCATCTTCGGCTCCCTGCCCTTTCAGTTCCGCATCCTCGCCAAAAAAGATCTTTGGAAGTGGCCCATGATCGGCTGGTACCTCGGCCGCTCCGGGCAAATGCCCATCGACCTCGAAAATCCCCAAGCCACGCTCTCGAGCCTCGGCGGCGCCGTCAAGGCATTGCGCGGCGGCATGTCACTGTTTGTCTTCCCTGAAGGCGGCCGCACTTCCACCGGGGCTTTGCAGCCATTTTTCCCGGGTGCAGCGTACCTCGCCATCCGCTCCCAGGTGCCCATCGTTCCCATCGCGCTCAGCGGCGTCTACGATCTGCTGCCCATTCACACGCGCCACTTCTTTCCCTGCAAACTTACCGTGCGCGTCGGCGAACCCATCGACACCAAAAACATGACAGTCCGCCAGAACGGCGAGTTAACCGAACAGGTCCGCGCCGCGATCGAAGCCATGCTCGATCAGCCCGCGCAGGCTCAATCAGAAACCGTCGCGCCCGTCGCATGAATCTACGGTTGCCTTTCGCTCCCAGGCCCTCTCACAAGAAAATGGGTGCCCCCGGTCCCTCGTCTGCCGAGACGGAGGGACCGGGGATAGCACGAACCTTTGACCCAACTGTTTCAACCCGCCACGAAAATCGCCGTTGTGTAAGTTTGGGTGCGCTTTGAAAGGGCACGACTTCAGTCAAGATTATCCCCTTGACTCAAGGAGTGCCTCAGTGGAACTCTGTGAGACTGGGGAAAATCTCCTATGTCTGGGAACGATCCATTGGCGTCGGCCAGAGCGGAAGTCCAAGGCCTTAATCGAAAAGTCAAAGAGCTTCAGACTGAACTCTCCGTCGCCAAGCGTAAGCCGCAGACTAAAGCTGAGCCCCTTACTAGATCATCTGTCGAAGCATATGCCGGGTTGGCAATCGGAATTACGTTAGCGGTGTTTCCGATGACTTGGTGGCTGCGGATTCCGATGTTCGCGATTTTGGCTTATCTATCTCTCGACTTCTGCTTGCGATCTCCGTTCACCTATAAGTGGAACGGCGGTGCAAAGGGACTCATAGGATTGGCGTGCGCCTCGTGGATCGTTTGGGCCGCCTACGGGAACATCAAGACGGCTTACAGGGATCAAGAGTTCCCCGTCAACATTCTGTACATGCTCAAATGGGGGCCTGATCCTGACGTTAGCGTGGTTTTGCCGAACAGGGACGGGCAGGGCGCACAAATTATCGGCTCCCCATCAAGCATAGTGACAGTTGACGGAACAAAGGTTTCGAGATACGCCGACAAATACAGACTATGGGCGGTATGTTTTCATAACACGGGTTACTTAGACACAAACGATATTCCCGTTTCCGGCAGCAGTTTGTTCGACATTACGAGCTTGTCCGAAATTGAAATGCGGGTGCCATGGAGCCAGCAGTTTCAGCAGGAGCTCCTGCACGGTTATCGTCCCACCAGTTACGCTTTGGTGCTGGTACCG
Organism: Acidobacteriaceae bacterium; assembly: GCA_003134815.1. Classification (GTDB taxonomy): domain Bacteria; phylum Acidobacteriota; class Terriglobia; order Terriglobales; family Acidobacteriaceae; genus Telmatobacter. Next base: position 9,155 of record PLCO01000010.1, on the reverse strand, counting down.
AAAGATGTGAAATCCCCATCATTCTCCACAATTCGAGATGCTCTAAACCGAGGCGGCGTCTTTTTGCAGATGAATGGCGGTCCTCCATAGTCACGCGGCGCCTATGAGCTTCTTGTATTCCAGCACCGAATGCCGGGTGCCCCATCCTAAACGCGCATTGTGCGTTTAGGGTGGGATAGCACGAACCCAACCCGACGATGACCTCCTCTCCCCCTCCACAAGAAATGGGTGCCCCCGGTCCCCGGGGTGGAGATCCCTCGCATTCGGGGACCGGGGATAGCACAAACCCCAATACACCTCATTCAACCCACCACAAAAATCGGTAGGAACCACACTGCCTTTACACTTGTTCCATGCCCGTTCGCATCGCCATCCCCGAGCCCACCAGCGACGAACCGGAATATAACCAGCGCTCCTTGCCGCAGTACATCGCCGCCGTTGAAGCCGCTGGCGCTGAGCCGGTGGTGATTCATCTGCGCGAGCCGCAGGAGCGCATCGCCAAAATGCTCGCATCCGTACAAGGGATTATGCTGCCCGGCAGCGGTCACGATGTCGATCCGCAACGCTATGGCGAATCGCGCGCACCGGAGACCGCAACCGACGATCCCGCGCGCGCCGCGATCGACGAGCTCCTCTTGCAGGACGCATTCAATCTCCGCAAGCCGATCCTCACAATCTGTCACGGCACGCAAACGCTCAACGTCTGGCGCGGCGGATCGCTGATTCAGGATTTGAAGACTCCGGTCAATCACCAGCCTGGCCGCGAGATAGTCGACGCGCACCCTGCGAAGATTGCTGATGGATCGCGGCTGAAGGAAATCCTCGCGCGCACCGGCGAATCGAATGCGCAAGTAAATTCAAGTCACCATCAGGCGATTCGCGCTCCCGGCGACAATCTACGCGTCGTAGCGGTCTCGCCGAGCGACGGCGTCATCGAAGCCGTTGAGCTCGATGCACCCGATCACTTTGTCGTCGGCGTGCAGTGGCATCCGGAGCGCACGTATTCGCAAAGCGAATTTTCGCGCGCGATTTTTTTCGCGTTTGTTCAATCGGCCGCCGCGTGGCAAGCGCCGCAGCCATCGCCTCAAGTTAATGGGTCCGTAAGCCGACCCCTGAAATCGGAGTCCCGGAACGCGGAATCGCCGAAAGCGATGCCCGGGAAAGAGGAACCCCCGAAAGCGAAACCCCCCAAAACAGGCATCGTCCGATGACGGCGGAAGGCGCGGATTCCCAGCTCGCAGGTTACCCGATCGCAAGTCTCCGTCTCAACGCATTGCTGCAAGCGGCCGGTCTTGACCCGCTGGATGACGAAACAATCGGCAAATTCGAAGCCTATCTTTCGCTCTTTGTTCGCTGGAATCAACGCCTCAATCTCAGTTCCGTTCGCGACGAGGAAGGAATTCTATCCCGCCATTTCGTTGAATCGATTGCAGTTGCGCAGTCTTTGCCCCATGAAATCGCGACGCTGCTCGATTTCGGCTCCGGCGGCGGCCTGCCCGGAATTCCCATCGCGCTCTGCCGGCCCCCGCTCTCTCGTGTCCCGACCACCGTCACCGTGGCGGAGTCGAACAGCAAGAAGGCCGCCTTCCTCCAGGAAGCAGTCCGCGTGCTGGGAATCGCTGTGAATGTCCATCCCGATCGCGCCGAAACGCTTCAAACGAACTTCGATTGCGTGATTATGCGGGCCGTCGAAAAAATGCCCAGGGCAGTCGCAACCGCGGTGAAACTGGTCGCACCCGACGGCTGGCTCGCGCTCATGACGACAGATCCTCGCATCGCCGAACTTCAAGCTGCGGCCGGCCGTCATTTCAGCTGGGATCAGCCACTTCGCCTCCCGGGCAGTGAGTCCCGCATTCTTGCTTTGGGCCGGAAAGTCAATTTGCAGGCTTGATTTAGGCGTCAGCCGAATCCATGGCTCTGCGGAGGACTTTTCAATCCCTGGCCGTCAAGCCCGCTGCCCGGACTTAGCCGCCTCAAACCCCTGAAAACACTCCGCAAAAAGATTTTCGAAGTTTGCCGATCATTTCCCGCACCCGGCGCATACTCAATCCATCGCCAGTCAAAATCAGGCTAATCTTCGGTGGCGAACTCCGCCGAGCTGGCATTTGGGGGGGGAAATCGACTCGGAATTCCAAGAGGTTTGACAAAAACCGAACAAAACCCTTTCTGGAGAACACTTTGGCGCCAACTCGCACGATTTAAGCACTTTGCCTTGCTTGCTTCCTTCAAGTTGCCCGGGATCAGGGCTTTGTGTGAAAACTGTAGGGGGTTGGGGGGGGCAGGAACCCGTGAAGATCACTGGGCCGATCGCCTCCGAGACCTGCCAATTCCGTCAGTCTGTTCCACGTGGAACAAATTAACCCCCAGCTCCAACCCTCCCATCGAAAAGCAGTGACCGTTCCACGTGGAACATCGGCCCCTAAAACCGCCCCAAATAGGACTCAAAACTCCAGAATGGAACGCGCCCGGCGTCGATCCCAAACAGGAAGTTTTCCACTTCAAGCCTCTTTTTCTGTCCACCATATCATCAAAATTTGCCCGCCCCGAACCTATTCCACCCCAACGACTTGCCACCTTCTGCCGCCAACCCGCTCCAGTTGCTTTCCACAGCTTTGCCCCGTTTCCCACAACCCAACCACAAACTGCTGCCGCACTATCGTTTTACTCTTGAATGCCATGGGTAAGATCGTCGGCCTCGTCAACCAAAAAGGCGGAGTGGGCAAAACCACCACAGCCATCAATCTCTCCGCATGTCTGGCGCTCGAAGGCCTCAAAGTCCTCCTCGTCGACTGCGATCCCCAGGCCAACGCCTCCTCCGGCCTCGGCCTGCAGCGCGACGACTCCCGCCACTCCGTCTACGACGTCCTCATGGGCGAGAGCCTTGCCGAACAGGTGATTCTCCCCACTGACGTCGACGGGCTCTCACTACTGCCCGGCTCGAAGAACCTCACAGGCGCAAACGTTGAGCTGGCTTCCGCGGAAGACCGGGCCCTCCGTCTTCGCGCCAGTCTGCATCCCATAAAGGACAGCTATGAGCTCATCTTCCTCGATTGCCCGCCGACCCTCGATCTGCTCACGCTCAACGTGCTTTCCGCCGCGGAGACCCTCATTGTGCCCATGCAGGCTGAGTACTTCGCCCTCGAAGGCATCTCGGAGCTGATCTCAACCCTTGAGCGCGTGCGTTCCGCCTACAATCCCACCCTGGCCATCGAGGGCGTGCTGCTCACCATGTACGACGACCGCACCAACCTCGCCCAGCAGGTCACGCAAACCCTCCGCGACCACTTTCGCGAGATCATTTACACCACCGTAATTCCCCGCAACGTCCGCCTTGCGGAGGCGCCTAGCCACGGCAAGCCTGTCGCCCTCTATGACTCACGTTCACGCGGCGCAGAAGCCTACTTCGATATGGCGCGGGAGTTCCTGGCCCGCAATCAGATGGAAAGCCCGCGAGCGCGCGAACGCAAAGCCAAGACAGACGACAGCAAAGCCGCGCCAGACGACCGTCCAAAGACTAAGAGCGCATTCTGGCCCTATACATGACCTGCGTCCCTCTGGCGACCGCAATCAAGCCCGAAGTTCAAGCCCGAAGTTCAAGCACATCCAAGCACCTCGCTCCATTCACTAACCGTTGAGGATTCAGTACCATGACCACAGCCGCCGCCATTGACCCCAAAATCGACCCAAAGCGCCGCGCACTCGGCAAAGGCCTTGACTCACTTCTGCCCCGCGCACAGGCTGCCCCATCCCCATCAGCGCAGGAAGCCGAGGGAGGAAAGCCGCGCGAGATCCCCCTCGACCTCATCGACCACAATCCCTACCAGACGCGCTCGCAGCTCAATCAAGATCAGCTCGCCGAGCTGGCCGCCTCCATCGCCGCAAACGGTGTCGTGCAGCCTGTGCTGGTTCGTCCGCTTGCAAGTGGCCGCTTTCAGCTTATTGCCGGCGAACGCCGCTGGCGCGCATCGCAGATCGCCGGCAAAACCACAGTGCCGGCAATCCTCCGCCAGGTCTCCGACGAACAGGCGATGGAAATCACCATCGTCGAAAACCTCCAGCGCGCCGACCTCAACCCTATGGAGCAGGCCCGAGCCTTCGAGCGCCTTTCGCGCGAGTTTCACATGACCCAGGAACAGATGGCCAAGCGCACCGGCAAGGACCGCGCCACCGTCGCCAACTTCCTGCGCCTGCTCAAGCTTCCCGCCTCAGTTCAATCTCGCGTCGAGTCCGGGGCGCTTACCTTCGGCCATGCGCGCGCTTTACTCGCACTCAACGATGCCGAGGAGATGGAAGTTGCTGCGCAGCGCGTGGTCGATCATTCGCTTTCTGTTCGCCAAACCGAGAGCTATGTTCAGAATCTCATCGATCCCACGCGCAAAGCGAAAACGGAGCCCAAGCCGGCGCCTCCAGTCGACCCGAACGTTCGCGACGCACAAGAGCGCCTCCAGCGCGCCCTCGGCCTCAAGGTCAACATTGAGGATCACAACGGCCGCGGCCGCGTAATTATTGAATATGCGCGCCTCGAGGACTTCGACGCGCTCATGGAGCGGTTTGCAGCCGACTAATCCGACTAATCCGGCGAAACCAGTCGTCAGAAGCCGGCCCGAATCACCAGATTAGAAAAATCTGATAATCTGACTCCGTGGATCCCGTTTCGATCAGCGTCACTGAGGCCTCACGGAACTTTGCCGACTGCGTAAACCGTGCGCATTATCAGGGCGCAAGCTTTCTGCTGCACAAGAGCGGCGCGCCCGTCGCCCGCATTGTGCCGGCAGAGTCGCAACCCAAAAAAGATCGCGAGCTGGCGGTGGCACTCCAAAAAGCCTTGGAAGACGTCCACGTCAGCGAGGAAGAAGCCACTTCCTGGCTGCACAATCTGGAGCAGACGCGCGGATCGCTGCAGCCGCAAGGACGCCCGTGGCGCTTCTAGTCGATGCCGACGTGATCATTCAGGCGGAGCGAAAAGCATTCGACTTCGACGCCTGGCTTCGCGCGCATCCTGACGAAGAGATCAAGCTCGCCGCAATAACTGTCGCCGAACTATGGCGAAGCGTCGACCGCGCCTCCGGCGTCCACCGCGCGCGCCGGCAGAAATACCTGCAAAGTGTTCTCGCAGTATTTGAAATCGTTCCCTATACCGAGAAGGCAGCGGTTGAACATGCGCGCCTGTGGGCCGACGTGGATGCCGCAGGCCAGAGAATAAGCCCGCACGACCTGATGCTTGCCGCAACTGCGCGGGAAATCGGCGCGACAATCATCACGTCCAATACGAAGCGCTTCGCCGCTGTTCCCGGATTGACAGTGCTCAAGCCCTAACCCAAATGCGACTTAGAACCCAAGACCGCTCCATGAAAGTTGCAGTGCTATTCATCTGCGCCGCAATCGCAGCGTGCGTTGCCGCCGGCCAAACGTCGCAAACAACTTCGGTCCAAACAAAACCTTCGCAAACGAACCCAGTCTCGATCCCCGTCTCGATCAACGTCGACCTCGCCGAACCCGTTGGCAGCTACAAGCCCATCACAACTTGGTTCGGCTACGACGAGTCCAACTACACCACCATGAAATACGGCAGGCAACTGCTCGGCGAGTTGCACGATCTGAGCCCGGCGCCTGTTTACATTCGCGCTCACCATCTCTTGACATCAGGTAACGGCGTCCCCGAGCTCAAGTGGAGCTCGTCGAACGTCTTCAGTCTCGACAAAGATGGCAAGCCCGTCTACGACTTCACCATCACCGACCAGACATTCGACGCGTTTCAGCAGGCCGGCGTCCGCCCGTTTGTTGAATTGGGCTTCATGCCGCGGGATCTGGCAGCTAACGTCCCCGGCATCACCGAATATCAGCTCCACTACCCAAAGCCAACCATGGGCGGCGCGTCAAACAATCCGCCCAAAGATTACAAGATGTGGGGCGAACTGGTGCGCAAATTCACCCAGCACCTCGTCGAACGCTACGGCCGCAGCCAGGTCAGCAACTGGTACTTCGAAGTCTGGAACGAGCCGGACATCATCTACTGGCACGGCACGCCGCAGGAGTACTTCAAGCTCTACGACTACGCCGTCGCGGGCGTTCGCGCCGCGCTACCCAACGCAATGGTTGGCGGACCTGCGACCACCGGGCCATCCGGCGCAAAATCGAGCGCCTTCCTTGAGAGCTTCCTCGACCATTGCCTGCGTGAGAAAAGCGCCGCCGACGGCAAGCCCATTCCGCTCGACTTCATTTCGTTTCATCCCAAGGGCCGCACCACCTTCGTCGATGGCCCGGTCGGCGGTCACGTCCGGATGGGCCTTTCGAACGAGCTGCAGGCTGCGCAAACAGGATTTGAGATCGTCGCAAAATACCCTCAATATCACCGTCTGCCCATCATCCTCAGCGAAGCCGATCCCGAGGGCTGCGCAGCCTGCTCCATGAAGGACAATCCAGCCAACGCCTATCGCAACGGGCCGCTCTATGCCGCGTATACGGCCGCAGCTATCAAAGCGCTGTTCGAGTTGCAGGACGCGACCAAAGTCAACCTGATCGCCATGCTTTCCTGGTCCTTTGAGTACGAGAACAAGAACTACTTCGAGGGATTTCGCACGCTCTCGACCAACGGCGTCGACAAGCCCATCCTCAATCTCTTCCGCATGTCCGGACTCATGGCCGGCCGGCGCGTCGCAACCACCAGCACCGGCCAGATTCCGCTCGACGACCTCGTCAAAACCGGCGTGCGCCAGGCGTCCGATCCCGCCGTTTCTGATGTCGACGCCTTCGCAACCAAAGCCGATCATGAAGCAGCTGTCATGGTCTGGAACTATCACCACGACGATCTGCCTGCGCCAGCCGCAGATGTGACCGTCACCGTCGCCGGAATTCCAGCTGGCGTGAAACGAGTATTACTCGAGCATTACCGCATCGACGACTCGCACAGCAACGCCTACACCGCTTGGAAGAATATGGACTCGCCGCAATCACCCACGCCCGATCAGTACGCCCAGCTCAAAGCCGCCGGCCAGCTTGAGCAGCTCACTTCTCCCACTTGGCTCGAAGTCACTGGCGGCAAAGTCACCATCGAAACATCGCTCCCCCGCCAGGCGGTCTCGCTTCTGCGCCTCAAATGGTGAGCGGCTCGCGGTTGCTTTGTGCCTGCTAGAGATTTATCCTTCATTTCTACTCGCGCCTCTTTGTCGAGGCTCCTTTACCCCAACTGGAGACAGCATCATGGCCCTCCAACCCGCCACCTCAACCAACCACACGCCCCACACCGCGCAGCCTGCCGCTATCGTCCTCAACGGGCGCACTCTCGAGTCCAACCGGCAGATTCCGCTCAATCTTGACTGGGTCGAAGGCGTGCGCGTAAACACCAGCGCCGTCGAGCGGCGCGTGGCCACGCATGTTGCGCGACGCACCGTAAAAAAGGAAACCCAGGCCGCCTGGCTCCTCCGCGCCATCGCCTGCATGGACCTGACCACACTCAGCGGCGACGACTCCGCCGACCGCGTGCGCCGCCTCTGCGCCAAGGCGCGCAACCCGCTCCAGCGCCACATCGTTGAAGGTCTCGGCATTGCGGACCTGCATCTCACCGTCGGTGCGGTCTGCGTCTATCACGCGTTTGTTGAGACGGCTGTTAAAGCTCTGGAAGGCTCCGGCATTCCCGTCGCCGCAGTCTCCGCCGGATTCCCCGCCGGCCTTTCCCCGCTCGCCGAGCGCGTAGACGAAATTCACCGCAGCGTTGAAGCCGGCGCATCGGAGATCGACATCGTCATCACCCGCGCGCACGTCTTCAACGGCGAGTGGCAGGCTCTCTACGACGAAGTCGCCGCCTTCAAGCAGGCCGCCGGGCCCGCGCATCTCAAAGCCATCCTCGGCACCGGCGACCTCATGACCCTCCGCAACGTGGCCCGCGCCAGTTGGGTTGCCATGATGGCCGGCGCGGACTTCATCAAAACCTCAACGGGCAAAGAAAGCGTCAACGCCACGCTGCCAGTCTCGCTTGTAATGGTCCGCTGTATTCGCGACTACGCCGAGCGCACCGGCAGCGCCGTCGGATTCAAGCCCGCCGGCGGCATTCGCACCGCCAAGCAGTCGCTTGACTGGCTGGCATTGATGAAAGACGAGCTGGGCCGCCCCTGGCTTGAGCCGTCACTCTTTCGGTTCGGCGCCAGCGGAATGTTGGGCGATATCGAGCGCCAACTGGAGCATCATTTAACTGGGCGCTACTCGGCCACGTACCGTCATCCCATCGCGTAGAGTTTTTGAAGGATTTACGCGTCCGCCTGACGGGCAAAAAGCATCCCGTAGGGATGCAAGGAAAATAGCCCAGGACAAGCGGAGCGCAGTCCTGGGTATGCAGCAAGAACTATGTGAAGCCCCGTAGGGGCGACAGAACCGGATCGAAAAATGACCTACGACGGGCTTTAACCCTTGAGGGACAAGATGAGCAGCATCACCGAGAAGTTCTACACCATGGAGTACGGCGCCGCGCCTGAAGATCCCAAAGAAGCGGTGCAGTGGCTCGAGCGCCACCACCGCCGCTTCAACGAATTCATCGGCGGCGCGTGGGTTGCGCCCGCCAGCGGCCAGTACCAGACCACCAGCGATCCTTCCACCGGAGACACCCTCGCCGAAGTCGCTCTCGGCAACACGGCCGACGTCAACTCCGCCGTCTCCGCTGCGCGCAAAGCTCTTCCCGCGTGGCAAGCCCTCACCGGCCACCAGCGCGCCCGCTATCTCTACGCTCTTGCCCGCCAGGTCCAAAAACACTCGCGCCGCCTCGCAGTCCTCGAAACCATGGACAACGGCAAGTCCATCCGCGAGAGCCGCGACATCGACATTCCGCTCGTCGTTCGTCACTTTTATCACCATGCCGGCTGGGCACAGCTACTTGAATCCGAATTTCCCAGCTACCAGGCTTGCGGCGTCGTCGCACAAGTTATTCCGTGGAACTTTCCGCTGCTCATGTTCGCCTGGAAAGTCGCCCCTGCGCTCGCCGCCGGCAACACTGTCGTCATTAAGCCCGCCATGCAAACCCCGCTCACCGCGCTCGCGTTCGCCGAGCTGGCGATGGAAATCGGTCTGCCGCCTGGCGTGCTCAACGTGCTCACCTGCGACGACAAAAGTGCGCAGGCATTAGTCGAGCATCCTGACGTCGACAAGGTCGCCTTCACCGGGTCCAC
>PLCO01000045.1 GCA_003134815.1 Acidobacteriaceae bacterium | reverse complement strand
GGCGAGGATGTCGAGAACATCATCCTCAAGCTTCTCCAGGCCGCCGACGGTGACGTCAATCGCGCCCAGCAAGGAATCATCTACATTGACGAGATCGACAAAATCGGCCGCAAGGACGAGAACCCCTCCATCACCCGCGACGTCTCCGGTGAAGGCGTGCAGCAGGCCCTGCTCAAGATTCTCGAGGGCACCGTCGCCAACGTTCCTCCGCAGGGCGGCCGCAAGCATCCGCACCAGGAGTTCACCGCTGTCGACACCACAAACATTCTCTTCATCTGCGGCGGCGCATTTGTCGGCCTCGAGCGCGTCGTAGGCCGTCGCATCGGCAAAAAAGCTCTCGGCTTCCGCACCGTCGACGCCGACGCCGATCAGGCCACCACCCGCTCCCATCGCGATACCGAGTTGCTCCGCAAAACCGAGCCGCAGGATCTCATCAAGTACGGCCTCATTCCCGAGTTTGTCGGCCGCCTGCCCGTCATGGGCGTCCTCGACGAGCTCGACGAAGCCGCGCTCATTGAAATCCTCACCAAGCCGCGCAACGCCATCCTCAAGCAGTACCAGCGCCTCTTCGAGTACGAAAACGTCCGCCTGCACTTCACCACTGAGGCCGCATGCGCCGTCGCTCGTGAAGCAATGGCGCGCAAAGTCGGCGCTCGCGGCCTGCGCATGATTCTCGAAGAGCTCATGCTTGACCTCATGTACCACCTGCCCTCAAACAAGCGCGTCCGCGATCTCGAAATCACCAAGGACATGGTCGAGCGCCGCGATCTCTCTCCCTGCCTGCTCGAAAAAGCTGGCTGATCGTCAACTAAGTTCGAGTTGTCATCTTGATCGAAAAGGCCGCGCGTTGCGCGGCCTTTTCAGTCGCGAGATTTGCCGTCGTTCATCAAAAGCCTGAAACTCGCCTTGAAGCCCGAAAATTCGCGGAACTGACGTCGCGCTATTTATCTCCCGTCACTCCCAACTTGCGTAGCAACTGTGCCGTCGTGTTCAGCTCCGCTCCGCACCCCTTGAAGTCGTTATCATTTGACCAGAGCGGAATCCCGAAATGCATGGCCATGGCAAGTAGCTCGACATCGTCGGGATCGCGCCAACCAATCACTTTGCGAGCTCGTGGAATGGCCTTCCCATAGACCTCTCGCGCCACAATCGATACAGGCAAAGCGGCTACTGCAAGCATCAGAGTTTCCGGCGCAATTCTTTTCTGTCTGCCGAGAAGGGGCGCGTACTCCTGAACCTCCGCGAAGGTTGTCTCAGTGGTCAGCACTTCTTCAACTTCGGGATGAGAGAGAACCAGCCGAGCGCGCCCGCCCAGGACTGCGGACAGCAGGGCGTTAGCGTCCGCGGCCAACTGCACGGGTTGTCTTCCTCTTGGCTTTGCGCCAGGATGCGAAGTCGGCGAGAATTTCTTCCTCGCTCAGTCCCCGCTTGCGAATTTGGCGCGCGATTTCAGAGCTGAGAATCCCAAACATCTCGCGTTTCAGTTCGACGGGTAATGTGGCTTCAGGATGCGGAAAGAATATCCCGGCCAAGCGGCCCCGGCGCGTCACCAGAATCGGGTCTTTCGCGCGCAGCATCCCCGATGCGTTATCCCTGAATTCGCGCACGGTACTGATCTTCATGTGGCCACTCCTGTGACCATCTTACCAAATCCTGCGCCGCATTAGACGTTCCCTCCCCGCGCGTGGACCCAAGGTTTCGTTGCGGATTCAACCCTCTTCCACCTATCGATTGACCTCGCCCCCGCACTGCAACTTTTCCCCCCGCAAACGTGTCTCTACACGCATTGGCCGGTTACAGCGGTTCCACAATAGCTCCAGCCAGATCAGCAACCGCCAAGTGGCTTTTTCATCAAGAAAAAGCCACCTTGCAGGATGCTTTGTAGGGCAAGTGAATTGTGGAACCGCTCTAAGCACCATCAAGGCCACAAGGGAGAAAAATCAAATGAACGCAACCAAAGCAACCATCGTTCTCGGCGCCCTGCTTTCCGCGAGTGTCATGTTCGCGCAGGCGCCTGACGCGACCCAGGCCCCAGCCGCGACCGCGCCGCAAGCCGCACCTTCGCAGCCGGGCGACCAGCACCGCCACTTCGATCCCCAACGGTTCGCCGCTCATCTCGGCCAGCGCCTCAGCTTGAGCAGCGATCAGGTGGCGCAGATTACGCCCATCCTCACCGCTCGCCAACAGCAGATGCAAACCCTGCGTGCCGACGCCTCGCTCAGCGAACAGGATCGCCACACCAAGGCACACGCCATCATGCAGGACACCAACACCAAAATCGAAGCCGTCCTGACTGACCCGCAGAAGCAGCAGTTTGAGCAGATGCTTGCTCAACGCCGCCAGCATCGCCACAACCACGAGCAGCAATCCTCGCAGCCCCAGGCGTGAACACACAGAAGGGCGCCCAGCTGGGCGCCCTTTGGGTCTCTTGCACCGAGATTGTTAGACGGCCGCCGATTCTCCGGCGGCCTTACTTCAGCACCTCGTCCTTTTCCACCGTGAGACTGGTATTGTCCAGGCGCATGTCAATCGGCAGCCCGCCTATCGTCGGAGCCACGCTGCGCACGATGGTTTCAAAGGCACTCACCATCGTTGGATCGTTCCAGGTGCCGTCGGCCACCACGAACGCCAGCGTCGTTCCGTCGTCGTGCTTGGTCAGGAACACGTTGGCTCCTTTGCCCAAAAAGAATCCAATCGATTTGAGCTGCTGGCCTAGCGCCTGCGCGGTTGCCTGCGTCTCGGCGCCCTCGTAAATCACCGCGTCGCCGCCTCCCATGTCAACCTCGCCAACAGTCGACGTCTTCTCCACGGTTTGGTTGCTGTTCATGAGCTGCATTTGCACCGGCAAACCGCCCACGGACGGAGCCGCGTTGCGCGCCACTTCTTCAAACGAAGAAAGCATGCCCGCCTGGTTCCATATGCCGTCCTCAACTACAAAAGAAATCGTAGTGCCGTTGGTCCCCTTGTTCAGCACCACCGTCACTCCGCGATCCTGGAGATATCCCGCGCTTTTCAGCTCGTTGCCCAGCGCCGTCGCATCGTTCTTTGTCGCAGTGCCTGAATAGATCACCTGATCCTTGGTCCCAATCGTCACTGCAGTCTGCCCTATTCCATATTGCGTCGCGAATTTCTGCCATTGTCCGGTGTAGTAGAGATAACCGACAAGCGCACCGCCAAGAATCAGCACCGTCACGATTGCCGTTCCAAAGGCGGCCCACTTTGAAGCCAACTTCCCGCCCCACGCCACGTGCGTTTTGATCGCATTGCCCTGCAGTTCGTAAGCCGCGAACCACGTAGCCGCAAACAGCAAAAGGGTCGCAATCGAGGGGGTTTTCGTCGAAGTCAATCCAATATAGATCTCGCCCGCGGACGCAATCGCTCCCACCAGAAGCGCGAGAGCGCCTTTGCCGCCTTGACCCAGCTTGCGGTAATTCGAGGCCATCAGAATCGTGCCCGCAAGCGGACTGCCAAGGAAAGTCGCCAGGGCCACGGACGCCGTGTCGTGCAACCGGTAAGCCGGCGGCGTGTACTGGGGATATTGCGGATACTGTGGGTAGCCACCCACCTGGGGATAAGCAGTTGACATTGGTTCCTCGTTCCGGGGAAGTGCTGGTGCTGGTCTTGCTGGTGCTGCTATTACTGGTGCTAAGAGACTAATGCCTCCGCGTAACCCCGCGCCAGAAAAATCCCGCAAGGCGTTGTGAATAATCACCGGCCCCATGCTGGCCCCAACCCGATCCCTGCGCGGTCCAATCCCTGATCCGGATTCGCTCTGCGACACTAAACCCAGTCGGTCTCGCGCCCGGCTCGTACCCAGGCATATGATGAACTCAAGCAGGAGGGAAGAATGAACGATCGCAACCAGATTTCTACCCATGGACAAGGGCGTCGCGAGTTCCTGAAAACCGGAGGTGCGGTAACCGCCGCCGCGTTGCTGGCCCAGACCGCTATGACCCAAACCGCGATGGCCGAGACGCCGAAAGCCCTTCCCGCTCTTCCCTCAAATCCCGTTACGCCCAACGCGATGCCCACGCGCAACCTCGGCAAAACCGGCTACAAGGTCGGGATCTTCTCGCTTGGTGGTCAGGCCGCACTCGAGCAGCCGAACAACTTCGACGCGGCCGTCCCCATCATCGAGCGCGCACTCGACCTCGGCGTCAACTACATTGACACTTCGTCCATCTACGGCGGCCCCGACCGCTGGAGCGAGCAGTATGTCGGCAAGGTCATGGCTCACCGGCGCAGCCTCGCCTTCCTCGCCACCAAAACCAAGGAGCGCACCCGCGACGGCTCCCTGCGCATGATCGAGAAATCGCTTCAGTTGCTCCAAACCGACCATGTTGACCTGTGGCAGTTACATGACATCGGCACCATGACCGATATCAACGACGTCTTCGCCAAGGGCGGCGCAATGGAAGCGCTTCTCGAAATGAAAGAGCAGAAGGTCGTCCGCTTCTTGGGCCTCACCGGCCACTACCGCCCCGACGCGCTCATTGAAGGCATCCAGCGCCATCCGTTCGACACAATTCTGATGGCCATGAACGCCGCCGACCCGCACTTCTACAGCTTCAACTCGGCGCTCTTGCCGCTGGCCGTCGAGCGCCAGATGGGCATCATCGGCATGAAGGTTCCCGCGCGCGGCCGCCTGCTCTCCAACTGGACGCCGCAACCGCTGTCAGTGCAAGCGCACATGTGGGAAGGGATGGTTCCCGCGCCGACCTCCGGCACGCTCACCATGCGCGAGGCAATGTACTACACGCTCTCTCGCCCCGTAAGCACCGTCATCATCGGCTGCGACTCCATCGCGCAGCTCGAAGAAAATGTAAATCTCGCCCGCGAATTCACGCCGTTGAGCGACGCCCAGGCTACCGCGTTGGTGGCGAGCGCCGAACCGGTAGCCAAGCCGTCGCTCTTCTTCCGCTTCTACGACCGGCCGTAGAGTGTATCGGCAGACACAGGCGCGCAGCGACCGCCTCAATCGGGTCGTGTTAATCGCCGTGCTTGGTTACAGGTGATTGATCAACGACGCAATACACGCAGCGCCGAAGCCGTTATCGATATTCACTACTGACACATTCGGCGAGCAGGTGTTCAGCATCCCCAGCAGCGCGGCCACGCCGCCCAGCGACGCGCCGTAACCCACGCTCGTCGGAACAGCGATCACCGGCGCATTCACCAGCCCGCCCACCACAGTCGGCAGCGCGCCCTCCATGCCCGCGCACACAATCAGCACGCGCGCCGAGTGCAGCGTCATCTGTTGCGCCAGCAGGCGATGAATTCCCGCCACGCCCACATCGGCCACCAGCTCTACCGTGTTGCCCATCAGCCGCGCTGTCACTGCGGCCTCTTCAGCCACCGGCAGGTCGCTCGTCCCGGCGCACACGACGCCCACAGTCCCCTTGCCGGCCGGCGCTTCAGTTTGCATCAGCGTAATGGCGCGCGCCATCTCGTGAAACTCGGCTCGCGGCTCCGCGCCATGCACCGCCTCATATACCTCTCGCGAAGCGCGCGTGGCTAGCACGTTGCCACCGGCCTTTGCCATGCGGGCAAATATCGTCGCCACCTGTGCCGGCGTCTTGCTCTCGCTGAAGATCACCTCAGGCATGCCGGTGCGCAGCGCGCGATGATGGTCCACCTTGGCAAACCCCAGATCCTCGAAGGGCAAATTGCGCAGACGCTCCAGCGCGGCCGCCACGCTCGTGGACCCCGCGCTGACATCGTTCAGCAAAGCCTCAATCTGCGAGCGATCCATCAGCGCCCCTTCTCCGGCCCGTCCGTTTTCCTGTTCTCATTCCGGTTCTCATTCCCCTTCTCATTCGACGTCCGGTCCGGCTTCGCATAGGCCCGCATTGCCTCCTGCATCACCCGCTTCAGCGGAACCCCGTGCTGGCGCGCAAGATTGCGGCACATCTCGTACTCCGGCGACGCATTCGCCACTTCGCCTGAGGGCCAGCGCGCAACCTTCATCTTCACTTTTCCCCATGCCGTCTCCACCTCCACAAACTCGCGCGCCAATGCCACCTTGTTTTCCATTCGCCAGCGCAGTCCAATCGTGGTTGTCTCGCGCAGCAGCAGGTCGCGCAGCGCGGGTAGCAATCTGGGACTGGACAGCACCGTGATCTGCACGCCCGTCCGTCCCTTCTTCATCTGCACCGGCGTCCGGTAAACGTCCCACGCGCCTGCTTCCATCAACTGCTCGCTCACATAAGCCAGCAGTTGCGGAGTCGCGTCGTCCACCACGGTCTCAATCACGGCAATCGCTTCAGCGCCCTCCGCTTCTTCCTGCGCTTCACCCACCAGCAGCCGAAGCAGATTCGGCTCTCCTGGCGTGTCGCGCCCGCCTGCTCCATAACCGCGCGCTTGCACGCGCATCGCAGGCAGCACCCCGTAGCCCACATCCAGCATGCGCAGCAATGCGGCGCCGGTTGGCGTCACGCGCTCCATTGGACTGCCCGCTGCGTACACTGGCGCGTCGCCCAGCAGCGCCAATGTCGCCGGCGCGGGTACAGGCAGCGTCCCGTGCTCGCACTTTACCGTTCCGCTTCCAACATTCAGGGGCGACGCCATCCAGCGGTCCACGCCCAGCGCCTCGCATCCCGCGGCCGCGCACACGATGTCCACAATCGTGTCCACCGCGCCCACTTCATGAAAGTGCACCTTCTCAATCGGGATGGAATGAATCGCCGCCTCTGCCTCGCCAAGCAACTGGAAGGCCTGCGAAGCTCGTAGCTTCACCGAATCCTTAATCGGTGCGGCTTGAATGATCGAGAGAATCGTCGACAGCGATCGATGGGCCACGTGTTCATGACTGTGCGCCGCGTGCTCGTCCTCATGGCTGTGTTGCGCCGGCGCCGCGTGCTCGTGCTCATGTTCGTGGCCGTGCTGCGCCTCGTGAGTGTGGTGCAAATGTGAATCATGCTCATGTGCGTGATCGTGTGAATGTATTTCCTGTGCGTGGTCCTCGTGGGCATGGCCCTCGCCGGCATGTTCCTGATGCGCATGGTCGTGACCGTGCCCTTCTCCTGATCCCTGATCCCTGATCCCTGACCCCTGATCCCTGTTTTCCGGTGTCAGCACGTCCACCTTCACCGCCGCCAATCCGCCGCGGCTCACTTTGCGCATCTCCGGGCGCGCGCCCACGTCCAGCGCCGCCGCCGTCTCGGCAAGCACGTCAAACGGCACGCCCGCATCCACCAGCGCGCCCAGCAGCATATCCCCGCTGATCCCGGAAAAGCACTCCAGATATCCGATTCGCATCGCTCAGTGATTCTAAATTGCCGGAGGGCTGGCAAGGGAAGACGAGTAAAAAGATCGGGGCAAGTAAAGAGAAGGGAAGGGAAGTGAGAGCGCCTACGCGCCCCGCCGCGCCAGCACATCGGCCGGCAGCACAGCATTCATCGCCCCCGAACGGAATCCCTGGCAATCGAGCGTGACGTACTTGAATCCCGCCAGCTTCAGCGCTGCCGTAATCGCGTCCATCATCTCCATCGTCAGTGCGCGCGGCAGCTCGTTGCGCGCAATCTCCACGCGAGCCAGCTCGCCGTGGTGCCGCACGCGCAGCTCGCGAAAGCCCAGTCGCCGCAAGCTCTCCTCGCCGCGCTCCACTTGCTCCAGCACTTCACGCGTCACCGTGCGGCCGTACTCAACGCGCGAGCTCAGGCACGGCGCCGCCGGGCGATCCCAAACCGGGTAACCGGCAGCTTTGGCCAGCGCGCGCACGGCCATTTTCGTCAGCCCAGCCTCAGCCAGCGGCGCAAGCACTGCGTGTTGCTCGGCCGCGCGCTGCCCAGGGCGAAAATCGCGCGTATCGTCGGAGTTCATCCCGTAGGCGATGTGCGCGAATCCGAGCTTCTTGCCCAGCTTTTCCATCACTGCGAACAGCTCGTCCTTGCAGTGGAAGCAGCGGTTCGCGTCATTCCGCGCGTACTCCTCGCGGTCCAGCTCCTCGGTCGCAACCACCTGCAAAGGCATTCCAATCGATTCTGCAAATGCGCGCGCCTGCTCCATGTCCCGCCGCGCCAGCGACGGCGAATCGGCCAGCACAGCCAGCATGCGCTCGCCCAGCACGCGATGCGCCGTGGCAGCCAAAAATGCCGAATCCACACCCCCCGAATACGCCACCATCAGGCTTCCGAGCTGCTCCAGACGCTTCTCCACCGTGCGCAGCTTTGCCGCCGTTTCGGGCCCGACGGCATCGGCCGTCCCCGCCGCCGCAGCCTCCGGAATCTTCGTCTGTGCGCTCGCCGCCATGCCACCGATTATACCGGTGCAATTCTGCCGGTGATCGCCTTCGATCCTCCTCGCCGCGCCGTGCTTCGGGCTGGCCGGCCCAGAAAGCCGTTTGACGCCCTCGCCTGCGGGCAATAGCTTGGAAGAGAGCGAAAAATCGTATTTGGGTTTACTTCAACGAGGTGGATGAATGCGCCACAGGTTATTCCCTGGTTTCTTTACCGGCTTTTGGCTTCTTGCGCTGTTGCTTGCAGTTTCCGCGGCATCCGCGCAGGACCTGCAAAGCTTCGAAAAGCGGATCACCGTCAAAGTGCTTCCTAATGGGCTCACTCTCGTCATTTGCGAGCGTCATGACGCGCCGGTCTTCAGCTACACCACATTCATTGACGCCGGCGACGTCAACGACCCCTCCGGCGACAGCGGTTTGGCGCATATGTTCGAGCATCTCGCCTTCAAGGGCACATCGCAGATCGGCACCACGAATTATCCGGCGGAAATGGTCGCCCTCCAGAAAGTCGAGGCCGCCAATGACGCCTACGAGGCCGAGTATCTCAAGCCTGTTGGGCGCGACGACAAGAAGCTTGCCCAGTTGCACCAGGCTTTTCTCGACGCTCAGGCCGCCGCTGAAAAATACGTCATCCCCAACCAGTTCACTGAGGTTGCAGAAGCCAATGGCGCAAACAATCTGAACGCCGGCACCGGCCTTGACGATACGCAGTACTACTGGTCGATGCCGGAAAATCGTCTCGAGCTCTGGGCGTGGATGGAGTCCGGCCGCCTGGCCGACGTTGTTCCGCGCGAGTTTTACAAGGAGCGCGACGTCGTGATGGAAGAGCGCCGCATGCGCGTCGACTCAAACCCCATCGGGCGGCTTGAAGAGCAGTTCGTTGCCACGGCTTACGTGGCCCATAACTACGGCCGCAGTGACATCGGATGGCCAAGCGAGGTCAGCCAGATCAACGCCACCGAGGCCATGGCCTTTCACAAAAAGTACTACGTCGGCGGAGACATCGTCGTCGCCATCGTCGGTGACGTTGACCCCAAAACCGAGTTGCCGATGCTTGAGAAGTACTTCAGCCGCGTTCCCGGCGGTCCCAAGCCAGAGGAGATGACCACCGTCGAGCCGCCGCAGTTTGCCGAGAAGTCGGTCGTCATCCGCGAGCAGACGCAGCCAATTTACATGGAAGGCTATCACCGGCCCAGCTATCGCGATCCCGATGACGCGGTCTACGACGCAATCAGTGACATCATGTCCAACGGCCGCGTGTCGCGGCTCTACCGTAGCTTGGTTGAGCAGCAGCAGATCGCTGCGGAAGCTGAAGGCGCCAGCCCGTTCCCCGGCGAAAAATACCCCAGCCTCTTCGCCTTCTTAGCCGTCCCTCTCCCTGGCCACACACCAGCCGAGATGCGCGACGCCATACACAAAGAGATCGACAAACTCAAGACTACCGACGTCACCGACGCTGAGCTTCAGATGTACAAAACCCGGACTCGCGCCGACCTGTTGCGCGGCCTCGACGACAATCAAGGCCTCGCTAACTCGCTCGCCGAGTACCAGGCCCGCTTTGGCGACTGGCGACAATTGTTCCTGCAGCTTGATCGCGTTGACAAAGTGACAAAGGCCGACATCCTCCTTGTGGCGAATCAGGTTTTTGTAGCCTCCAACCGGACCAGCGCCGAAATCGACACTGAGTCCCCGCCAGCAGCCGCGAAGCAAGATGGAGGCGCGCAATGAAGAATTTCAATCAAACACAAAACCGGGTGCCCCCGGTCTCGATTCTGAGACCGGGGAAAGCGCAAATGATCGCGCTCCGCATCTCTGCTGTTGCATTGTTGTTCGTGATATCGGGCGTGCTCTCCCCGTCCCAGCAAACCAAGCCCTGGGAGCAAATTCCCGTTCCCTCGCTCCACGCCTTTCATCCACAGCAGCCCAAACGCATCCAGTTGAAGAACGGCATAGTCGTTTTCTTGCAGGAAGATCACGAGTTGCCGTTCATCTACGGCTCGGTTCTCCTCCACGGCGGCGCGCGCGACGTCGATCCGTCCAAAGCCGGACTCATCGGCCTCTACCGCCAGGCGTGGCGCACCAGCGGCACCGCAACCATGGACGGCGACGCCATGGACGACCTGCTCGAGGCCAAGGCCGCGCACATTGAGACCGATGGCGACGAGGATTCCACCGCGCTCTCCTGGGATTCGCTCAAAGGCGACTCCGATCAGGTTTTTTCCCTCGCCATGGACCTGCTCTTCCATCCCAAATTCAATGCTGAGAAGCTCCAGCTCGCGCAGCAGCAGGAGGCAACTGCAATCGTCCGCCGCAACGACGACGAAGACGCGATCGCCGCTCGCGAGTCGGCCAAGCTCGTCTACGGCGTCAACAGCCCCTACACGCATCAACCCGAGCTGGCCACCATCGCCACCATCACGCTCGCCGATCTCCAGGCCTGGCACGACCGCACGCTCAAGGGGCAGCTCATCGTCGGCATCTATGGCGACTTCGATCCCGCCGCCATGGAATCCAAAGTCCGCGCGGCATTCGAAAGTCTTCCGCCCGTCACGCCCGAGCCGCCACGCCACGATGAGTTCGTCGGCCCGAAACCCGGCGTCTACTTCATCGACAAGGAAGATGTAAATCAGTCCAACGTCCAAATTGTCGCGCTCGGCCTCGACCGTCACAATCCCGACGTTCCCGCAATCGATGTCATGGACGAAATCCTCGGCGGCGGCTTTGGCAGCCGGCTCTTCCTCAAGGTTCGCACTCAGCTCGGATTGGCCTACGAGGTCGGCGGCGGATTCTCGTTGCCCTACGACCATCCGGGATCGTTCCATGTTGAAGCGCTCACCAAAAGTGCGTCGACCGTCGATGCAACCAAGGCGGCGCTGGCAGAAATCGCCGGCCTGAACACCACGCCCTTCACCGCGGACGAGCTCAAGCGCGCCAAGGACAACATCGTCAACTCCTTCCTCTTCGACTACGACACCAAAGACAAAATCCTCGACGAAAGCGAAAAGCTCGAGTTCTACGGCTATCCGCCCGACTATCTTGAGACCTACCACGCGGCTCTCGAGAAGGTCACCCTCGCCGATCTCACCGCCGCCGCCAAAAAGTACATCCAACCGGAAAAGCTCGCCGTATTGGTCGTTGGCAATGGCCCGGAAATCAAGCCAGCCCTCGACGCGCTCGGCATGGGCGCTCCGCAGCCGATCGACATCACCATCCCGCAGCCACCCGGCCCGCCGGCAGGCGGCGCGGAGAAGTAAAACAGGAGAGTGTAATGTTCGAGCGGTACACGGAAAAGGCGCGGCGCGTGATCTTCTTTGCACGGTACGAGGCCAGCCAGTTTGGTTCGCCGTACATCGAGACTGAACATCTGCTGCTCGGCCTGCTGCGCGAAGACAATGCCTTAACCAATCGTTTCCTGCCGTCGCCCGACTCAGTAGAGTCCATCTCGAAGCAGATCCAGGAACACGCCGTCGTCCGCGAGAAAGTCTCGACAAGCGTCGACATTCCCCTTTCCAACGAGGGCAAGCGGGTGCTGGCCTATGCGGCAGAAGAAGCCGACCGGCTCCGTCACAAATACATTGGCACTGAGCATCTGCTGCTGGGCTTGCTGCGCGAGGAAAAATGCTTTGCAGCCGCAATTCTGCACGAGCGCGGCCTGAAGCTCAAGCAGGTTCGCGTCGAACTGGCGAGCACACCACAAGAGGACCCCAGTGCGCGACAAGAAAGCCAACGGCACTCGGCAACGCCGTTTCCAGACGATCCCGTCTGGCGTCTCATTCGCACGGGCGTAAGGATTCCGCGTCCTGACACCTGCGTCATCGATCCCGAAGTAGAAGTCGCGCCCGGCACCGTCATCGAGCCTTTCGCGCAGTTGCTCGGCCGCACCCGCGTGGGCGCTGGCTGCCGCATCCGCTCCTTCTCCGTCGTCGAAAACTGCACCGTTGGCAACGGCGTTCAAATTCTCCAGAGCTGTGTCCTTGAGGATTCCACAATCGCCGACGGCGCGCGCGTCGGCCCGTTCACTCATCTGCGCCCCGGCAGCGAAGTCGGAGAAAACGCCCACGTCGGCAACTTTGTCGAAATGAAAAAATCGCGCCTCGGCAAAGGCGCCAAAGCCAACCACCTTACCTACCTCGGCGACGCTGAAATCGGCGAGGCCGCCAACATCGGCGCCGGAACCATCACCTGCAACTACGATGGCGTCTCGAAGCACGTCACGCGCATCGGCAAAGGCGCGTTCGTCGGCAGTGACACCACGCTCGTCGCCCCCGTCACCATCGGCGATGGCGCTTACATCGGCGCAGGCTCCTGCATCACCAAAGACGTTCCCGCCGACGCCCTCGCCGTCAGCCGCGCCAAACAGGCCAACATTGAAGGCTGGGCCAAATCCCGCCGCGCCAAGCGCGAGGCGAAAAAGCCCTGAAACCCCAGTCCCCACAGGGGCCAGTGATGCTACAGATTCGTCTCAACACGGTGCCACGTTCGGGTGATTGAGGCGAAATAGCTCGGATGATACTCTCACGAAAAGCTTTCCCTCCGCCTGTTCGCCAGAGAGCAGCGGCAGTCGGCAAGTTTAGACGGTATCTCGTTAATTTTGTGGACCTTTCAGCCGGCGGCGGCATCAAGAGTTTATGGCTTTGCCGGCCCGTAGAACCCCGGCCCGTGTATTTCAAGCTCGTTCGGCGCAAATCTGGCCAGTTTCACATTGGTTTCGTTTCACATTTGTCGGTTTTACCCAGATTTAACAATGCGCGGAATCAGCGCATTCAAGCCACGCAGGTGCCCGGGTATACATAGCCTTAGCGGGCAGCGCAGTTCAAAATAGACGGAGGGCTTCAGTTTTGGCGTTGAGTTTTCCAGACGTGAGGGCGATGGACACAGCGGGTAGCACGCGTAACGAAGGCGACGCGCGCGCGCGCAAGCCGGCTCGCGTTCTCGTCGTTGACGACGAAGCTCCCGTGCGCACCATGATCGCCGCCGCTCTTGAGCGCCAGGGTTACACCGTCGAGCAGGCCTGCGATGGCCGCGACGCTCTCGAAGTTCTCGAGTTGAACACCTTCAATCTCGTGCTTACTGACATCGTGATGAACGATGTCAACGGCATCACTCTCCTCGAGCGCATCCACGCCCTCCAGCCCAATCTTCCCGTTGTCATGGTCACCGCCGTTCACGACATCAGCGTCGCCATTGATTCCATGCGCCGCGGTGCCTACGACTATCTCCTCAAGCCCTTTGAGCGCGAGCAGTTGTTGAACACCGTCGAGCGCGCCCTCAATTATCGCCAGGCGCTTGAAGAGACCCAGAACTACCACCAGAGCCTCGAAGAAATGGTTCGCGCCCGCACTGAGATGCTGCGCCACGCCATGGAAGATCTCGAGCACTCTTACGACGTCACGCTTGAGGCTCTCGGCGACGCCCTCGACTTGAAGGATTCCGAGACTGAAGGTCACTCCAAGCGCGTCACCGCTTACGCCATCGCGCTCGCCCGCGCCATGGGCATCCCGCCTGAGGAAATCAAGATCATCGCGCGCGGCGCTTTCCTGCATGACATCGGCAAGATGGCCATCCCCGACGACATTCTGCGCAAGCCCGGCAAGCTCACTGAAGACGAGCAGGCTGTCATGCGCGAGCATTGCGCCCGCGGCTACAACATGCTGCGCAAAATTCCTTTTCTCGCCGGCGCCGCCGAAATCGTCTTCTGCCATCAGGAGCACTACGACGGCAACGGCTACCCCAATCGCCTCGCCGGACGCGAAATTCCCATCGGCGCGCGCATCTTCGCCGTCGCCGATACTCTCGACGCCATCACCAGCGACCGCCCCTACCGCAGGGCCCGCGGTTTCGACAACGCTCGCGAAGAAATCCTCCGCTGCTCGGGCACGCAATTCGATCCCGCCGTCGTCGAAGTGTTCCTCAAGATTCCCAACGAGCTCTGGCAGGAACTCCGCTCCGAAATCAGCGGCCAGCACATGCGCTTCTCCACCTTCGAAATGGCGCGCACCCAGGCCGCCTCGTAACACTCCCCTCATCTCTCAGGTTTTGAGTGGGCACAGCTTCGGCCGTGCCGTAAACTGTCCATTGACCACTGTTCACTGTTCACTGTCCACTAACCACTAACCACTAACCACTAATCAGTGTCCCTGAGGAGCCTTCCCCATGACCATCTTGTCCCCCGAAGCCGCTCAATCGCGCCTCACTCAACTTCCCGGCTGGCAAATTGAATCCGGCGAGCTCGTCCGCACATTCCAATTCAAAGACTTCCTCGCCTCTCTCCGCTTCGTCAACCAGGTCGGCGAATTCGCTGAAAAGGCCGGCCACCACCCCGACATTGACATCCGTTACAACCGCGTCCGCCTCGCTCTCGTTTCGCACGATGCAGGCGGCATTACAGAGAAAGACTTCGACCTGGCCACCCAGGCCCAGAATCTGTCTGCGTAGCACCTGCCGAATCCCACATAGCCGCACTGGAACCGCTCGTATTTCAACCCAAAATCCCGCTCAGAGGAACAACCGATGAAAAGCATCACGCTTTACAAATATGACGGCGAGACTTTCCGCTCCTTCAACAACATCTTTTCCGTGGCAACTGAAAACGGTGTCTTGACGTTTCGCTGGTTGCGCAAGGCGGGGGACCAGAGCACAGCCGCGAAGGTTATGACCACTCTCCCCTTCTTCGTTGAAGACGACTTGGAGTCCTGACCAAGCTGCTTGCAAGGTCCCCGAATTCGCAATGCCCCGAAATCGCAGTGCCCCGAAATCGCAGTGCTTAAAGACCTGCAGCGCATTTTTGGGGTTTACCTATGAGCGTTTGACCCTATCGCGTCCACCTCGCACTCGTTACCCACGCCGCCGACGGCCCCACCAGGAAAGACTTCGACCTGGCCACCCAGGCCCGGACTCTTGCTCAGGAATGCACGGATCCACTCAAAAAGCCTCGAGGCAGTGTCTAAAATCTGCGTTGCTGAGAGTTTCCTAATTCGAAACTCACAGTACCCACAGGTTTTTCCCCAAACGGTGAGCAGAATTGCTCGGACGTCCCGAATTGGGGGCGGCTATCCTCAGGAAAATCTTGGCGCATGAGAGGGGTTCGAGATGCATAATCCGTTAAAACCAAGTTTCCCACATCGACGCAATCTTAATGGGACTCACGACTCGATTTGCACTGTGTGTTTGGCGACGGTGGCCACGGTCCAGCATGAATCGGAACTGGCAAGCCATGAATCTGCCCACGTATGCGAGCCGATGAACCTCTATCGAGTCAGTCACGGTATGTCGCCATGGCCAACGGTTGCTCTGTAGTTATCTAGCCCAGTAGTTACCCCGGAAGACCAACCAATTCCTCGACTGCTCCTATGCACGAAGGCCTCTTCGAAACGGGTAACGGGGCGACCTGAGATAAACCTCGCAAAAAAGGAGAGCCTACCCTGAAGGGAGGCTCTCTCCGGTTGCAACACGGGCCCTAGGGGTACCTGGGGACACTCTACATCCGGGGAATCTCTTGACGCAAGATTCAACAGGCGCATAGACCTCCTCGCGTGACCGAAGTGCTCCAAAAAAGCGTGAGAGCCATTCACGATCTGGAAAGAGCAATTCGCCTTTGGGAACTGTTGCGGGATAACGCGCAGCAAGTAGTAAACGAACCAAAAGCAGGTTCAGTGAGGCAGGAAGATTCCGTCGCGACCAACCCGGCAGTTGCTAAAGCGCGCGCTTGGATTGCCACCTGTAACACGTCGATTCTTGCGGCCAGGGAACGAATCGACGAACTGGCACGAGGGGATTAAAAAAGCGAGCCCCCTTTCAGCGTTTCCCTCGGAATCTCCCGATTCGGTCCCAACGCACAATTCACGCACTACCCAAGCCTCGGTAGTGTCTGAAAGCTGCGTTGACGGGTCAGTAGTGAAGATTGGCGACGGGGCCGAGTTTCTCGGCAATCTTTTCCACGCTCCAGCTTGAGTGAAGGGTCTGCCCGTTTCTGAGTTTGATCCAAGTGCTGCCGCCTTTGTTCGGCCCTTCCTCGTGGCCAAAGGATTCGATTTCTGCTATCGCAACATAATTGAGTCCGTCGTCAAATGTGACAAAATTTGGCATGATGCGGTCCTCCTCTATTTCTTTATACGCTCAACGTTGACTTGAGAAGTGCTAGAATCTCAGCCGATGCCGCCGCCTCTAATTGACGCGCCTGAAACCGCGTTTGCGATTACGGTGGAGTTTGTTAAGGGTCAAGGTGACCCCTCTCGCCCATTTCGCACAATGGTCGATCTCGTAGAAGCATTGGCGCGATTTGACAGGGATTTGGTTAAAAGTGTCGATGTAACCATTGAACCCGTTCTTCTCCTAGAGAACGTCGAGGCTGGATCAATAAGATCGTGGTTTATTAGCGTTCTTCGCTCGGCTGATGATGCAGCGCTGAGGAGCGGTGACTGGAGGCGGGTTGTTGGCGAGTACACCGTTAAGGGCAAGTACGCCCTTCTTAGGTCGCTGGACAAGGCGAGCAGTGTCACGGACCCGCAACTTTTGGAGAAGATTCAATCTGAACTTTTTCACCAAGCCGAACAGACCAACGCGCGTA
The DNA here is from genome assembly GCA_003134815.1 of Acidobacteriaceae bacterium. Lineage (GTDB taxonomy): Bacteria > Acidobacteriota > Terriglobia > Terriglobales > Acidobacteriaceae > Telmatobacter. The sequence goes on along the minus strand of PLCO01000045.1, from coordinate 41,794 downwards.
ATCTGTTGGGCTATGCGCCAATGTCACGCACGCGCCTTGCAGCCCATATCGCCGATGTGACCGCCTCCCTCGAATATCTCACCGAAGGCGATTCTGCAACTTACGAAAGCCGTAATGAAGCGCCGATCCCGTTCAACCGCTTGCTTCGCATCAACGATGCTGAAATGACCGAACTGCTTGCGATTCGAACGGTGACAAATAACAATGAACTGATCCTCAAAGTGAAAAAGCCAGACTATCTAGGATCTTCGATGTGGGAGTTCCGCTACGACGGGCGTCCTATCGAAGCGAGAATTCAAGATAACGAGTGGCTAGCAAAGTTCCGTGAGGACGGCGCTGGTCTCCTTCCGGGTGGCGCATTGCGCGCCGACGTCTCCGTCGAGGTTTCCTATGATGAGCAAAACGAATCTCTGCCGCCCAAATATACAGTTCTGAAAGTCCTAGAAGTAATCCCTCCTCCGCCACATCGAGAGCAACTACTTTTCCAGTAGTCCGATGAGTTCAGCAATCGTCTAAACGCGATTCTCAATCCCAGCCCCTATGCAGGGCGTGACCTTGAGGGTCGGTTACCGTTTTACAGTCGGCTGTTGAATTCAAGCCACAAAGAAGGTAGGGTCATCTAAATATGCAGCAGGAAAACATGAGTTTCGGTAACGACGCTGCTGAGATTAGAGACGGCCATCCATTCTGCAAGCTGTGCGGGCGGCTAATGAGCACCATCGTAGTGAACGAACCTGCCGTGTATCCCCCGCGAGAATCTGGCAAGGCATACTTCTGTCCAGTCCACGGCCAAACCATTGTTATTGACGGCGCAAATTCCCCAACGCACATTTAAGACGCTACCCCAAGCCTCAAGTGGCCAACCCTGCTCCACAATTCCGTATATTCACCATTTTTACCAAATTGTGGTACTCGATCGAACCCTCCGCAGTGCACTTTGTCCTCCTCGGGCTGGCGCACTGGCCCAGGGCAGGCAAGGCGAATCCGTCCCACATCGACGGCCCCTCGGGAGCCGCAGCGCCTGGATCAAATTGAAGCGACTTATTCTAAAGATGTTCTCATCTTTCTGCTCAGGCAAAGGCTCGCCGGAACCGGCACTCCGCCTCTCAGAATCTCAGTTTAGGAACCCAAAATCCCGGCCACTATTAGATGCAGGTCCGTCCGGAAGGTTGATTGGATGACTGGCAAATAAATTTTGAATTTTGTATTTGCAATTACCTCGATCTATGCTATCGTGTATTTATTCCGGTGGGGAGGTATCTGATTCATCCCTCCAGACCGGAAGTAGTTTGCGTCACTGGCCTCCCGGCACGAACAGCTAGACCGTTCGTGCCGCCTTTTTATGTGCGCAGCTTTCCTGCTGCGCCCGATTCTGATCCCCGATTCCTGATCCCTGCTTTTCTGTCAAGCCCCTTTCTTCCTAACCTGCGTCATCCATAAGAGTTAGCTTTGCCGATTAATTCCGGCAATTCGCTAGACTTGTCTTATGTCGACAAACCTGTCATCCCCTGCAATTCGGGCAACGCAAATCGTCCAACTGGGAGTATGCGAACTCCCGAACCGCCGCGGTGCAAGTTTACAAGTTCGGTCAGTTGCCGCCTTCAGGGCGCTCTGGAAATTAAATAAAGAAAAAAGTGATCGTATTTTCGGCGCGAAATGGCACTTAACCCATTTGCAATCAACAAATCGATCTCGAAATCCACATCGATTTTTCGCGATTTTTCGCGGTTTTTGTGCGCGAAAACGACCGTTTTAGGCCCCAAACGGCCCCTTTTTCGACCGCAAAGCGCAGGTCAATTCCGGGCTTTTGCGCAACCCAGCTCCGCCAGCGAACGTGATGATCCGCCAGCGCCCGTGACGACCCTCACGCGCCCGTATCATTGGATTTGCATACCATGAGTCCCAGAAGGGATTTGCATATCATGAACCCCAGAAGCACAATTCGAGGCACACGATGAAACACTCCTTCAAGAGCCGCTGGATCTGGTCCCTGGCCGTCTTCGCGCTCACTGCGGCCAGCTATGCGCAGTGGTCTAACCCCGCCGACGACGTCCCCGCATACCACCCCTCGGCGCCGCTCAATATCCATGCCCTCCCTGCCATCCTTCATGGCGCGCAGTTAACCGGGCCGAACTTCCGTAATCACTGGCAGGTGCGCGTTTACCAGCTCGCAGCGCAGGTCCCGGGCGTCATCTATCAGTTGCCGTGCAACTGCCGCTGCGATCGCGCTCTAGGCCACACCAGCCTGCACAGTTGCTACGAGAACACGCACTCCACTGAGTGCTCCACCTGCGCCCAGGAAGGCTTTTACGCCTATTACAAGACCAAGGCCGGCTGGACGCCCGCTCAGATTCGCGCCGGCATCGCCCGCCACGACTACGAATCCATTGATCTGGACAAGCAATAGCCAGGCAGAACAAGGAATAGCCGCGCTGGCGGCCTATAGCATTTTCGGAATTGCTGTAGACCGGAAGCACACGCTCAAGTGGCTTTTTCCTCAAGAAAAAGCCACCTTTCAATGCTCTTAAAAAGTCTACGTGTATTCCGAAAATGCTCTAAGAGCGGCGGCCGGCGGTCGGTTGGGTCGCCTTGATTTTGAGGCCATTGCGTTTGGGTTTAAATTGGTTTCGGTAGTCAAATTGATTCCAACGATGGAGGCAATCATGAAGCTGCGCGTCGTTGCTTCGTCTATTGCGGCATTCCTGCTTATGCTTGTTCCTTCAGCCCGCGCATGGGGCGCAGATAAAGCGGATGTCTACTTCGGCTACAGCCGCGTCGGCGCCAATCTGTTCGCGCCAAATACGGCCGGCATGAATGGCTGGCAGGCTGCGGCGCACGTCAAGGTGATCCCCTTCGTTGGCATTGAAGGCGACTTGTCGCGTTACAGCCAGAATCCAGCGGGCCTCTCCGAGAGCGTTACGCTGGTGATGTTCGGCCCGCGTGTCACTGCTCACGCCGCGGGCTTCAGCGTCTTTGCTCATGGCCTCGCGGGGCTTGCTCATGAAAGCGCAACCGTTACCACCTTTCCCTCGGTCTCTTACAATGCGGCCAGCTACGCGCTTGGCGCAGGCGCGGACCTGCCCATCTTTCTTGGCCTCAAGCTGCGCGTAACGGGCGACTACCTGGGCAACTCCAAGGCGCCTTCGTCCGGCTCTCCAGCTCCAGCCCACTATCGCATTGGCGTGGGCGTCGCCTTCCACTTTTAGATTGGGCCTGATCCGGCGCAGGGGGGTCAGTGCCCGGTGCGTCAGTAAACGACGGCATCACTCCGTCGCCGAAGCTCACGCTCATTTTGCGACGCGAAACTTAGCGGCCGATTCCAGTCCAGTATTGGTAAACGACCGCCCCAAAACCGCTGGCCATTTCCGCTACTTTCGGACTTGGTTCGCCATAGATTTCGAACCCGGACACCTTACAGAGGGCAGCAAGCTTGGGCACCCACTCCTGCACGGCAGGTCCCATGAAGTGCGCCTCTAAGGCGCTTGAATCGACGTAGGTCTCGACGATCCGCTGCTGCTTTCCGTCCGAGCTTGAAAACCACTCATACCCCAGCGTGCCGGGCTCCGCCTGGCTCACGGAGGTCATGCTTTGCGCAATGCTCTTGAACGCTTCCAGTTGTCCGTCATTTACCACCAGACTTACCGTCAGCCGAACTACTTGCTTAACCATTCCATCCCCTTTCAGATGCCGTCTTTAGCAGCATCCTGCAACGCTATCACCGGCAGCCGGGCGCTGAAAGAGAAATAGGCGTAAAATAAGAGAAGCAGCACGAGCCAATCGGCTCTGTGTGCACCCGGCGGCTTTTCCGGATCATCAAAGAAGTAGCCGCTAAATGTGGGGGCGTCACGGTTTCGACGGGATCGAATGCGGCATGGGAGGCATGTCGGGGTGTGGGCACCCGTAATCGCCTGCAAAACTAAAGTTGCCAACGATAATCTGGCACTTGCAGCTTAATTAACTAAGCTGCCGTCTTCCACGGCTTCGCCTATGGGCTGTGAGCGGACGTCATTCAGTAGGCTGGCGCTAACGGCTCGGTCCGTGTCGTTTTGCGCGAGATCATCGGACTAGTTCTCGTCGCATCTTGTCCGTTCTTAAGCGCCGTGAGCGAATCCAATCGAATCGGACACAGCATGGACTCTCCCGGCTGACAGCGATTTCGGACGCGGGTTCGACTCCCGCCGCCTCCACCAACTATTTTATTATCAATAGTTTAAATGTTTTTCTTGCGCGCATAACAGGTGCCAGCAATTCCATCCATGGCGTCTCGAGATACCTGATTCTGGCTTGGGCCGCTCAACAAATTGTACAAACTCCTGGGTTATCCCGGCTTGCCGGTCATCCAGGCACAGCCTCACGTTTCTCGGTCGCAAGCAAGTTTGTTTCGTGCTTCCATGTAACGAATTCCCTGTTCCGGGACTTCATTCATATGAATGCACTCTCCAGGAACATTTCGCCCAACGCTTTCTCGCCTTTATCAAGTTCTGGCTCTCTTTTTCATGCTTTACATGGGGGGATTGGCAGCAGCCGCGCAGGAGCCGCTGACACTTCGGCAGGCCATCAATCAGGCTCTGGGGCAAAGCCCCGAGGCCGCAATTGCGCGCGCCGACAACCAGGGAGCAAAGGCGTCGGCTGCGATAGCGCGAACCCAGCTTCTGCCGCAACTCAACTTCACTGAAGACATATCGAGGGGGAACGATCCGGTATATGCCTTCGGCACCCGGTTGCGCCAACGCCAGTTCACGCAAGCCGATTTTGCCCTGAACGCGTTGAACTTTCCCCAGCCCATCGGAAATTTCTCTTCGCGCTTTTCAGGCACGTGGGCGGCGTTCGATTCCTTCAAAACGCAAAGGGAGATTCGCCGCGCCGATCTCCTCAAGGAAAGCTCCTCGTCGTCCGCCAAAGCGACGGACCAGCAGATCGCGTTCCAGGTTGTCGAGGCGTACCAGGCCGTGCTGTATGCGCAGCGAGAAATTGATGTCGCACAGCATGAGCAGGAGACGGCGGCGGCGCTGTTGGCATCAGTTGAAGATCACGTTAATGCCGGGCTTGCAGTGGAGTCGGACCGGATGGCGGCCCAGGTGAATGTGGCCGCGCGCAAAGAAGAATTGATTGCGGCCCAGGGCGATCTGGAACTGGCATGGGCGCAGTTGCGTGAGGCGATGGGAACTCCGGAGCTCAAAGCATCCGTGTTAGAACCGATTGAGCCGCATACTTTCCCGCAGCTCGCACTGGTCGACGAGCTCGCCACCGCCGCAAAGGCGCGGCCCGATCTTATAGCGATGGGGCAGTCGCAATCGGCGCAAGCGTCAGCTCTGGGAGCAGCGAGATCCGACTTTGGCCCGCGCGTAAGCGCCTACGGGAACTGGGAAGAAGACCGGACTGCCTTTGCGGGATCGGGCGGAAACAACTGGGTGGCCGGCGTGCAGATCAGCATCAACATTTTGCCGCTGGGCAAACGCGCCCAGCTTGCGCAGCAAAGCGCCGCGAAGCAGCGGATCGACGCACAATTAAGTGCTTCGCAGCAGCATGTGCGCCTTGAAGTAAGCCAGGCGCACATTCATCGTCAGACGGCTGCACTCTCGCTGGAGACGGCACAGGCCGCGCTGAACGATTCGGCCGAGAGTCTTCGCATCGTCAAGAACCGCTATGGCGCGGGTCTTGCCACCATCACCGAACTGCTGCGGGCCGAGGATGCGGAACGGCAAAGCCAATCGAGCTACTGGCACGCCGTTTACGGCAGTGCCATGGCCTATGCGGAACTGCTTTATGCAACTGGGACGCTGACTCCCGATGCAGCGGAGGAATTGCAATGAAGATTTTCATAGGAGCGGGTCTGCTTGCAGCCTCTACGGCGCTGATGGCCGGTTGTCATGGCGGCGGTTCAGCCGCATCTGCAGTCGAAACAGCTCAGGCGCGGGTGGTTGAGAGTCAGCAGCGAGAAGTGCCCGTCAATGTGCGCGCCACGGGAGCCGTTCACGCTCGTGAGACCGCACTCGTGTCCGCACAATTTCCGGGCCGCATCCAGCAAGTTTTGGTGCGCGCGGGAGACACGGTGAGAGCGGGCCAAACTCTGGCTGTGCTCGATGATGCGGCACAGCGCGCTCAAGTCAATCAGGCGCAGGCTGAAGTGAAGGCAGCGCAAAGCCAGCAGGCAGCTGCACAAACTGACTCGAGCCTTGCCGCCAGCACTTTAGGGCGCTACCGGCAGTTGGAGGCCGAGAAAAGCGTAAGCCCGCAGGAGATGGATGAAATCTCACGGAAGGCCGAGGCGGCAGCGGCCACGCTGGATGCTGTGCGTGCGCAAACCGACGCGGCAGAAGCTCAGGAAAGAAGTGCGCGCACCATGCTTGGCTACACACGTTTGGTGGCGCCCTTCGCCGGTATCGTGACGGCGCGGATGGCCGATCCGGGAACACTGGCTTCACCGGGCGTGCCCTTGCTCCAGATTGACCAGGCCGGTGCCCTGCAACTGCAAGCCACTGTGGATGAGTCGGAGATCGGGGCAATCCACAAGGGGATGAAGACGCAAGTTGCAGTCGACGGCGCGTCGTTCGCGAATATCGCAGGCACGATCGCGGAGATCGATCCGGCTGCCGACTCTTCAACGCACAGTTTTCTTGTCAAGATTGATCTGCCTTCCTCAAGCCAACTTCGCGCCGGAATGTATGGAACAGCGGAATTTGCCAACGGCGTTCGCAGCGCAATTCTCATTCCGCGATCCGCAGTGGTGGCGCGAGGCTCGCTCAACTGTGCATACGTTTTGGACAGCCAGGGAATCGCGCAACTCCGTTATCTCACCCTCGGCGCGCCGCAAGGAGATCTCATTGAAGTTCTATCGGGCATCTCCGCGGGCGAAAGACTTGTGGACGCGCCTGCAGACCGCGACCTTGCCGGAAAGCGCATTGAGGTCCAGCAATGAAGCAAGAGCTTGGAATAGCCGGGCGCTTGGCTCATGCATTTCTCAATTCAAAGCTGACGCCGCTCTTCATTGCTGCGTCGTTGGCTCTCGGAATCTTCGCGGTCGCTATTATTCCCCGCGAGGAAGAGCCGCAGATTCTTGTTCCGATGCTCGACATCACCACCGCGATGCCGGGCGCCTCTCCCGCTGAAGTGGAGCAACGCGTTTCGCTGCCCATCGAGAATCTGGTGCATCAAATTTCCGGGGTCGAGTATGTGTACTCGACGTCGTCTCCTGGGCAAAGCCTGGTCATCGTGCGTTTTCTCGTTGGCACATCGCAGGAAGATGCTCTGATCAAGGTCTACAGCAAACTCTACTCGAACTTCGATCGCATGCCGCCGGGAGTATCGCAGCCGCTGATCAAGGCTCGCTCCATCGACGATGTTCCGATCCTTGCCCTCACGCTGTGGGGTGAACATTACAACGGCTATCAATTGCGCGCCATCGCCGCTGAGATGCAACACAATTTCGAGCAGATCTCCGATGTTTCAGAAACGACCATTATCGGTGGCCTTCCGCGCACAATGCGTGTGGTGCTCAGCACCGAAAAGTTGAGCGCTTATGGCCTTTCGCCCTTGGCCATTGTCGGGCATCTCGAAGCCGCAAACGCCAGCGTGCAGGCAGGAAACTTCGCTGAAAACAACCAGGAGATCCGAGTGGACGCCGGCAACCTCTTCACCAGCCGCGAAGATCTTGAATCGGTGGTTGTGGGTGTTGTCGGCGGGCGTCCGGTTTACTTGCGCGACGTTGCCGAAAAGATTGTCGACGGAGCTGCCGATCCTGCGGATTATGTGGTCTACGGCACGACGAGCTCGGGCACGACAAATTCGGGCGCCTCGGGAGCGCGTCAGTATCCCGCCGTCACGATCACTGTGGCCAAGCGCAAGGGCACCAACGCTACCGATATTGCCAACGCCGTCCTCAAGAGCGTCCACCGTATGCAAGGCGTAACCATACCCAACGACGTGACGGTGACCACCACTCGGAACTACGGAGAAACGGCAAAGAACAAGTCGGACGAGCTGCTTGAGCATCTGCTGCTGGCGACGTTGTCGGTGACGTTGCTGGTCGCGATCTTCCTTGGCTGGCGCGAGTCGGGCGTCGTGCTGCTGGCCATTCCTGTCACGCTCGCCCTTACTATGTTGGTGTTCTACCTCCTGGGCTACACCATCAATCGCGTTACGCTCTTTGCTTCGATCTTCTCAATCGGCATCCTTGTCGATGACGCCATCGTTGTGGTCGAAAACATGGTGCGCCACTTCCGGCTCAGGGAAAACCATGGCCGGTCGATGAGTGAAGTCGCGGTTGAAGCGGTGGCGGAAGTGGGCAACCCCACCATCCTTGCCACTTTCGCCGTGATCGCTGCGGTATTGCCCATGGCCTTTGTCCGCGGCCTCATGGGGCCCTACATGCGGCCCATTCCCGTGGGGGCCTCGGCGGCCATGCTTTTCTCGCTTCTGGTTGCATTTGTGGTTTCACCATGGGCAGCCCTCCGCCTTGTTGGCAGGCATCTTGAAGGGGCCAAAATACTGGAGCCCGAGACCGAAAATTGGCGCACCCGGCTCTACCGCCGCATCATGACGCCGCTGATCCGTTCCTCGCGCAATCGCGTCCTGTTCTTCATCGGGGTAGCGGTGCTGTTTCTGATCTCGGTTGCGCTCGTGCCTCTGGGATTGGTTCGCGTGAAGATGTTGCCGTTCGACAACAAGAGCGAACTGCAGGTGGTGGTTAATATGCCCGACGGCACGCCACTCGAGCAAACCGCGCGCGTCGCGCAGGCATTGGGCGAAGAACTTGCGCGCCAGCCGGACGTATTGAATTACCAGGTCTATTCCGGAACCTCCGGTCCCTATAACTTCAACGGGCTCGTTCGCCACTACTATATGCGCCGCCAGCCGAATCAGGCCGACATCCAGGTGAACCTGTTGCCTGCCAAGCAGCGCAGCGAGCAGAGTCATGTCATTGCGAAGCGTCTTCGTCCGTTGCTGGATTCGATCGGCGCCGCATATGGAGCGCGCATTCAAGTCAGCGAAGTTCCGCCTGGCCCTCCAGTTGTGCAGACTCTCGTGGCCGAGGTCTACGGTCCCGACCTGGCTGGTCAAACTCAGGTCGCGCAGCAGATCAAGTCGATCTTCCAAAAGACTCCTGGCGTTGTCGATGTCGACTGGTACGTTGAAGACCCCGAGCCCAGACTGATCATGCGCGTCGATGAGGTCAAGGCGGCGGAGCACGGCATCGCAGTTTCCGACGTGGCTCATGCCTTGGCGCTTGCGACCTCAGGAACCGAGGTCGGTTTGATTCACGATCAAACCACGCGTGAGGCGGTGCCTGCAATTGTCGAGATTGACCGCGCCGATCGTTCCTCCGAGCAGGGTCTTGAGAATATCCGTCTGCCCGGCTCTGACGGCGGCATGGTCTCACTGCGCGAGTTGGTCACCATCGAACGCAAGACCATCGAACCCAGCATCTACCACAAGAATCTGCGCCGCGTCGTGTATGTCACAGGCGATGTGGCCGGTGCCGAAGAGAGCCCGGTCTACGCCATTCTCAAGATGAACAAGCAGCTCGACCATCTCACGCTTCCGGCCGGATACACCTTGACCCGTTACAACGCGTCGATGCCGGACTCCACCGACCACTACTCGATGAAGTGGGACGGCGAATGGCAGATCACGATCGAGGTCTTCCGCGACATGGGGCTCGCATTCGCCGCCGTGCTTGTTCTCATCTACGTTCTTGTGGTCGGTTGGTTCCGCTCTTTCATCGTGCCGTTGATTATCATGGCGCCCATTCCGCTTACCCTCGTTGGCATCATGCCGGCTCATGCCATTCTGGGCGCATTCTTCACGGCGACATCAATGATCGGTTTCATTGCCGGCGCAGGAATCATCGTGCGCAATTCGATCATCCTAGTCGATTTCATCGAACTTCGGATTCGCCAGGGAATGCCGCTGGCCGAAGCTGTGGTTGACGCCGGCGCAACTCGCTTTCGGCCCATGCTGCTCACCGCAGCCGCGGTGGTTGTCGGCGCAAGCGTCATTCTCACTGACCCCATCTTTCAGGGGCTCGCCCTGTCGCTGATTGCAGGAGCGGTCGCTTCGACATTCCTTTCGTGGCCGACCATCCCGGTGCTTTACTTCATGGTTCATTCCCGGCATCAATCGATGCCCGAACTTCAATCCGAATCCGATCAAGGAGATTCATTATGACAGTTGAACGTGGTTTGCGCCTGATGGCAGGCACGATGGTGCTGCTGTCGCTTGCACTTGCGTATTTCCTCTCGCCCTATTGGCTATGGCTGGCGGTTTTTGTTGGGCTCAATCTGCTCCAGTCGGCATTCACAAACTGGTGCCCGGCCGTGGCCATCCTGCGCGCCATGGGGCTGAAAGATGCAAACTACGGCGCGAGGTAGAGTGCCAGCAATGCACGCAAGGTTTCGAAGCGAGCGAATTCGGGATGAGGTTTACCGCCAGATGTTCCGGCTGGAGGCGCAGCGCCCCGAAGCCGAGAGGGATCTGGCAATTGCACTCCTGCGCGCATGGATGGCTTTGTGTTCGGGGCCGCAAGTTGCAAAAGAGAAGCCATGGCTGAAGAAGATCTCCCCGATCTGTCTTCAGATGATTGAGTCGGCTTTGAGAGCGGACAATGCCGCGGTTCACTGCCCCAAAGTGAGACAGTTCTAGCACGACCTGTGCGGGGTGGCTTCGCGAACCGGCACTCATTCTTTCACGCCGGCGAATATACTGATCTTGCCTTCGACGACTCCAAACGATGCGACCTGATCTGATCCGAGCCACGGAACTCCTGCACCGAAATACTCCTGAAGCTGTCGAAGAGGCGATCGGCTTGCTGCAGAATACGGTCTATTCCTTCAGCATGAAGGTCTGTGGGCATCGTGAAGACGCGGAAGATACGATGCAGGAAGTTCTTTCGCGATCACTCGGGCACCTGGCCAAGATTCAGGAGCCGCAGCAACTTGCTGTCTGGCTATATACCGTCACCAGACGCCGCTGCTGGCGAATGCGCCGCAAGCCGGCTCACGCTCCCGTCCACACCTTCTCCCTGGATGAATTGATGCCGGACGAGGCTGAGCTGGGACGATTGCTGCAGGATGCGGGCGAGAGCCCTGAAGGCGATCTCCTCCATGCCGAGCAGCACCAACTGCTGCATCAAGCGATTCTTCGCATCCCGGCGCCGTTACGCATCGTTCTCGTGCTTCATGATATGGAGGAGTTAACCACCGAGCAGGTTGCGCAGATTCTCGACCTCAAGCAAGGAACTGTCCGGATTCGCCTTCATCGTGCACGTCTGAGCGTGCGTAAGGAGATGAACCAGGTTCTCAGCAGCTCATCGAAACACAAGAAGAATAGCCAGCTATTGGCAAAGAAGCCCAGGAGGCTCAAACCCAGGGGCCGGCAGCGCCCCGATGAATGCCGAGAGCTGTTCGGCAATCTCTCCGAATACCTGGATGGCAGGGTGGAACCCCTCACCTGCGAACAGATGCGCAGTCATATTGAGGCTTGCCCGTCCTGCGTGGCATTCCTGCGCGATCTGAGGTCTGCCATCGACCGCTGCCGCTCCCTTGCGATCCCATGTGATTCCGCCGTCGCAACTCGATTGAGCGCGATGCTCACCCGTGAGTACTTGCGCCTGATCGTGATTCCCCCAGTTAGCAAGACTCCCGCACATCGTAACCGTGCCGGCAAAGTCCGGAAACAACAATCGATCGCATGTTCCTGAGCTTTGCAGGCGAACAGATTTGCCTGATGCTATCCCGCAATGATGAGAACCGGCATCAGAAGGCCGAGTCGTTTATCCAGCCTTGGGACGGATTGACCCAAAACCGGAAAACTCAGCCATGGAAATGGATGCTGACTGAAATTGATACATTCTGCAGCTAGCCGCTCGGAAGGCCGCGCAGCGGAAGGGCTCTATTAACTAGCCTTGTGCGGTAAGCGTCGTTCGGCAAAGCATTATGGGCACCAATCCGCATCACAAAGTCCGAGTAACTTTCGAGGGATTCCATTGTTTCCAAGGTCGGGAGTCAACTGGATAAAGGCCTTGGTGTTGTCGGGACGCTCAGCCGGCTGGTCCTCTATCCCTGCTTGATTGAGACCAACCCGGTCAGCTCTGGCTGCTGGAATTGAGGTTTGCGAATGAAGCCGACATCATTGGCACTTCGGCCGCGACTGTTTACAGCCACTCTGCTGCCGGTCGCTGCGAGAGCCTCTTGTCTCGGACAACTTCCTGTATCGATCCTGTCGAAAGCAGCTCTAGTCCACTCGATTGGCAGAGCTGGGTTTACCGCATCGCGCGTCTCTCTCGCTCTCTTAAAGTCAAAGGGCATTTCGACTTTGGCGGTGACCGGCATCATGGTTATGTCACTGTTGGCGATCGGAATCAATTCCAAAAAGTTGGTGCATGATTCTAATGGTTGCACCGGCGGAAGAACGGCGAGATTTTTCATGCCGAATGTGCTTGACCGCTCTGACGCTTGGTGGGCAAAAGTGCTATCGCAGCCCGGCGCAGAGTCCTTAGCTTTTTGTACAAGAATGCCGATAAGATCATCTTGAAAGTACTCTCCAACTCGAACCATCTCAAGCTGGTCCTGCTGCCACTGCTTGCTTGCTCTATTTCCAGCCCTGGCCTGGCACAGACGACAAATCTTCAAGTTCCATTGACAACAATCGGCGCCGTAGCCGAGCGCCAGTTGGACGGAGTTTCTCAAGGTGTGCCTGTCAGTCTGCGCGCGGAGGTTACCTATGTGGATGCGGAGTGGCGGCTCCTGTTTGTGCGCGATGCGACCGGCTCGATCTTTGTGCTGCTTCCTCCGAAGCTATCGAATTTAAGAGCCGGCGACCTGGTGGAAATTTCCGGGAAGACCGCGCGCGGAGATGTGGGAAGCAACATTGTCGATCCGCAGATCCGGGTAATCGGCAACCTGCCCACGTCAACGCCGCGCAAAGTTGCTCTTGCAGCAATTGAACGGGGCCTTGCCGACAGCGACTACGTTCTTACAGAAGGAGTGATCAGGCCTGGACCCTCTATATGGCATCACACCTCCCTCACACTGGTAGATGGAGATTTCTCGGCGCCCATCATCATCTACGGCGGACCAAATCCTGCGGCTCAGGCCCTGATTGGGGCGCGGGTGTGGGTGCAGGGAGTTGCCGGCGTGCGGTTGGACGATTCGAGGCGAGCGATTGGTTATCAGCTCTTCGTGCAGAGCATCGACGGTGTCCGCCCCGAGGATCCGCAGTGGCATGACATGTTCGAGTCTCCGGCGATTCCCATCTCGCGGGCTTTGACATGCGATGTGAACCAACGCTTCCTTTCCCCATTACACATACGCGGCGCGGTGCTTTGGAAGGGAGTCGGGGCGCTGATCGTTGGAGACGGCTCCGGATCTATTGAACTGCACACGACCGGGGATCCAGACGTGCCCCGCGGAGCAATTGTCGATGTGGTCGGTTTTCCTCACGTCGAGAACGACGCAGTCACTCTCCAGGATGCACGCACTCGCGTGGTGAGTACTCCTCCGATGCCCTCAGTGATTCCGATACGTATCACCGCTGCCGACGCACTCGGAGCGCGGCGAGATGGTGATACGGTGCGTATCTCGGGTAAGGTCATCCGCCAATCCGGCAACGGCAGCAATAATCACGTCCTGCTCGAAGACAATGGCATGCAAGTCGAACTTGTGATTTCGGCAATCGGGCAGTCCGGGGACTTTGTCACTTTCACGCCTGGCACCGTTCTTGATTCGTGGGGCGTCTTGCGCAGGGTGCGACACCGGAATGAGCGAATGGATTCCGTTCAGATTCTGCTGGACTCGCCATCGCAGATTGTCATTCGCGGTCGTACCGTGAACTGGCCCCTCCTTGGAGCGTTGCTGTTCGTGATGACGATACTTTCTGTAATCGGCTGGAATGTTCAGCTCCGTCGCGCTCTTCGGGCAAAGGTTGGTTTACTTCGGATGCAGATGGAACATGAGATTCAGCTTGAGAGTCGCTATGGACGGCTCGTGGAAAGGAATCTGGCGGCCGTCTTCTCCTGGCGGCCATCGGGCGAGATTACACACTGTAACCAGGCTTTTGCGCGCATGTTAGGGTACGATTCGCCCCAACAGGTGACAGGGCGTTCGTACTGGTCCCTTCTCGCTGCCGACGAACACTCCTCCGTGTCTCTTGCTATGCGGGGCGGAGCGGTGAATGGCCTGGAGACAAGCCTATTAAACTGCAACGGCCAGAAGCTGGCGCTGCTTGAGAACATTACACGGGTCGAAGACGAATCGGGCGTTTACTTCGAGACGATCGCTGCCGATATAACCCAGTCGAAGCACGATCGTATCGAATTGCGGAGGGCCCGGGATGCCGCACAAAAGCAGTCGGAGGTGGATGCGCTCACCGGGCTGCCTAATCGCAGACGTTTCACGCAACTGGTTTCACAGAACATCGAGACACGCGGTGTGGAGAAACATCCGATGGCGCTTCAATTTCTTGATCTCGATGGTTTCAAAGAGATCAACGACACCTACGGACACATGGTCGGCGATCTGTTGTTAAAGGAAGTGGGGGAGAGGCTGCGTTCGCTTCTCCGGACCGGCGATGAACTATGCCGGGTCGGCGGAGACGAATTCGCGATCCTGCTGACCCACTCCGAGAGCGTTGCCGATCCCGGTAAAGTGACTTCGGCCCTGCTGGGAGGATTCGAGGAGCCATTTCGAGTCGCAGACCAACAAATAAGGGTAAGCGGTTGTATCGGGATCAGCAGTTTCCCCCGTCCCGCGCTCGACTATACTTCACTGCTGCAACAGGCCGACAGCGCAATGTACGTGGCAAAAAGGATAGGGCGAAACCAAGCTGTTTTCTATACTGAGGCGATCGGCAAAAACGCCCGCGAGAAGACGTTGATGCTCGCAGAACTTAAAGGGGCTATCGCGCGCAATGAGATCCACTTGCATTTTCAGCCGGAGTTCAGCAGCTCAACTCACGGCCTGGTCCGCTTCGAGGCTCTGGCTCGCTGGAACAATCGTGCGCTTGGTGCCGTGTCGCCTGCACAATCTATTGCGATTGCCGAAGAGAGTGGACTCATAATAGAGATCGGAGCTCACATTCTGGAGATGGCTTGTAGTCAAGCTGCAGCTTGGAACAAGCGCGCGACGCAAGCGATTCCAGTAGCCGTGAATATCTCGGCGGTGCAACTTCGCTCGGAGTCTTTTGTCGGCGAGGTACTCGAAATCCTCGATCGGACCGGTCTTCCGCCCAACCTGCTGGAGCTCGAGATGACCGAATCGATCATGCTCGAAGATGTCCAAAAGTGCCGGGAAAGACTTGCTCGACTCCGCGACGCCGGTATCAGTTTGGCTCTCGACGACTTTGGCACGGGCTATTCCAGCCTCAGCTATCTTCCTGAGCTTCCCTTTGACCGGCTCAAGATTGCCCGGTCTTTTCTGGAGAAGATGCACCGGGGACGTGCTGGAGAGGCGCTGATCCACGCAGTCGTCAGCATTGCACATACCCTTCGCATGTCCGTGGTGATCGAGGGGATTGAGACAAGAAAGGAACTCATGTTCGCGCAAAGCGTTGGAGCCGACGAGGTTCAAGGATACCTCCTCGGCAGGCCAGGCCCCGATCCCTTCGCGGCGATCGAAAAGCATAACGCGAATCTACTCACGACAGGACACCCCTCTACCAGCGTCATGGAACTTTCATCATCGCTATGATCCGGCCGCTTCAGCCGCCTCCTGGCAGCAACTCGTGCCTTTCAAGGTACGCGTTCTGGCATGTGTTCCGGCCGCAATTCCTTCTTGCTATGCGAACATGGACATGCTCCAATCATCCTTCCCTCGCGAGAATGAGATGATGCTCATTGCAAAGGCATAGCAGATGGCGCACGACGTTTTCATAAGCTACTCCGCCAAGGACAAGCCAGTCGCAGATGCCGCATGTGCCACTCTCGAATCCAATGGCGTCCGCTGCTGGATCGCCCCGCGCGATGTGCAGGCCGGAATCGCCTATGCGGAATCGCTGGTCAGCGGCTTATCCAATAGCCGGCTGATGATCCTCGTCTTCTCCGCCAACTCCAATCGCTCCCCTCAGGTTCTGCGTGAGGTCGAACGCGCCGTCAGCAAAGGCATGCCCATCCTTCCGTTCCGCATTGAAGACGCGCCCATGTCGCAGGAGATGGAGTACTACATCGCCAGCCAGCATTGGCTCGATGCTCTCACTCCGCCGCTCGAGCGCCACCTCCTCCGGCTCTGCGACAGCGTCAAAGCTCTGCTCTCGCGCCAGCACGAAGGCGAGCACGACGCATCCCAGCCAACAGGCTCGGGCGCAATAGCCGATGCTGCAAGCGCTTCGCCAACCGCGGGGCAGAACGCCTCAATGGATCCTGCAGTTGGTGTCCGTGCCGCATCCGGGAAAACTCGATTGTGGATCGGCGCCGGTGTAGCTCTTGTCATCGCGGCCGCAGTGTTCGCCTTCGTCATCTTCAAGGGCCGTTCCGCCTCGCAACCGGCGGAGCCGGCTGCAAGCGGCGGGTCTCCGGGCGCTACTCCCGTGTTCATCAACGTGAATAATGAACTTCTCAGTGCGGCGTCGAGCGGCAATACTGCAACGGCCGCGCGGCTATTGGGGCAGGGTGCTGACGTCGACGCCAAAAATAATCAGGGCGACACGCCGCTCATGCTCGCAACGAAGTCAGGAAAGATCGACACTGCCAAGCTCTTGATCGAGAAAGGTGCCAATCTCGAAGCCAAGAACAACGTCGGCGAGACAGCGCTGATCGCCGCATGTACTGCGGGACATGCCGATATTGCGCAGCTGCTGGTAGAAAAGGGCGCGGCTACTGACGCGCGAGACGATGGCGGCGCGACACCACTGATGTACGCCGGCCTCGGAGGAAATGCCGCGATCGTTGATTTGCTCCTTGCCAAGGGCGCAAACATCAATGCAGCGGACGATAAAGGCGAGACGCCCCTGATGTATGCCGCCTCTGCGGGAAGCGCGGATGCAGTGAACCTGATGCTGCGCAAAAATGCGAACCCCGCCGCAAAGGACCACAAAGGACAGACCGCGCTCGGATACGCAACACAGTGGAATCGTCCCGAGGTTGTCCAGCTCCTCGAACACCGGAATCGATAGGCCTGGCGGCACGGCTTGACTCAATGTATCCAAGCCTGCTTCTTTCCGGCGGGTTGTACTCCGTCGAGATGTACCATCATTGCGAAAGGTTTAGGGAAAACCATATGGACCCATATCGACCAGGTTCTACTGGGCGTCTCACTGGCAAACCAACAATCCGTGACATCGGGGGCGTCTTGCTCCACGCAACAGCAATGAGCAAACTCACCGTCCTCGGCGGCCTGATTGTAATTCTCGGCGCGGCCTTTCTTGCCGGATCGCGCTTCGGGAGTAATCTCATTCCCGGGGGAGGACTCGACCCGATTGCAGCAACACGGGCCAACAATCCATTCCAGTTGGCAATCAGGAGCCGCCCGTCCGTCAAAGTCTTCGAAGACTTCCTCAACTTCACGGCGGAAAAAAACTGGAATAGCGCATATAAGCTTCTCGGTCCGTCCTGGGCGAAGTTCAACATCAACCAGCCTGACGATTTGGAGCGCATCTACAGAAGAACTCTTCGCTATGAACTGTATTACTACATCCCAGACAGCGTGGCCGACGACAAGGAAGTCTACGATGTCGACTTTGCTTTCTGGGACGCAGTGCCCGATCTTCCTGCTTTCGATGGGGTGGTGAATTCGAATTTGTCGGATGTCCTGGCGCCAGCGAAAGTTGATGCTCTCACACAAGCTCTGGTGGACGAGCTTCCCAATGATTTCGTTGTGCCTGATTCGGAGAAGAACCAGCTGCCCGCCCTTGCCGGGAAGTTCGTTGACCGTTTGAAGCTGAGCGATATGGTTCTCCACCAGGACGACATCGTCGAGATGCTCGGCGACGAATTGGGTCTTCAGCCGATTGTGAAGGGCAATTCGTATTTCCAAACGGCCGAAGCCGGCAAGGAAGAGCGTCGGTTTCTCAAAGTGGTCCTGGTCAAGCAGAATGGCCAGTGGTTGCTCGACTCCTACGACTCATTCATGGTCGCAAAACGTTAGTAGGTTTGAAACAGAGAAGGAATTCGAAAGCAGATGCGATGGACAGAAGAACCCTGCTTCAGATAGCGAGTACAGTCGCCCTTGGCCAGGCCTTCGGCCTGAGTGCCGCGCGAACCGTTCGCGCGCAGGACGAATCGATTCGATCAGACGGCGCGGATATTGCTCGACCTTATCCGTTCCCAATGGACATTCTGTATCATGGCAGCCGCGCTCGTCCTCAAATTGCACTGACTTTCGACGCCTGTCCGCGCAAGGAGCGCCCGGAATTCTCAACCGAGATTGTGAACTATCTTCAGCGGGAGCACATTCCGGCCACATTTTTTGTATCCGGCCTGTGGGCGGAGCACTGTCAGGACGGCCTTAAACAACTCGCAGACGTGCCATACTTCCAGATCGGACTCCATGGCTACCATCATTGGAAATCCAGTGAGCTGACAGAGGACGTCATCGCCTCTGAAATCGAGCAAACGCGGTCTACGATTGTGCGAATGGGCTATACTCCGCAGCCATTCTTTCGGCCGCCATACGGAGACTGCCCGCCAAAGCTGGTGAAGGTTGCAAAAAGCCTCGGAGTTCTCACGGTCATGTGGGAGGTTGTGTCTGGAGATCCCAACCCGCGCAATACGGCCGAAGTCCTGGAGCGTCGAGTCAGCACTTTAACGCGAAATGGAAGCGTCATCATCATGCATGTAAATAATGGCGGCATCTGGACGGCGCAGGCGCTCCCCACGATCGTCGCGGGCCTGCTCCAACGCGGTTTTCAATTTGTATCAGTCGGAGATTTGCTGAGACACGCTACCGGTAAGTGAATCTTGCGATGGAGATTCCTTGGTGAGATAAGCCGGCAGAAGTGAGGCTACGTCAGTGTTGCGGTGCTGGTGATAAAATCCGAAAACTGCGGGCTGGCGTTCGCGTTGGAGTATCTTCAGCCGACGAGCCGGCTTGAGACGGCATCTTGGAAAAGGAACGAGAAAGGTGAAGCATGCTGCGAGACATCGTAGAAAAGACTCTCTTTTATCGTGACGGGGACAAGACATTTTTCGAACCTGAGGCTTTTCCCTGGACGGCCCAAATTGAGGCCAAATGGAAATCTGTCCGCAAAGAATTGGACGCCTTAATGGCGCAGCGCGACCAGATTCCAAACTTTCAGGATGTATCAAAGGCGCAGAAAGCTCTGACCGAAGGCGACCAGTGGAAGACTTTCTTCCTGTCTACGTTTAACGGTAAAGAGATAGAAGAGAACTGCGCCCAATGCCCAGAGACGGCGCGACTGTTGCGCCTTATTCCAGGCGTGAGACAGGCGATGTTTTCCATTTTGGCCCCCGGCAAGCACATACCTCCGCATCGAGGGCCTTATAAGGGTCTGTTGCGCTATCACCTTGGACTGATTATTCCGGGGCCGGAAGGCAGTTGCAGGATCCGAGTAGGTAGCGATGTGCGTAGCTGGAAGGAAGGAAAGAGCATGATTTTCGATGACAGTAATGAGCACGAAGTGTGGAACGAAACTGATTCATACAGGGTGGTGCTGTTCGTTGACTTCGTGCGCCCAACTATCTTTCCTTTTTCCGTCGCAAATCGCATGATTATCTGGGCGCGTGGCCAGTATCCGCTCTAAGCGTGTGAGGTTACCACTGAATGAGAAGTGAATCAGGCCGGCATCATCGCACAGTTCTTCGGCCCGCGGCTTATCTGGGATCGGCTCCGTTATTTTGACGAAGATGTCAGGCTTTAGCCGAACCTCTCGAATTGACTATTTCGCGTTTGTCAAAGCACCGCTTGTAGGCAGCGAGAAGCTTGGGTACGGAGTAATCCCAGGCGAGTTCTTGCTCCACCCGTTTGCGGCCCAACTCGCCCATGCGCTTTCGCTCGTCGGGATGATCCAGTAGCCAGAGAATCTTGGCCGCGAAATCGGGAACCTGGTTCTGATTGTCCGCGTATAGTGACGCTTCTCCGGCGCTGAATCTTCCTTCCTTCATATCGAATTGAACGATCGGCTTGCCCAGGGCCATATACTCCATGATCTTCTGCATTGTGGACTTGTCGTTCATTTCGCCGGGCACATCGGGATTGACACAAACATCGGCAGTCGACAAAATCTCCAGCAGTTGCGCGTCTGGCACCCTTCCCGTGAACTCAACCATGTCTCCAAGATCCTTATCCTGAACCATCTTTCGCAACCTGGGAAGCTCAGAGCCACTTCCAACACAGGTGAATTGAATATCAAGGCGACCCATATCTTTAATATGGCGCGCCACGTCCACGAGAATGTCCAAACCATCCTGGGCGCTCATGAATCCCACATAACCGACGAGAAAAGCCTTTCCATGTTTGAGACTTTCGTTGGGAGCTACAGCCTTGAATGATCCCAGAATGGGCCCGTTCCGCACGACAAACACATCAGCAGGATCCTTTCGGCCCCTCTCCAACGCGATCTCCTTGTAGCTTTCATTGGTAGCAAGAACAACATCGCTGGCCCAGAATGTTAGTTTCTCAAGCAACACCTGCGCTTTATACAGGCCGCCTTTGTTTCCAAACTTCGTAAGAAATAATTCGGGAATTATGTCGTGATGATCGAAAATGTACTTCACTCCGAAAATCTTGAAGGGCAGCGCGACAAGGAATATGGTGTCTGGTGGATTACATCCTTGGATGACATCGAAGCCGTGCCGCAGGAAAATCCAACAAGCGTATAAGAACTCCCAAAACAAGGCGCAAGTGTACTCCCAGAGGTACGCCAAAGGGGTATCGCCTTCATTGGGCATCGGATGCCTGTAAATATGGACGCCGTCAATCACCTCATAATGCTTCGTGCATTCCTTCGCAACCTTAGAAATTACAGCGACATTGTAACCATTTCGCTGCAGAGACGTTGCCTCCTTCCACACTCTAGGGTCCACAGGAACCGGTGCGTTCTCAACAATAATTAAGACCCTTTTCGTCACGTCCGGATTCTCTCTCTCAATGTCAAATTGTCATTAGTGCCTGCGAGCCCGCGGGACCTCTGACTCATAGGATTGAAAAGCGCGTAAACAACATTCTCTCTTAGGAGAACTTAGATTCGAGCCTGGTCGGTTAGTTGAGCGATATGGGTCGAAAGGAAAACCTTGCCAACTCGACCCAACTGCTCGAGACAAAAAGCAGGAGTTCATTCCGCAGCAAAGTGGAGTGGGGTCTGATTCTGACCCGTTTAGACAAGTGGATTGGTGTGTCCAGGAGTGCGTGGTACTTTGCAAGACCTGCCTCATTGCGAGAGAGTCAGCTAAAGGAGATTGTATCGCGCAAAGTCCGCGACACGAGGCGTCCGAGTAATGGCCTAGTATCGCGCTTGGTACCATCGTAAATCGATTTCGGCAAGCACACCCGAGTGGACATTTCCTTGACAGACCTGAAGGCCTCTACCGCTACAAATCCCAGTATCGTGAGATCGATAACTCGAAATCCGGCTCAAGGAATTCGTTATTTAATTGGTCAGGGAGCGAGGACCTGAACCGCCGACCCCGAGTTCCCAACCGGTTTCAGCAACCGTTGAAATCAATTGGCGTCATGCGCCCCCTGGTGGGTTTCATGGAATGGTCCGCGCCCTGTGGGCCGATCTGGGCTGCCCAGACCTGTACTCTTTATTTCAGAGGCGCCAACATGTTGATCCGGCTTGCATATGACATTCAATTCGATATTCCGGCTGCCGTCGCAATGGTGGCGCTTCTCAATGTCCATCCTTCGCGCTCCCGCGATCTGCTGGAGCCGGACGAGTTGCAAACCGAACCCAGACTGGAAATCACCCATTACATCGACAGTTTCGGGAATCGTTGTGCGCGGTTCGTCGCGCCTCAAGGGAAGCTCAGGCTCTTCAATTCCACGCTGATCCGGGACTCCGGACTACTGGACGAGATCAATTTGTCAGCGCGTGAGTCGGCGGTCGGCGATCTGCCGCACGAAATGCTGAGCTTCCTGCTCAACAGCCGCTACTGTGAAGTCGATCGTTTCTCGACCATTGCGCTTGAGCTTTTCGGTAACGTCCAACCCGGTTGGGGCCGCGTGCAAGCCATTTGCAACTGGGTGCACAATAAGGTGGCGTTCAATTATCAGCAGGCCAGGCCCACTAAGACAGCTCTTGATGTGTTTACTGAACGCGTGGGCGTGTGTCGCGACTTTCAGCATCTGGCGATCACCTTCTGTCGCGCACTCAACATTCCTGCGCGCTATGCCACCGGGTATCTGGGCGACATCGGCGTGCCTGTGAGGCTTCCCATGGACTTCAGCGCATGGTTCGAGGCCTATCTAGGAGGCCGCTGGTGGACCTTTGATGCGCGCAACAACCAATCGCGGATTGGCCGCGTGCTGATGGCGACGGGGCGGGATGCCGCCGATGTAGCGATGACCACTTCGTTCGGACAAGCAGACTTGCGTCATTTCTTTGTAGTCACCGAAGAAGAAACGGCGACCCGCGCTTGAGATTAATCGCACGAATTACTGGATGCCAGCTCAGGCCGCCGAGTGCTTGCCTCACCGCGCAGTTACGCAACCACTTATTGCGAGTGCGTCCGCACTTTGCGGAACGAGCTCAAACGATGGGAAGGATAGCGGGATTCTGCGCGTTGTGCCCGGGTAATCGATCGAGCAGAACCACATTAAGCAGCGACTTATGAACCTGTATGCGGCCGTTGTAGCTGATAAAACCAAGCTTGCGAAAACGATTCATAAAGAAGCTCACACGGGACCGAGTGGTGCCGATCATATCCGCCAGAGTTTCCTGCGTAATGGGAGGGATGAAGGTCTCCTGCTCACCCGGCTTGCCGAATTCCGCCATCAAGAGAAGAATCCGCGCCAGGCGCTTTTCGCTGGAGTTGAACAACTGATCGACAAGATCGGCCTGGGTTCGCATGCTGCGGGTCAGCAGGAACTTGAGAAACAGATCGGCGAATGCGGGTTCGTCATGCATCACTCGAATCATTTCCCTTCTGCCGATCTTGAGCGCAGTACAAGTGTTCACTGCAGTGGCGGTGGCCATGTGCAGTCCATCGATTGCCGCAAGCGACTCCTCACCAACAAAATCGCTGGCGGATAGAAGCGTGATTGTGGCCTCTTTCCCTGTCTGCGAGACGACGGTAACCCGTACGCGGCCTTTTTGCAGATAGAACACTGAGTCCGCGGTGTCTCCCTGGCGGAAGAAAGTCTGTTTTGGCTTCAACTCGATGATCGTCCGGCCGAGCCCGGCGTTTGCCAGAAAGGCAGCGGAATCGAATGTACTGTTGTTTTCGCTCGTCAAAAGGGTACCTCATTGCAATTCGGCTCATTGGCTGGACGATTCATGCCCGGAAGGTCGTGCCCAGGTAAGCATCATCGATTCGTGCTGGGTTCAGAGTTTGTGGCGAATGGGGCAAAGGCAGTGAACGCGCTGTGAATGCAGTGCCCAAGAAACGGTAATAAGAGCCCGCCAATGTTTGCGACCTACTTTGAAACTTGCTTTGCGGCCTGCCTTGCAACTCGCATTGGTATCGGTCGCCGACAGCGCAGGCTCAAGCCAATCCTGAGGTATTTTGCCTCGGGTATTTGCCCTAGGCATTTGCGCAAAATGCTGACAGTCCGCACCCCGAGTAACCGCAATTACCATCAATCTCTGTCCATCATCGCCCGCAATCCAGAATAGTGTATGGTCAATTTTGCTCTACCGGAGCGGTTTGCCGGCAATGTCGCATGAAATGAGCGTTGCCAGAGCTGAATGACACGAAGGTTGGGCACTGGGTTTTGACCGGGAAGCAGATGAAAACTGACTCTCAAGAGATGCGAAGACGCGCAAAAACGGGAATCTTCACCACGTCGAGAATTGCGCCGAATACGATCGCAGCGGCAAACTCACAAGCGATTACGGCGGCAGGCAACGGGGCCATGGCGATTCCCAAGACCGCAAGCGTTGAAATGATGAGGACGTCGGCGATGGAAGAGAGCACGAGCCAAATGCTGGGACGCAAACCCCACAAGCGCTGCCGCCCGCGAATGACGTACGTTGTGGCCTGGCTGCCAAATACGATACCGACAACGGACAACGTTTGGAGTGCCGCAATGCCGAGATGCAACTGGAATTTGCCAACGGCCAGGATAGCCGTGGAGAAGGCAAGGAAACAGGCTCCCAGAATGACGCCTGCGCTTGTAATCCTCCCGACTTCCCAGGAGTTTGGCATCGCCGACGGCCGCACCCTGTCAGTCGTCAGCGACATAGCGAGGAAGTCGCCGGAAATCATGACGATGACCATGAGCATGGGAGTGAGTACCGCGTGTCCGGTCATGACCAGGCCAACGGCCAGCAAGAGCACTTGCAGCAGCTTCTTCATCACCGAGTTCAACGTGTAGGTCAGAATGCGCTGAAACGTGATCCTGCCTTCTTTCACGGCGGCAACAATGCCGCCGAGGCCGGCCTCGGTCAATACAACTCCGGCAGCGGACTTTGCCACATCGGATGCGGTCGAAACGGCAATGCCAATCTGCGCCTGGCGAAGCGCGGGCGCGTCATTGGCGCCATCCCCGCACATCCCTACAGTGTGCCCGCTCTTTTGATAAGCCTTGACGAGATCGTACTTGCCTTCCGGCAGCACACCTGCGAAGACCGCAAAGTCTTCCGGTTTGATAGCCGCGGGAAGTTTTCCGGGCGGGCAAACAGGCCCATTCAGCCCCACCTCATGCGCGACGATTGCCGCCGTGACCGGAGCGTCTCCCGTCACCATGACCGTGGCCACGCCGAGCGCATGTAACTCCGAGATGAGAGAACTCGAGTCCGTCCGCGGCGGGTCACTGAGCGCGATAAGACCGGCAATTTGCATAGACGCCGGAGGGCCGGCTGCTACAGCCAGAACTCTGAAGCCCTGTTTCTCGAGCTCGTCGACAATCGCAGCCGCGGCGGGCGAAGGAGCCGCGAGCGCAACGACCGCGATATACGCACCTTTGACGATGCGCTCCGCAGACCCCTTTGCATCAGTCGCGGTCGCCTCCGATGTCTTCTTGGCTGGGTCAAACGGCACAAACGTCGCCAGCCTTGGCAGGTCCTGCGCCGGTTTTTTCTGGGCGGCTGAGCGAATCGCCGCATCGACGGGATCTTGACCGCCATCCGAACTGGCGAGGGCTGCCAACCCGAGAACGTGAGACTCGTCAAAGCCGGGCATGGGGCGAACGCTGGTGACTGAAAGCGCGTTGAGGGTTAGAGTTCCGGTTTTATCCGAGCACAAGACATCGATCGAAGCCGCCTCATCCACGGCGGAAAGCCGTGTGGGCAGCACGCCGAGTTTTGCCAGAGAGCGGGCGCCGAGCGCCGCGGCGAGGGTAAATGTTGCCGGCAATGCCACAGGGATGGCCGCAAGGACCGACGTGAGCAAAAGAGGAACGATTTCGGTCCATGACATTGCATGGGAATAGGCATATGCGCCCATGGCAAGAATTACTATGCCATTGAAGATCGCCAGGTTGCGCACGATCTTAAGCACGGCCTTTTGCTGCGAGCTCACCACATGCGCGGTGCGCACAAGTTCCGCCGTGCGGCCAAATTTGGTGCGCGCGCCCGTAGCCGTTACCACCGCCGTTGCTTCACCACGCCGCACCAGAGCCCCCGCAAAGGTGTCCGCGCCAGGGCCGGCATCAACAGGCAGGGATTCGCCGGTGAGCATTGATTGATCGAGTTCGACCGATCCGCCGGTAAGATGTACGTCGGCAGCGACCACAGTGCCGAGTGACAGCTTCACCAGATCGCCACACACCAGCTCCGCGGCAGGCACAGTCTTCCACGCTCCATCGCGCTCGACTGAGGCATTCAGCGCGAGACGCGACTTAAGAGCCGCCAGGGTAGCCTGGGCGCGACCTTCCTGGAAGTAGGCAAGCGCCGCGTTGAATACCAGCAGCCCCGCGATAACAGCAGCCTCGTAATACTTATGCAGCACAAGCTCAAGCACGATGGAGGCTTCAAGCAACCATGGAACAGGGGCCCAGAACTTGGCCAACGCATTGCGCAACGGATGAGGCGACGTATCCGGCATGGCATTTGGTCCGTCCTTTTCAAGACGGGCCTGTGCCTCATCGCTCGTAAGCCCTTTCAGGGCGGTGTCGTTGGCAGGCTTTTGCGTCTCGCTGGGCGACATGGGGGCGACACTCGCTGCACTCAAAATACATCACCTGTGCGGCTGTTCTCTCTACCACCATTCCGTGGGGCGTCCTGCCGGAATCTTCCCATCGTTGTCAGGCTTGGCTGAACGCAAAAGCAGGAGAGGACATTGCACGAGCTTTACGACCTTTTCGGCGATCGACCCAAAGACCAGCGGATGCCAGCCGGAGATGCCGTGTGTGGAGATCACCACCATGTCGATGTGCTCGCGGTCCACCACTTCCATGATGTTTCCGGCGATGTCGTTTCCAACTTCGACACTGGAAGTTGACTTCACACCCCTGGCCGCTAGAGCTGCATGGCACTTCGCCAGATGCTGCTCCGCAAATGTTCTGGCCTCTTGAATGAATTCGCCTTCGGGGACCAGGTCAGGAAGTGTCGTAGTGGGAAATATCGGGATCACATTCAATAGATGGAGTTCTGCGTGAAAGTGCTTCGCAAGGTCAGCTGCCATCTCCAACGCCGCCTGCGAGGAGGAGCTAAAGTCGATGGGCAACAAGATCCTGGTGGGGATGGAAGGGAAAGCATGAACCTCTGACATGACAGGCACCTCGCCGAGCCGTGAAGATGGCTGCTTTCGGAAATTGTCGTCTCATCGCTCATGCACAGACTGTACTCTTTTGGACATCGGCGCAGTGGGCATTTAGTCC
This sequence comes from Acidobacteriaceae bacterium, assembly GCA_003134815.1. GTDB lineage: Bacteria > Acidobacteriota > Terriglobia > Terriglobales > Acidobacteriaceae > Telmatobacter. The sequence continues at coordinate 14,927 of PLCO01000045.1, read as the reverse complement.
ACCGGGGCCGGCGTCGTCTCGATTGGTCGGTCTGGCAGTTGCAGACGTCTTCAATTCGCGATTGCGTGCAAATGTGACCATCCCCGAGCATCCCCACTCTGCAACGATCTCTAAGTGTGTACCTATGCGACGCGGCAGTTCGCCGGTGGCGCATGTCGTGCCTGAAATGGACGATGCCGAACAAAGGAGAGAGGATGCGATCTTCCAAGTGGATCCCGGAGTCGTATCTCTCGTTGGCCAGCCAGGCTGATTCGGCGGTTATCCGCCCGGGCAGTGCATGCGGCGCTCAAGCTCAGGGCCCGAACCCATGAGCGACCGCGGATTCACATCCGTCGCGGGCGTCAACCCTCCACTTCCGGTGCGCCGGATCGAACCTCTGTCTTCCGCTGCAGGCTATGCGACGAAGCTGTTCAACGGCTTTTTCGAGTGGTTCGGCAGCATCGGCATCTTTTCTTGGCAGGTCTTGCGGGCCGCGGTGACTCCGCCGTATGAGTGGCGCGAGCTGATTCGGCAGCTTGACGAAGTTGGGTCGAAGTCTCTGCCGTTGGTCGCCATGGCAGGCGCCGCAATTGGCGTTATCCTCTCGCTTGAAGCCCGCTACAGTCTAAGTCGATTCGGCGCCAAATCGATGTTTCCTGTCACTCTCGTGTACTCCGTGATTCAAGTCATGGGGCCGGTCATTACCGGCCTCGTCGTAAGCGGGCGCGTAGGCGCGGGAATGGGCGCGGAACTGGCATCGATGAAAGTGACCGAGCAGATTGACGCTATCGAAGCTTCCGCAATCAATCCTTACAGGCTGCTGGCCGCGACACGAATACTGGCCTGCATCCTGATGCTGCCGCTGCTGACCATTGCCACCGACGCATTTGCCTTGCTGACTGGCTGGTTTGCGCAGGCTATAGTTGAACCGCTGTCATTCCATCAGTTCATCGCAAACGGCTTTAAGGGCGCCACTTTTGGTGCCTTCGTGCCACCGACATTCAAGACCGCTGTCTACGGCCTGATCATCGGGCTTATCGCTTGCTTCCAGGGAATGCGCACGCGCGGAGGAGCTGCAGGTGTGGGCCGCGCAGCCACCAACTCGGTGGTGCTGGCCTCGCTCTTCCTTATCCTGGCCGACGTTGTCCTGGTGAAATTCATCCTTGTCGTCTTTCATTAACCGCTGTTTGAAGCACGCTTGAGACAAATATGGCCACATCGTATGACATTGCGACGAAGCAAGCGGAACCAGAGCAAGGCAGTCTTGCGCATGTCGTTGCCGTTGAGAAAGTGTACAAGTCCTTCGCCGGTCACAACGTCCTAAATGGGATCAGCCTGCGCGTGAACCAGGGAGAAACCCTGGCCGTGCTCGGGCGCAGTGGCACGGGGAAAAGCGTCCTGCTTAGGCTCATCATTGGCCTCGATACGCCAGACTCTGGAACTATCCGCATTCATGGGCAGACGATTGCCGGCCTGGCGATTGACCCCATGGGAGAAATCCGAAAAAAGATGGGTTTCCTGTTTCAGCAGGCAGCGCTTTACGATTCGCTCACCGTTCAGCAGAACGTGGCCTTCCCCCTTGAGCACCATCGCAGAGACATGCCCAAGTCCGAGCGAGCTGACCGTGTAAGGCAGTTGCTAGCCGAAGTGGGCATGGACAGCGACATCGATAAGATGCCGTCCGATATCTCAGGCGGAATGCAAAAGCGCGTGGGCCTGGCGCGTGCGCTGGCCCTCGAGCCGGAGATTCTGCTGCTCGACGAGCCGACAGCCGGCCTCGACCCCATCAGTTCCGGCGAAATCGACGAGCTGATTCTCCAGCTCCAGAGAGAGCGCAAGATGGCGTCCATCGTAGTGACGCACGATCTGCATAGTGCAAGGACGATCGCAGGCCGTCTCGCACTGCTGAATGAGGGCGACGTAGTGATCGAGGGCACGTTTGAAGACCTTCAACAAAGCGACATCGGCTTTGTGAAGGAGTTTCTGAAGCAATCGTAGGAGGACTTATGTCGAGATTGGCGAGGTTGGGTGCGTTCATCGTTGCCACGCTGGCAGTTTTTGCTGCCGGGGTGTTCATCATCGGGAGCAAGGAGTATCTATTTAGCTCCACTTACCAACTGAAGACGCAATTCGACAATGTCGCGGGCCTGGCTGTCGGAGCTGACGTGCAGGTGGGCGGTGTGCACAGCGGAACGGTGACCGGCATCGCGTTGCCAAAGATGCCGGGCGAGAAGGTCACCGTCATCATGGAGCTCGCCAGATCCACGCACGCGATTATCAAGAGTGATTCAGTGGCTTCGATCGAAACCGAGGGGATGCTGGGCAATCAATACGTGGCGATTTCGTTTGGATCCGCCGGACAAGCCGAGGTTAAAGATGGCGAGACCATTCAGAGTGTGCCCCCGCTGCAGATGGGAGAGCTGCTCACGAAAGCGAGCGCGATCCTCGATAGCAGCCAACAGGCCATCCTGAACACAACTTTGGCCACTGCGCATCTGAATTCGATAAGCGCCAAGATCGATTCGGGGCAGGGAACCGTGGGATCGCTGGTGAACGACAAGCAAGTCTATAACAACCTGCAACAGACTACGGCCACGCTCCAGGCCACGATGGTGCAGGCGCAAGCCGGCGTAACGGACTTCCAGGAGAATATGGAAGCCTTGAAACATAACTTCTTCCTGAGCGGGTATTTCAAGAAACGCGGGTACGAAGATTCTGCCGATTTGGCGGCAAACAGGATCGGCGGGCTGCCGCAGGCTACGGCAGTGAAGACATTTACTTACGCAGCCAGGCAACTGTTCGATGACCGCAATACGGCCAAGATGAAAGACCCGAAAACTCTTAAAGACGCAGGCGACTTCCTGGCACAAACTCAATTCGGAGTTGCTGTCATCGTGGTCTCCACTGGTATGGATGGCGATACTCAGAAGGATCTCGTTCTGAGCGAAGCCAGGGCGATGGTGATACGAGAGTATCTGGTCGAAAATTTTGGATTTGACGACAGCCAACTCAAGACGCTGGGAGTGGGCAAACAGACAGGCGCAAATCCCGAAGCAGATTGGGGCTCGATCCAGATTCTCATTTATCCTGCAGGAACCGAGATACCGGCCGCAACGCCGGCGCCGGCGGTTAGCTCGTCCACAACCGACGCCGATCCGCCAGTTCAGGTCACCACCGCGGAAACGCCAAAGCCATAGGCTTTGCGGCGCGCCCTCCGCTGTGCAGAGTAGACTCGCATAGCGCTACTTTGTAGAATGCGCCAAGAAGACTGGAGCCAATATGACAGGAAACCGGCACTTCACTGAAGGACATAGCGGCGACCATGGTGAAACTAACCCCGGTCCCTACTGGCAGCGAATGCACCGCGACTGGCGCTTCTGGGTGTGTGCTTTTCTCATGGCCGTAGCGCTCGCCGTCTTCATTATGAGTGGCGATCTGTCTTTGATCCCGCGGCGCTGACCAGGGCAGGCGTAAAAAATCGGGCACGCTCAAAATGGTCGGCCCAGGCAAAGGCTTATTGCCATTTCAGCATCTAAACGTAACAATCGATATATGAAGATGTGATCGAAACCTTAGCCCCTCCATGTGTTGCGAACGGGTTGCGAACGGGCGTTGCGATCGGTCTGGGGCCAAGAGCTTTGGTGAACTTGAGAAAAGGGTGAATCCATGGAAATAGGCATGATCGGCTTAGGCAGGATGGGAAACAACATGGTCCTGCGTCTTATGCGGGCGGGGCATCACTGCGTTGTCTACGACATTCATTCAGATGCCGTGCAATCGCTCGCCAAGGAAGGCGCGATTGGCGCGAATTCGATCGAAGACTTCGTAAAAAAGTTGAAAACGCCTCGCGCCGTCTGGATGATGGTGCCGGCCGGCGTGGTTGATGCAACGCTCAAGGGCCTGACCCCGCTGCTCGAGTCGGACGATGTGGTCATTGATGGCGGGAACTCCTATTATCGCGACGACATTCGCCGCGCCGGAGAATTGAAGCCTAAAGGCATTCATTATGTGGACGCGGGGACCAGTGGCGGAGTGTGGGGGGCTGATCGTGGCTATTGCCTGATGATCGGCGGCGAACAGGATGTGGTTCAGCGCCTCGACCCAATTTTTTCCGCATTGGCGCCAAGCATCGATTCCGCGCCGCGCACGCCGGGACGTGAAAAGGTGGGCGGTACCGCTGAGCACGGCTATCTGCACTGTGGGCCCAACGGCGCGGGACACTTTGTGAAGATGGTGCACAACGGAATCGAGTACGGAATCATGGCCGCGTACGCTGAAGGGTTGAACATTCTGCACCATGCCAACGTCGGCAAGAAGCAGGAAACTGTCGACGCCGAAACTACGCCTCTGCGTAATCCTGAGGTGTACCAATACGACTTGAACCTTGTCGACATCGCCGAGGTCTGGCGTCGCGGCAGCGTGATCTCATCCTGGCTTCTGGATCTGACCGCTATCTCGCTGCTCGATAGCCCGGATCTCGCAAAATTTGCCGGCCGTGTTTCAGACTCGGGTGAAGGACGCTGGACCATTACCGCTGCGATCGACGAATCGGTTCCGGCCCCCGTATTGAGTGCCGCGCTGTATGAGCGGTTCAGTTCGCGCGGCGAAGACACCTTTGCCGACAAGCTGTTGTCCGCGCTGCGATTCCAATTCGGCGGCCATCAGGAGAAAACTGCTGCTGCGAAGGAAGGCGCGTAATGGCCGAGTCGCAGTCCGACGCTCTGGTGGTGTTTGGCGTGACGGGCGATCTGGCCCATAAAATGATCTTCCCGGCGCTCTACGCGATGGTGAAGAGCGGCACACTCAAGGTTCCGGTAATCGGTGTTGCCTTTCCAAAATGGAGTCTGGAACGGCTGCACAGGCGCGCGACGGACAGCATTAAGCGAGCGGGCGGAATCGATGACAAGCGCGCGCTGCAGCGGCTTTTGTCTTTGCTGCAGTACGTGAGCGGGGACTATACAGATAGCAACACCTTCAAAGCGATTAAAGCTGCGCTCGGGAAAGCACGGCGCCCCGCGCACTACCTGGCAATTCCGCCCGCGCTCTTCGAGACCGTCATTAAAGGACTGGGAGCCGCGAAGCTGGCCGAGAATGCGCGCGTAATCGTCGAAAAGCCGTTTGGGCGCGATCTGGCCTCTGCGCGCGAGTTAAACCAGGTTGCGCATTCGGTGTTCCCTGAAGACTCCATTTTCCGCATCGATCACTTCCTCGGGAAGGAAGCGATCATGAATATTCTTTATTTTCGATTCGCCAACTCGTTTCTTGAACCCATTTGGAACCGCAACTACGTGGCCAGCATCCAGATCACTCTGGCGGAAAATTTCGGCGTAGGCGGGCGCGGCGCGTTTTATGAGACAGCAGGCTGTCTTCGCGACGTGATCCAGAATCATCTTTTCCAGATCGTCGCGCTCCTGGCCATGGAAGCTCCCGCGGGGCGAGATTTTGGAGATGTGCAAACCGAAAAAGCTAAGGTCTTTAAAGCGATGTGCCCGCTAAAGCCCGACGATGTGGTGCGCGGCCAATATTTGGGTTATCGTGATGAGCCGGACGTGGCGAAGCGTTCAGACGTCGAAACCTACTGCGCCGTGCGGCTCTTCATTGACTCATGGCGCTGGGATGGAGTGCCCTGGTATTTGCGCTCGGGGAAATATCTCCCAACTACTGCGACCGAGATTCTGGTCGAGCTGAAGCGGCCCCCGCAGAAGCTCTTTGCCGATGCCGTGCAGGCGAATAGCAAGTCGAATTACCTGCGTTTTCGGCTCTCGCCAAACTCGGCGATCGCGCTGGCTGCCCGCGTGAAGCTGGCAGGTCAGGAATTCATCGGAGAGGAGCGAGAGCTTTACCTCTCAGATGAGCAGCCGGGGGAGGAAACGCCTTACGAACGCCTTCTTGGCGACGCCATGAAAGGCGATGGAGCGCTCTTTACTCGCGAGGACGCGGTTGAAGCCGCATGGGCAGTCGTTAATCGGGTCCTCAAGAACCATCATCGGGTTCGCCGATACAAGCGCGGCACCTGGGGGCCGAAAGAGGCTGATGCGCTCATTGCCGTCGGCGACAGTTGGCATAATCCCAGCGCCGACGGCGCGTCCGAATAATCGCATTGTTTTCGCAAAGTCGAGTCCCAGCTTCATCGCATTAGCTCAAATCGCTGCAAAAGCCGGTGGCATCCTAATTTGGATTTCCTTTGTTTGCTTTCTCATTAGCTGTAACGTTTTGTGGGCAACGGAATCCGGCTCTAAAGAAGGGCCTCCGCCGAAACCAACAGTAAAGCGCCTCGTTTTCGCGTCCGAAGATATCCTGGTAAAAAAACGCGTTGTAGCTCCACCAATCCTTCTTTGGCGGGATTGTAAGCACGCGAGATTGTCGATCCCCTTGAGCCAAGGTATATCCGTTATTCGGAGGAGGGGCCATTTCTTTATCAAACTGAGCGATCTGCGCTTTAGGATCGTCCCAATTCTTAAATTCTCCTCCTCTTCCGCCTTCGCTGATATCGAGCGCAATGGAATTTCCCCTATTGACCAGTACATAGCTAAGCTGAGTACCGTCAGTACTAACCTGCAAATCTTCAATCGACAAGCGAGCGGCCTGAACATCCTTGAAAGCGGTAAGTTGTTCTTCTGCGGTTTTCGCAATTGTTGTCGTTTCTATTGCTTGAGCCTTCATTTGGTCAACCAAATCCTTCGTCCGGTCGGCTTGATTCTTGGCCTGAATAGCAAGATCGTGAGTATCCGCAGCTTGCTTCTTCAATTCCTCAGCTTGCGACTTGGCAGTCGCAGCTTGGTCCTTCGCAGCAACAGCCAAATCATGAGTGTCAATTCCTCCCTTATGCATTTCCCACCACTGAGCGCAGACAAAAATTGCGGCGAGGGCAGACATAACTACAGCGATTCGAGCCCATAGAAGAGTGGATTCTTCAAATCCGCTCATATGCTTCTCGACTGCAGCGAGGTGCTGTGTGGTGGCTGGTGTTGTTGGCGCGGCGTCTACTGGTCCGGGCTTCTGATGGGCGCGGGTGGTGGAAGCTTGGGTTCGTTGACCTCGGGTCTGTTCTCTTTGTCCACTGCGGCCTCCGATTGATTTATTGTGACAAATCAGAATGGGCTCACGGCACTTTGCTCGCCACGATTGGAGATTGAGCCTGTGGACTTCAAATTAGGGCACTGCCGAATTAGAGCACTACCCAAAAACCGCCCTATCTGTCTCTGATCGCACCAGTTCGCTCCAATGTAGATATTGTCTCCTGCGCGCCGTCGGATGAGCATTCTAGCTCAGCTATTTCTCCATTCACTTGGAAGAATGAGGATGAAGCGGAGTGATCGCTCTCCTCTTGTCTGAAGGCTTCAACGCTAAGTAACTTCTCGACGATGCCTTGACGGTATCGAATCCGAGATATGAATGGAGAACACCATATGCCACTTTCCACTGTCCTCATCACACTCGTTGCAGCGGGCCTTCTGTTATGGGTTGTAAACAGGTTCATCCCCATGCAGGGCCAAATCAAATCCATCCTGAACGGCGTGGTGGTCCTCGTTTTGGTGTTGTGGATTGCAAACCTCTACGGGGTCTTCGATCACCTCCATAATTTCCGCGTCGGGCGTTGACAGCTCGCAACAAACAAAAGCTACACAACCCAGGACAACTCAGTAATACGGCAGTCTTTTGACTGTAGGAGATATCGTGAAACACACGTTCTTGTTCGTGATTGGAAGCGTACTAAGCTTGAGCGCGTTTGCTCAGGCCAGCCCTCAGGATTCGATCGCCCTCGCGCCTACTCAACCGAGGCCCACCTATGTCGTGGACGAAATCAGTCGCACCGTCGACGCGATTGACTATCAGCATCGCGGCGGAGCCACGGACGTGGATCTGGCTGGAACCGCTCTGCTGCCTTCAGCCGACGGAAAAGCCAAAGTGCGCAGCAAACGCGGCACCATGGAAGTGGAAGCAACCTTTAGCAACTTGCAAAGCCCCACCACCTTCGGCACCGAGTATCTGACTTATGTGATGTGGGCGATTTCACCTGACGGCCACGCAGTGAACCTTGGAGAAGTCTTGGTCGGCGACAACGATCGCAGCAAGCTGACTGCCACCACCAATCTCCAGGCATTCGCGCTGATCGTCACCGCCGAGCCCTATTTTGCCGTCCACGAGCCCAGCAATGTTGTCGTGCTCGAGAATGTTGTCAGCGCTGACACCGAGGGAAAAGTCGAAGCGGTCCATGCGAAATATGAACTCATGGAGCGCGGCGGTTATATCCCGACCGGATACAAATTCGACCCTGTGGTTCTGGACGCCAAGCTGCCATTGGAGTTCCTGGAAGCGCGGAATGCGGTTCGCATCGCAAAGTCCGAGGGCGCCGAGATGTACGCCGCCGAGAGTTATCAGCATGCTGTTGAGCTGATGAACAGTGCCGACGGATACGCGACGGAAAAAAACTCAAATCAGAAACAGCTGATTGCGAAGTCCAGGCAGACCGTGCAGACCGCGGAGGATGCGCGGGAAATAGCAGTCAAAAGGATTGAAGACGATCGCCGGGCAAGCGAGCGCCAGGCTTCAGCCGATGCTCAGGCGCGGTCACAGTTGCAAGCCGATGAGGCAACCCGCCTGAAAGAGAAGGCTCAGTCCGATGCGGCTGCGGCGCTAGCCGATGCGGCAAACTCTCAAAATGCACTGGTCACAAGCCAGAATGCAGCGGCTGCGGCAATTGCCGCGGCTCAGGCCGATGCGGATCGATCCCGCATGGCTGCCGAGCAAGCGCAGGATAGCGAACAGAACGCCATTCGTGAAAAGGCCGCAATGCGCGCGCAATTGTCGGCGCAACTCAACCTGATCCTTGAAACGCGCGACAGCGCGCGCGGGCTTATCGTCAGCATGTCCGATGTTCTATTTGACACCGGCCAGTATTCGTTAAAGCCCGGCGCGCGGGAGAAGCTGGCCAAGGTTGCGGGAATATTGATCGCGTACCCAGGACTCAACATCGCTGTCGGCGGATACACCGACAATGTTGGCGGCGATCAGATGAATCAGAAGCTCTCGGAAAACCGCGCGGGAAGTGTTCGCGATTACCTTGTGCAGGAGGGCGTAACGGCAAACACAGTCAGCGCAACGGGATTTGGGAACAGTTCGCCTGTAGCTTCGAACGACAACTCCGCCGGACGTCAAGAGAATCGGAGAGTGGAACTGGTGGTATCGGGCGAGGCAATCGGAAGCCCGGCAAATGCCACAACGGGTAGCCTGCAGTAATATAACCCTCGATCCTCCGCGGACTCGTGAGAGGCCGCGGAGGATTTTGAATCATTCGGCATGGATGGGAAGACGAGTTCTTGTTTGCCGTGCACCTATATATGAGGACTCTTGTTCGACAAGCAGGCCTGTTTCTAGCGCCCCATGCGCATCCCTCGTCGATGCCGCATTGGCTCACGCACCTGGGAGCGCTGGGGCTCTTCTCGGTTGCTGTCGTCGACTCCTCCTTTATTCCTCTGCCTCTGCCCGGTAGCACTGACCTGCTTTTGCTCTGGCTGGTGGCGCATGGAGAAGATCCGTGGTTGCTTACGGCGATGGCCATTGCCGGCAGCCTTGTGGGCGGATATGCCACCTGGGACCTTGGTCGCAAAGGGGGTGAAGCGGCGTTGCATCGCCACGTTCCGGCTCGTCTTCTTGGCCGAGTCACCGGATGGGTGGAGCGTCACCGCATCCTCGCCGTCTTTCTTCCCGCCGTGCTTCCTCCGCCGATTCCGCTCTTGCCATTTGCGCTCGCTTCCGGCGCGCTGGGCGTCTCGCGCCTCCGCTTCTTCGTCGTTTACGGCGCCGCTCGCACGTTGCGTTACTCCTTCGTTGCCTGGCTCGCCGTCGCCTACGGACGCCATGCCATTCGCCTGTGGTCAGTTACGCTCCAGAAATGGTCGACCCCGCTGATCGCTGTGTTCGTGGGGCTGCTCGTTGCCGGCACTTTCTTTGGGATCTGGAAGTTTCGCGGCCTTCGCAAGACCGACGCCGCCGAGAAACGTGCCATGCATAATTCGGCGGCCCGGGCTTCCAGAGCTCGCGAGGGCGCTTAGCCCTGCGTCTTACACAACAAACATCGCAATGCCCGCTGCAAACATGGCAATTGTCGTAAGCGCAACAACTGCCCATCCCAGGCGGGAACTCGGCTGGCCCTGCATCAGTTTCTTGTTCGAAGCGACAATAAGGATTGCTACAAGAAGAAAAGGCGCCAGCAATCCGTTGATGACCGCCGTCCAGTAGAGCGCCTTTACCGGGTTGATGCCGATAAAGTCCAGCACGACACCCACTCCTGTCGAGACCAGAATCAGGGCGTAAAACCAGCGCGCCTGTTTTAGTTTCTTGCCTAAGCCCTGTCGCCATCCCAGTGTCTCTGCGAAGGCGTATGCGGCCGATCCTGCCAGCGTGGGGATGGCAAGAAACCCGACTCCGACAATACCGACCGTGAACAAGGTTGTGGCGAAGTTGCCGGCGAACGGCCGCAGGGCCTCAGCCGCTTGTCGTGAAGTTTCAATATTCATGATGCCGTGCCGGTTGAGTGTGACTGCCGTGGTCAGGATGATGAAGAACATCACCATGTTCGAGAAAAATGCGCCCACGCCAACGTCGATGTTTCTTAATTCAAGCTCTTCTTCGGTGGCTCCTTTGCGTTGGGCGAGTGAACTTTGGCCAGCCGACTTTTCCTCTTCAACTTCCTCGCTTGACTGCCAGAAAAAAAGATATGGGCTGATTGTGGTGCCAAGGATCGCCACCAGCGTCGCCCATTCGTTTCTGGTGTGCGGGATGGACGGAATGAGAGTGTCGCGCAGCACCTGGCCCCAGTCCGCTCCCACCACAAACGCTGTAATTGGATATGCGAACAGAACCAGCACCAGCCACTTCAGCACATTCGCGATCTGGTCATACTGCAGCCGGATGGTTGCCCATGAGATGAGAAGCGCGAACGCCACGACAAACCAGTGGGAATTTACGCCGGACAGCATCGACGCTGCATCCGCCATGCCGGCCAGATCAGCGGCGATGTTGATTGTGTTGGCAATCAAAAGGGCTATGACAAAGACAAGCAGCAGCCATTTTGGAAACCGCTGCTTAAGATTTCCAGCCAGGCCCTGTCCCGTCACCTTGCCGATGCGGGCGCACATCATCTGCACTGCGGCCATCATCGGCCAGGTAAGCAATGCGGTCCACAGTAGCTTGGTCCCCAGCTGCGCGCCGGCAATGGTATACGTAGCGATGCCAGATGGGTCGTCGTCCGCAGCACCGGTGATGACCCCGGGCCCTAGCGACTTCAGCAGCGATCGAAGCCAACGCGATGGGGCTGATTTCGGCAAAGGGAAGTTGGTCTACTCCAATTACGGGCGTGTGTCTTGTTGCGCCCTGGTTTCCCGGTCCGATCTACGCACTATATCCTGGGCTTTCCCGAGCGTGTTTTCAGCTTTTCCCCTTACCTGCTGGGCAATGCCCTTCACCTGGAGCGGCGTATTGCCAGTTAACTTGCCTGCTTTCCGTTTGATGCTTCCCACCACATCGTCGACCGCACCGTTCACTTGATTGCTGTTCATTTGTCCACCTCCGTGGTTTTAACTCGTTCAGCTTCGACAAAGGCACGGAAATACGTCCTCGGAGCCTCGATCGAAGATCATGTAGCTTTCTCTCTGTACAAGGCCGCTTAACCAGCTCGACCTCTGTGATTTCGCTCGCCATCGTTGGTGGCCGCAATTTGCCTGCGCCAACCTTTTTGAGCGTAGTGGCTCAGATCATTCGAGTCTGAGCAGTTTCGACCAGTTGCACCGCAAAGAATCCAGACCGCAACTTCGCCAGTCCAGGCGGAGCGATCCGGTCTGGAAAATCGCGAGACGATCAAATTTTGTATTGGGATTGCCCGGCAAGCCTTCGACTGGCTCGGAGTTACTCTTCGGGGATGCCGGGAAGGTCCGGTTCATCGCCACTGTCACTAGGCAGTCTATCGTGCAGAACTACGTTCAGCAGCGACCTGTGGACTCGGATGCGGCCGTCGTAATCGATAAAACCAAGCTTGCGAAAGCGGTTCATGAAGAAACTGACCCTGGAGCGGGTGGTGCCAACCATCTCTGCCAGAGTTTCCTGCGAGATTTTGGGAATCAGCCGCTGTTGTTCACCGGGGCGGCTAAACTCCGCCATCAATAGGAGAACTCGGGCCAAACGCCTTTCACTGGAGTTGAAAAGCTGATCGACAAGATCTGCCTGGATACGCATACTTCGAGTCAAGAGAAACTTCATGAACAGGTCGGAGAAGTCACGCTCCTCGTGCATCACGCGGATCATCTCGTCCCGGCTTATCTTCATGGCGGTGCAGGCGGTAATGGCGGTAGCCGTGGACAATCGCAATCCCGGCACTGCGGCCAGCGAACCCTCTCCCACAAAGTCGCCTTCTGAGACGATCGCAATGGTGGCTTCTTTGCCCGCTTGTGAGACGACCGCGATCTTTACCCGACCCGATTGAAGATAAAACACGAAATCGGCCGGGTCTCCCTGTGAATAGAAAGTTTGCCTCGGCTCAATTTGGACGATTCTTCGCCCCATCCCGGCGTTCATCAGAAAGGCCGCGGTATCAAATGGAGGTTTAGCGAGCTCAACCATCCGGCAAGCCTCCTTTCAAAATGCAGCGAAAGGACAGGGCCTTGCTGGAAGAACGGGGCCCTGTTGCGCTTCAATCTGCATTCCTTGCACAGCCAGCTTGGCATAGGCAACAGGAATGCGGGCCTATGATCCAGCAAGCTGCTCATTCAATTGAACATTCACTGCTTCCGCTTCCCTGCACACTCCCAGCGGGACTGTAGCACAACACTTTACCCACAGGGTCGGGGCTGTCTGTTCAATATTGCTCACATTTCCAGATTTTTTCAAGACGCCCAGATGTTTCCGGCACTTGTAAGCGTCGCAATCACTGGCGACGCAAGGACCTGTGAACGGGTTTTGCCGGATTACCGCGGCATTGCCCTCGCGAAATTGCGAAGTCCGTCTCGAAAACACGTCCCGCCGCATCGGCTGATTGGCCCGCCCCATCGATTGTTCGGCCGCCATTCATCGAGAGAGTCCTATTGCTCAGACATTGCTCGTCAACGCCTCTAGAGTGAGGATACCTTGTGCGCCTCAGTGCGCAATATGAAGGTGACGCTGCGCATGGGTAGAAAAAGGTGAAATTCATGAAAAGATTCGTGACGTTAGTAGCGTTGGTCGGTCTGGGCGTTGCAACTACTGCCTGGGCTGAAACTCCCGAAGATGTGCAGAACCGGCTCGACAATGCAACCTTGGTGCTGCACCAGATCATGGCCGCGCCGGATAATGGCATTCCGGAAGAAGTGCTGGAGCATGCCAGGTGCATTGCCGTCGTGCCGCACATGATCAAGGGTGGCCTGGTGTTTGGTGCTGAAAACGGCAGGGGCGTAGCCACGTGCCGTACAGCAAACGGATGGAGCGCTCCGGCGTTCTTTGCGATCACTGGCGGGAACTGGGGATTGCAGATCGGCGTCGAAGGCGTGGATCTGGTCATGGTTTTTCAGGGCGACAGAGGGATGCAGCGGATGATGTCCAGCAACTTCCAAATCGGAGCGGACGCTTCTGCGGCCGCCGGACCGGTGGGACGCCATGCCTCAGCCAATACCAGCTGGAAGCTGGATACTCAAGTCCTTACCTACTCGCGGGCCAAAGGCCTGTTTGCCGGGCTCACTCTGACCGGGGCAAATCTTCGCCGCGACGACGATTCCATGGATGCCTACTACGGGCATGAGGTCTCTACACACCGCGTTCTGCGCGGCGAAGTGGCGACGCCTGCATCGGCAGACCGATTTCTTGATGCGGTGAGAGACGCAAAAGCACAGGCAATTGCATCAAACTAATTGTTGCTTGTAAACGTGTTGGGCGCGCCTGAGCCGGAGTTCCCGTCTCAGGCGTGCGCAATCGAGAAAAGGTGTTGCATATGCTTTGGGCAATCTTCGTCATCGTTCTGGTTTTGTGGCTTCTGGGCTTTAGCTTTCACATAGCCGGTAGCCTGATTCACCTTTTGCTGGTGGTCGCGTTGATCATCCTGGTCTTCAACCTGGTCTCCGGACGCCGCCGCGTTTTATAAAGCGGCCTGAGCCTGGGCGTGTCGCTAAACCGTGGCGCTTGGGAACCTCCGAAGCCTGGAGACTTACTCAGTTCCTGCAAACTTGCCGCCCAAAACTCTCCGGTCGCCCCCAGGAGCCATCTGCTCCCGGTTGCAGTACGCCGTATCGCGCGCTGCGGTGTTGCTGCGGGATGCACTGGCGACCATTGCCAATCGCGATCTAGAGCTCCACGCTCGCCGGCCTTCCTTTTTCCCGGAGGGCTTGGCCAATGATTGCCTCAAGCTCTACCTGAGCCGTACCCATGCACGGCATTGCCTGGAGTGACCCCCTAAACTGACACAGAGCACGCAAGGGGGTCACCCCACAGCCGCCTCGCGAAAAGTCAAGACCCAAACACCGTCGCCTCACGGGTAAACCACTGAAAACACTCCGCAAATACTTCCGCGAAGTTTGCCGATAATTACGCGGCTTTGGCGCACAATGGTCCCATGATCCGCTTCTTTAGCACCGCTAACTCCGCTAACTCCGCTAACTCCGCTAGCTCCGCCGACTCCGCTGCCCCTTCACTCTCCGCCTTTCTAATCACTAACCACTACCCCCTAACCACTGTCTTCGGAGGTCCAAAATCACACAAAAAATAAGGGGCTGTCCTAGATAACTAGCGAAGAGCTAGATTTTCTAGGATGGCGAAGATGCACAAGAGCCGCCTGCTCTGGAGCCAACAGTTACGGCTGATGGAGCACTTTGTTGCGGGTACGACAGCCCGCACGGCGGGCGTTCTGGTGGGGGTCAACAAGACGACCGCGGCGTATTATTTCCATCGTCTGCGGCAGCTCATCTGCAAGGCCAGCGAGGATGCCA